>NZ_CP082923.1:0-646660 GCF_019931575.1 Caulobacter segnis | reverse complement strand
CAGGAAGTCGATGTGCTCCTCGGTGTCGCTGAGGATCACGCGCAGCAGCTCGCGGCTGACATAGTCGCGGGCCTGTTCGCACTGGACAATGCCCGGGATCAGGGTCTCGCGGCCGGCCAGCTCGACCTGCAGGTCGCTGTTCAGGCACTCGGGAACGGTCTCGCCGATCTTGAGCTTGTGCAGGTCCTGCAGGTTGGGCAGGCCTTCCAGGAACAGGATGCGGTTGATGAGCATGTCGGCGTGCTTCATCTCGCCGATGGATTCGTCGTAGGTGATCTTGCCGAGGCGCTTGAAGCCCCAGTTGTCGTACATCCGCGCGTGCAGGAAGTACTGGTTGACCGCCGTCAGCTCGTTGGTGAGCACCGCGTTGAGCAGTCGGATGATGCCGGGATCGCCCTGCATGGCGGCCTCCTCGAAGTTCGCTTGTTCGGCGGGAACCTGAGGCAAGCCGAAACGGGCTTCAACCTGAATGTGTGCGAGTGTCTCGCGCTCTCACAGAAATCCGTGCGAGTGCCTCGCGATCGCCGGAATGATCGACGTTTTGGCCGTTACTCGGCCGCGAATGCGAGCGCTTCGCGGTTTTCCTGGATCATCTGGCGCATCTCGCAGACACACTTGGCGCACTGGGCCTGGCAACCCTTGTGGCGAAAGATCTCGGCGGGCCGGGTCGCCCCAGCGTCAATGGCGGCGCGTACTTCGCGCTCGCGGATGCCGTTACAGTTGCAGACGTACAAGGAACGAACGCCCTACCCGATTGAGTGTCATTCTCATCTAGCTCGTCTCGACGGACTTTGCAACTGACTCTCACTCTGGTTAGCAGCGGCCAGAGGTCGCAGATCCTCCCCCAAACGGGGGAGGTGGTCCGAAGGACCGGAGGGGGAAGTCCTGTTACACCCGCCCCTCCCCTCTCCGTCGGCTTCGCCGACACCTCTCCCACAGGGAGAGGATTTCCAGTAAAGCCCGGCTCATGACGCTTCCCTGCCGCCTCTACCTGATCACCCCGCCCGCCCTGGACGACTTAACCGGTTTCGGCCGCCAATTGGCCAAGGCGCTGGACGGCGGCGACGTGGCCGCCCTGCAGATCCGCCTGAAGGACGTCCCGGACGACGTGGTGAAGGCGGCCGTCGACGCCCTGGGTCCGATCGCCCAGGCCCGCGACGTGGCGGTGATCCTGAACGACCGTCCCGATCTGGCCGCCCGCCTGCCGGTCGACGGCGTCCATGTCGGCCAGTCGGACATGGCCTATCGCGACGCCCGCAAACTGATGGGCGAACGCATGGTCGGCGTCACCTGCCACGACAGCCGGCACCTGGCCATGGAGGCCGCCGAGGCCGGGGCCGACTACGTGGCGTTCGGGGCCTTCTTCCCGACCACGACCAAGGACGCCCCGACCACCGCCGATCCCGAGATCCTGACCATCTGGCAGGAGACGATGGAGGTCCCCTGCGTGGCCATCGGCGGGATCACCGCCGCCAACGCCGCGCCGCTGGCCACGGCTGGGGCCGACTTCCTGGCCGTCTCGGCCGGGGTCTGGGCCTATCCAGAAGGTCCTGACGCCGCCGTCGCCGCCCTCAACGCCGCGATCGCCGAAGGCTTGGCCGCCCGTAAGTAGAACGAGGTAACCGCCGCGCCTTGTGACGCGCCGCACACAGGCCTAGCGTCGTCTCCAGCGAACAAGAACTGGGGAGGGCGCTCGTCATGAAGCGGCTCATAGTATGTTTGCTTGGCGTATCGGTCCTGGCCTTCTCGACGGCCGCGACTGCGGAGAATTGGAAACTCGCTCCCGGCGAGACCAAGACCTACTACGACGAGGATTTCACCCGCGTCGACCAGGCCACCGGGCTGATCGTCACCCGCATCGCCGAAGGCAAGGCCAACGGCCCCTACAGGAACTGGGCGGCCAACAAGGGTCCCATCCTGATCTTCGCCCTCGATTGCGCGGCGGACAAATGGATGGACCTGGGCATGGACTTCGACGGGACCAAGGGCCTGCCCAAGGGCTGGCGCAAGGAGGCCAAGATCGAGGACATCTCCGGCGCGGTCGGCAAGGCGGGCAAGCTGGTCTGCGAGAGCAAGGACACCCTGCCGAAGGTCGAGCTGCCATAGGCGCCCGAGCGGGCGCGGAGGCCCAACTTGCTTTCCCGCCTGTGGACGACTAGGTTCCGCGCCCGTTCTTTCACACCGTCGACCTACCGCTCCGCCGCCGGACTTTCCGGCGGGCGTCGACGGCTTTCATTGAGGATAGTCCGCCCGTGGCCACGCCTTCCGCCCTCCTGAACGTCATGATCGACGCGGCTCGGAAAGCCGCCCGCGGCCTGGCTCGCGACTTCGGCGAAGTCACAGAGTTGCAGGTCTCCAAGAAGGGCGCGGCCGACTTCGTCACCAACGCCGACATCAAGGCCGAACAGACCCTGTTCGAGATCCTGACCAAGGCTCGCCCGGGCTACAGCTTCCTGGGCGAGGAACGCGGCATGATCGAGGGCACCGACAAGACCCACACCTGGATCGTCGACCCGCTGGACGGCACCACCAACTTCATGCACGCCATCCCGCACTTCGCGGTCAACATCGCCCTGCAGCGCGAGGGCGAGGGCGTCGTCGCCGGCGTCACCTACAATCCGATCACCAACGACCTGTTCTGGGTCGAGAAGGGCAAGGGCGCGTTCCTGGGCGCCGAGAAGCGCCTGCGTGTCGCCGCCCGCCGTCACCTGGACGAGAGCGTCCTGGCCACCGGCGTGCCGTTCGCCGGCAAGCCGGGCCACGGCCAGTTCCTGAAGGAGCTGCACCAGGTCAGCCAGAAGGTAGCCGGCGTCCGCCGCTTCGGCTCCGCCGCCCTCGACCTGGCCTGGGTCGCCGCCGGCCGCTTCGACGCCTACTGGGAGCGCAACCTCAATCCGTGGGACGTCGCCGCCGGCGTGCTGATGATCCAGGAATCGGGCGGCAAGGTCTCGACGATCGACGAAAGCGACCACGATGTGGTGCAAGGCAAGTCGATCCTGGCCAGCAACCAGGACCTCTACCCGCTGATCCTGGAACGCCTGCGCGCGGCGTAGTCTTTTGTGATGGCGAGGGCCGAAAGACCCTCGCCAAACCGTCACATCCCGGCGCTAAATCCGCGCCCATGACCCTGCTCACCCGTCGCGCCATGACCACCGCCGCGCTCGCCGGCACACTGCTGCCCGGCTTCGCCCGCGCCCAGGCCAGGAAGCCCATCGTCATCGGCCACCGGGGCTGCAGCGGCGAGCGGCCCGAGCATACGGCCCTCGCCTACGAGCGCGCCATCGAGCAGGGCGCGGACTTCATCGAGCCGGACCTGGTCCCGACCAAGGACGGCCATCTCGTCGCCCGCCACGAGAACGAGATCGGCGGCACGACCGATGTGGCGGGGCGCGCCGAATTCGCTGACCGCAAGGCGACCAAGACCATCGACGGCCAGCCAATCACCGGCTGGTTCACCGAGGACTTCACCCTGGCCGAGATCAAGACCCTGCGGGCCCGCGAGCGGCTGCCGCAGCTGCGTCCGGCCAGCGCCGCCTTCGACGGCCAGGCCCAGGTTCTGACCTTTGAGGAGGTGGTCGCCATCGCCCGCGCCGGAACCCAGCGCACGGGCCGGACGATCGGCGTCTATCCCGAGCTGAAGCACCCGACCTATTTCGCCTCGATCGGCCTGCCGACCGAGGATCGGCTGGTGGCCAAGCTGAAGGCCCTGGACCTGAACGCGGCGACCGCGCCGGTCTTCGTGCAATGCTTCGAGGTCGGCCCGCTCAAGCGCCTGAAGGCCAAGACCGCCGCGCGCCTCGTCCTGCTGGTCGATGGCGAGGGCGGCCCGGCCGACCTGCCGGGCGTCAAGTACGCCGACCTGATCACCGCCCAGGGCCTGAAGGACGTCGCCGTCTACGCCGACGGCCTGGGCCCGAACTGGAGCCTGGTGGTCCCCAACGACAAGCAGGTCCTGCTGCCGGCCACCGACCTGGTGAAGAACGCCCACGCCGCCGGCCTGGCCGTCCACCCGTGGACCGTTCGCGCCGAGAACTATTTCCTGCCCGCTGCGCTGCGGCGGGGCGACGCCCAGAGCCCGGCTTTCCTGGCCCAGCACGGCGACGTCGCGGCGGTGTTCAAGGCGCTGTATGCAGCGGGCGTCGATGGCGTGTTCAGCGACTTCCCGGGCCTGGCGGCGACCGCCCGCGGCTGACCGGGGGAAAATCGTTCCTCGATATTGCCGAACCGGGGCGAGGCGGTGCAGCGTGCCGCCTTTCGACGCTCGCTGGGGAAGCCCATGAAGATCCGCCACGCCGTTTCCGCAGTCGCTCTCGCCGCCGCCCTGTTGCTGGGCGCGCCCGCTTTCGCTTCCCCCGGATCGGAGCTTCTGGACAAGATCGCCGGCGACTTCGTGCGCATGACCCTGGAGGCCGGCGAGCGCGAGCCGGGTTATGTCGACGCCTATTACGGGCCGCGTGAATACCTGACCGCCGCCAAGGTCGCGCCGCGTCCGGTCTATCTGCTGCGCAAGGAGGCCGACCGGTTGCAGCAGTTGCTGGCCCACGTGCCGGACAAGCAACTCACCCCCGACCAGCGCCGCCGCAAGCTGTTCCTGAAGGGCCAGCTTCGCGCGGCCCAGACGCGCCTGGCGATGATCGCCGGCGACAAGTTCAGCTTCGAGGACGAGGCCCAGGGCCTGTTCGGCGTCCGCCCGGTGATCAAGCCCCTGAAGAGCTACGACCCGATCCTGGCCCGCATCGACAAGCTGGTCCCCGGCAAGGGCGACCTGGCCGCCCGCGTCGACGCCTTCCAGAACCAGTACGTGATCCCGACCGACAAGGTCGAGGCCGTGATGCAGGCCGGCATTGCCGCGTGCAAGGCCAAGACCGAGCAGCACATCAAGCTGCCCGCCGGCGAGCGCTTCGACCTGGAGTTCGTCACCAAGAAGCCCTGGAGCGGCTACAACTGGTACAAGGGCGGCGCCCACAGCCTGATCCAGATCAACACCGACTTGCCGATCTATATCAGCCGCGCCCTCGACCTGGGCTGCCACGAGGGCTACCCCGGCCACCACGTGCTGAACGCCCTGCTGGAAGAGAAGCTGACCAAGGGCAAGGGCTGGGTCGAGTTCTCGGTCTATCCGCTGTTCTCGCCGCAGTCGTTGATCGCCGAAGGTTCGGCCAATTTCGGCATCGAGTTGGCCTTCCCCGGCCAGGCCAAGACCGCGTTCGAGCGCGACAAGCTCTATTTGCTGGCCGGCCTGGATCCCAAGACGGCCAAGGCCTATGGCGAGCTGCAGGAGGCCAAGGGGGCCCTCTCCAGCAGCGGTAACACCGTGGCGGCCGAGTATCTGGGCGGCCGGATGACCAAGGAGCAAGCCGTCCTGGCGCTGATGAAGTACGGCCTCTACTCGCGCGGCGCGGCCGAGAAGCGGGTGTCGTTCATCGAGACCTACCGCTCGTACGTCATCAACTACAACATCGGCCAGGACATGGTCCGCGCCCATGTCCACCGCGCCGGCAAGACCGAAGACGCCCGCTGGAAGGCCATGGAGCGGGTGATCAGCGAGCCGACCACGCCAGCGGATTTGGCGAAGTAGGTCTTTCTGGCTGAAAGCGGCGTTTTTGGCCGGCGGTCCTGGCGCCGCCGGTCGCATGCTGGAGGCTCCCATCGGAGGACTTCCCATGCCCAGCGCGTTTCAAGTCTCCCTCGCCCCGCGTCAACTGAGCCAGACCATCAATCCGTGGAGCTGGACCTTCGGCGACATCAGCCTGTTCACCGTCAACCTCGGCCAGTCCGCCGCGCCCGACGTCGAGAGCCGGGTGCTGGCGGAGGTCGGCAGCTACGGCCGCCAGATCGGACGCATCGGCGACGCGCTGGAGGTCCTGCTGGACTGGGCGCAGACCCAGCCGGGAGGTCCGTCGAAGGACGATCCGGCTATCAAGGCCCTGCGCCTGCAGCTGGAACACGTCGACGTCATCAAGCGCGAGCAGGGCGCCTAAGCCGCCTCGCCCCCGAATTGCAGGCTGGCCAGGCGGGCGTAGAGGCCGCCCTTGGCGAAGAGCTCGGCGTGGGTGCCCTGCTCGACCACGCGGCCCTCGTCCATGACCACGATGCGGTCGGCCTTGAGCACGGTGGCCAGGCGGTGGGCGATGACCAGGGTGGTGCGGCCTTCCATGGCGGCGGTCAGGGCCTGCTGGACCAGACGCTCGCTCTCGGCGTCCAGGGCGCTGGTGGCCTCGTCCAGCAGCAGGATCGGGGCCTCGCGGACCAGGGCGCGGGCGATGGCCAGACGCTGGCGCTGACCGCCCGACAGGGTCTTGGCGCGCTCGCCGACCGGGGTGTCGAAGCCCTGCGGCAGGGCCGAGAGGAAGCCCGCGGCCTGGGCGGCTTCGGCGGCGGCGCGGATCTCGGCCTCGCTGGCGTCCTCGCGGCCGAAGCGGATGTTGTCCAGGGCCGAGCCGGAGAACAGCGGCGAGTCCTGGGCCACCAGGGCCATGCGGGCGCGCACCTCTTCCGGCGCGGCGTCGCGCAGATCGACGCCGTCCAGCCGAACAGCGCCGGCCTGCGGGTCATAGAACCGCAGGAGAAGCCGCAGCACCGTGCTCTTGCCCGCCCCCGAGGGGCCGACCAGGGCCACGGTCTCGCCGGGCTTCACGGCCAGGTCGAAGCCGTTCAGAGCGGGCAGGTCCGGGCGTCCGGGATAGGCGAAGACGACATTCTCGAACGCGATCGCGCCCCTGGCCGGGACCGGCAAGGCCTTCGGCGCCGGCGGGGCGGCGATGTCGGGCCTGGCGTTCAGCAGTTCGGAGATGCGGTCCATGGCGCCGGAGGCCTTCTGGACGTCGCCCCAGACCTCGCCCAGGGCCCCGATCGAGCCGGCCGCCATCACCGCCAGCATGGCGAACTGGGCCAGGGTGCCGCCGGTCATCTCGCCCGACAGCACCAGGCGCGCGCCGGTCCACAGCAGCAGGGTGATGCCGCCGAAGGCCAGGACGATGACCATGGCGGTCATGCTGGCCCGCGTGGTGATCCGGCGGACCGAGGCCTTGTAGGCCGCCTCCACCGCCCCGCCGAAGCGGGCCGACGAGGCCTGTTCGCGACCGAACGCCTGCACGGTCTCCAGGGCGTCCAGGCTCTCGCCAGCGTAGCCGACCGCGTCGGCGAACCGGTCCTGGGCCGTGACGGTCAGCTTGCGCACGCGGCGGCCGACCAGGAACATCGGGGCCAGGATCACCGGCACCATCAGCACGATGAAGCCCGCCAGCTTGGGCGAGACCACCGCCATGTAGCCCAGGCCGCCGACCAGGCTGAGGATGTTGCGCAGGGCGATCGAGGCCGAGGCGCCGACCAGCTGCTCGATCAGGCTGACGTCGGTGGTCAGGCGCGACAGCACCTCGCCGGTGCGGGTCTTGAGGAAATACTGCTGGTCCAGGCCCAGGGTGTGGCCATAGAGCGCGCGCCGCACGTCGGCCACGACCCGCTCGCCCAGGCGGGTGATGAAGAAGAATCGGAGGGCCGTGGCGATCGCCAGCACCATGGCCACAGCGCCCAGCGCGACAAACGAGCTATTGATCTCGGCTTCCGCCCCTCGGGCGAATCCGTGGTCGATCACTTCCTTGAAGGCCGCCGTCAGGCCCAAGGTGGCGCCCGTCGAGAACAGCAGAAAGAAGACCGCCGCGAAGCCGTCGCCCTTGTGGGCGGCGACGAAGGGCAGCAGATGCGCCAGCGGGCGGATGTCCTTGCGGCGCGGTCGCCGGGCCTTGGCCTCGGCCATGCCCTGGACCAATTCGGCTCCCGCGCCGGGGCGGCCATCGGCCTTTTGCTCGCCGGCGTTCACGTCGGTCATCAACAGTCCCTTGCCAAAATCGCGCGGGTTCTTTATAGCCGCGCGTCTTCGAGGGCCACCCCGCGCGTGCGCGGATGGCGCTTACCCAATTCACTCTCGCCGGCTTAGTCGGTCTGGATCGCCGCCATGAAACAAGACATTCACCCCGACTATCACTTCATCAACGTCACCCTGACGGATGGCTCGAGCTATCAAACCCGCTCGACCTACGGCAAGGAAGGCGCGACCCTGGCGCTGGACATCGATCCGCGCACCCATCCGGCGTGGACGGGCGGCAACGCCCAGCTGATGGACCGTGGCGGCCGCGTCTCGCGCTTCAACGCCAAGTTCGCCGGCTTCACCGGCAAGAAGTAAGAAGCTTTCCGCTTCTCGCCGTAAGGGCGACGGAAAGCCGGCTCCGCGCATCGCGGGCCGGCTTTTTCTGTATCTGGACATCAGGCGAAAGCCGGGCCCCCAAGAAACGCGCCCGCGGAGTCGGGATCGTCGGACGGCTTGGCGGCCGGACGCCGAGCCCGCCGGGCGCGGGATGCTCGAGGTCTGCCGCGCAACATGACCGGCAAGGTCCGCCCCGCCCGCCCCTTGAACGCCCGCCAGCCGGGCAACAGCCGCGTGAAGATCAGCACGCTCGCGAAGAGTTCGATCCACGCCACGATGTCGGCGGCCAGAACCCACGCCAGGTCCATCAGCACCAGCTCGGACGCGCCGATCGCCATGACCAGGACGATGGCGGTGATCAGCATCTGGCGACCGGTCATCGCGCTCAGCTTGCGCGCCGGCGCCTCGACCAGCACTCGCCAGAGCCATCCGCCCGGATTTCGTGAGACGAGAACGGCGAGCAGCCCGATCAGGGCGGCGATCAGCAGCGACATGCGTTGCTCCGGGGAAGCTCTACCGGAGATGGGGAGAACAACGTTCGGCGCAAGGCGCCGTCAGTCTTCCGCGTCCGGCTCGTAGGGATCGTCCCCGCGATCGCGCATCAGGTCGGTCGCCGTGAAGTCCAGGGCGTCCTCGGCGTCGTCGAAGCTGAGCTCCGACACCGTCTGGTCGCGCACCGAGACGCCGGCCTTGTGGGTGCTCTCCGGGTCGCCGGTGATCAACGGATGCCACAAGGGCAGGTCCTTGCCCTCGTACAGCCGGCGATAGGCGCAGGAGGGCGGCATCCACTCCAGCTCCTCGATGTTGTACGGCGTCAGCTTGATGCAGTCCGGCACCGTCTTCTTGCGGTTCGGATAGTCCTTGCAGCGGCAGAGATGCTCGTCGAACAGTTGGCAGTGCACCCGCGTCGGGATGATCTCACCGGTGTCCTCGTCCTCGAAGCGGACCAGGCAGCAGAGACCACAGCCGTCGCACAGGCTCTCCCATTCGGGGACGGTCATCTCGGAGAGCGTCTTGGTCTCCCAGAAAGGTTTGCGCAGCGTCATGGCGCCGTCCTAAACCCGATTTAGTTGGCGACCAAATGGAGCCTGACTCGAGATCGTGACCGACTGGACGCCAGCCCCCGAAGACAAGCCGCCGCTCGAGGCCCCAGAGGGGCCCGAGACGCCGTTCCGCGCCGACCTGAAGCAGGCCGCCGCCCGCAAGCGTTCGCGCGTCTGGGCGTGGATCCTGGGCGTGCTGGCGGCCACGCTGCTGCTGGGCCTGATCACGGCCGGCGCGGGGGCGTACTACGTCTGGAACACCTATCTGAAGGATACGCCGCAGCTGCCCTCGCGCCAGGCGCTGTTCGCGGTCAACCGCGCGCCCGGCATCCGATTCGAGGACCGCTACGGCCAGGTGATCGCCTCCCGCGGTCCGCGCTATGGCCGGCGCATCACCGTCGGCGAGCTGCCGCCCCATGTGCCCCGCGCCTTCCTGGCCGCCGAGGACCGGCGCTTCTACCAGCACGGGCCGATCGACGTCCCGGGCATCGCCCGGGCCGCCTGGGTCAACTGGCGCGCCGGACGCACTGTGCAGGGCGCCTCGACCCTGACCCAGCAACTGGCCAAGGGCCTGTTCCTAACCCCGGACCGGGTCGTGAAGCGCAAGCTGCAGGAGATGCTGCTGGCCTGGCGGCTGGAGCAGGTCCTCTCCAAGGACGAGATTCTCGAGCTCTATCTGAACCGCATCTATTTCGGGGCCGGCACCTATGGGATCGACGGCGCGGCCCAGACCTATTTCGACAAGCCCGCCAGCCAGCTGACGCTGTCGGAGGCGGCGCTGCTGGCCAGCCTGCCCAAGGCCCCCTCGCGCCTGGCCCTGAACAAGGACATGCAGCGCGCCCTGGCCCGCTCCCGCCTGATCCTGGCCAACATGCGCAAGGAAGGCTGGATCACCGCCCAGCAGGAGCGGCTCGCCCTGGAAGACACCCCGCAGCTCTCCGGCCTCGCCCTGCAGGACGAGGGCGACTACGGCTGGGTGCTGGACTACGCCACCGCCGAGGCGGTCAAGGTCGCCGGCCAGAACGCCCCCGACCTGGTGGTGCGCCTGACCATCGACCCGGTCCTGCAGCGCGAGGGCGCCGAGGCCGTGCGCCAGACCATGACCACCGAGGCCCAGCGGTCGGGCGCCAGCCAGGCGGCCCTGCTGTCGCTGGGGACCGACGGGGCGATCCGCGCCATGGTCGGCGGTACGGGCTATGGCGAAAGCCCGTTCAACCGCGCCGTCCAGGCCCGCCGCCAGCCGGGCTCGAGCTTCAAGCCGTTCATCTACGCCGCCGCCGTCGAGCGGGGCGTGCTGCCGACCGACATCCGCGTCGACGAACCGATCAAGATCGGCGACTGGGCGCCCGAGAACTACGGCGGCGGTTACGCCGGACCCATGACCGTCGAGCAGGCCCTGATCACCTCGACCAACACCGTGGCCGTCAAGCTGGGCCAGGAGGTCGGCGGGGCGGCGATCGGTGACCTGGTGCGCCGCTTCGGGATCACCACCCTGCCGCCCGCCCCCGACCTGTCGGTGGCCCTGGGCTCGTACGAGGTGACCCTGCTGCAGCTGACCTCGGGCTTCCAGGTCTTCCAGCAGGGTGGCGTGCGGGTGGAGCCCTATCTGATCGAGTCGATCTCGACCCAGGGCGGCCACCCGCTCTACGCCCACCAGCCGCCGGTCGGCGAGCGCCGGGTCTACGACATCGGCAACGCCAGCATCATGGTGCGGATGATGCAGAAGGTGATCACCGACGGCACGGGCAAGCGCGCCGCCTTCGATCGCCCCGCGGCGGGCAAGACCGGCACCAGCCAGAACTGGCGCGACGCCTGGTTCGTCGGCTTCACGCCCGACTATGTGACCGGCGTCTGGGTCGGCAATGACGACGAGAAGCCGATGAACCGGATTGTCGGCGGCGACATCCCGGCCACCCTGTGGCGGCGCTTCATGGTCACGGCCCACCAGACCCTGGCGATCCGCGACTTCGACTGGCTGCTGCCCGACCCCGTGGTCGAGACCCAGCCTGACCCGCGCAACGGCTATTACGAGACCCTGGCCGCCGAGTTCGCCCGCGCCGCGGCCGAACTGGAGGACGCCGGAGCCCCGCCGCCGGAGCCCGAGCCCGGCCCGCCGACGACGCCCGACTAGGCCTGGGCCAGCGCCCGGTCCACCGCCGCCAGGGCGTGCAGGGTCGTGGTGTCGAACACCGGGACGGGGCTGTCCTCCTGCGAGATCAGCAGCATGATCTCGGTGCAGCCCAGGATGACCGCCTGGGCCCCGCGCTCCACCAGTCTCTGGATCACCGCCTTGTAGACCTCGCGCGAGGCGTCCAGGACGCGGCCGGCGACCAGCTCCTCGTAGATGATCCGGTGCACGGCGGCGCGGTCCTCGGCCTCGGGCGTCAGCACGGTCAGGCCGTGCCGCTTCTCCAGGCGGCCGCGGTAGAAGTCGTGCTCCATGGTGAAGGCCGTGCCCAGCAGGCCGACGGTCGACAGGCCCGCGGCCGTGATCGCCGCGCCGGTCGGGTCGGCGATGTGCAGCAGCGGAATATGGACCGCCGCCTCGATCTCGTCGGCCTCGCGGTGCATGGTGTTGGTGCAGAGCACGAGGAAGTCGGCCCCGCCGGCTTCCAGCGCCCGGGCCGCGTCGGCCAGGCGGCGCGCCAGCTCGGGCCAGCGCCCGGCGTGCTGCAGGCGCTCGATCTCGGCGAAGTCGAACGACCACATCAGGGTCCGCGCCGAGGCCACGCCGCCCAAGCGATCGCGTACGGCCTCGTTGATCAGCCGATAGTACTGGGCCGAGCTTTCCCAGCTCATGCCGCCGATCAATCCGATGAGCGCCTGTTCGGCCATGGTGTACCGCCTTTCCAGGGCGGCCATAGCATGACCGCTCGCGAGGACGCACGCCCGCCGCTTCACGCGGCTGGCCGCTGAAGGTGAGTAGGGAGGCGACGGGTTCGCCCCTCCCGCCGAGCTTGCTCTCGCGCCCTCGTCGCGATCTAAGCGGGAGCGGGGACCAAGGGGACGATGGGCGGTTTCGATTATCTACGGCTGATCGCGGCGATCCTGGTGGTCGCCCATCACGCGCGCGTCCTGAACGGACAGCCGCCGCTGATGCTGGGGTCGGGCCTGGATCCCGGCGCGCTGGGGGTCGGGATCTTCTTCGTGATCAGCGGGGCCCTGGTGGCCGGCAGCCTGGAGCGCGCGCCGAAGACCTCGACCTTCCTGGCCAAGCGGGCCTTGCGGATCTTTCCCGGCCTGCTGGTCGCCCTGGTCCTGACCGCCTTCGTCCTGGGGCCGCTTGTTACGTCGCTGAGCCCCCGCGCCTATCTGCTGGACCCCGAGCCCTCCGGCTATGTGCTGAGGAACCTGTCGCTGTACGCGGTGACCTATGCGTTGCCCGGGGTCTTCCTGGCCGCGCCCGTGGCCGGGATCGTCAACGGCTCGCTCTGGACGCTGCGCCTGGAGTTCACCGCCTATCTCGCCCTGGCCGTCCTTGGCGCGGCGCGCCAGGTGAACGCCCGGACCCTGGCGGCGTTGGCCGGCCTGGCGGCGATCGTGGCGGCCGCGCTTCACCTGAGCGGCCTGGACGCGCGCGGCGACCTCTTCCGCATCGCCCACCTCGCCGCCCTGAACGGCTTCCTATTCCTGACCGGCGCGGCCCTGCACCTCGGGCGGGTTCGGCCCAGGCTCTGGATGGTGCTGGCCTCGCTGGTCCTGCTGGCCACGCCCGCCTGGTTCCTGGGCCTGCCGCTGGCGGTGCTGCGACTGGGCCAGGTCGACCTGCCCAAGCCGCCGGCCGACCTGTCGTACGGCCTCTACATCTACAGCTTCCCGCTGCAGCAATGGCTGGCCGAGGGGCGCCAGCTGAACCTCGCGACCTCGCTGGCCCTGACCCTGCCGTTCGCGGCCCTGTCCTGGTTCCTGGTCGAGAAGCCGGCCCTGCGCCTCAAGGCCCGCCTGGGTGGAGACGAGGCGCCGGCGATCCGTCCGTTGGCTAGTCCTTCAGGGACCGCAACCGATTGACGTGGCCCATCTTGCGGCCGGGGCGCGCCTGGCCCTTGCCGTAGAGATGGACGCGGGTTTCGGGCTCGGCGGCCAGCTTCTTCCAGGCGTCGACGTCGGCGCCCAGCAGGTTGGTCATCTCGACATGGTGGTGCGGCGCGGTCGGGCCCAGCGGCCAGCCGGCGACGGCGCGGATGTGCTGCTCGAACTGGTCGACCTCGCAGCCGTCCTGGGTCCAGTGGCCAGTGTTGTGGACGCGCGGGGCGAACTCGTTGACCAGCAGCTTGCCGCCGGAGAGCTCGAACAGCTCGACGCCGATGACGCCGACATAGTCCAGGGCGGTCAGGATCTTGGCGGCGATCGACTCGGCCTGGTCGCGGGTCGTCGGCGTGATCTTGGCCGGGGCCACGGTGCGACGCAGGACGCCGCCCTCGTGATGGTTCTCGCTGACCGGATAGCAGGCGATCTCGCCGTCGCGGCCGCGCGCGGCGATCACCGACAGCTCGCGCCCGAAGTCGGCCGGGGCCTCGAGGATCGCGGCCTGGCGGCCGATCTTGTCGAAGGCGGCCTCGGCGTCCTTGGCCTTCTGGATCCAGGCCTGGCCCTTGCCGTCATAGCCCTCGCGGCGGGTCTTCAGCAGCGACGGGGCGCCGATCTTGGCGACGGCGGCAGCCAGGCTGTCGCTGTCGTGGACGGCGGCGAAGGCCACGGTCGGCACGCCGATCTCGGCCAGGAAGCTCTTCTCGACCACGCGATCCTGGGCGGCGGCCAGGGCCTTGGCGCCAGGCGAGACCACCGCGCCCAGGGCGGTCAGCTCCGACACCGTGTCGGCCGGGACGTTCTCAAACTCGTAGGTGACGACGTCGCAGGCCTCGGCCAGGCGCTTCAGGGCCCAGCGGTCGTCATAGGCCGCGACGATCTGGCGGGCGGCGACGCGGCCGGCGGGCGCGTTCTCCTCCGGGTCCTGGATGACGACGTCGAAGCCCAGGCGGGCGGCGGCCAGGGCCAGCATGCGGCCCAGCTGTCCCCCGCCGAGGATGCCGATGGTCGAGCCGGGAACGAGCGGGAACGAAGGCATGTCTGTCAGTCCTCGACGCTCTCGGCGACGCTGTCGGTCTGGGCGGCGCGGAAGGCCGACAGGCGCTGGGCCAGGGCCGAATCCGACAGCGCCAGGATCTGAGCGGCCAGAAGGCCGGCGTTCTTGGCCCCGGCCTCGCCGATCGCCAGGGTCGCCACGGGAATGCCGCCCGGCATCTGGACGATGGAGAGCAGGGAATCCAGGCCGCTGAGGGCCTTGGACTGCACCGGCACGCCCAGCACCGGCAGGTTGGTCATCGAGGCGGCCATGCCCGGCAGGTGGGCCGCGCCGCCGGCCCCGGCGATGATCACCTTGTAGCCCGCCTTCTCGGCGCCCGTGGCGAAGTCGAACAGGCGCTGCGGGGTGCGGTGGGCCGAGACGACCTTGGCCTCGTAGGGCACGCCCAGGCTGTCCAGCGCGTCGGCCGCGCCCTTCATGGTCGGCCAGTCCGAGCGGCTGCCCATGATGATGGCGACAGGCGGGGTGGTGGCGGCCATGGCGTCGTTCCTCTCGGCGCTGGGCGAAGGAAAGCCGCCCCGTATGCGCGCCGTCCCCTCGGCGCAAGCCCAAAACGACACAAGTCGCGTCATAAGCAGGCAAGCGTCGCCATGCTCGTGCGACTTATCGGCGCCCCCAATTGCATCGAACACGGTTCCCGTTAACCATGCTGAAGCTGTGCCATATCGATTCCCCGTAAGGTCATGAAGATTACCGGCGCCCGGACCGAACCCTTCGCCGCCATCCGCAAGCGCGCTCTGGTCCGCGCCGGGGCCCAGGTGGCCACCCGCGAGGTTTCCGCGCCCGACAGCGCCGCCTTCCTCGGCCTCGGCGAGACCGATCTGACCCCGAAGGTGGTCGAGGCCCTCACGACCCTGATGAGCGAGATCGAGGATCTGCGAAACGAGGTCTCGGTCCTGAAGCTGCGCCTGAACGAGGCCCAGGGCCTGGCCGACATGGACGCCCTGACCCCGGTGCTCAACCGCCGGGCGTTCCTGCGCGAGACCAAGCGCGTCTCGGCCTTCGCCCAGCGTTACGGCTCATCCGCCAGCCTGGTGTTCTTCGACCTGGACAACTTCAAGAGCGTCAACGACCGCTTCGGCCACGCCGCCGGCGACGAGGCGCTGAAGGCGGTGGCCAAGCGCCTGCTGGCCAATGTCCGCGAGAGCGACCTGGTGGGCCGCATGGGCGGCGACGAGTTCGCCGTGCTGCTGTCTCAGGCCGACAAGGAGACGGCCATGGCCAAGGCCCACACCCTGGCCGACGCCATCCGCTCCAAGCCGGTCGAGTTCGGCGAGTGGTCGGCGCCCCTGCACGTGTCGTTCGGCGTGCGCGAGATCGAGCCTGGGGCCGATCCCGAGGTCTCGCTGGCCGAGGCCGACGCGGCCATGTTCGTGCGCAAGCGCAAGGCCCTGGCCGGCTGAGCCTTCGAGGCGCCCGGAAAACCGCGAACACGTTCAAAGGCTAAGCTCACAACCGCCGGTCATGCGACCTTATCGCACGGCGACTGGAACCCGTTGGGTGCGGTAACACGTTCATGGTCTGTTAAGCATGACTGGGCGGGTCGCATGCAGCGTATTCTGGTCGCCGAGGACGATCCCGTCCTCTCGATGATCTACGAAATCACCCTGACCGAGGCGGGGTTCGAGGTTCTGTTGTGCCTGGACGGCCAGGAGGCCTTCGAGGCCCTGGAGAGCTTCGCGCCGGACCTGGTGATCACCGACCACTCGATGCCGCGCATGAACGGCGGCGAGCTGGTCAGCGCCGTGCGCAAGGCGCGCCCCGACACCGCCACCCTGATGGCCTCGGCCTGCGACCCGCGCCTCCTGAAGGCCGACCAGCATGCCGACGCGCGCCTGGAAAAGCCCATCACCCCCGGCCGCCTGCTGCAGACGGTCCGCGCGCTGGAAGCCGCCCGCGAGGCGGCCTGACCCTTCCGGATCCTAGGCGATGATGTCCGGGGTCAGCCGGTCTTCCAGCCGGCCGATCTCGTCCTTGAGGGCCAGCTTCTTCTTCTTCAGGCGGGCGATCTGCAGCATGTCGGGCTGGTAGCGCTCTTCCAGGGCCCGGATCGCGTCGTCGAGATCCTTGTGCTCCTCGCGCAGGTCGGCGAGGCGACGTTCGATCGCGATGTCGGTGTCGTCCGACGGATCATCGTCGTTCATGGACATGGTCTCAGGTGGCCCCAATCAGCGTGATAGATAGCAAAGGCTGACGACCGGTAAAGGCGCTCACCCGGCCGGCTTTGCAAGGGCGGCGGCCAGCTTTTCCAACGCGGCGCGGCGCGGTGGATCGCCGGAGGCCTCGGCGGCGGCGACCAGACCGTCCAGAACCGCGATCGGCGCGCCTGGCGGGCCGCTCAAGGCCTCGAGACTTTCCATCAGGACCCGCTCGCCCTTCAGCTCGACGGCCTTCACCGCGTCGCGCAGCGCTTCCTTGGCCGCCTCGTCGACCGGAGGGCGCGGAGGCTTCAAGGCCCGGCGCACGCCGCGCAGGGGCGCGCCGACCTCGGCGTCCCAGACGCGCATCATCCGGGCGGCGTCCTTGAGGTCGGCGGCGCGCCCCTCCCCGGCCATCCAGGCGGCCCACAGCAGGTACGGCACGTTCTGGCCGTGGGCGTCCTGCAGGTGCAGGCAGGCCTCCGCGACAGGTTGTCGCGCATAGACGTCCAAGGCCCAGTCCCAAAGTCCCTTCGAGGGGCGCATGCGCGTTAACCTTCCCCCTTGCCGGCGATCGTTTCGAGGTCCTCGCCCCAGCGCTTCACCGGCGTCCAGGACAGGTCGAACAGGTCCAGCGCCCGGCCGACCGACTGGTCGACCATCTCGGCGATCGAGGCCGGCTTGGCGTAGAAGGCCGGCAGCGGCGGGGCGATGATCGCGCCCATCTCGGCCAGCTTGGTCAGGGTGCGCAGGTGGCCCAGGTGCAGCGGCGTCTCGCGCACCATCAGCACCAAGTTGCGGCGCTCCTTCAGGGTCACGTCGGCGGCCCGGGTCAGCAGCGAGGACGTTACGCCCGTGGCGATCTCGCTCATCGTCCGCACCGAACAGGGCGCGACGATCATGCCCAGGGTGCGGAACGAGCCCGAGGCGATCGCGGCCCCGACATCGGCCGCGCGGTGCACGACGTCGGCCTTGGCGTTGACCTCGGCGATGCTCAGCCCTGCCTCCTGCGTGAGCGTCAGCGCCGCCGATTTCGACACGACCAGGTGGCTCTCGACGCCCAGTTCGCGCAGCGCGTCCAGCGTCCGCAGCCCGTAGACCACGCCCGAAGCGCCCGTGATCCCGACCACCAATCGCGCCGGATCCCTTGGGCGATCAACGGTCTTCGAAGCCTCGGTCATGGTGAATTTTCGTCCGTCATGGGAGCAAGCGGAGCCACGTCAAGCGGGGCCGGTTGCAATCATATGTGATCTGACAGCTTCGCGCAGCGGGTGTTCACTTTCGTCTCCAACAGCAAGGAGCCGACAGCCATGGCCATCGAATCCCGTATCCGCGAGCTTGGGTCCCGTCACGAGACTCTCGACCGCAAGATCCAGGAGGAGACCAGTCGACCGGGTAGCGACGGAACGATGCTTAGGGAGCTTAAGCGGCAGAAGCTTCGGCTGAAGGAGGAGATCGAGGGCCTGAGGGCGCGACTTCACTAGCTGCTATTAGCAGCCGAAAAACGAGAGGCCCCGTTCCGGCAAGGAGCGGGGCCTCTGCTTTTTCAGGCGCTGGAGCCGAGGACTAGTCCTCGTCTTCCTCGTCGACATAGCCAGACGACTTGCCGAACACGTCCTCGGCCTTGATGTCGCCGCGCGGGGCGCGGAAATCTTCTTCTTCCTCGACTTCCGGCTCGAACTGACCGGCTTCCGAAGCAGGGCGCAGGGTCGGATCTTCCGGAACGATGCCCTTCTTCAGGTCGTCCTTGGCCTTCTTCTCGGCGGCCTTCTTGACCAGGGCGTCCAGCTCCAGCTGGCCGACCAGGCCCAGGGTCACCGGATCGATCGGCTTGATGTTGGCGGCGTTCCAGTGCGTGCGGGCGCGGACCTGCTCGATCGTGGCCTTGGTGGTGCCCAGGATCTTCGAGATCTGGGCGTCGGTCACCTCGGGGTGGTGACGCAGGAACCAGGCGATGGCGTCCGGACGGTCCTGGCGGCGCGACACGGGGGTGTAGCGCGGAGCCTTCTTCTGCGGCTTCAGCAGTTCGGCGTGACGGCTGACCTGGGCCTTCATGCGGTAGTCGGGATTGGCCTGGGCGCGGTCCAGCTCCTCGCGGGTCAGCTGGCCATTGCCGATCGGGTCGGCGCCGCGGATGTCGCGCGCCACTTCGCCGTCGGCGATGCCGCGCACTTCCAGCGGGTGCAGACCACAGAAGTCGGCGATCTGCTCGAAGCTCAGCGAGGTGTTGTCCACCAACCAGACGGCGGTCGCCTTGGGCATCAGGATGTCGGACATGCGGTCCTCCAGAAATGACGGCGCCCGGCCTTTCGGCCGGGCGGGATGTTGGTCAACGCTATAATCCGGTTCTCATGAAAAGGGAACGGGGATCAAGCAACGGAGAGCAGTGTCAGAGTCTTGAGTCGCCGGTCTCTATTCTTGTCTCCCTCACACCACCAGCACCACCTTGCCCACATGCTCTCCGGCCTCGAGGTGCGCGTGGGCCTTGGCGGCGTCGGCCAGGGGGAAGGTCGCGTCGACGATCGGCTTCAGCTGGCCGGTCGCCACCCAGGGCCAGGCCACGCGCTCGACCTCGGCGGCCAGGCGGGCCTTCTCGTCGGCCGAGCGGGGACGCAGGGTCGAGCCGGTGATGACGGCGCGCTTCTGCATGATCTTCATCACCGGGACCTCCAGCACCGCGCCGCCCAGGCTGGCGATGTAGACGATGCGGCCGCCGGTCTTGAGGGCGTCGAGGTTCTTCTCGAAATAGCTGGCCCCCACCATGTCGAGCACCACGTCGGCCCCGCCGGCGGCCTTGACCACCTCGGCGAAGTCCTCGGCCTTGGCGTCGATGGCGATGTCGGCGCCCAGCGCCAGCGCCTTGGCCTTCTTGTCGGGACCGCGTCCCGTGGCGATCACCCTGGCGCCCGCCGCCTTGGCCATGGCGATCGCGGTCGTCCCAATTCCGGACGTCCCACCATGAACCAGCAGGGTCTCGCCGGCCTTGAGCGCGCCATGCTCGAACACGTTGGCGAAGACGGTGAAGACGGTCTCGGGCAGGGCCGCGGCGTGGACCAGGTCGAGGCCGCCCGGGATCGGCAGGGCGTGGCGGGCGTCGACCACGGCGTATTCGGCATAGCCCCCGCCGCCCAGCAGGGCGCAGACCTTGTCGCCGGCCTTCCAGCGGCCCGCGGCGCTCTCCCCAAGGGCGACGACCTCACCCGCGACCTCCAGGCCCAGGGTGGTCGGCGCGCCGGGCGGCGGCGGGTAGAACCCCAGGCGCTGCAACAGATCCGGACGGTTCACCCCGGCGGCGGCGACCTTGATCAGGATCTGTCCCGGTCCCGGCGTGGGACGCTCGAGCTGGACCGCCTTCAGGGCCTCGGCCGGGCCTTTTCCGTCTTCGATCGCGATCGCCGTCATCGTCTCGGTCATGGGTCCGGATCCTCGTCAAGCTTGCCTTGAAGCCTAGGTAGGCGTCAGATATCCGACGGAAAAGGGAGAAAAAGCCGATGTTCGAAGAGCCTGCGGAACCCCGCGCCTTCAGCGGACGCGCCTTGAACGAGACGACCCACGAAGATCTGGAAGCCTATGGCGTCGCGGAACTGGAAGAGCGGATCGCCGCCCTGCAGGCCGAAATCGAACGCACCAAGGCCCAGCTGACCAAGAAGAAGGCCGGCCGGGACGCGGCCAATGCGCTGTTTGGTCGCCTCGACTAAGGGTTCTTTTAAGGTTTCGGTGAGGTTACTGGCGTCTTAAGCGCTCACCCGCTTTCGGACGCCGCGTTTTCAGTACGTACGGTCGATTCGAAAGGGGGCGGGTCGCGAAACGGGACGGTTTGTTCTGGCACGGGCATTGCAGCTGTGTCGCCAAGCGGGACGTCCTCGCGGCCTTTCGAAGGGGCATTGGGTAGCTATGACCGAAGTGAACGCGTTCGCGGACACGCCTTGGCGCGCCGGAGTGATCCAGGACTTCGCGCGATCGGAACTCTTCGATCGCACGTTCGAGGAAGGCATGCAGCTGGTCGAGGAGACCGCCGCCTATCTCGACGGGGCCGGCCGCCACGACAGCAAGATCCTCTCCCGTAACGCCGCCCTGGGCTACGCCACCGAGAGCATGCGCCTGACCACCCGCCTGATGCAGGTGGCCTCGTGGCTGCTGGTCCAACGCGCGGTCCGCGAAGGCGAGATGCCGCCGGAAGCCGCCTGCGCCGAATCGTATCGCCTGGGCGAGGAAGCCGCGGGCGAGCCGGCCGCCATCGAGGAACTGCCCTTCGGCCTGACCAATCTGCTGACGCGCAGCGAGCGCCTGTACGAGCGCGTTCGCCATCTGGACCGCCGCATGTACGTGGAATCGCCGAACGAAGAGGCCCCGCGTCCCGTGCAGGCCCACTTCGACCGCCTGACGGCCGCGTTCGGGGGCTGAGTCGTTCCCCTCCCCCGCGAGCGGGGGACCAGAACCGCCCTACTTCCCGTAGCGCATCTTGGCCAACGCCGAGACCACCTCGCCCGCCAGGTCCATGGGCTTGAGGCCCGCCTTCCACTTCTCGAAGGCCATGACGTTGTCGATGCGCGCGTCCAGGTGCGACAGCGCCGAGGCGCGGCCCGAGGCCAGGTCGACGGCCAGGGTCGAGACCAGGACCCCCGACAGGATCGCCCGCTTCGAATAGTGGTTCTCGTCGGTCGCCGTGTCACCCGCCCAGCGCCACAGGACGTCCGCCGATTCCCAGGTCAGCCGCAGGGCCAGGGCCAGGTTGGTCGGAAAGGCCAGGAACGCCGCCAGCGGGCGCAGGACGTCGGCGTGCTGCTGGGCCGCGTCGAGGCGGGCGATCACCCCCTCGCGGATTCGCTGGCGAATCTTCAGGGCGGCGACGTCGAAGGCCTTCAGGCGTTCCAGCGCGACCGCGTCATGGCGTCGCGACAGCAGCGCGGCCAGGTCGCGGGCCCCTTCGGGCAGCAACAATTGACCCTCGGCTTCGGTGAGGCCCGCCGCGGCCAGGGCGCGCGAGACCAGGCCCGCGTTCCAGCCGGCCTTGGGCGCCAGGCGCACGGCCTCGTCCAGGACGCGCTGTTCGGCGTCGTCGGCCCAGGTTCCCTCCCGCTGGCCGGAAGCTTGAGCGGAGGTCTCGTTGAAGGTACGGGCGGTTTGGCTCATAAATCCGAGTCTACACCGGCGTTTAGGCCGCGTCGCGCATGGACAGAGCGCCTTCGCTCTGCTATCAGCCCCGCCTCATCGCCTGGGAGCACCCCTTCCAGGTTACCCGGTTTTGTTCGCCCGCCCGGCCCCTCAAGAGGGACTTGGGAAATTGGTCGGGCTGTCGAATGGAGAGATACCCCTGGTCCAGATTTTCGTCCGCGACAACAACGTCGATCAGGCGCTGAAGGCCCTGAAGAAGAAGATGCAACGCGAAGGCTCGTTCCGCGAAATGAAGCGGCACGTGCACTATGAAAAGCCGTCGGAAAAGCGCGCCCGTCAAAAGGCCGAAGCGGTCCGTCGCGCTCGCAAGCTGGCCCGCAAGCGCGCTCAGCGCGAAGGCCTGCTGCCGATGCCGAAGAAGCCGGCCCGGTAGAACCAGGCCTCTTCACATCGCTGAAGATTTTCGAAGGCCGCGCGGCGATCCGCGCGGCCTTTGTCATGTCTGGGGTTTGGGCCCGATTCTGCCCTCGGGTCTGGACTTAGAATACCGGCCTTCCTGGGCCTTGTGCCCAGGACCCATGCGTCCGCTCCCATTGAAGCGCAGGATGCGCGCCCACACCGGCGGCGCTCTGCCCTCTGTCTTGCAGCCAAGCCGCCCCCTGGGTCCTAGGCGCAAGGCCTAGGAAGGCAGGATTAGGTCAGCCGACCTGTTTCCGCGTGATCCTCCCAATGAGAGTGCGAAGGTCCACCTTCCCCGTCGACAGCGCCCCCACGTGGAAGGCCCGCGTCGAGAAGGTCACGATCGCGATCATGGTCACGATCATCAGCAGGGTCGTGCCCACCACCTGGACCAGCGGCGGGTCGCCGGCGATGCGCACCGGCATCAGGAACGGCGTGAACGGCGGGATCCACGACAGCGCGGCCAGGATCGGCGCGTCGGGCGTGCGGATCGCCTGGCTCATGAAGACCACCGGGATCGTCATCACCATCATGATCGGCCCCAGCAGGGTCTGGGCGTCGCGCTGGCTCTCGCAGAAGGCCCCGATCCCGGCGAACAGCGCCGCGTACATCAGGTAGCCGCCGACCAGATAGGCGCCGAAATAGAACACCAGGCCCTTGCCCAGCAGCACGGCCAGGATGTCGCCGGCCAGGCCCGGCGCGACGTTGATCAGGGCGACCCAGCCGCCCAGGGCCCAGATGCTCAGCACCGTCAGGGTCAGGCCGGCGACGCCCAGGACCTTGCCGCCCAGGATCTCCGGAACCGAGGCCGAGGACAGCAGCACCTCGAGGATCTTGCTCGACTTCTCCTCGATCACGCTGTTCAGCAGGATGCTGGCCCCGGTCAGGACCATCGACCACAGCAGCATGCCGGCCGCGAAGCCGACGATGGCCGGCAGGCGGTCGCGCAAGCTGACCTTCTCGCCCGAGGCGGCCTTGGGCGACAGGCTGTTGAAGGCGGGCTTGAGGTCGTCGGCCGCCTTCAGGGTCGCGGCCGAGACGCCGGCGCGAGCCAGGGCCCGCTCGCGCATGATCTCGCCCACCGTGGTCTTCAAGTCGTTCTCCAGCACCGGGGCGGCCAGGTTGCGGCTCCAGAGGTCCAGGGTGATCGCCTCGTCGCGGCCGCTGAGGACCAGCACCGAATCCAGCCGCTTCTCGGCGACCTCGCGCCGGGCGATCAGGCCGGCCTCGCGCGGCGTGGCGGCGGCCAGCGCCTCGGACGGCGCGGGCAGGACGATGGCCTTGGCCGAGGGCGGCTTGAAGCGGGCGGCGGCGTTGGGGTTGTAGCGGGCCAGGGCCTCGCGGCCGGCGGCGTCCCCGGCCCGTTCCTGGGCCTTGCGGACCGCCTCCTGGGCCTGGGGCCCGGCGGCGGACAGGGCGGCGGCGCGCAGGGCGCGGGCATTGGCCCGGTTCTGCTCCTCGACCAGGGCCTTGGCGACGGCCGGACCAAAGGCCTGGCCGGTCAGGTCGACGATGGCCAGCCGCTCGGGATGGGCCGACTTCATCATCATCACCGGAGCCAGAAAGCTGACCCCGATCACCACCGGCAGGGCGACGATCGACAGCCAGAAGCCCACCGTGCGGACATAGGCCAGGTATTCCCGGCGGGCGATCTTCAAGAGACGGCTCATGCCTGGCCTCCCGTCAGGACGATGAAGGCGTCGTGCAGGCTGGGCTCCTTCAGCTCGAACCGTCGCAGCGCCAGGTCGCGGGCGAAGGCGGCCTTCAGGGCGTCCTGCCCCACGCCGGCCCGCGCACCGGCTTGCGGCAGCTCGGCCACGTGCCGCCAGCCGCCGTCGGGCGAGGGCTCGGAGGTCACCACGCCCAGGCCCGGCAGGGCCGCGACGTCGGCGGCCGACAGGTCGCCCTCCAGCACCAAAACTCGGGGCGCGGCGCAGCGGGCGGTGGCGACGTCGCCGTCGAACACCTTCCGGCCCTTGGCCATCAGCACGACCTTGTCGCACAGCCGCTCGGCGTGCTGCATCACGTGGGTCGAGAACAGCACCGTGGCCCCGCGCGCGGCGATCTCGCGGATCATGGTCTCCAGGGCCTGCTGGTTGACCGGGTCCAGACCCGAGAACGGCTCGTCCAGCACCACCAGCTCGGGCTCGTGGGCCAGGGCCGACAGCAACTGGACCTTCTGGGCCATGCCTTTGGACAGGTCCTTGATCGGCTTCTTCAGGACGTGACCCAGGCCCTGGGCCTCCAGCATCGCCTTGGCCCGCCTGCGTCCCTCGGCCTCGGGCACGCCCTTCAGCCCCGCGAAGAAGGCGATGGCGTCGACCGGGGTCATGCGCTTGTAGAGGCCGCGCTCCTCGGGGAGGAAGCCGATCCGCTGGCGCACCCGCGTGGCGTCGCCGCCGCCCAGCACCGTGATCCGCCCGGCGCTGACCGGCAGCAGGCCCAGGATCATGCGGATGGTCGAGGTCTTGCCCGCGCCGTTGGGGCCCAGGAAGCCGGTGATCCGGCCGGCGGGCGCGTCGAAACTGACGTCCCGCACGGCATGGAAGTCATCATAGGTCTTGCTGACGCCCTCCAGGCTGACCGCGTTGACCATGAGCCCTCCCGACCGATCGTCGTTATCTCAGCCCTTTTTATACGCGTCGGCGACGAAGGCCACCGCCCGGACGATGTGGTCGGCGAAGCGCCGGCCGATCAGCAGGGTGTGGCTGGCGGCCTCGACATGGTCGACCAGGCCGTGCTCCGAGCGCCGGGCGGGCGCGGCCTGCATCTCCTTGCGCAGCTCGCGGCCGGCCACTGGTCCGGCGGTGACCACGGCCACCGGCCACTTGGGATCGAACGGGGGCTGGGCGGCCGCCTGGTCCGAGGCCTGTTTCCACAGCCCCACCTCCTCGGCCGCCGTGCGGTTGTGGCGGCCGTTGGCGAAGGCCCAGCCCTTCTCGGCCTTGGCGGCCGGCGGCAGGTCGATCTTGTCGCCCAGGCGGGTGTGGACCAGCGGCTTGTAGAGCCCGAGCGAAGCCCCGCGCGCGGCCCACTTGGAGACGCTGGCGAAGGTCTTGATGAAGCCCTGCATCTGAGGGTTCTGGGCGGTCTCGGGCGTGGCGGCGTCGACCAGGACGATGCCCGCCACCTTGTCCGGATTGCGCCCGGCGTATTCGCGCAGGCGCAGGCCGGCCATCGAGTGGCCCACCAGGATGTAGGGGCCCGGCTCGCCCGAGGCGGCGACCAGCTTCTCGAAGTCGGTGACGATGGCGATCCCGTCGCGCGGGCTGGGCCCCTTGGGCGAATAGCCCATGCCGGCCCGGTCGTAGGCGCACGAGCGCCAGCCGGCGGCGGTCAGGGCCTCCTGGGTTCCGCCCCAGTCGGCGGCGAAGCCGAAGGCCCCGGCCTCCAGCCAGATCACCGGCCGGTCGCTCCTGGGCCCCTCGCAGACCAGCCGCAGCTTTCGCCCCGGCTCGATCTCGACCATCTGGCCTCGGGGCTTGGGCGCCCCGGCGGCGCTCATCAGCCCGCCGACGGCGATATAGGACACAAGAAGGAGCGTGAGGCCCGCGACGCCACGACCGAGGAACTGGATCATGGCGTTCAATGTAGTGAGGCTTCGTGACGCGTCGAGGCGCGTTGCGCCGAGGACGGCGTTTTAAATCGCCAGGCCGTTCGATCCGATCGCCGGTTGGGCGGCCGGCGCCGGAACCGTGGCGACCGGCGTAGAGGCGACCGGAATACTGGCGCGGACGCGGCCGTTCTTCAGCCGCGCGACCTTGACGCCGCCCTTGGCGGTCATGCCGGGCGGCCATTTCGAGACCGTGGCCACATGAACCTTGCGCGGAACCCGGCCGGCGGCCTTGAGCGGAAGATCCGAAGCCTCGGCGAAGCTGCGCCCCAGGAAGAAGGTGGGGTTCAGGGCCTTGTCGCCCTTGCGGATCTCGAAATGCAGGTGCGAGCCGGTCGAGCGACCCGAATTGCCGACGAAGGCGACGGTGTCGCCGCGATGCAGATAGGTCCCGCGCTTGACGTTCTTGGCCGGCTTGGCGAGGTGGGCGTAGAGGGTGGTCAGGCCGCCCTTGTGCAGCACCTGGACGTAGCGGCCGTAGGTCGGGCTGATCCCCGTGGCCTTGACCACGCCGTCGGCGGCGACCTTGACCAGCGCGCCGCTGGGCGCGGCGATGTCGACGCCCTCGTGCAGGCGGCCATTCTCTTCCCAGGGCAGCTGGCGCAGGCCGAACGGCGAATTGACCACGCGGCCCGGCAGCGGCGCGTCGAACTGGAAGGCGGGGGGCGGCGGCGTGGGCTCGACCGCCTCGGCCTTGGGCTCGACCGGCGCGACGACCGGGGTCGGATCCGAGGCGGGCGCGGTCCTGGCGACCCTCTCGCCCAGGGCCAGCGCCCCGTTCAGGGTCCCGGCCATGGCCGCGACGCCCAGCATGGTGAAAAAGGCGACGCGCAGGTGCTGAGGCGGAAGCGCCAGGGTCTTGGAAATCAAACCGCTACCTCTTCGACGTTCGGTCAGTCGAGGACCGCGCGCGGGCGGTCCTGGTCTCACACCTGACCTTTCGGCTTGGTGAATGGCGGCGGTCTATGAAGGTCGCATGGGGCGAAAACAGGGCGCAGCTTAACCGTTTGTTCACCACGCGGCACAGCTTGCTCAAATTCCAAAGAATAGATGTAAAACATTACGGCAAGTTCATTTCATTAAGAGCGCTTCACTTCTTTAATTACACGTCATGAAGGAGACGTAACGGGACTTCGAGAACTCTGGCAGGTACTCAATATTCATCGGCGCACAAGAACAGCGCCCAACCAGAGGGATCTTCAAATGCGCAAGTTCATCATGAGCCTGACCACCGTCGCCAGCCTGAGCCTGGCCGCCGTTCCGGTCCTGGGCCTGACCCAAGCCGCCAACGCCGCCGAAGCCAATATCCGCGTGCCCTACGGCGACCTGAACCTGGCGAACCCCGCCCAGGCCGCGATCTTCAGCGCCCGCGTCGACACGGCCGGCAAGGACCTGTGCCGGACCATGCTGCGCAAGGGCCAGATGACCCTGCCGATGCGCGGTTGCGTCGCCGAGGTCCGCCGCGAGGTCGAGCGCGAGATGTCGCCGGAGATGCGCAAGGCCGTGGCCCAAGCCGCCCAGTCGCACGAGCTGGCCGCCCGGTGATCTTCGGCGCCGCTTACCCGAAAACACCCACCTCCCCCACGCCCCGCGACAGAGGCCCCAGGATCACCCTGGGGCCTCTGTTTCGTCTGGACTTGCCGCGAGCAGGCCGCGCCTTGCGAGATCAGGCGTGATGAGCGCGCTCAACGCGTGTCGACGATCAGTTGCTCCAGCACCGCATTGTCGTCCAGGCGCCAGACCTTGACCACGTGCGCGCCCGCCGCGACGTCCTGGAAAGCGGCCTCGACCGTGTGGACGTGGTCCTTGACCGCCGCCACCCAGGCCACCTGCTCCGGAGTCGAGGCCGCGCCGGCGGTCGGGACCAGACTGGCCGTCACCACCTGGACGGGGCCGTCGTCGAGAGAGACGCCGATCCGGATACCCTGGCCGCCCGTCGTATCCAAGGTCGGAGCCAGGCGCAGGCGGACCTTGGCCGGACCCGCGCGCGCAACCGACACCGCATAGTCCAGTCGGACACCGTCGCGGATCTCCGTCGCGGGCCGCCCCTGCGGAAGGGCCACCACGGCGTCGCCATGGCCGAGATTGGACAGCACCGTCCAAGCCAGGCCCCTGCCGCCGGTGGCGCGGTCGAACTTGGCGGCCTCGATGGTGATCAGGCCCGGGTCCTTTGCGGTCGAACGCGCGAACTGGACCTTGGCGGACAGCTTGTCGGGCGGGGTGTCGGCCGCCACGCGGGTGACGCTGGGCATCGACTGCTGGACCGGGTCGTTCCAGATCACATAGCTCATATGGACCTGGTTCATCATGCCGTCCCACTTGCCATCGTTCAGGGCGTGGTAGCGCGCGGTCAGGTCGCCATCGCGCTTGAAGGCCGCCTCCACCTGGTCTGCGAAAGGGTTGGCGCGGGCGTCGTTGCGCGACGCCAGACGGCGGTTCCAGGCCGTGGCGTAGTACATCTCGTAGAGGTTCGCGAAGGCCAGCACCGGATATTCGACCAGCTGGAAATAGGCGTCCTGCTGGTCGGGACGCAGGCGGGCCTTGATCGCCTCGACCTTGCCGACCAGGCGCCGCCAGTCCTCGACGATGTCGCCGAACTGGCCGCCGTCCAGAACCGGCCCCGTTTCCGCGCCGATGGGGAAGCTGTCCTGGTCGAGCAGCTCGGGCTTGCGCCGCGAGGCCTGGGTTCCGTAGGCGGCCATGATGGCGCCGATCTCGGGACCCAGTTCGTCGCCGAAGGTCTCGCTGGCCCACTGGCGGGGATAGGCCTCCAGCGCCTGGGGCGTCATCGCCTCGGGGTTCCAGGCCATGCGCATGAAGAAGTCGAGCGGATATTCCAGCGGCTTGATGTCGCCGACATTGACGATCCAGAGATTCCGCGCCCCGCGCTCATACGCCAGGTTCATCTGCTGCCAGATCTTGGCCACCTGGTTGGTGTTGATCCACTTGTAGTTCCGGGGCCCGCCCACATAGTCGAAGTGGTAATAGACGCCATAGCCACCGGCCCGATCCACGGCGTCCTTGCCGGCCACCGGCAGACGGCGCACCTGGCCCCAGTTGTCGTCGGAAAACAGCAGGGTCACGTCGTCGGGCACGCGCATGCCGTGGTCGTAGTAGTCCTGCACCTCCTTGTAGAGCGCCCAGACCTGCGGGGTCTTCTCGGGCGGCTTGCCGGTGACCTCGGCGATGATCTTGCGCTGGTCGGCCACCACCTTTTCCAGCAGCTGGGTCGCGGCGCCCTCGGCCATCGGCTCGTCGCCGTCGCCGCGCATGCCCACGGTCACCAGGCTCTCGTAAGGCGTACCGTCTCCCTTCGACATCATCCGCTCGATCCCGCCGCGCCAGAAGGCGCGCAGGTTGTCGCCGTTGGCGGCGTAGTCCCAGCGGCCGCCGGTGACGCCGCGATCGGTGTTGCGATGCCATTCGCTCTGGGCCCGGGTCATCGGCTCATGGTGCGAACTGCCCATGACCACGCCCATCTCGTCGGCCAGAACCTTGTTGCGCGGATCGTCGTCGTTGAAGGCCTTGGGCGCCCACATGGCCGGCCACAGGTAGTTGCCCTTGAGGCGCAAGGTCAGCTCGAAGACGTGGGCGTAGAGGTCGGAATTGATCCCGCCGAATTTCTTCTTGGCCCAACCGCTGAAGGCCGGATCTTCGTCATTGATGAAGAAGCCGCGATACCTGACGCGCGGGTGATCGGCCCGGGCCCCGGCGGTCAGGAAGAGGTCGGTCTTGCGGGCCACCGGCGCGTCGGCCCACCAGGTCCAGGGCGACACCCCGATCCGTTCGGAGAGATCATAGGCCCCGTAGACCGCCCCGCGCCGGTCGGCGCCGACAATGACCAGGGCGCGGGGCACATTGGCGAACGGCCGCTCGACCACGATCTGCCGGAAACCCTCCCACTGCCCGGCCAGGCCCTCGACCTTCAGCTTGCCGCTATGGACGAGGGCGTCGACGACCGGACTGGCGCCCAGCACGCCGACGATCACGACCGGGCCATGGGCCCGGGAGAGGTCCGAGAGCCTGGTCGCCTCGCCGCCGCTGACGCGCCCCAGATCGCCGCGCAGACCCTCGGCGGCGTGGCGCACCGCCGGATCCGCCGTCGCATCCACATAGACGGCCGCGGGCGCGCCCGCGCGGATCAGCGCCAGGCTCGACGACTTGCCCGTCGCGCAGACGCTGACGGGCTTGTCGCAAGCGAATGCCGCCGGCGCAGCGAGCAGGACCAGGACGCACGCCAGGCGCGCCGGAAATTTGTGGATCTTCACGCTTCCTCCAGGCCCCATGCTCGGACCAGCCGACACGTTATCTTACCAATAACGCCTTAAGGTCAGACCTTATCGGGATGGCCGGAATGCACAAGGCTTGTCGGAGCGAGACGATACGCGCATGCGCGTCCGCCATCCGACCGAGGTCGCCTGCCGCCAATCAGACGCTTCAACGAAAAAAGGCCCCGGCGTCACCGCCGGGGCCTTCGTCGTCGTGGTGAAGTCCGAGCCCTAGAGCCCCTTCACGATGCCTTCGACCATCTTCTTGGCGTCGCCGAACAGCATCATCGTGTTGTCGCGGAAAAACAGCTCGTTCTCGACGCCGGCATAGCCCGAGGCCATGCCGCGCTTGACGAAGAGGACGGTGCGGGCCTTCTCGACGTCCAGGATCGGCATGCCGAAGATGGCGCTGGTCGGGTCGGTCTTGGCGGCCGGGTTGGTGACGTCGTTGGCGCCGATCACGAAGGCCACGTCGGCCGTCGAGAACTCGCTGTTGATGTCCTCCAGCTCGAAGACCTCGTCATAGGGGACGTTGGCCTCGGCCAGCAGCACATTCATGTGGCCCGGCATCCGGCCCGCGACGGGGTGGATGGCGTACTTCACCTCGACGCCCTCCTCCTTCAGCTTGTCGGCCATTTCGCGCAGGGCGTGCTGGGCCTGGGAGACGGCCATGCCGTAGCCCGGGACGATGATCACCTTGCTGGCGTTCTTCATGATGAAGGCCGCGTCGTCGGCCGAGCCCTGCTTGACGGGACGGGCCTCGACCTTGCCGCCAGGGCCGGCCGCGGCCGCGTCGGCGCCGAAGCCGCCCAGGATCACCGAGACGAACGAGCGGTTCATGCCCTTGCACATGATGTAGGACAGGATCGCGCCCGACGAGCCGACCAGGGCGCCGGTGATGATCAGGGTGGTGTTCTCCAGCGTGAAGCCCAGCGCCGCCGCCGCCCAGCCGGAATAGCTGTTCAGCATCGACACCACGACAGGCATGTCCGCGCCGCCGATCGGGATGATCAGGGTGACGCCGATCAGCAGGGACAGGGCGAAGATGCCCCAGAAGGCCCAGATGGCCGCACCGCCGCTGACCACCAGCACCACGACCAGGGCCACGATGGCGGCCGCGATCACGATGTTCAGCAGGTGGCGGGCCGGCAGCAGGATCGGCGCGCCGCCCATGTTGCCGTTCAGCTTGGCGAAGGCGATGACCGAGCCGGTGAAGGTGATGGCGCCGATGGCCAGGCCCAGCGACAGTTCGATCAGGCTGTTGAGGTGGATGGCGCCGTCCTCGCCCACGATGCCGTAGGCTGCGGGCGTGTAGATGGCGGCCACGGCCACGAGGCAGGCGGCCATGCCGACCAGCGAGTGGAAGGCGGCGACCAGCTGCGGCATCGAGGTCATGGCGACCTTGCGGGCGATGACCGCCCCGACCGCGCCCCCGACGGCGACGCCGCCCAGGATCAGGCCCAGGGTCACGACGTCCAGCGCGCCCTGGCTCCACAAGGTGGCCAGGGTGGTGCCGACGGCGATGGCCATGCCGATCATGCCGTTACGGTTGCCCGTCTGGCTGGTCACGGGGCTGGACAGGCCACGCAGCGCGAGGATGAACAGCACCCCCGAGACGATGTAGAGAATGGCGGCGAGATTGGCGTTCATTGTTCTGGTTCCCCCTGCTCTCGCTTGCTCACTTCTTCTCTTTCTTCTTGTACATCGCCAGCATTCGCTGGGTGACCAAGAAGCCGCCGAAGATGTTGACCGCCGCGAAGGCCGCGGCGATCGCGCCGGCCCCCTTGGAGATCCAGGTCGAGCCGGTGACGGCTTCGCCCGCGACGCCATGGGCGGCGGCGGCCAGCAGGGCGCCGACGATGATGACGGACGAGATGGCGTTGGTGACGGCCATCAGCGGCGTGTGCAGCGCGGGCGTCACGCTCCAGACGACGTAGTAACCGACGAAGATGGCGAGCACGAAGATCGCCAGACGGAACACGGTGGGGTCGACGGCTTCCATGGAGGCCTCCCTTTCGATGCTGGAGTTAGGCGGTCTTCAGGTTCGGATGGACGATCGCGCCGTCACGGGTGACGACGGCGGCCTGCAGGATCTCGTCCTCGAAGTTGGGGGCGAAGGCGCCCTCCTTCGTCGTGAACAGGGTCGACAGGGCGACGAGGTTGCGGGCGTAGAGCGCGCTGGCGTCGGCGGCGATGCGGCCGGGCAGGTTGGCGTGGCCGAGGATCTTGGCGCCGTTGGCGGTCACGACCGTCTCGTTCAGCTTGGCGCCCTCGACATTGCCGCCCTGCTCGATGGCCAGGTCGACCAGGATCGAGCCGGGGCGCATCGAGGCGACCTGGGCGGCGCTGACCAGCTTCGGGGCCGGGCGCCCCGGGATCAGGGCCGTGGTGATGACGATGTCTTGCTTGGCGATGTGGCTGGAGACCAGCTCGGCCTGCTTGGCCTGGTACTCCTTGGACATCTCCTTGGCGTAGCCGCCGGCGGTCTGGGCGTTCTTGAACTCTTCGTCCTCGACGGCCAGGAACTTGGCGCCCAGCGACTCGACCTGCTCCTTGGTGGCCGGACGCACGTCGGTGGCGGTGACCACCGCGCCCAGGCGGCGAGCCGTGGCGATGGCCTGCAGGCCGGCGACGCCGACGCCCATGATGAACACCTTGGCCGCGGCGACGGTGCCGGCGGCGGTCATCATCATCGGCAGGGCCTTGCCATAGGCCTCGGCGCCTTCGATCACGGCGCGATAGCCGGCGAGGTTGGCTTGCGAGGACAGCATGTCCATCACCTGGGCGCGGGTGATGCGCGGGATGAACTCCATGGCGATCGCCGTCGCGCCGGCCTTGGCCAGGGCGTCCAGCGTCTCCTTGTCCTGATAGGGATTGAGCGCCGCGGCGACGATCGCGCCCTTCTTCAGCGCGCCGATCTCGGCGGCCTCGGGCGCGCGCACCTTGAACAGGACGTCGGCGTCCTTCAGGGCGTCCTTGGCGGTCTTGGCGATCTTGGCGCCGGCCGCCTCGTAGTCGGCGTCGAGATAGGACGCGGCCGTCCCCGCCCCCGCCTGGACCACCACCGAGAAGCCGGCCGCGCCGAGCTTCTTGACGGTTTCAGGCGTGGCCGCGACCCGCGTTTCGTTCGCGCGGGTCTCTTTCGTGACGGCGATAACGGCCATCGGCATACCCCTCCCCAGAGCGCTGTTTGCGCATCAGCATGGGGCGCTCTGTAGGGGATAGTCTTGCCTCTTGTCGAGGCATGACGTGTAGGTCAGGGAAAAAATATGCCGATGTCTACCGGTGTCAGTGGGCCGGAACGGGCTTTTCCTTGAGGGCGACGACGCCCAGGCCCAGCAGCACCACGGAAGCGATAGCGCTACCAATGAAACCAGCCGGGGTGCAGAACAGCAGGGTGATGAAGAGCAGCAGGACCGCGACGGCCAGCGAGCCCCACTTGGTCATCTTGCCGAAGGCCTCGTAGGTGGCAGCTTGCTCTTGGATGTCCATTTCACCGCGGTGATAGTCGCCGGCCATGTGTCTTCCTTGGAGGATAAAGGGAACTTACCGAGCCCGCCCGATACAACGGAGGGGCCCGAGGCTCAAGCGTGCGAATTGTCCCACGCCTCGGAGTTGAAGCGCCTGCGCACTTCGTCGACGGCCTGATCGACCGTGATGTCCGCGATTCGACCTCCCCCGCCGTCCAGGCGCGAGAGCCAGCGCGAATAGGCCGGCACCGGCGCGGTGCCCATCAGGCCCACGCACGGCGTCCCGACGGCGGCGGCGACGTTCAGCGCCCCCGAGTCGTTGCCCAGGAACCCGGCGGAAAGTGAAATCAGCGCCGCCGACTGGTCCAGGGTCAGGTCGCAGGCCACGACATTGCCCGGCAGGTCGCCGATCGCGGCCCTGGCGGCTTCCGCCTCGTGCGGGCCGCCGATCCAGAACACCGTCCCGAACAGGTCTGAGAGCCGCCGGGCGGCTTCCGCGAACCGCTCGGCCGGCCAGGTGCGCGCGGGCTCGCTGGCCCCGATCCCGAGGCCGAGCCACGGACCGGGCTGGTCGGCGTAGCGCGCCTTCACGACCGCGACGGCCTCGGGGTCCAGCTTCAGCGCCGGCTCGCGGCTGGCCACGACCAGGCCGTGGGCCGCCTCGAAGGCCGCCAGCTTGTCGATCCGGTGGGCGGGCCGCATGGCCTTGGGCAGGTAGGGCCCGGTGGTCAGGAAGGTCTCCTGGCCATGCCCCAGGCCAAAGCCCCGCCGCTCGGGCACGCCGGCCAGGAAGGCGGCGATGGCCGGGCGGTCGATCTTCTCCAGGATCCACACCGCGCGCGGCTTCTCGGCCCGGCAGATCTTCCAGAAGTCGACGACCTCGCGCACGCCCTTCAGCCTGCCCTTGTAGTTCGGGGCGGGCAGCACGCGCGCGACGGTCGGCTCGACGGCCAGCGCCTCGGACGCACGGCTGGCGGGCCGCGCCACCAGCACGACCTGGCCCTCGGGCGTCGTCGCCGCGATCGCCCGGATGGTCGGCAGGTGCCACATCAGGTCGCCGATCCCGCGATCGGGCGTGTAGACGATCACCGGTCCGGTCATGGCCGTCAGGCCCAGGCCGCCAGCAGTCCGCGAAGCCCGGCCACGAAGGCCAGGGGCTGGTCGATCATCACGTGGTGGTCGGCGTCGGGCAGGGGCAAGAGCAGCACGTCCTTGGGCATCTGACCGATCATATAGTCCAAGGTCTCGGCGTGCATAAGGTTCGACCGCTCGCCCCACATCAGCGCGGCCGGACAGGCGATCCGGGTCAGCAGGTCGCCCAGGTCGGGCATCTTGAAACGCTGCCAGATGGCCGGGTCGAACTTCCAGGTCCAGCCGCCCTCCACTTCCTTGAGCGACCGCCGCGCGATGAAGTCGGCGATGTAGAGGTTCTCGCACGGCTGCGGCGGGGCCAGGCGGAAGCGGGCCAGGGCCGCCTCCAGGGTCGGGTAGACGCGGTTGGCGGCGTCCGGGCGCGGCGGCGGGCCCTTCCAGCGCTTCTCCGGCGGCTGGATGCTGCTGTCGGCCATGACCACCCCGCGCAGCCGGTCGGCGTGCAGGGCGGCGCAGTAGAGCGTGGGGAAGCCGCCGAACGAGTGGCCGACCAGGATCGGCTTGACGCCGCCGGCTTCCAGCTGGGCCGCCTCGATGGCGGCGAAGATCTCAGCGGCGAAGGTCTCGCCCGAATAGGCCTCGCGCCAGTCGCTGCCGCCCATGCCGGCCCACGAGATCGCCGCCACCCGCCAGTCTTTCGCGAAGAACGGCGCGATGAAGCTCCACCAGTCGGCATGGGCGCCGTTGCCGTGCAGGAACAGCAGGCCGGGCTTGCCGACCTCGCCCCAGGTCAGGAGTTCGATGTTCGCGCCCTCGACCGGGATCGTCGAGCGCTCGGGCGCCTGGGCGATGGCCGCGTCGAACCAGGCCGGCGCGGGGGGCTTGTCGCCCTGGAACGGCGCGAGCAGCGAGGCGGCCAGGGCGGATGGGGTCTGGTCGTCGGCCATGTCAGCCCTCGGCCTTGTAGGCCAGCTCGCCGGGACGCGGCTTGCGGGGGCTCAGCGCCTTGAAGACGCCGGTGCCAGTGATCAGGGTGCGGTCGCCGGCCCAGATGCGCCCGCGCACGGTGAAAAGCAGGTCCTCCTCGCCGATCAGCTCGCCCTCGCCTTCCACCCAGTCGCCCAGCTTGGCGCCCGACAGGAAGTCGCACATCAGCCGCACCGTGACCCAGCTGTAGGACTTCTGCAGCGAGATGATCCGGCCCCAGGCCATGTCGGCGAAGCTCATCAGCATGCCGCCGTGGCAGTTGCCCAGGCCGTTGGTGTGGTGCTCCTCGACGCGGAAGGCCAGGCGCGCCTCGCCAGGGCCTTCACGCTGCTCGAACAGCGGCCCGATCTGGCGACCGAAGCCGCGCGACCAGTTCAGTTGCGAGAAGCCCTCGGGAATGGCGGCGGTCTGGGCGTCGGTCAGGTCGTCGGACATAAGGTCAGGCTAACGAGCGTTTGAATAAAGTGGAAGCCTTCCGTAAGGACCTGGCCCCGGCCGGTGTCTAACCTCTTCGAAACGGGGACGCGGATGGGCCGGGCTCAAGACATCGACGAGGATTTCGCCGACTGGCTGGCGCCGCATCTGCCGATGCTGCACCGCACGGCTCGCGCCTTCGCCGCCCCCGCCGACCAGCACGACCTGCTGCAGGAGTTGACGGTGGCTCTTTGGAAGGCGCGGCCCAGGTTTCGCGACGAGAGCGCGGCCGGGACCTTCGTCCACCGCGTGGCCCACAACGCCGCCCTCACCTGGCGGCGCGGCGAGAACCGCCGGCGACTGCGGGGCGTGGCGGTCGAGGCCGAGCTCTTGATGCGCGATACCGGGACCGACCCGCAAGGCGCCCTGCTGGAGCGGCTGTACGCCGCCATCCGCCAGCTGCCGCCCATCGAGCGGTCGCTGATCCTGCTGTCGCTGGACGGCGTGGCCTACGCCCAGATCGCCCAGCTTCACGGCCTTTCCGAAACCAATGTCGGGGCGCGGCTGACGAGGATCCGCCAGCGCGTCTCAAGCCTCGTGGAGGGCGCCGACGATGGAGTTTGAACACCTGGAAGCCGCCTGGCGCTCGCCGGCCAATACGCCGGACGACAAGGCCAAGGCCTATCTGATGGAGCAAGTGATGCGCAGCTTGAAGGCCCGCCGCCGGGGAGAACTGCTGTTCTTCGCCATTCCGGCCACCGCCATGACCATCTTCACGGCCATCGCCGTCCAGGCGGTCTCCTCGGGACGGATGGACGTCGGCCGCGAGTGGGGCGCACTGGGCATGCTGGGGGTGTGCTGGCTGGTTCTGGTGGCCGTGCTGACCGCCGACGTCCTGCTGCGCCATCGCCGCGCCCCGGACAGCTCGCCGATGCGCGACACCATTTCCGCCATGCTGATGGCCAACCGCCGCGCGCGGACCAATGTGAGGATCTTCTGGATGATGCTGCCCGTGTTCCTGGCACCGATGTTCACCGGCGTCTGGCAGCTCCGCGACGTCGGCAAGGCCAGCGACCGCGACGCCTGGCAGATGCTGTTCGTGTTCGGCGTGGCCTTGATCGCCAGCGTCGGCTGGAACACCGCGCGGTACTATTGGGTGATGAAGCCCGAGCAGCGGAGGCTGGAGGCGCTGCTGAGGGAATACGAGGACTAGAGCCCCACTTCCCCCAGCGCCGCCCGCTGCCGCTCGGCCACGGCCTCTTCCGAGAAGCCCTCCAGCGAGGCCTCGAACAGCGCCCGCCAGTTGTGCCGCGCGCCCAGGTGCAGGAAGGCCGCGCCCAGGCCGATGGCGGCGCGGTCCATGAACACGAACTCGCGCGGGATGACGATACCGCCGGCCGCCTTCAGGGCCTGGCGCACCTTGAAGGCCTCGCGGCGGCCGTACTCGCCGGGCGGAACGTCGTCGGCCACGGTGCGGACCCGGTCGTCCAGCAGCGGGCCGTAGATGAAGCGAGCCCAGACGTTGAGGGTGTCGACCAGCGCCTCGTTCAGCCCGGTGAAGCCCCAGCTGCGATAGGATTCCATCTGCTCGGCGCGGTCGTCGTTGGAAAGCGCGCGATAGAGCCGCACCACCCCGGCCACGAACTTCGGCGGGAAGATGCGGATGCAGCCGAAATCCAGCAGGTTCAGGTGCGCCGCCAGCTTTCCCCCTTCCGGACCCCCGAAGCTGTAGTTCCCCAGGTGCGGGTCGCCGTGGATGATCCCCAGGTGGGTCATCGGGCTCCACCAGGCCTGGAACAGCAGGGCGGCGATGCGATCGCGGACCTCCTGCGGGGCGTCCTTGAAGGCCAGCAGCCCCTGGCCGTCCAGCCAGGTCATCGATAGGAGGCGTCCGGTCGAGAATTCGGGAACGGGCGTCGGCGTGCGGATGTCCTCGCGCCCGGCGAAGAAGTTGGCATAGACCTGCATCAACTGGGCCTCGCGGCCATAGTCGAGCTCCTCGCGCAGGCGGTCGCCGATCTCGATGATCATCTCGGACGGGTCGATCGAGCCGTCCATGCGCTTGAAGAGGCCGATCAGGGCGCGCAGCTGGCCAAGGTCGCTTTCGACCGCGCTCTGCATGTCCGGATATTGCAGTTTCACGGCCAGGGCCCGGCCGTCGTGGGTCGTGGCGCGGTGCACCTGGCCCAGCGAGGCGGCCGCGGCGGCCTCGTGCTCGAAGCTCGCGAACCGGCCCTGCCAGTCCGATCCCAGCTCGGCCGCCATGCGCCGGCGCACGAACGGCCAGCCCATGGCTGGCGCGTTTGTCTGGAGCTCGGCGAACTCCTTGGCGAACTCGGGCGGCAGCAGATCCGGCACTGTGGCGAACATCTGGGCCGCCTTCATCAGCGGACCTTTGAGGCCGCCCAGCGCCGCCTTCAGCGCCTTGGCGTTGCGGGCGTTGGCGTCGTCGCCCGCGAAGACCCGGTTGGCGCCGTACGAAACGGCCGCGCCGGAGAGCCCCGCGCCCACCTTGGCGAAGCGGGAGAGGCGACCGGAAAGGCGGTCGCGTTCGGGGTCACGGGCGTCGTCCGCCATCAGCTCACACCAACGCCTCGAACTCGTCGACCAGCCGCTCCAGCTGCGCACAGCCCGCCGCCCAGAACGCCTTGTCGCGAGGGTTCAGGCCGAAGGGCTTAAGGGCCTCGACATAGGTCCGCGTGCCGCCCGCCGCGAGCAGGTCCTCGTACAGCGGCGCGAATTTCGCCGGGTCCTCGCGACGCTTCTCCATCAGGCCGCGCACCAGCAGGTCCCCGAAGGCGTAGGCGTAGACGTAGAACGGCGCGTGGCAGAAGTGGCTGACATAGGCCCAGTAGTGCTCGTAGCCCTCGTTCAGCTTCACGGCCGGACCCAGGCTCTCGCCCATCACCTCCAGCCACAGGCCGCCGATCTGGTCGGGCGACAGCTCGCCCTCCAGCCGGGCCTCGTGGAAACGACGCTCGAAGCGGTGGAACGCGATCTGGCGGACCACGGTATTGAGGCCGTCCTCGATCTTGCCGGCCAACAGCTTCTTGCGGTCCTCGGGCGAAGCCTCGGCCAGCAGGCGGTCGAACACCAGCCCCTCACCGAAGATCGAGGCGGTCTCGGCCAGGGTCAGGGGCGTGTCGGCCAGCAGGGTGCCCAGCGGCTGGCACAGGGTCTGGTGCACGGCGTGGCCTAGCTCGTGGGCCAGGGTCAGCACGTCGCGCCGTTCGCCCATATAGTTCATGAACACGAACGGATGGCGGTCGGCCGTCACCGGATGGGCGAAGGCGCCCGACTGCTTGCCCGGACGCGGGCGGGCGTCGATCCACGGACGGTCGAAGAAGACGCGCGCGGCGTCGGCGAACTTCGGCGCCAGGTCCTGGAAGCTCTCCAGCACCATGCCCTTGGCCTCGTCCCAGGCGTAGGCGCGCGGGGCGGCCGCATCGAGGGGCGCGTTGCGGTCCCAGTAGTCCAGGCTGTCCACGCCCATGACCTTGGCCTTCAGCGCGTAGTAGCGGTGCGACAGGCGCGGATAGGCCTCGACCACCGCCTGCTCCAGGGCGTCGACCGCGTCGGCGTCGACCTCGTTGGCCAGGTGGCGCGACTGGGCGGGATGGTCGTAGCGACGCCAGCGGTCCTCGACCTGCTTCTCGAAGGCCAGGGTGTTGAGCGCCAGGGCCTGGGTCGAGGCCCGCTCCTCCAGCGCCCGGGCCAGGCCGTCGGCGGCCGCCTTGCGGCGTTCGACGCTGGGATCGGACAGGCGGTTCAGGGCCTCGGGCAGGGTCAGGGTCTCGTCGCCGGCCTTCGCCGTGAGTTTGGCCAGAGTCTCGTCGTACAGGCGCACCCAGTTGGCGACGGCCGGGGCCTTGTCGACGATGAAGCGCTCCAGCTCCGGCGACAGCTCGTGCGGCCGCGACAGGCGCACGCGGCGCAGCCACGGCGCCCAGCGCGCGGCGTCGGGATGGGCTTCGAGCGCCTTGGCGATCTCGCCGTCCTCCAACTGGTTCAGCTCCAGCGTGAAGAACAGGCTCTCGGCGGCGATCTGCGAGGAGCGGGCCCGCAGGTCGCCCTCGAACTTGGCCCAGGCCGGATCGTCGCGGGCGACGGCGGCGGACAGCGCCGCATAGGCTCCCACGCCCCACAGGCCGTTGGTGGCCCGCTCGTAGAGGCTGACGCCGCGATCCAGCAGCACGCCCAGGCGCGCCGGCTCCTTGCGGGCTTCCAGGAACATGCCCTCCAGCGAGGCCAGCTCGTCATTGGCGGCCTTGGCGGCGGCGAGGTCGGTCTCGATCCGGGGGTCGTCGCGACCGACATAGAGGTCGGCCAGGTTCCATTCGGGCGGGGCGTCGGGCTTGAAGGGGGCGTTCATGAGCTAGCAGATAGGCCTCGGCGCCCACATGGCGCAATGCGTCAAACGCCGGGATGCCGTTTCTGGATCGGCTTTGGCGCGACAAGCATCCAGGCCTGTTTCAGCAGGCCCCCGAGTTCGTCGGCCTCGATTTCGGAAAGTCGGACCAGCACCGCCGGGTAACCGCGATAGTGATCGTCGGTGAAGAAGCGGTCGGGCGCGGCCTCCAGCAGAAGCTCCTTGGTCTCCATCGCGCATCGCACGGCGATGACGCCGGGGACCAGCACCCGCCTGGCCTTCGGCGCGGGGCGGGCCACATAGGCCCAGGCCAGGCCCTTGCCGCCCACCTCGAAGGCGAACTGCCCGCTCTCGCTGACCGCGCCGGCCACTTCGGGCAGCGCCAGGGCCAGCGCCTCCAGCTGTCGCTCGTCGACCATGCCCCTCTCCCGTAAGAGCTTGTTAAGCCTAAACCTTAAGGTTCGCGACACGTCTGCGAAAGCCGGTGTTTACCCGCCTGCTGTACCACTATGGGTCAACAAGAGCCCTGCTCCATGTGGGCGTGGCCGGTGATGATGGACGTGCCCAATGACCAAAACGGTCCTTGTCGTCGATGACGACCCGACACAACGTCGGCTGATCCAGGCGGTGCTCGAGCGCGACGGTTTCGCGGTCTCGCACGCCGAGGGCGGCGACGCGGCGATCGCGCACCTGACCGCCGGCGCGCCCGCCGACGTGATCCTGCTCGACCTGGTCATGCCCGGCCTGGGCGGTCAGGACACCCTGAAGGAAATCCGCGCGCGCGGCTTCAACCAGCCCGTCATCGTGCTGACCGCCAGCGGCGGCGTCGACACCGTGGTCAAGGCCATGCAGGCCGGGGCCAGCGACTTCTTCATCAAGCCGGCCAGCCCTGAACGGATCACCGTCTCGATCCGCAACGCCCTGTCGATGGGCGACCTGAAGGGCGAGGTCGAACGCCTGACCAAGCGCGCCGGGGGCAAGACCAGCTTCGCCGACCTGATCGGCGACTCGCCGGTCATGACCATGGTCAAGCGCATGGGCGAACGGGCGGCCAAGAGCGCCATCCCCGTGCTGATCACCGGCGAAAGCGGCGTCGGCAAGGAGCTGATCGCCCGCGCGGTGCACGGCTCGTCCGACCGCGCCGGCAAGCCGTTCGTGGCCGTCAACTGCGGCGCCATTCCCGAGAACCTCGTGGAGTCGATCCTGTTCGGCCACGAGAAGGGCTCGTTCACCGGCGCCAGCGACAAGCACCTCGGCAAGTTCAAGGAAGCCGACGGCGGCACCCTGTTCCTGGACGAGGTCGGCGAGTTGCCCCTCGACGTCCAGGTCAAGCTGCTGCGCGCGCTGCAAGAGGGCGAGATCGACCCGATCGGCTCCAAGCGCTCGCTGAAGGTCGATGTCCGCATCGTCTCGGCCACCAATCGCGACCTGCAGCAGGCGGTCTCGGCCGGCCTGTTCCGCGAGGACCTCTATTACCGCCTGAACGTCTTCCCGCTGGAGGCCCCGTCCCTGCGCGAGCGTCGCCAGGACATCCCGGCCCTGGTCGAGGCGTTCATCCGTCGCTTCAATGTCGAGGAAGGCAAGCGCGTCATCGGCGCCTCGCCCGAGACCCTGCAGCTGCTGACCGCCTTCGACTGGCCGGGCAATGTTCGCCAGCTGGAGAACACCGTCTATCGCGCCATCGTCCTGGCCGACGCGCCCTATCTGCAGCCCTACGACTTCCCGGCCATCTCGGGCCTGGCCGCGCCGATCGAGGCCGTGTCGGTCGCCCCGACGCCGCCGCCGGCCGCCATGCTGCAGGCCGCCCACGCCGCCATGTCCGCTCCGGCGGCCGAGGCGCCCGTGCGCATCCTCGACGACCGCGGCCACCTGCGGACGCTGGAGGACATCGAGCGCGACCTGATCCAGCACGCGATCGACGTCTATGCCGGCCACATGAGCGAAGTCGCCCGACGCCTGGGCATCGGACGCTCGACCCTCTATCGCAAGGTTCGTGAGCAGGGCATCGAAGTCGACATGAAGGAAGCCGGCTGATGGCGAGCTTGATGATCTTCCGGCCGGTCTCGCGCGAGCAGCGCCTCAAGGCGCTGCTGAAGTCGCCCCGCCCGACCCCGTCGACGAAGCGAACTTAGTCGGCACGCGCTTGCCACATATCCCGCTCATCCCCGCGAAAACGGGGACCCAAGCGGCATGAGAGAGGAAAGCGCCGATCGCGCCACAAGCTGGACCTCGGCTTGGGTCCCCGCTTTCGCGGGGATGAGCGGCGTTAGGGGTGACTTGAGCAGCTAGTGCCCAGCCAGGCTCAGGCTCTCGCCCTCTTCTTCGTCCTGGACCTGCCGCTCGAGACGGATCCAGCCCGGACCCGACCGCTTGGCCAGGCCCTCGACTTCCAGCTGCTCCAGCTCGCGGCCGACCTGGACCGGGGACACCGGACGGCTCCAGCGGTGATCCAGCTGGCGGGAGATCTCGGCCTCGTTGAGGCCCGGCGCCTGGGCCAGGGCCATCAGGATCATGTCGCGCGTGGTGCGTCCGCGTCGGCCGCGCTTGCTGGGCGTGGGGGCCGCGGGCGTCGGGGTCGGGGCCGGCGCGAACGACAACTGCTCGCCCGCCGACAGCCGCTCGGCCATGCCAGCCTGCTTCAGCGCGTCCAGCGCCAGGACGATCGCGCGCAACTCGCTCTCGAACGGGGCCTGAGCCCGCCGCTGCGCCTCGATCATGCGGGTTTCCAACTCCGCCTTGCGGCGCAGCAGATATTGATAGGTCGTCGCCATTTTCCCTAATCCGCAGGGCCATGGAGTTCGCTCGGCCGCCGATCCAGGCTTTCGCCCGCGCGCATCGAGACTGGAGGTCGCCGTGAGCAGCCGCGACCCAGAACCCCACAGGAACGTCGTTAACTCTTTACAATCGTTTGTATTTTCCTGTCGTAGCGTTACCAGGAGCTTAACAACGTCTGACGAACGACAGTTTTTGGTAAGTGTTTTGGACGAACTCAGGCTGTGGTTGTCATCTTTTTTCTCGCGACGCCGCGATCACGGCGATCGGCAGGCCGACCAGCAGCAGGTGGGCCATCAGGCCGTTGACGAAGCTGGCCAGGACGAAGGGCCCGCGCGGCGCGGCGTTCGACAGCGGCAGCACGACGAAGTTCATCACGACGTAGGTCGCCAGGCCGTAGCCCAGCCCCGCAAGGACCGGCCGCCGGGTCAGGATCGGCAGTCGCAGGCTGGCGGCCACATAGACCGCCACCATCACCGCCATGATCGAGAAGTGCAGGGCCAGACCCAGGGCCGCCGTCGGCGCCCCGCCCTTGAACGCCGCCTTGCCCAGCAGGCCGCTGGCCACCGACTGGAAGATCCGCTCCGGCGGCGCGCCCTTGGTGATGGCCCAGTAGACGCAGGCGTCGGCGATATCGAGGGTCCCGGCCACCGCCGTAGCCAGCAGGATGGTCAGCGCGATCCCGCGCGGCGACTTGGCGCTCATCGGTGCTCTCCCCAGCCGCCATGGCGGCCAAAGGGGAGTTAACCGCCAAACATCGCGCGCGGCGTCAGGCCTGGTCGCGCCAGGGTCAGCCTTCGTCGCTTTCCGGCTCGGGTTCGGCCAGGTGGGGCTCGCGCCCGCGGCGCTGGAAGCCCTTGCCGCGCTTCATCGGCTTGGGCTCGCCCTTCGCCTTACGGGCGATCTCTTTCAGCTTGATGGCCTGGTTGCCCGACAGGGCCTGGCCGCGCGCGCCCTTTTCGGGGTCGGCGAAGGCCCGGCCATAGGTCTCGACGCGCTGGGCGACGCTGGTCAGGAACTCGCCCTCCCACTCGGAGAGCTCGACGCCCGACTTCTCGGCCGCGCGACGCGCGCGCTTGAGGGCGTTCAGCGCGGCCTTCTTGGCCTGTTCTTTCGGATCGGGCGGCTTGGCGCGCATGTCGCGAGGACTATCCCCGACCCAGCGCGCCAGCGCACCTCAAAAACGAAGGCCTCAGATCTCGCCGATGGCCGAGAGGTACAGGTCCAGGATCGCGTCCTCTTCCTGGCGCTTGGCGCGGTCCTGCTTGCGCAGGCGGACCACCTTCTTCAGCACCTTGACGTCGAAGCCGTTGCCCTTGGCTTCGTTATAGACTTCCTTGATCTGCTCCATGATCTCGGCCTTTTCGACCTCGAGCCGCTCGACGCGGTCGACGATCGACTTCAGTTGGCCCTGGGCGGTGCTGTTCAGAACGTCGGCGTGGGGAATGGCGTCGTCGGCCATGCGGGCAGTCTCACGGGCTGGAATTGGGAGGCGCGGAACCTAGTTCGAAGCCGCGCCGCTGGGAAGCGGGATTCAGCGGCCTTCCACACGTCCTCTCGCCACCTCGGCCAGAGCGGCCAGATCCAGGTCCTTTTCGCCGCCGCCCAGCAGCGATTCCAGGCTCGCCTCGGCGAGGTCGGCCAGCGGCATCGACAGGCCCTTGGCCTCGGCGGCGTCCAGGACCAGGCGCACGTCCTTCAGCCCCAGCTCGGCGGCGAAGCCGGGCGGGCTGTAGCGGCGCTCGGCGATCATGGCGCCATAGATCTTGTAGATCGGCGCGGCGAACAGGGTGCTGGACAGCATGTCCAGCAGGTCGGGCGCGGCCACGCCATAGGCCTCGCCCAGCGCGACGGCCTCGCCCATCGACTCGATGGCCGAGACGATCATGAAGTTGCCGGCCAGCTTGAGGGCGTTGGCGCGGACGGGATCCTCGCCCAGCGGCCAGACCTTGGCGGCCAGCATCTCCAGCACCGGCTGGGCCTTGGCCACGGCGTCGGGCGCGCCGGCGGCCAGCACGTTCAAGCCGCCGGCCTGGGCCACGGGCGGACGGCCGAACACCGGGGCGGCGACATAGCCGAGGCCGAGCTCGGCGTGCAGGACCGCCAGCTCGGCGGCCAGATCGGTCGAGATGGTGGCGTGGTTGACGTGGACCGCGCCCTTCTTCGCCCGGGCCAGAGCGCCGCTGTCGACCAGCACCTCGCGCATGGCCTTGTCGTGGGCCAGCATGGTCAGGACGATGTCGGCGGCGAAGGCCTCGTCGACGGTCGCGGCGGGGATCGCGCCCTCGGCGGCCAGGGCGTCGACGATGGCGCGCGAACGGTTCCACACCGTCACCTTCACGCCCTTGGCCAGCAGATTGCGCACCATGGCCGCGCCCATGGCGCCCAGGCCGACGAAACCGACGTTCATGCTGGATCTCCTTAGAAACGGCCGCTTGGCGTTGAACCGTCGCTAGAGCAGGCCGTGCCGCTCGACAGCGGCGCGCAGTCGCGCCGGATCCGTGAAGTGGTGGGTATGGAAGCCGATGTCCATGGCCGCCTGGATATTGGCGGCGCTGTCGTCGATGAACAGCAGGTCGCCGGCGTCCAGACCCGTGCGCTCCAGCACGATCTCATAGATGCGGCGGGCCGGCTTGATCACCTTCTCGTCACCCGAGACGATCGCGTCGCGGAACAGGCCGAAGTGGCTGGGCGAGATCGCCTGGACGGCCGGCCACTTGCTCTGGGGCATGTTGGTCAGGGCGAACTGCGGGACGTCGCGGGCCGCCAGGGCGTCGATCACCGCGACGGTCTCGGGGATCGGTCCGGACAGCATCTCGTCGAACCGCTCGTCCCAGGCGCGGATCTCGTCCGCCCGCTCGGGAAAGCGCGCGATCAGCGGCGCGGCGTTCTCGGGAAAGCCCACGCCCTTGTCGTGCTCGACATGCCAATCAAGGGTGCAGACATGCGAAAGGAACCGGTCGAGATCGGCCGGTTCCTTGAAGATCTTCGCATACAGTGCGCGGGGATCCCAGCGCACGATGACATTGCCCACATCCCAGAGAACGGCTCTGGGACGCACGGCAGCCGTCATCAGCCCTGCTTGGCTTTGAAGCGCGGGTCGGTCTTGTTGATGATGTAGATGACGCCCTTGCGGCGCACCATCTTGCAGTCGCGGTGGCGACCCTTCAGCGACTTCAGCGAGCTGCGAACCTTCATGACCGTCTCTGTCTGTACTCAGCGGAGAGGTTCGGGCGCGCACAAGATGACGGCCGGAACATCCGGGTGTTTCGGAGGCGGTGCGTATAAGCAGGACGCGGCCCGGAGTCAATGCGCTCAACGGCCCGGGACGGAACTTCAAGCGGCTGGCGCGCTTGTGATTGAAGGTTTCACTCGAACGCCGGTAGCTTTCCTTACATGGCCTTGGATCGTCGCGTCTTTCTCGTTCTTCTGCTCGCTGGCTGCGCGGACACCTCCCCGCGGGGTCCCCTGACGGGCCCCGCGCCCTCCCAGCCCAAGCCCGCTCCCCAGACACCGGCCGCGCCGAATCCCACGCCGGCCGCGCCCGTTCCGGCCGACGAGCTGGCCTTCGACGCCTGGCTGGCCGACTTCCGCGGCCGCGCCCTGGCGGCCGGCCTGTCGCCGCAACTGCTGGACCGAGAGCTCTCCGGCGTCACCCCCAATCCCAGGGTCATCAGCCTGGACAGCCGTCAGCCGGAGTTCTCCAAGCCGGTCGGGGCCTATATCAGCGGCGTGATCAGCGATGACCGCGTCGCCATCGGCCGGGCCAAGCGCGAACAGCTGACCTTCCTGCCCGAGATCGAGGCCCGCTACGGCGTGCCGCGCGACATCCTGCTGGCCGTCTGGGCCATGGAATCGGCCTTCGGCAAGCTGCAGGGCGATTTCGACGTCGTCCGCTCGATGGCCAGCCTGGCCTACGATGGCCGCCGCCGCGCCTGGGCCGAGGGCGAGCTGATCGCCGCCCTGAAGATCATCGACTCGGGCGAGGTCACGCGCGAGCAGTTGAAGGGCTCGTGGGCCGGGGCCATGGGCCAGACCCAGTTCATCCCGTCCAGCTACCGCGCCACGGCCGTCGACTTCGACGGCGACGGCAAGCGTGACATCTGGGGTTCGGACGCCGATTCCCTGGCCTCGGCCGCCAACCTGCTGGCGCGCGGCGGCTGGAAGCGCGACGTGGGCTGGGCCAAGGAGGTGATCCTCCCGGCCGGCTTCGACTATTCGGTGACCGAGGTCGAGCGCCAACTTCCGGCCTGGTGGGAAGCCAAGGGCGTCAAGCGCGCCGACGGCCTGCCCTGGACGAGCCAGGACGCGGCCTCGCAGGCCATGCTGCTGCTGCCCGCGGGCGCGGCCGGCCCGGCCTTCCTGGCCCTGCCCAACCACTTCGCGATCCGCACCTACAACAACTCGACGTCCTACGCCCTGGGCATCGGCCTCCTGGCCGACCGCTTCGCCGGCGGCGGACCGCTGGTCACGCCCTGGCCGGTCGAGACGCCGCTGAACATGGCCGACCGCATGGCCGCCCAGATCGCCCTGGCGCGCGTCGGCTTCAATCCGGGCCCCGCCGACGGCGTCATCGGCGCGGGCACGCGCAAGGCCCTGCGCGCCTGGCAGCAGAGCCAGCAGCTGCCGGCCGATGGCTACCTCTCCAGCGACATGGTCGCCCGGCTGAAGGCGCAGGCGGGGATAACGCCGTAGATTTCGCAGTCTCCGATCCGAACCCTTAATCGCCTTCCTAGGCCTTGTGCCTAGGACCCAGGGATCGGCTCGGCGAGCATCGGCGCTTCCGGCAAATGAAGGCGCGTTCCCGGCATCCGCCTGGAAAGCGTAAACATGGGTCCTGGGCACAAGGCCCAGGAAGACGGGGTTTGTAAGGCCAGGTTTGTTCTAAACGCGATCTATCGCGTCTGGACCTTCATCCAGATCGACCGGCTTTCCCCCGGCGCCAGCGTCACCATGCCGGTCTCCCCGTCCCCGAACGGGTTGGGGCGGCTGGCGCAGGGTTCGACGCAGTAATAGGCCTCGCCCGGCGGGACATAGACGTGCAGCCAGCGGCACTCGGCCGAGGCGGTGACGATCGTGTCTGGCTGGCCCGGCGCGCGCAGCACGGCCCGCTGGTTCCAACCGGTATAGCAGTGGTCGATCAGACCATGGCCCTCGACCGGCGCCCCGGCGGCCCAGTCAGCTTCCCACGGGCCAGGGTGATGGATCGTCGGCAGGACGTCGGCGTCGATCAGCCAGACCCCGTCATTGGCCGCCGTCAGGGCCTCGCCCTCGCGGCGCGGGAAATAGGGGTGAAAGCCCAGGCCCGCCGGCATCGGCGCATCGCTGGTATTGGTGACGCTCAGCTCGGTCCGCAGGCCGGTCTCGGACAGGACGAACCGCTGCTCGGCGCGATAGGCCCACGGCCAGGCGTCCGGCGCGTGCGTATAAGAAAGCACCGCCTCGCCATCCGTGACCTTCTCGATCGTCCAGGCCGCGCGCCAGCCCTGGCCGTGCAGCGTATGCGGATGGCCCGCCAGGTTTGGCGGCAGCACGACCTCGCGCCCCTCGAACGTGAAGCGGCCGTTCGGGATGCGATTGCAGAACGGGACCAGGGGAAAGCTCGACGTGAACAGGGCGTCGCCGGCCCCGTCCGCCATCGGCCGCAGCACGTCGCGTCCCGCCACGGTGAAGGCGGCGATCGCGCCGCCGACCTCGGGGGCGAGCACCAGGCGGGCCTGGCCCTTCTCGATGGCGGTCATGGGGGGCTCCTTCATGTTAGCGCTCTCACTGCCTTGCGCCCCGCGACGGCGCAAGCTCAACTGGCCCCATGGTCCAGACCCTCTCCGCGAAGGAAGCCCGGCGCATCGCGCTGGCGGCGCAGGGCTTCGGACGCCCGCGCCCGGACGCGCCGGCCCGCCGCCACCTGCTGTCGACGATCGACAGCCTGGGCGTCGTCCAGATCGACTCGGTCAATGTCGTGTCGCGCTCGCACTATCTGCCGTTCTTCTCGCGCCTGGGCGCCTATGACCGCGCCCTGCTGGAGGACCTGGCCTGGGGCCGCAAGCCGGCCTTGGCCGAATACTGGGCGCACGAGGCCTCGCTGACGCCGCTGGCCACCCATCCCCTGCTGCGCTGGCGGATGCAGGACGCCTTGGACGGCGTGGGGGTCTGGAAGAACGTTTCGGCCTTCCTGCGCAGCCACGCCGACTTCATCGACAAGGCCCTGGCGACCGTGGCCGAGCGCGGCCCCCTGGCGGCGTCGGAGCTGGAGCTGGGCGCGAAGGGCGAAGGCGGCTGGTGGGGCTGGAGCGAGGGCAAGCGGGCCATGGAGTGCCTGTTCTGGACCGGCCGCCTGACCACCGCCACGCGGCGCGGGACCTTCGAGCGGGTCTACGGCCTGCCCGAGCGGGTGCTGCCCAAGGCGATCGTAGAGACCCCGACGCCCGATCGCGCGCAGGCCTGCCGCGAACTGCTGAGGATCTCGGCCCGCGCCATGGGCGTGGCGACCGAGCGCGACCTGCGCGACTATTTCCGCCTGGGCGTGACCGACGCCCGCGAGGGCGTGGCCGCGCTGGTCGCCGACGGGACCCTGCAGCCGGTCGCGGTGAAGGGCTGGGACCGGCCGGCCTATCTGTGGCCCGACGCCCGTCGCCCACGCGCGATCAAGGCCCGCGCCCTGCTCTCGCCGTTCGACAACCTGATCTGGTTCCGCGAGCGGACCGAGCGGCTCTTCGGCGTCCGCGTGCGGCTGGAGATCTACACCCCCGCCCACAAGCGCACCCACGGCTACTACGTCCTGCCCTTCCTGCAGGACGAGGCGATCACGGCCCGCGTGGACCTGAAGGCCGACCGCAAGGCCGGCCGGCTGCTGGTGCTGGCCGCGCACGCCGAACCGGACGCCGACGGCGAGACCGCCGCCAGGCTGGCCGAGGAGCTGTCCCTGATGGCGTCCTGGCTGGGCTTGTCGGGCGTAGACGTGCGCCCCTCGGGCGACCTCGCCCCCAGTCTGGGTTCGATTGTCGGAAAACCGACTTAGCGCGGCTCGACGCGGCCGTAACGCATTGTAAAGATGTCGAATCGACCGCGTAGAGACGAGGCGAGATGCAAATGAGAGGCTGGTCGCCAGCTTGGGTGACCTCATGAAAGTCGCCCTGCTTGACGACGATCAAGACCACAATGCTCTTGTCGCCTCCGTGCTGGATCCCGCCGGCTTCGCCTGCACCGGCTTCACGCGGCCGTCGCTGTTCCTGGCCGAGCCGGACCGGGGCGCCTTCGATCTGGTGATCCTGGACTGGGACATGTCGGAGCCGCCGGGGGCGGAGACCCTGAAGCGGCTGCGCGAGGATCCGGCCGCCGCGCCGCCGGTGCTGCTGCTGACCCGTCGCTCGGTCGAGGCTGAGCTGGTCGCCGGCCTGAACGCCGGCGCGGACGACTACATCGTCAAGCCGCTGCAGCCGAGGATTCTGCTGGCGCGCATTAACGCGGTGGCGCGCCGCGTCCATCGGGTCCAGCCGCGGACCGAACAGCACGGCCCTTACCGCCTTGACCCCGCCGCCCAGACCGCCAGTTGGGGTGACCATGTCGAGGCCCTGACGCCCAAGGAGTTCCAGCTGGCGTCGATGCTGTTCAACAACCTGTCTCAGCCGGTGTCGCGCGAATATCTGCTGCGCCGGATCTGGGGGCAGCGGCCCGATCTCGAGACCCGCACCCTGGACGCCCATGTGTCGCGCCTTCGGGCCAAGCTGGGCCTGCGCCCCATCAACGGATTCCGCCTGAGCACGGTCTACGGCTTCGGGTATCGCCTGGAAACCTGCGAGCCCGAGCGCCCGGAAACGCCCGTGAACGAGGTCCGGCTGGAAGGCTGATCGCGGCGCTGGCTAAAACGACGGCGCCGCGCGCACGCGGCCTCCGCGACATTTCGCCACATAAATCCAGGTCATCGCGGCGTCACTCAAACGCGCTGAAATGAAGAATGCCGAGCCAAAGCAGCAAAAACGCCGCTATTTGAACTTCTGGGCGCCTTTTCCAAGTCGCGAGCGAGCGATATCTGGCCCCTGGGCTCGGGAATAGGCGACCGAACAAACGATCGTCTTTCCCGGAAAAAGATGGATAGTGCTGCGCCTTGCAAGGGGTAGCGACTGGCGGATGCGGGTGATCTTTTGAGCGTAGCGGACTCGGACAAGGCCGCTCTACTGGGCCTGTACGAGGAAAAGCGCGCCAATCTGGTGCGCTTCTTCGCCGCGCGTCTGGGCTCCCGCGCCGAGGCCGAGGATCTTTTGCAGGACCTTTATATTCGCATCAGCGGCATGGACTCGCTGGGCCCCGTCGACAACCCCTCGGCCCTGCTGCACCGGATCGGGTCGAACCTGATGCTGGACCGCCTGCGCAGCCAGAAACGGGCCGGCGCCCGCGACAGCGACTGGCGCGACGTCAACACCACCGTCGTGGCCGGCCAGGAAGTCACCGACGAGCCGCCCGCCGACGAGATCCTCGCCGGACGCCAGCGCCTGAAGGCCCTGGTCGAGGCCGTCGAGGACCTTCCCGAGAAGACCCGCCAGGCGTTCCAGCTGCACAAGCTGGAAGGCTACAGCCACGTCGAGACCGCCCGACGCATGGGCATCAGCGTCAGCACCGTCGAAAAACACATCAGCTCGGCCTTAAAGACCCTGACGAGGCGCCTGCGGTGATTTATGCAGTTGCACATGGGGGACGATGCGCCTGGGCGACGTCTACGATCAGGGGGATGATGGATCCTCGTCGGAGCAACGCCGGATGAGCCGGTCAGCGCAACATCTGCAAGAGGCGGCCGATTGGCTGACCCGACTGCAGCGGCCGGAGGTCGATGAGACCGACTGGCTGGCGTTTGACGCCTGGCTGAGCGAGCCCGGCGCGCAGGAGGCGTATGACGCCATCCAGGCCGTCGACGAGGAGATCTTCCAGCGGGGTCCGGCCGTGCGGGGGGCATTGGTCGAACCCAGGCGCGTCGCGGCGAAGCGGACGTCCACGATCGACTGGCGTTGGCTGGGCGGTCTGGGCGTGGCCGCCGCCGCGGCGGCCGTCGCCATCGTCGTCGCGCCGTGGGGCGAATTGCTGCCCCAGCCCGACACGCTCTACACCACCGCCAAGGGCCAGAGCCAAGCCATCCAGCTGGCCGACGGCAGCCGCATCGACCTGAACACCGACTCGCACCTGTCCGTGCGCCTCGAGAAGGACGCCCGTCGGGTCACCGTGCACGACGGCCAGGCGCTGTTCGACGTGGCCCATGACGCCTCGCGTCCGTTCCTGATCACCGCCGGCGACGAGACCGTGCGCGTGCTCGGCACCAAGTTCGACGTCCGCCGGCGCGACGGCCAGCTCAGCGTCACCGTCCTGCGCGGCCTGGTCGAGGTCTCGACCGACGGCGAGGATTCGCCGGTGCGCCTGCGCCCGGGCCAGATGCTGGAACACTCGGAAGGCGCCACGGGCGTCGTCGTCCGCGTCGTGGCGGCCGAGGACCAGGTGGGCTGGCGCTCGGGTCGGCTGATCTATCGCGACCAGCCGCTGAGCCGCATCGTCAGCGACATGAACCACTATTTCGACCGGCCGCTTCGCCTGGAAGGCGAAGACACCGCCAATCTCAAGTTCTCCGGCGTATTGATCGTGGATGGGCAGGATGCGATGGTTCGCCGCCTGACCAGCCTGATGCCGCTTTCGGCGACGCCGACCAATGATTCGATTGTCCTGCGCGGAAAGACTTCCGCGCCGCACTGACGTTCGTCCACGGGCCCGATCCTGAGACGGGCCTCGCTTCTCGTCGCCGCCAGCATCCTGGGTCTGGGCGTCAGCGCGCAAGACGTCGCCGCCGCGCCAACGCGCGCGCGCCTGGACATCCGCAAAGCCACCGTCACCGAAACCCTGATCGAGCTGGGCGTGCGCATGGGCGTCACGATCGGCGGCGTCGAGGCCTGCAAGGGCGCGGGCGTTCCCCTGGTCGGGACCTTCGACCTGCGCCAGGCCCTGGACCGGGCCACGGCGGGCAAGGGCTGCGCCTACGCCTTCGTCGACGCCCGGACGGTCCGCCTCTCGCCCGCCCGGTCCGTCGTCCCGCCGCGCTTCGTCGCCGCCGCCCGCGCGCCCGTCGCCAGCGAGCCCGTCGCCCCCCTGGCCCCGCTGGTCATCAACGCCGGCAAGCGGCCGCCGCGCCTGGGGACCCTGCCCGGCGGGGTCAGCGTCATCGGCTCGCCGCAGCTGCAGGACACCGGCGTCGGCGAGACCGGCTCGGTCGCCCGCCAGACCGCCGGCTTCATCACCACCAACCTGGGCGCGGCGCGCAACAAGATCCTGCTGCGCGGCCTGTCGGACGGCACCTTCACTGGCCGGACCCAGTCGACCGTCGGCACCTATCTCGACGACGTGCCGGTCAACTACAACGCCCCGGATCCGGACCTGCGCCTGATCGACGTCGACCGCGTCGAGGTGCTGCGCGGCCCGCAGGGGGCGCTGTACGGCGGCGGCTCGCTGTCAGGCATCTACCGCATCGTCACCCGCCAGCCGGAGCTGGGGACCTATTCCGGCTCCATCGGCTCGACCATAGCCAAGACCGAGTCCGGCTCCGACAGCTACCGCTTCGAGGGCGTGTTCAACGCGCCGACCGGCCCGAACTCGGCGGTGCGCCTGGCGGCCTATCACGACGTCGACGGCGGCTATCTGGACGACGTCAACCTTCGCCTGTCCAACGTCGACAAGACCACGCGCCGGGGCGGCCGCGCGGCCTGGCGGCTGGACCTGGGCGACTGGCAGATCAAGCTGGGCGCCGCCGGCCAGAACACCTCGTCCAAGGACACCCAGTACGTCACCCTGGCCCCCGGCGGCCCCCGTCGCGCCAACCAGGTGCGCGAGACCCACCGCAACCGCCTGGGCGAGACCTCGCTGAAGATCAGCGGTTCGGGCGACTGGGGCCACTTCGAGTCGGTGACCGGCTATGTCACCCACAACTACGCCAGCCGCTACGACGCCACCCTGGCCCTGACCGAATTCTCCGAGGAGGCCCTGGAGCTGGGCCTCTACGACGAGTCCGCCAAGGTGCGCATGGCCGTCGAGGACGCCCTCTATACCGGCCCGGAGCTGGGTCGCCTGCGCTGGATGATCGGCGTGTTCACCGCCACCAGCATCGAGGAGAGCGACGCCGAGCTGCGCGCCCGCTCGGGCAATGTCACCCGCAGTTACTACGATGAGGACCGCAAGGACCGGCTCAACGAATACGCCCTGTACGGCGAGGCGACCTACGACCTGGGCGCGGGCTGGAAGGTCGCCCTGGGCGGGCGGGCGTTCAAGACCACGGTCCACACCCGCTCCTACGTCACCGCGCCCTATCCCGGCACCTCGCGCGACATGGACCGCGAGGCCGGGTTCAGCGGCTTCTCGCCCAAGTTCTCGGTGCAGCGCGACCTGGCCGGCGGCGGGCTGATCTACGCCCTGACCTCGGAAGGCTATCGCGCCGGCGGCTTCAACTCCGGCGGCCTGGCCACGCCCAGCGAGGCCCGACGGACCTTCCGCCCCGACCATCTGCGCAACTACGAGATCGGCGCGACGCTCAATCCGTTCCGGGGCCGGGTGAACCTGCGGGCGGCGCTGTTCTACGACGACTGGCGCGACATCCAGACTGACCAGTATTTCGGCTCGGGTCTGTCCTACACCGCCAATATCGGCGACGGCCGCAACCGGGGCCTGGAGGTCGAGGCGGCCTGGAAGGCGACCGCGCACCTGACGGTCAGCGGCAACGCCCTGTTCAACGAGCCCAAGCTGACCCGCATCGCGCCCGGCTACGGCATCACCGACAGCGCCAGCCTGCCCGGCGTGCCGGACGTCTCGTTCGGCAGCCTGGTCACCTACCAGCGCCCGGTCACCGGCACCGCCACGCTGATGCTGACCGCCGAGACCGGCTACATCGGCGAGTCGCGCCTGACCTTCGACCCGCGCTATTCGCCGTCGATGGGCGGCTACTACACGGGCAAGCTGTCGGCCCAGCTGATGACCGACCGCTGGCGCGCGGCGCTGTTCGTCAGCAACCCCTGGAACAGCTCCAGCGACACCTTCGCCTACGGCAACCCCTTCAGCTTCGGCCAGGTCCGCCAGGTGACGCCGCAGCGCCCGCGCACCTGGAGCCTGGCCCTGTCGGCCAACTTCTAGGGGCGGCGAACTTCTAGCCGCCGGACCTGTCGCAAAGCTTACGCATTTCTTACCGCCGGGGCGGGGGGCGACCCCGGACGGCGACGTCATCTCATCGAGACGACCGCGGGGGCGTGGTCCGTTCGATCGAGGAAACCCCTGATGGCCAAGCTTTCGGCCCTGATCTGCGCGCACAACGAAGAGCAGCGCCTGCCCGCCTGCCTGGCGGCCCTGAGCTTCTGCGACGAGATCATTCTGGTCGCCGACCGCTGCAGCGACGGCACCGAGGCCATCGCCCGCCAGTACGGCGCCAAGGTGGTCTCCGGCATCTTCCCGATCGAAGGCCCGCGCAAGCACGCCGGCATCGCCCGCTGCACCGGCGACTGGATCCTGGAGCTGGACGCCGACGAGGGCGTGACCCCGGCCTTCGCCAAGGAGGTCCGCGACACCATCGAGCGCGACGCCGCCGCCGACTGGTACCAGATCCCGGTGGACAACTATGTCGGCGACCAGTTGGTCCGCCACGGCTGGGGCGGCTCTTTCGGCACCTCGTCGGTCGCGCGCCTTTTCCGTCGCGGCCACAAGTCGTGGAAGGCCGAGCGGGTCCATCCGGGCGCCAAGCTGGAAGGCCGTTTCGGCGGCCGCCTGCGCGAGCCGCTGCAGCACATGGTCGACGAGGACATCGCCGACATGTTCGCCCGCCTGGGCCGCTACACCGCCCTGCGCGCCCAGGACCTGGCCGACAGCGGCAAGGTCAAGGGCGTCGCCGACGACGCCTTCCGCGGCGTGCGCCGGTTCTTCAAGTGCTACGTCTCGCGCAAGGGCTACAAGGAAGGCGAGTTGGGCTTCCTGATCTCGCTGATGGCCGGCCTCTATCCGATCCTGTCGAACCTGCGGGCCCGCGAGATCCTGCGCAATCGCGCCCGCGCGCTGGAGACGGAACGTCCGATCGCCGCGCCGGCCCCGCTGCCGCTGCGCCGGGCCGAGGCCGCCCAGTAACCCCGCGATGCCGGCCCGTACGCCCCTCGCCTTCCGTCTGGCGCTGGGCTCCGAGCTGCGGCTCTGGGCCAAGGCCGGCCACGCGCCGGTGCTCTGGTGGCGCGACGACGACGCGCGCGGCCCGACCGGTCCGCTGGAACAGCTGCTCAGCCTGGCCCGCCGTCGCCAGGCGCCCCTGACCCTGGCCGCGATCGCCGGTCCGCACCTGACGGACCTGGTCCGCCGAGTCGAGACCGAACCCGGCGTCGAGATCGCCGTCCACGGCTTCAAGCACGTCAACCGCCAGCCCGAGGGCCGAGGCTTCGGCGAGATCGTCGAGGACGACGGCGTCGACTGGATCCGCGCCCAACTGCGCGCGACGGTGATGGCCTTTCACCGCGCCGGCGTCGCCCCAACCCTGTTCGTGCCGCCGTGGAACAATCTGCAGCCGCGCCTGATCGAGGCCCTGCCCGACTCGCCCCTGCGCGCGGTCTCCGGCTTCGACCACAATGCCGGCGTCACCGGCGGCGTCGCGCGGCTGGACGTTCACCTGGACGTGCTGCGCTGGAAGGACGGCGCCCGCTTCCGGGGGACGTGGAAGTTCCTGTCACGGATGCGGCAGCTGCTGAAGCAGCGGCGCCTGGCGGGCCAGTGGGACCAGCCGATCGGCCTCCTGACCCATCACCTGGATCACGACCACGCCACCTGGCTGTTTCTGGAGAGATTCCTGGCGATCTTCCCGATCCGGGCGCGCGCCGACCTGATGGGCGACGCGCCGGCCGAACCGGCCGCGCTCAGCGCCTAGCCTAGGCCTGGAACTAGGCCAGTTCCGGACGGTCGCGCATCCACTCGCCGACCGCTCGGGCGAAGCCGGGCACGCCCAGCGCGCCCACGAAGGACATGGCCACGGCGCAGACCAGCATGATGGGTTGGAAAATGCGCATCGGGAATCTCCACGCGGCGTTCGTCGAGGGCACTGTGCCGGGATTGTAAGACGGAACCTTGACGGTTGTTCCGCGCGCGAACGAAAAAATTCAGGGTGCGGCGTTTTTGGCGCCATCCCTTCCCAGCCCGTAAGCGACACGCGCGGCTTCGATCCGGTCCAGCTTGGCGTACAGCGGCGCCCAGTCGTCCCGCTCGGCGATCGGCGCCCACAGGGCCTCGACCTCGTCGATGATCAGCTCCTCAGGCTCGGGCCGCTGGAAGACGGGATCGGCCAGGCGATCGGGGCGATCCGGCTCGAAGGCCGCCAGCCGACGGCGGAAATCTAGGAACGCCTCGGTCCCATAGAGGCCGGCGCGGGGTCCGGCCAGCGCCCGCCCCTCCGACGCCTCGCCGCCGAACCAGTCGAAGAAGAACGGCTCCCAGCGCAGGGCGTCGCCGCCCTCGGCCAGGGCGCGGAAAGCGGCGTTGACCAGCTCGACATCGGCGTCGTCGCCCCGGCTCCGCACGGCCAGCCGGTCCAGGATCGCGCCGCGCAGGGCCAGGCGATAGCCGCCGGAAAAGTCGTTCAGCGCCGCCAGCAGCCCGGCCTGGTCGGTGACCAGGGTCAGGCAGGCGGCCAGCTGCTGCAGGTTCCAGAACACCGTCTCGGGCTGGCGGCCGAAGCTGTAGAGCCCCTGGTGGTCGAAATAGGCGGCGACGAAGTTGGGGTCATTGCGCGGCAGGAAGCGCCAGGGGCCGTAGTCGAAACTCTCCCCGGTCACGACCATGTTGTCGGTGTTGAGCACCCCGTGCACGAAGCCGGCCGACATCCAGCGCGCCAGCAGCCCGGCGCTGGCCGCCACGGTCGCCTCCAGCAGGGCCGCCGGCCGGTCGGCGACGTCGGCCAGGTGCGGGTAGTAGGTCTCGACCACGTGATCGACCAGCTGGGTGATCAGGTCGCGCTGGTCGAAATAGGCCAGGCGCTGGAAGGTGCCGAAGCGGATGTGGCTGTGCGATAGCCGGGTCAGCACCGCCGAGCGGGTCGGGCTGGGCTCGTCGCCGCGCGTCAGGGCCTCGCCGGTCTCGACCAGCGAGAAGGCGCGCGAGGTCGGAACCCCCAAGGCCTCCAGCTGGCTGGCGGCCAGGATTTCGCGCATCCCGCCCTTCAGGGTCAGGCGGCCGTCGCCCGCCCGCGACCATGGCGTCTGGCCCGAACCCTTGGTGGCCAGGTCCAGCAGGCGACCAATCTTTCCCGAGGACGACTCCTGCTCGCGCAGCTGGGCGAAGAGGAAGCCGCGCCCGTCGCCCAGGTCGGGGTTGTAAACGCGGAACTGGTGACCGTGATAGCGCATGGCCAGCGGGATCGGCTGGTTGTCCGGCAGCGGCGCGAAGCGGCCGAAATGGCCGATCCACTCGGCGTCGCTCAGGGCCTCCAGCCCCACGCTCGCCGCCGCGCGATCGTTCCGAAACCGGAGGATCGTCTCGGGAAAGTCCGCCGCCTCGACCGGGTCGGCGAAGTCGCGTCCCAGCGCCTGGAAGCGGGGATCGGGGCGATAGGCGGGAGAAAGGCTCATGGTCGCCAGATGAGACCGGGCCGCCGCCCGCGCAAGCCTCTTTCGAATTTCGATGACGGCCGCCGAACGCTGTCGCTTCCCGGCAACAGAAAATCCCAGAACCTTTTCGCAACAAGGGATTTCGCTTGCCGAGACCGGGGCCGGCGCCTAACCCTTGGCTATCCATTCGAACAATCGTTCGACGGAGCAACGAAAAACAAGCCGGGGGCGGGCAAGCGTTCTCGGCCAACGAACCGAGGTAGGAAATGCGCTTTACCCAGGTGCTTTGCGGCACTGCGTCCGCTGTTGTCCTCGCCGGTCTTGGCGCCACGAGCGTCGCGCAGGCTCAGGAAGCCGACTCCCAAACCATCGACAGCATCATCGTCACCGCCCAGAAGCGGGAACAGAACCTGCAGGACGTCCCGGTGGTGGTCACCGCCGTCGGCGCCAAGCTGCTGCAGGACACCGGCGTCAGGGACATCAAGGATCTGACGATCCTGACCCCCGGCCTGACCGTCACCTCGACCTCGTCGGAAGCCTCGACCACCGCCCGCGTGCGCGGCGTCGGCACCGTCGGCGACAACCCGGGCCTGGAGAGCTCGGTCGGCATCGTCATCGACGGCGTCTATCGCCCCCGCAACGGCGTCGGCTTCGGCGACCTGGGCGAGATGGAGCGCATCGAGGTGCTGAAGGGCCCGCAAGGCACCCTGTTCGGCAAGAACACCTCGGCCGGCGTCATCAACGTCGTCACCAAGGAGCCCGAGTTCGGCTTCGGCGCCAACGGCGAGCTCACCTTCGGCAACTACGGCGCCAAGGGCGCGTCGGCGTCGGTCACGGGTCCGATCTACGAGGACAAGCTGGCCGGCCGCCTCTATGTCGCCGCCCGCAAGCGCGACGGCTACAACGACGTGGTCACCGGCAAGGGTCCGTCCGATCGTGACCAGGACGCCGACTCCAACTTCTACACCGTGCGCGGCCAGCTGCTGTTCGTCCCCGACGACCGGGCGACCTTCCGCGTGATCGCCGACTACAGCCGCCGCGACGAGAACTGCTGCGGCGCGGTGCAGATCCGCACCGGCCCGACCGCCGGCATCCTGGCCCTGGTCTCGGGCCAGACGACGCCGCTGGCCACCACCGCCGATCCGTTCAAGCGCGTGGCCTATTCCAACCGCGGCGCGCCGGCCAAGATCGAGGACAAGGGCGTCTCGCTGCAGGGCGACATCGACCTGCCGTTCGGCTCGCTGACCAGCATCACGGCCATCCGCAACTGGCGCACCGACAACGGCCAGGACGCCGACTTCTCGACCGCCGACCTCGTCTATCGCAACAAGGACGGCACGAACTATTCGGAGTTCAGGACCTACACCCAGGAACTGCGCCTGGCGGGCAAGACCGACAAGTTCGACTGGCTGCTCGGCGCCTTCCTGGCGGACGAACGCCTGGAGACCCGCGCCAACTTCCTCTACGGCAACGACTACGAGCAGTATCTGGGCCGCCTGCTGTCGCGCTCGGCCGCCAACCCGGCGGGCGTGGCCAACTTCATCGCCCTGCTGCTGAACCGCGCGCCGAACACCTCGTATGTCGGCGGCCAGGGGATCCGTGACCGCTACGACCAGCGGGCCACCACGATCGCGCTGTTCACCAACAACACCTGGCACGTGACCGACGCATTCGAGATCACTGGCGGCCTGCGCTACACCTCCGAAGAGAAGAAGCTCGACACCTACCAGACCAACACCGACGGCGGCGTCGCCTGCGGCACGGCCCTGTCGGCCGCCGGCCAAGCCCGCATCGCCAGCATCGTCGGCGCGGCCAACGCCGGCACGGTCATCGGCAACCTCTGCCTGCCCTGGGCCAACCCGCTGTTCAACGGCCGCGGCACCAACCAGAAACGCTCGGACAAGGAGTGGAGCGGCACGATCAAGGCCTCGTACCGCTTCTCGCCGGAGGTCTTCACCTACGCCTCGTTCGCGCGCGGCTACAAGGGCGGCGGCTTCAACCTGGACCGCACCCAGTCGTCGAACGGCCTGCCCTCGGGCGGCGCCGGCGTGGCGCCGATCTACGACACCTCGTTCCCGGCGGAGTTCGTCGACAGCTACGAGCTGGGGATCAAGAACACCCTGTTCAACCGCACGGTGCTCTTCAACGTCAGCGGCTTCTATCAGAAGTTCACAGACTTCCAGCTGAACACGTTCCTGGGCACCTCGTTCGTGGTCCGCTCGATCCCGGAAGTGAAGTCCAAGGGCGTCGACGCCGACTTCCTGTGGTTCACCCCGGTCAAGGGCCTGATGGTCCAGAGCGGCTTCACCTACGCCCTGACCAAGTACGGCAACCAGCCGATCCCGAACGATCCGGGCAACGCCCTGGCCCTGCTGCCGGGCAGCCGCATGTCGCTGGCTCCGAAGTACTCGGCCTCGGGCTCGCTGACCTACGAGACCCCGGTCGGCGACAACCTGAAGGCTCGCTTCAACATCGGCGCGAAGTACTCGTCGTCGTACAACACCGGTTCGGACCTGTTCCCGCCGAAGGTGCAGAAGGCCTTCACCGTCGTGAACGGCCGCGTGGGCGTCGGCTCGGCCGACGATCGCTGGACCGTCGAGCTGTGGGGCCAGAACCTGTTCAACGAGAAGTACTATCAGGTGGCCTTCAACGGCACCCTGCAGGGCTCCTCGGGCTTGTCGGCCACCCAGCCCACCTACAACGCGGCGCTGGACACGATCACCTACGACGCGTTCCTGGGCGCGCCGCGCACCTACGGCGTGACCCTGCGCTCCAAGTTCTAGTTCTGACCGGGAGGGGGAACCGGCGCCGCGATCTCAAAGCGTCGCCGGCTTTCGGAAGAGGGGAAGGGCGATCCGGGCGACCGGGTCGCCCTTTTCCGTGGACGAAGCGCTCCAGGCCCCACGCCGGGGGTTTCCGATCGGCGCGCATCACCTCAGCATGTCCCTGGGGGATTCGCTGTCGCGCCGGAGGCACGCCCGATGAAGACGATCCGCTTCCTCGGTTTCTGGATCTGCCTGGTCCTGGGCCTGGCGCTGGGCGTCTGGAGCCAGCGGCCGCCCGCTCCAGTTCCCGCCGGCGCGCGGGCGACGGCCTTCTCGGCCGACCGCGCCATGGCCGACGTCGCCGCCATCGCCAGGACGCCCCACCCGACCGGCTCGGCCGAGATCGTCCGGGTCCGCGACCACCTGCTGGCGCGGATCAACGCCCTGGGCCTGGAGGTCTCGGTGCGTCCGGGCGAGGGCTTCCGCCCCTATTCCAAGGACGGGCGGGCCCTGGGCGTGGCGGCGGTGCAGAACCTGGTCGGCGTGCTGCCCGGCAAGGACCGCACCCTGCCGGCCATCCTGGTGATGAGCCACTACGACTCGGTCCCCAACTCGCCCGGCGCGGCCGACGACTCGACCGGCGTCGCCGCCGCTCTCGAGATGGCCCGCGCCCTGAAGGCCGATGGGCCCCACGCCCGCGACGTCATCTTCCTGTTCACCGACGCCGAGGAGCCGGGCCTGCTGGGGGCCGACGCCTTCTTCAACCGCGACCCGATGCTGGAGCGGGTCGGCGTGGTCGTGAACATGGAGGCCCGGGGCGACGCCGGCCGCGCGGCCATGTTCCAGACCGGCCCCGGCAACGGCGCGCTGATCGGCGTCTTCGCCCGCTCAGCCAAGGGACCGTCGGCCAATTCGATGGCCTCGACGGTCTATGAGAAGATGCCCAACGACACCGACTTCACCCACGCGGTGAAGCGGGGCCTGCCCGGGCTGAACCTGGCCTTCATCGACGACCAGCTGGGCTATCACACGCCGCTGGCCCGGCCCGAACATCTGGAGCGGGGCAGCCTGCAGCACATCGGCGACCAGGCCTTGCCGACCGTCCGAGCCCTGGCCGACGCGCCGACGCTGCCGGCCCGGACCGAGAACGCCATCTATTCCGACCTGCTGAGCCTGACCCTGATCAGCTATCCGCCCGTGGTCGGCTGGGCGCTGCTGGGCCTGGCCGCCCTGCTGATCGTCTTCACCGCCTGGCGCACCCTGGCGGCCGGCGCGGCCAGCGGCTGGGAGATCGCCCGGGGCGCAGGGGGCCTGCTGCTGATCGCCACCAGCGCCGCCCTGGTCCTGCACCTGGCCGGCCGCGCCCTGATGATCCAGGACGTCCAGCGCTACTACGGCCTGCTGGTCCGCTTCGACCACCTGCTGTGGGGCGCGGGCCTGCTCGCCGTCGCCGCCGGCCTGGGCGTGGCCACGGCCCAGGCGCGCGGGGCCAGCCGGATCATTCCCGGCGTCGTCGGCCTGGCCCTGGGCGGGGCGTGCAGCCTGGCCGGCGGCTTCGATCCCGTGGGCCTCGGCCTGGGCGTCGCGGCCTGCGTGTTCGCCGCCCTGGCCCTGGGCTTCCGCACCGGCGTGCTGGGGGCCTGGATCGGCGGGATGATCGTACTGCTGCTGCTGGCCACGGCCGCGCAAGTCCTGGCCCCCGGCGCGACGGTGATGCTGACCTGGCCGCTGCTGGTCGCCGCCGTCGGCGCGGCCCTGGTCATCGGCGTCGGCGGGACGCGGGACAAGCGGGTCGCGCTCGCTTTGACTTTCGCTGTCGGCCTCCTGGCCGTGCTGGCGACCGCCCAGCTCACCGCCTGGGGGGCCTGGACCTTCGCCGGGATCGGCCTGACCGAGCCGGCGATCATGGCCCTGTTCGTCATGCTGGCCGCCCCGGCCCTGTCGCCCCTGGTCCATGACTTCGCCGCCACCCGCTGGGCCTGGCGGGCCGCCGGCGTCCTGGCCGTGGCCGGGATCGCCCTGACCGCCAGCGCCGCGCGCCCGGGCGGCGAGCCCGGCCGTCCGGCCATCACCCAGGCCGTGCATGTGGCCGACCTGTCGTCCGGTGAGGCTTGGCGCGTCGCCGACCAGGCCCGGCTCGACGCCTGGACCCGCCGGGTCCTGCCCGACGATGGCGGCTCCGCGCCCAAGCAGCAGGCCCTGGCTCCGTTCTGGTCCAAGCCCGTGTGGATGTCGGAAACCCGCGCCGTTCCGGTCCCCGCGCCGCAACTGACCGTCGATCGCGCCGAGGATCGCCTACTGGTCCGCCTGATCCCCGCCCCTGGCGCCGAGACGGTCACCCTGCGCCTGCGCCCCACCGCGCCGCTCAGCCAGCCGCGCCTGAACGGCCGGCCGATCACCCTGGCGACCGAGGCCGGCAAGTGGTCCAGCGTGACCTATCACGCCCCTGACCCGAACGGCGTGACGCTGAGCTTCACCACCTCGGGGACCGGCAAGGTCGAGGTCGCGGCGCTGGAATATCATGAGGGCTGGCCGGTGATGGCCAAGGCGCCGCCGGCCAAGCCGCCCGAGTTGATGGCCTTCGGCATGTCGGACAAGACCGCCGTTCTGGTGCGCGGCGGTCTCTCCTGGTGACCTAGACCGGGAAGATCCCCTCGCCCGGCGCCTTGGCGTAGATCGCCTCCACCCGCTCGGCCCGCCGCTCCAGCGTCGCCCGCTGGTTGACGTAGCCCTTGTCGGTGATCTCGCCCGCGTCGATCGAGGGCGGCTCGGTCAGGATGGTGAAGCGGCCCACGCGGCGCGACGAGCCGCCGGCCACGGCGTTGAAGGCGCCCAGCCGCTCGCGCAGGATCGCCACCAGCTTCTCCAGCGGCGTCCCCGGCCCCGGATCGGCGACCAGCGCCTGGAGCCCGGCCGGCGAGGGCCACAGCATCGCGCCGATGAACGGCTTGTCCTGGCCGGTGATCACCGCGTCGTGGATGTAGGGGCTGCAGGCGGCGACGATGTCGGGCCGCAGCACGCCGACGCTGACCCAGGTGCCGCTGTCCAGCTTGAAGTCCTCGGTCACCCGGCCGTCGAACACCAGGCCCTTGGCCGGGTCCTCCGGATCGACGAACCGCGCCGCGTCGCCCAGGCGGTAGAAGCCCTCCTCGTCGAAGGCCGCCGCCGTGCGCTCCGGATCCTTGTGGTAGCCGGCCGCCACGGTCGGCCCCTTGACCCGGACCTCGTACTTCGAGCCGCTGGGAGCGAGTTTCAGCTGGATGCCCGGCAAGGGAAGCCCGACCAGTCCGACCCGCTCGGTGATCCAGTGGGTGACCGTGATGCCTTGCGTCTCGGTGGCGCCGTACATGGTGGTCAGCGGGATGCGCTGGCCGGTCTCGGCCACCGCCAGCGCCTGTATGCGCTCATAGACGTCGTTGGACAGGGTCGCGCCGCCATAGCCCATGTAGCGCAGGTTCTTGAAGAACGAGCGCCGCAGGGCCGGATCGTTCTCCATCGCCTCGGCCAGCATCGAGAACGCGATCGGGGCCGAGCCGAACACGATCGGCGAGACCTCGTAGAGGTTCTTGATCGTCGTCTCGAACATGCCCGGCAGCGGCTTGCCCTCGTCGATGTGCAGGGTGCCGCCGGCCCACAGCACCCCGTTGAAGCTGATGTTGCCGGCCGAGATGTGGCTCCAGGGCATCCATTCCAGGCTTTGGGGGACCTCGTCGGGATCGGGCGCGTCGGTGCGGATGCCCTCCTGGCCGGCGATCACCCCGGCCATCATGCCGTGGGTCTGGGGCACGGCCTTGGGCAGGCCGGTCGAGCCGGAGGTGAACAGGTACTTGGCCACGGTCGCCGGGCCCAGCGCCCCGCGCGACACCGCCACGGCCGCCGTAGGCTCGGTCGCGGCCACGTCGGCGAAGGCGATCGTTCCGTCGGCTCCATCCGCCGTGATCACCGCGATCGTGAGGTCGATGGCCTTCAGGGTCTCCAACGCCTTGGCGAACAGGGCGCCGCTCTGGGCGAAGACGACGCGGGGCGCGACCTTCTCGAAGCAGTGCCTCAGCTTGGCGTGGTCGGTCGAGATCAGGCTGTAGGCCGGGCTGATCGGCGCGGCCGGGACGCCGGCGGTGTAGGCTCCCAGGGTCATCAGGGCGTGCTCGATCGAGTTGCCCGACAGGATCATGACGCTGTCGGCCTCGGTCAGGCCCTGGTCCAGCAGCCATTGGGCGACGCCCTCGACCGCCCGCAGGGCCTGGCCGTAGGTGACGCCGCGCCAGGGGCCGTGACCCGGCTCGCGCTGCTTGATGTAAGGCCGGTCCGGATGCTCGGCGGCCTTGCGGGCCAGGAGGTCGGCGATCGAGACGGGCCCCTCGCCGGGGGTGTGGTTCGAGGTGATGACGATCGAGCCGTCGGCCCGCCGCTCGACGCTGACGTCCGGGCCCTTCATGGCCAGGGGCTTGAACGGAACGCTGGATACGTCGCGCGAGGGCGACGCGCCGTCTGGCGGCGTCATGGTCTCACTCCCTCAGATTATCATTGTTCTGTTGGAGCTGACGGTAGCGGAAACCAGAGGCGCGGCAAGGTTGCCGTTGGGTCGCCCTCGGGGGTCGCCCTCAGGTGGGTTCGACGCGCTCCAGCACGCTGACGTCGACGCCGCCTTCCATCACCCGGACGCCCAGGAAATGCATCTGGCCGCCCAGATAGCTGATCTGGTCCAGCGGCACGTTGTCGTCTCGCCGCAGGCGGCGGCCGTCATTGAGGGTCAGCCGCAGGACCATGGCCTCCACCGAGACGCCCTCGCCGATCGCGGCCTCGATGCGCCCCCGGAACAGGACGGCGGGCGACACGGGCGGTTTCAGCTTCACGTCCTTGCTCACAGCGCGCGCCCCCGGAAGCCATGTTCGCCGGTGACGCGGATCTGACAGGGCCGGCCGGACTGGTGCAGGCTGGCGGCCCGCCGGTGCGCGGCGGCCTTGGCCACCTCCTTGTCGGGCGACTGGCCGAAATAGTCGCCGTCCTGCTCGACGCTCCACCCTCCGTCGCGACGGAGGACGGTGAGGACTGTACGGTCGGTAATTTCACGCATTCCAGAGGGTTAACACAAAAACAAAGTCGGCGCCCGATAAAATAAAATGACGATTTCGAACCGCATTTTTCTTTGCCTTGAAAAGCAGGTTCATCGTGAAATTCACGACGCCCTTTTGCGCGGATATTTGAGTTTTCCTCAGAACAACTCTTCGCCCGCCCCGACGCAGCGCGCGGACCACAGCTCGCCACGCCATTTCACCTCGATGACGACGAAGTCCTTGCAGTAGCCGCCGTCCTGGCCGCTGATCGTGCAGACGTCGCCGCGACACAGCGACGGGCCGGAGCGGGCCGAGATCGTCACCTCCAGCGAACGCGTCGACCAGCCGTAGACGATCTCGTAGTCGTGCGGCCCGAACAGGCTGTCTTCCCGAGCGGTCATGGATGGACGGCGAACATGGAAGGGCGCGATCTGGTCGGCGCCGCATCGGCCGCGCTCGACCGGGACGGCGCGCGCCCGACGGCGATGGCGCGACCATGCGCCTTTCCCCGCGGCAAGGCGAGCATTGCCGCACACGACGGGGTGTCCCGTGTTAGGGTGCGGGGTTCATGTCGACCTGGCGGCTTTCCCAGGCGCCGATCGGCGGCTTCGATCGCAACCCGCATCGGACGGACATGACCCAGCCTCCCGGCAAAGCCCAGACCCTGTCCGCCCAGCATCTGCAGACCCTGCTGAACCTAGCCGAACGCCAGCCGGGCCAGACGTCGACCTTCGTCAACATCGCCGCCGCCCAGGCCCTGACCGCCCTGGGCCTGGCGCGCCATGGCGGCGGCGGCTGGGAGATCACGCCGCTGGGCCGCAACCACCTGCTTCACGTCGTCTCGCCGGCCGAAGAGGCCGACGGCCCCACGAACATCCGCTAAGCCGCCCTCTCCCTCTCCGAGGGTCAGGCGATCCCCAGGCCCCGCCAGTGCGGCAGTTCGGTCTCGGCGAAGGCGCCGGCCTGGGCCTCCAGCATCGCCAGGGCCGCGTCGGGGGCCAGGGCCGCGCCGTCGGCCACCAGGGTCTGAGCCTGACGGGCCAGGACATCGGCCGCGAACCGGGCCCATTCGGCCGGCCCGCCGCCGCCCTCCTGCAGCGCCAGCCAGAACAGCTGCTGGAAGCGCGAGACGCTGATCGCGCCGCCGGTGACGGGCGCGGCCAGGAAGCCCAGGTCGTCGGAGTCCGCCGCCCGCTGGGCCAGCGCCTGGTTCAGGGCCCGGGCCGAGCCGGTCGCGCGCGCCGCCGCGTCGGCCGCCTGGGCCGGCGCCAGGGCGCCCTGGCTGGTCAGCGCCACCAGCCCGGTGGTCAGGTCCGAGAAGGCCACGCCGGCGGGCAGGGCCGCCTCCAGCTCGCCGACCGTCCGGGGCTGGTAGTCGCCCATCACGTCGTAGATCGCGTCGTACAGCGCCCCGTTCAGCCCCGTCTCGGCGAACACCCCGTTGGCCTTGCCCGGTCGCTGGGCCACGGGCTTGGCCAGCACCACCCGCACGTCGCGCAGCGCCCGGCCCTGCTCGGCGGCGCTCAGCGGCCGGGCCCCGCGCAGCCAGTAGTCGCGCCGGAACTGGGCCTGCACCGCCACGTCGCGGAAGGTCTCGCGCAGCGAGGGATCCGGCAGCTCGCGCAGGAAGGCGGCCATGTCGCCCGACAGGTTCAGCCCCTCCAGATGGTCGGCCATCCAGGCCGAGGCCCCGAACGACAGCTTGGCCGCGTCCAGCAGGCGCTCGACCTCGGCGAACCACATCGGGGTCCAGTGGTCGTTCAGATATTCGTGGACCAGATAGGTCCGGTCCTGGCGCAGCAGGCCCTGCAGCCGCTCGGTCACGGCGGGGTTCAGCCGCGAATAGACCGGGTCCAGGTCGAAGAAGCGCTGCATCGTCGACAGCGCCCCCTCCAGGTTGGCCGCGTCCCCCAGGCCCGGCGCGCCCAGGGTGTCGATGTGGCGCTTCATCAGGTGGCGCAGCGGCGCGGCCACGGCCCAGCCGGGCTGGGTGTTGTAGGAGATGTAGGCGACGCCGCCGGGCTTCAGCTTCTTGCGCAGGAACGCGACGATCCCGGCCCGCGTCTCGTCGTTGACCCAGCTCCAGATGCCGTGCAGCGAGATGAAGTCGAAGTCGGGCAGGTCGGGCCGGGCGGCGAACTCCTCGAACGAGTCGTCGGTGAACGTCGCCCGCGCGCCGCTGGCGGCGACCAGGTCGCGGGCGAAGACCGCCTGGGCGGGGGCGAAATCGCACCCCCACCAGTCGACGTCGGCCTGAGTCGCGGCGTGGACCGCCGCCGAGCAGCCCTGGCCGAAGCCCAGCTCGCACGCCGTCTCGATCTTCGGCGCCCGCACGCCCTTCAGCAGCAGCGGCAGAGCCGCGCGGACCGGGTTCAGCTCGGAATAGGTATGATAGGTGTAGCCGGTCTCCACCGCATAGCCGCCGCTCCAGTCCGTGCTCATCAACCGCTCCGTGAGTCGCCCAGCGACGCTGCACGGGCGCGGGAGCCAGGGCAAGGGACGGCGGCGGATCCCGGCGGAAACGCCGCGCGGCTCAGCGCTTCTTACCGAGCTCCGCGGCGATGTCCTTGGTCATGCGGCCGACCTTGCGGTGGGCGGCGGTGATCTGGTCGCGGGTGACGCCCCAGCGCTTCATCCAGTACTCGACGGCCTGGCGCTCGCTGAGGTCCAGGCGGTCCTTGTCGATGAAGCCGCGCTTGTCCTTGAGCCCGGCCATCAGCGCGCCATCCACGGCTTGGAGGAGCCCGTCGCGGCGGCGGCGGCCCGCTGGCGCTGGAACTTGCCGCCACGCGGCGGCTTGGGCCGCGCGTCGAGGGCGGCCTGCTTCAGGCGCAGGGCCCGCTGGATCGGGGTCTCGTCGGGTGGGGTGGTGGTCATGGGTAGCACCATACCCCTCTCTCTGAGAGAGAGGGAGGGGCCCATCGCACGGCGATGGGAGGGTGAGGGGTTACACCGCCAGCCGGCGTGCCGGCACTGCCTCCCCGACCCGCGCCAAGATCACCCACGGGCTTCGCCTACCCACTCACCCTCCCACGCCTGCGGCGCGGGCCCCTCCCTCTCTCCATGAGAGAGGGTTTCGGTGGGCGTGGCCTCGCTTGAAAACGACCTTCCGCCAGGAAGGGAGTCCTCCTTACATCTCACGGCGAGACGATCGCCGGGCTGTCCAGGTCACTCAAGGACGGCTTCGCCGCCGCGGAGCGGCCGCTCGGAGAGCGGTCCTTGACTGACCTGGTCAGTCCGGCACGCTGCTGCCTTCGAGAGATGTAAGGTTAGCACCGCCCTCGGGAGGTCGTCGCCGATAACACTGTCGGTTAATTCCGAGGGTCCGGAAAGGATGAAATCAGGCGATACGACAGTCGTGTATTGGAGGCTTCAACGACCTCGATCCTCACACCTTTGAAACCAATCGTATTCCCGTCTTTTAGATCATATTGAACATCTTGGGAGAATGAAGGCCTTGCATAGTCACCAGAGAATTCGCGGTATAAAAATTTCAAAGTATTGTCGGACTTCCCATTGTATATCAGCTCTTGCCTAAAATTTGGAGCGTCCAAATCTATCACTCGCGTGACAGAAACTTCGGGTGCCGGCTTGAAGTTATTTTTGCACTTTCCAGTCTGGAAGAACCCTCGCACATAACTGGGATCATTCTTCTTCACGCAAAGACCGCCAGCAGCGTAGGGCGACGTTCCCAATATCGCATCGTACGTCGTCATTTTATCAGAATAATAATACGTAAAAGAGCTATCGGACTGCCTTGCGCGGAGGCGTCCTGGAGAAATTGTAAATTTCTTGAGAATAAATCCATCACCCCAAGTGACTTCATTTTTCAAGGCCAGGCCGTCGTAGGTGGTGATTTTTCCTTTTTCGACAATCGTGTCACCTAGCTCAGCTTGAGCCAGGCCACCTAGTTCTGGACGATCGACAATATCAACACGTGGCATCACGGATTGCGTGCTCGCGCAGGCTGTCAGCCCGAGTGCGCATACAGCAACGAACATGTATTTGAGCATGGCCCCCTCCCATCTGATACACGAAGGGTAGAGAGAAAGGCGCAGCTTCACCATAGACGTGTGCTCGATTTGAGTTCGCGACCGTTCTAGAAAAAGGCGGAGCCTCCCAGCTCCGCCCTCTCAGACTTCCAACTCAATGCGAGTGCACCCCTACTCCGCCGCCACCTTCGCCGAGTAGCCCAGGATCGCCTTCGTCTCGAGGAACTCCCCGAACGCGTGATCCCCCCACTCGCGGCCGTTGCCGCTCATCTTGTAGCCGCCGAAGGGGGCCATCAGGTCGGGGCTGGCGCCGTTCAGGTTCACCTGGCCGGCGCGCAGTTTCGAAGCCACCGCGCGGACGCCTTCCGGATCCGTCCCCGAGACATAGGCCGCCAGGCCGTACTCGGTGTCGTTGCCGACGGTGACGGCTTCCTCGACCGTGTCGTAGCCCAGGATCGAGACCACCGGGCCGAAGATCTCCTCCTTGGCGATGGTCATCTCGTTTGTGACGTTGGCGAAGACGGTCGGCTTGACGTAGTAGCCCTTGTCCAGGCCTTCCGGCCGGCCGACGCCGCCGGTGACCAGGGTGGCGCCCTCGTCGATGCCCTTCTGGATCAGGCCCTGGATCTTGTTCCACTGGGTCTCGCTGACCACCGGGCCCATCTTGTGGTTGCCGTTCGGGTCGCCGACCGTGTGGCTCTCGGCGGCGGCCTTGGCGATGGCGATCACCTCGTCCATGCGCTGGCCCGGGACCAGCATGCGGGTCGGGGCGTTGCACGACTGACCCGAGTTCATCATCACCGAGGCCACGCCGCCGCCCACCGCGCGGGCGAAGTCGGCGTCGTCGAGAATGATGTTGGGGCTCTTGCCGCCCAGCTCCTGGTGCACGCGCTTGACGGTCGGGGCGGCGTTCTTGGCCACCTCGATGCCGGCGCGGGTCGAGCCGGTGAACGAGACCATGTCGACTTCCGGATGGCTGCTGAGCGCCGCGCCCACCGTGGGGCCGTCGCCATTGACCAGGTTGAAGACCCCGGCCGGCACGCCGGCGGCGTGCAGGATCTCGGTCCAGACATAGCCCGAGAACGGCGCGATCTCGGAGGGTTTGAGCACCATGGTGCAGCCGGTGGCCAGGGCCGGACCGACCTTGCAGGCGATCTGGTTCACCGGCCAGTTCCACGGCGTGATGAAGGCGCAGACGCCGATCGGCTCCTTGACGATCCGGGTCGTGCCCCGGTCTTCCTCGAACTTGTAGTTCTTGAGCACGGCGGCGGCGGTCTGGACGTGGGCGATGCCCATGGCGGCCTGGGCGCGCTGGGCCAGCCAGGCGGGGGCGCCCATCTCCTCGGTGATGGCCTTGGCCATGTCCTCGAAGCGCTTCTGGTACTCGGCGATGATGCGCTCGAGGATGTCGATGCGCTCCTCGCGGCTGGTCTGGCTGTAGGTCGCGAACGCCTTGCGGGCGGCGCGGACGGCCTTGTCGACGTCGGCGGCCGAGCCCAGCGAGATCACGCCGGCGACCTCTTCGGTGGCGGGGTTGATGACGTCCAGCGGCTTGGGCGTCACCGGATCGACCCAGGCGCCGTCGATGTAGAACTTGGTGTACTCGCGCATGCCGTTCTCCTGCCCTTGGATGTGTCGCGCGGCCCTGCTCCGTGGCGGGCCCCTTCAAACGGTCATTTTAATGATCGGCGTTCAGGTGGGAAGCCTTCCCATACGGCCACGCGCAACAAACTCGCGTCACCACATCGGATCGGTCTCGGCCCCGCCCAGCGCCTCGGCGATCCGGCGGCGGGTCGCCTTGGTGGTCTCCTCGGGCAGGTCCGCCAGGTCGAACCAGCCCACGTCGTGGATCTCGCCGGCCGCGTCCGAGGCGCAGGCCTCCCAGGCCTCGACGCGATAGACCAGCACGTGGTCGCCCGGATGCAGCCGTTCGTTGCTGTGGGCCGAGACCAGCTGGGGACGCGACAGCGCCCGCACGCCGGCCTCCTCGGCCAGTTCGCGCACGACGGCGATCTCGGCCGTCTCGCCGCGCTCGACCCCGCCGCCGGGCAGGTACCAGCCCTTGATGTAGGTGTGCTGGATCAAGAGGACCTTGCCGGCCTCGTCGGTGACCACCGCTCGCACGCCCAGGGTCAGGCCGCGCTTGAAGCGGAAGAAGGCGTAGACCAGGGGCCGGGTGAAGGGTTCGATGCGACGTCGCCAGAGCATGGCCGCTGGTGTAGCGCGCGCCGGCCTTGCGGTCAGTCCCCGCGACGGCTAAAGCCGAGCCGAACACTGTCTTCCTTTTCGGAGCCGCGCCAATGCTCGCGATCCTCGTCATCGCCGTCTTCCTGGGCGTCATCCTGGTCCTGAACGCCGTCGAGTTCGGCCGCATCGACTGATGACCCGGACGGCGCGCGGCGCGGCCCTGGTCACCGGCGCGGGGCGCCGGATCGGCCAGGCCCTGGCTCTGGAAGCCGCCCGCGCCGGCTACGACGTCGCCGTCCATCACCGCGCCTCGGCCGACGAGGCGGAGGAAACGGCGTCGGCCGTGCGGGCCCTGGGTCGCCGCGCGGTCCTGGTTCGCGCCGATCTTTCGGACGAGGCGCAGACGCGCGGTCTGATCGAGCAGGTCTCTCGAGACGGGGCTGGCGAGATCGGTCCTGTCACCCTGCTGGTCAACAGCGCCTCGGCCTTCGAGGACGACCGCGTCGGCGGCTTGGCCCGCGCGACCTGGGACCTGCATCTCGAGACCAACCTGCGCGCCCCGATCGTGCTGGCCGAGACCTTCGCGGCCGCGCTGCCCGACGGCGTTCCGGGCCTGGTGGTCAATATCGTCGACCAGCGGGTGCTGCGCCCGAACCCGCAGTTCTTCAGCTACTCCCTGGCCAAGGCGGGCCTGTGGTGGGCCACCCAGACCCTGGCCCAGGCCCTGGCGCCGCGCGTGCGGGTCAACGCCATCGCCCCCGGCCCGACCCTGCCCTCGACGCATCAGGCGCCTGGCGAGTTCGAGGCCGAGGCGGCCGGGACGCTGCTGCAACGCGCGGCCACGCCGGACGAGGTCGCCGCCGCCCTGCGCTATCTGATTGACGCGCCGTCGGTCACGGGCCAGATGATCGCCGTGGACGGCGGCCAGCACCTGGGCTGGAAGACGCCGGACATCGTCGCTCCGTAACTAAGAGAGGCCGCCCCTTGGCCGCAGCTCCGCTTCACGACACCGCCGCCAGCCCCGTCGGCGCGCCGGACCTGGCCCGGATCATCGTGACCAAGGTCTTCGTCCGCGGCCTGAAGGTCGACGCCCAGATCGGCGTCTACGACCACGAGCACGGCCGGGTCCAGCCGCTGGTCGTCGATGTCGAGCTGGACGTGGCCGCCAGCCACTGCGAGCGCCTGGGCGACACCGTGAACTACGAGATGGTCGGCGAGGCCGCCCGCGCCATCGCCGCCGAGGGCCATATCGACCTGGTCGAGACCTTCGCCGAGCGCCTGGCCCAGGCCTGCTTCTTCGACCCGCGCGTGACCCGCGCCCGGGTGCGGGTGGAAAAGCCCCTGGCCTTGGCCCCGCACGCGGCCGCCGCCGGCGTCGAGATCACCGCCGTCCGCGGCTGACATGGACGTCCGACACAGCGCCCGGCTCGCCCCCTTCCAGCCCGAGACGGTCTGGACCCTGGAGGCCGGGACGCTGGTGGAGACGCGCGGCAAGGTCGTTCGCCGCTTTCCGCTATCCAGCCTGACCCGCTATCGCCTGGCGGCTGACCAGAGGAGCGGCCGCCGCAGCCTGCTGGTCACCTTCGGCAAGCGTCGCCTGGTCATCGTCTCGCAGAGCTATGTGGCGCCCGGCCGGTTCGAGGACCGGCTGGCCAGTTTCTCGACCCTGGCCCGCGCCCTCGCCGCCGTCGGCGCCGACCTCGCCCCCCGCGCCCGCTTCGGCGTCGCCCGACTGCAGGCCCGCCAGGCCCTGACCTGGATCATGGGTCTGCTGGCGCTGGGCGCGGCGGCGATGCTGGTCTTCTCCCTGACCGCCGGCATGGCCGCCGTCGGCGTCGAGATGGCCGCGCGGATGGTCTTCGCGCTGATCCTGCTGGCCGCCGTCCTGCCCTGGCTGAACCGCGGCGGCGCCTTCGACCCGCACGCCCCGCCGAAGGACCTGCTGCCTTAGCGTTCTCCTCCCCATTAGGGGGAGGTGGATCGATGCGAATACGCATCGAGACGGAGGGGGTCCGCGCAAGCGGTGCTGACGTTCAGCGCCCCAAAGCCCCCTCCACCGGCGTTCGCCGGTCCCCCTCCCCCAGAGGGGGAGGAGAGTACACCGGGTTACCGCACCTTCATTTGCATCCCACGCCCAACCGCGCGACGATCGAGCCAACGACGTTATCCACAGGCTCAACCGACCTTGTCCGACCCCATCGATCCCGCCGTCCCGCCTCGGCTGCAGGACGACAAGACCCTGCCGATCGCCATCTACGCCCTGCTGATCGCCGGCGTGGCGACGGGCGGGGTCACCTGCCTGATCGCGGTGATCCTGGCCTATGTCAGCCGCAAGGACGCGCCCGCGTGGCTGGCCGGCCATTACGAGTTCCAGATCCGCACCGTCTGGCTGGCCCTGGGCTTCTCGATCGTCGCGGGCCTGCTGTCGATGCTGGCCGTCGGCCTGCTGCTGTTCGTCGCCCTGGGCCTGTGGCTGGTGGTGCGGGGCGTCGTGGGCCTGTCGACCCTGCTCAAGGGCCAGCCCTATCCCACTCCCAAAGCCTGGATGCTGTGACATGACCGACGCCCCCGTCATCGAGACCCACGCCGAAGAGGACAAGGTCCTGCCGGCCGTCGTCTATGGCCTGTATCTGCTGGGCTTCACCAACGGCCTGACCTTCGTCGTCGGCCTGATCGTGGCCTATGTGAACCGCGACGCGGCCGGGCCGATCAACGAGAGCCACTACACCTTCGCCATCCGCACCTTCTGGCTGTCGATCGCCTGGTTCCTGATCGGCGCCCTGCTGCTGGCGTTCGGCATTCCGCTGAGCCTGCTGCTGATCGGCATCCCGATGATGATCGCCGGCGGCGCGATCATCGGCGCCGTCAGCCTGTGGTTCGTCGTCCGCTGCGTGATGGGCATCTACTACCTGGTCCGCGGCGAGGCCTATCCGCGCCCGCTCGCGTGGTTGATTTAGAGGCGCCGCCCACCTCAGGCGCCCACGCAGGCGTCAGCCGCGCCGTGCGCTTCCCCCGCCGGTTGAGACCGCTCGACGCGATAGCGGCCGTGCGCTGACCTGCGCGACCTGGCGCAGGGACGCCCCTTTTTCGGGGTGACGTCTGGGGGGACGTGACGCTGACGCGACGGGTCGGATCATCTTGGGGGTGGTCCAAAGGACGTCGAGACCGTGGTGGCGGGTTGGGGCCCGCCGGGGAATTGGACCACGTCGCTCGGCTCCACCGTTGGACAGTGTCGCCCTGCAACCAGTGCGGCGGCGATCGTGGGCGGAGGCGTCCATCATCGCCGCCCTGCCATCCCGCGCCATCCCTTATCCAACAAGGCCTCGCGCGACTCCGTGCGTCCGCCCACAGGAATAGACCCCCTCTATCCCGATAACAAGATTTATCAATTTGATCGATTGTCAGCAGACCCGTAGAAGGGCTCATCCTTTTCAAACGGAGCGCTTCATGTCGCTGGTCAACACCGAGATCAAACCCTTCACCGCCCAGGCCTTCAAGGACGGCAAGTTCATCACGGTCACGGAAGCCGACGTGAAGGGCAAGTGGTCGGTCTTCTTCTTCTACCCCGCCGACTTCACCTTCGTCTGCCCGACGGAGCTGGAAGACCTGGCCGACAACTACGACGTCTTCACCCGCCTGGGCGTCGAGATCTACTCGGTGTCGACCGACACGCACTTCTCGCACAAGGCCTGGCATGACTCGTCGCCGGCCATCGGCAAGATCAAGTACACGATGCTCGGCGACCCGTCGGGTCAGGTGACCAACAACTTCGAGATCATGCGTCCGGGCGTCGGCCTGGCCGACCGCGGCACCTTCCTGGTCGACCCGCAAGGCGTGATCCAGTTCATGGAAGTCACCGCCGAAGGCATCGGCCGCAACGCCATCGAACTGCTCCGCAAGATCAAGGCCGCCCAGTACGTGGCGTCGCACCCGGGCGAAGTCTGCCCGGCGAAGTGGGAAGAGGGTGAGAAGACCCTGGCCCCGTCGCTCGACCTGGTCGGCAAGATCTAAGACTTGAACTACCCGCGCCGCCGCTCACAGCGGGCGGCGGCGCGACTTCTCTGATCGTTCGCCGCGTTCGATCTCCTCCCCCGAAAATCGAACGCCTTTCCTCCTCTCCCCCTAGCCTTTTGGGAGCGCGCCTCATGCTGGACGCCGGTCTGAAGACCCAGTTGACCACCTACCTGCAGAACCTGCGCCAGCCGATCGAACTGGTCGCCTCCCTCGCCGATGACGCGGGGTCGAAGGAGATGCTGGCCCTGCTGGAAGACGTCGCCGCGACGTCGGACAAGGTCAGCCTGAACCTGTCGGGCGACGACGCCCGCAAGCCCTCGTTCGCCATTACCCGCGCCGCCGGGGATGCGGACGTCCGCTTCGCCGGCCTGCCGCTGGGCCACGAATTCACCTCGCTGGTGCTGGCTCTGCTGCACGTCGGCGGCCACCCGCCGCGCCTCGACGCCGAGGTGATCGAGCGCATCAAGGGCCTGGACGGCGACTACCGCTTCGAGACCTATTTCTCGCAGTCCTGCCAGAACTGCCCCGACGTGGTGCAGGCGCTGAACACCATGAGCGCCCTGAACCCGCGCATCAGCCACGTCGCCATCGACGGCGCCCTGTTCAAGGCCGAGGTCGAGGCGCGCGAGGTGATGGCCGTGCCGACCATCCTGCTGAACGGCCAGCCCTTCGGCCAGGGCCGCATGGACGTCGAACAGATCCTGGCCAAGCTGGACACCGGCGCGGCCGATCGCGCCGCCGAGAAGATCAAGACCAAGGACGCCTTCGAGGTGCTGGTCATCGGCGGCGGTCCGGCCGGCGCGGCCGCGGCGATCTACGCCGCCCGCAAGGGCATCCGCACCGGCGTGGCGGCCGAACGCTTCGGCGGCCAGGTGCTGGACACCATGGCCATCGAGAACTTCATCTCGGTCCCGCACACCGAAGGCCCCAAGCTGGCCTCGGCCCTGGAACAGCACGTCAAGGACTACGAGGTCGACGTGATGAACCTGCAGAAGGCCGTCGGCCTGGTCGCGGCCAAGACGCCGGGCGGCCTGCACGAGGTCAAGCTGGAGAACGGCGCGTCCCTGAAGGCCCGCACCGTCATCCTGTCGACCGGCGCCCGCTGGCGGAACGTCAACGTCCCCGGTGAGGCCGAGTACCGCAACAAGGGCGTGGCCTACTGCCCGCACTGCGACGGCCCGCTGTTCAAGGGCAAGCGCGTGGCGGTGATCGGCGGCGGCAACAGCGGCGTCGAAGCGGCCATCGACCTGGCCGGCATCGTCGCCCACGTGACGCTGATCGAGTTCGACAGCCAACTGCGCGCCGACGCTGTCCTGCAACGCAAGCTGGCCAGCCTGCCGAACGTCAAGATCGTCACCTCGGCCATGACCACCGAGATCCACGGCGAGAACGGCAAGGTCTCGGGCCTGAGCTACAAGGACCGCAACCACGACAGTGTTCACCGCGTGGACCTGGAAGGCGTCTTCGTCCAGATCGGCCTGGTGCCCAACACCGAGTGGCTGAAGGATAGCGGCGTGGCCCTGACCCCGCGCGGCGAGATCGAGGTCGACTATCGCGGCGAGACCTCGCTGCCCGGCGTCTTCGCCGCCGGCGACGCGACGGTGACGCCCTACAAGCAGATCATCATCGCCATGGGCGAAGGCGCGAAAGCCTCGCTGTCGGCCTTCGACTACCTGATCCGGCAGGTGCCCGCGAACGAGGAGCAAGAGGCGGCGTAAGGCGGCCTTCCACTTCGAGACAGATAAGCCGCCCGGGATCCTTCCAGGGCGGCTTTTTGCTTGTGCGAACGCACTTGGAAATCCCTCTAGAGGGTTCCTGATGTCCACCTTCGACCCATTGCGGACGTTCATCCCTCTCCCCTTGAGGGAGAGGGTGGCCCGCGAAGCGGGTCGGGTGAGGGGTTGCGCTCCGCTATCCGGACAAGCCTTTCGACCCCTCATCCGGCCCTTCGGGCCACCTTCTCCCGCAAGGGGAGAAGGAAACTAAAGGTCCGCTCCCCGCCCATAGCCGACGCTCAGCGCGTCCCCTCGCCAGCCAGACGCCCCCCCACAAAAAAGCCGCCCGGGATCGCTCCCGGGCGGCTTCGTCGTTCTCAGGCTCCAGTCCCTAGAACTGGATATTCGCCCCCACGAACACCGTGCGGCCGCTGGTGGTGTAGTTCCACAGCCGCTTGGCGCCGGTCTGGCCGAAGCCGTTGTTGTAGCTGTTGACCTGCTCCTCGCGCTCGTCGGTCAGGTTGATGGCGTCGAGCGACAGGCGGATGCGTGGGGTCAGCTGGTAGAAGGCCGCCGCGTCGACATAGGTGGTGGCGTTGAAGCCGCCGCTGTCGATCAGGTAGTCCGAACGGTAGTTGGCAGAGACGCGGCCGCCGTACTTGGCGGTCTCGTAGTATAGGGTGGCGTTGGCGTTGACGTCCGACAGGCCGAAGATGTCGGACTTCTGCTGCTTGCCGTTGATCAGGTTGGTCGTCTCGCTGTCGATCAGGGTCAGGTTGGCGACCGCGCCCAGGTTCTTCAGCGCGCCCGGCAGGAAGAAGAAGTCGCTCTGGGCCGACAGCTCCAGGCCGGTCAGCTTGGCGGTGTTGAGGTTCACCTGGCGGGTGTAGGTCGACACGATCGTCGAGCCGGTGATCCCCGGATAGAGGCCCTCGGCCAGGCCGGTGCTGGCGTAGGTCACATTGGTCGTCGTCTGGCTGGCGACCAGGCCGTCGATGTTCTTGTGGAACACGCCGGCGGTCAGCATGCCGACGCTGCCGAAGTACCACTCGGCCACCAGGTCGAACTCGTCCGACTTGTAGGGGTTGAGGTTCGGGTTGCCGGTCGAGACCGACACGTTGGCGCCGTCGACGCTGATCGTGCCGTTCATGGCGTAGGCGCCCAGGGCCGGGCGGTTGATGTTGCGGGCGGCGGCGGCGCGGATCTGGAACTGGTCCGAGATCTCGAGCACGGCGTTGAAGGCCGGCAGGACGCCCGAATACTTCTTCTTGGCCTCGGTCGGGGTGTTGACGCCCTTGACCGCCATGACGCCCGACGAGGTCAGCTCGGTCTGATAGGCGCGCAGGCCGGTGTTGCCGCGGATGGACTTGCCGAACAGCGAGCCCTTCCAGTCCAGCTGCAGGTAGCCGGCCTTGGTGTCTTCCTCGACCTCGTAGATCGACTTGGGCGCGCCTAGCGTGCGGGTGACGCCGTAATAGGCCAGGGCCTTGTCGAAATCGACGTTCACCCACGACTGGTCGTCGTGCTTGTCGAAGATCGTGTAGTAGCCGGTGACCTTGTCATCCAGCGTGCCCTTTTCCCACGCCGTCTTGTTCACGTCGTCGTTGGTCTGGGTGAAGCCCGAGTTGGTGAAGCCGCGATACGAGACGCCGCCCTTCAGGGTGACGTCGTCGTTGAACGCCCAGGCCCCGTTCAGCTCGCCGTTCTTCAGTTCGGTGCTCTGGTAGGTCGCCGAGAAGTCGATCTCGTGGGCCCGGTAATTGTTCGGGTCGGTGGTGTTCCACTTGTAGGTGTTGTGACCCGTGTCGCCGCGATAGTCGGTGATCAGGCCGCCGAAGGCCTCGGTGTAGAACTTGTCCGAGATCGGAATGTCGTAGTCCGAGGTCTCGCGGCCGATATGGCCGTCGAGGGTCAGCTTGTCGCTGACCTGCCACTCGCCGGTCAGCACCAGCTGATCGAAGGCGTTCTTGGTCTGCTGGCGGCGGGTCTCGGTGGCGAAGACGGTGTTGTCGACGTCGGCGTACACGACCGTGTTGTACTGGTCGTACTGGATGGAGTTCAGCACCGGCGGCGGGCTGACCAGGGTCCCCGAGTGCGGGGTGGCCGCGCCCAGGATGGTCGAGTTCAGGGTGGCGCGGGTGGCCAGGCTGTTCTCGCTGCGGTCGTTGGTGAACTTGCCGTGCAGGGCGTCGAGGGTCAGGGTCACGTTCTCGACCGGACGCCACTGGATCGCGCCGGTCACGCCCAGGCGCTCCTGGTCCGATTCCCAGACGGTCAGGCGGTTGCCGCGCTGGAAGATCAGCTCGCCGTTCATCGCCTTGGCCTGGTCAGCGGCGCTCAGATTGACGACGTTGGCGGCCAGGGCCTTGGTCGTCGGCGCGGCGTAGGTGTTGTAGCCCTGCTCCTGGGTCTTGCGCTTGGAATAGGCGACTGAGACCAGGACGCCGAACTTGTCGTCCCAGTTCTTGCTGATCATGGCCGCGCCGCGCGGCTGCGCGTCCTTAGTGGCGCTGTTGGTGCCGCCCTGCAGCGACAGGGCCGCCTTGGTCCCCGAATAGTCGAACGGCTTGGCGGTGTAGAGGCCGACGGTGCCGGCCATGCCGCCTTCGTCCTGCTCGGCCGAGAACGACTTGCGCACGTCGATCTTCGAGAACAGCTCCGAGGCGAAGATGTTGAAGTCGAAGGCGCGGTCGCGCGAGGTCTGGCCGCGGCTGTCCATCGGCGAGTCGACATTGCCCAGCACTTCCATGCCGTTCAGCTGGACGCGGGTGAAGTCGGGACCCAGGCCCCGCAGGCTGACGCGGCGGCCTTCACCGCCCTCGCGGTTGATGGCCACGCCCGGCAGGCGCTGCAGCGACTCGGCCAGGTTGAGGTCGGGGAACTTGGCCATGTCCTCGGCGACGATCACGTCCGAGACGATGGCGCTGCTCTTCTTGGTCTCGCGGGCCACGCCCAGCGACTTGCGGAAACCGGTGACGACGACGGCGTCGACCGCGTCCGCCGGCTCGGCGGCGGGCGCCGCGGTCGGCTCTTCGACGCGCGCGTGTGCGGCCGGCGCGAGCACGGCCATGACGAGGTTCGCCGCGCCCGCGAGGAGCGCGATCTTGGTCCGAGACATAATACCCCCTGGTACTGCGCCGGTGATTGGGAGGCCCCTCGGGGCGCCGGCGTTTGTCGGGGCGTTAGGGGCGCTCGATGACCTCCGCGTCTCGGTTCCGTTAAAGCTTGATGACAGTGGCGCTTCGAACGGCCCGAGCGACGTCAAACCGTCATGTGCTACCGCTATGGCCACGCTCTGTTTTCGGAGACGCGTCCCATGCTCGCCCTGCTCGCCGCCGCCGCGGTCGCCGCCGCCCCCTGCCCCGCCTCGGATGAAAGCCCGGCATGCGTCCGTGAACGGATGGACGCGCTGCGGATGACCGACATGATGGTCGTGGGCACGCACAATTCCTACAAGCAGCTGCCGCCGGCCGACGAGATGGCCGCCATGGTCGCGGCGCGCGGCCAGGCGGCCCTGGGCATCGACTACGGCCATCGTCCGCTGGCCGAGCAGCTGGACGCCGGCGCCCGCCAGCTGGAGATCGACATCGTCGCCGATCCCGAGGGCGGCCGCTACGCCAAGCCGCTGACGGCCTTTGGTCGCGGGACGACGCTGCCGCCGGACGTGGCCGCGGCCCTGGCCAAGCCGGGGTTCAAGACCATCCACATGCCCGACGTCGACTTCCGCTCGACCTGCGTGACCTTCGTGGCCTGCCTGAGGCAGATCCGGACCTGGTCGGACGCCCACCGCGACCACGCGCCGATCCTGATCATGATGAACGCCAAGGAAGGCGGCGCCACCGTCCCCGGCGGCGTGGTTCCGCTGGTCTTCACCGAAAAGCTCTATGACGCCCTGGACGCCGAGATCCGCTCGGTGTTCGGCGAGGATCGCCTGATCACGCCCGACCAGGTGCAGGGCAAGGCCAAGACCCTGCGCGAGGGCGTGCTTGCAGGGGGGTGGCCCAAGCTGGGCGCGGCGCGCGGCAAACTATTCTTTGCCTTGGACGAAAGCCCCGAGAAGGTCGCGATCTATCGCGGCAAGCGCGCCTCGCTGGAGGGCCGGGCGATCTTCATCAACACCGACGAGAACTCGCCCGCCGCCGCCTATCTGACCCTGAACGATCCGATCGGCCAGAAGGACCGCATCGCGGCCGCCGTGAAGGCCGGCTTCATCGTCCGCACCCGCGCCGACGCCGACACCTGGGCCGCGCGCAAGAACGACGTGACCCAGCGCACCGCCGCCCTGACCAGCGGGGCGCAGTATGTCTCGACCGACTACATGTGGGCCGATCCGCGTCTGCCGGGCGGCTATACGGTGCGGCTGACCGGCGGCGACGTCGCCGTCTGCAATCCGGTCCGCGCCGAGAAGGCCTGCGACGGCCTGGCGATCGAGGCCCTGCCCGGCGTCCCGGCGCGCGGCTACCTGGCGCCCGCCGCCCGTCCGGACCTGACCAAGATCCTAGCCCCGCCGCCCGCGCCCGGCTCGCCCCGCGCCCTGGCCGACGCGGCGATCTTCGACCAGAGCCGCGCCCTGAAGGACACGCCGCGCTGGGCGCTGGCCACCGACGACGTCAAGGGCACGGCCTTCCACCACTTCGAGACCGCCCTGGGCGTGCGCCTGACGCCCCAGAACGCGCCGATCCTGACCGCCCTCCTGGAGCGGGCCGGCGACGACCGCTCGGTGGTCGGCCTGGCCAAGACCCATTGGGGAACCCAGCGCCCCTATGTCGGCAAGGACGCGGCGCCCGTGTGCGAACCCAAGCGGCCCGACCTGACGGCCAATCCCGACTACCCGTCGGGCCACTCGGCCTTCGGCGAGCACGTGGCCATGATCCTGGCCGAGGTCACGCCCTCGCGGGCCGAGGCGCTGTACGCGCGCGGCCGCGAATACGCCGAGAGCCGCTGGATCTGCGGCAGCCATACGGTCAGCGCCACCGAGGCTGGCCTGCAGTCGGGCGCGGTGATCTACGCCGCCGAGCACGCCTCGGAAGCCTTCCGCCGCGACCTCGACATGGCCCGCGCCGAGGTGGCGGCGGTGATCGCCGCCGCCGCCCCGAAGGCCCCCTAGCCGTTCCGCGCCGCGCGGCCCGCCCGGACCGCCGCCGCCAGGTCGTCGAGCAGGCGCACCGACGTGTCCCAGTCGACGCAGGCGTCGGTGACCGACTGGCCGTAGGTCAGCGGCTGGCCGGGGACGATGTCCTGGCGGCCGGCGACCAGGTTGCTCTCGATCATCACGCCCATGATCGGCGAGGCGCCCGTCGCCACCTGGGCGCAGACGTCAGCGACCACGGCCGGCTGGTTCTCGTGGTTCTTGCCGCTGTTGGCGTGGCTGACGTCGACCATGATCCGCTCGGGCAGTCCGGCCTTGGCCAGGACCTGGGCCGCGGCCGCGACGCTGGCGGCGTCGTAGTTGGGCGTCTTGCCGCCGCGCAGCACGACATGGCAGTCGCCGTTGCCGGTGGTCGTGGCGATGGCGGCGCGGCCTTCCTTGGTCACGGCCAGGAAGTGGTGCGGCTGGCTGGCGGCCATCACCGCGTCGACCGCGACCTTCACGTCGCCGTTGGTGCCATTCTTGAAGCCGACCGGGCACGACAGGCCCGAAGCCATCTCGCGGTGGATCTGGCTTTCGGTCGTGCGCGCGCCGATCGCGCCCCAGGCCACCAGGTCGGCGATGTACTGCGGGGTGGTGACGTCCAGGAACTCGCAGGCGGTCGGCAGGCCCTGGGCGCTGACGTCCAGCAGCACCCGGCGCGCCAGGCGCAGGCCGTCATTGATCCGGAAGCCGCCGTCCAGGTCCGGGTCGTTGATCAGGCCCTTCCAGCCGACCGTGGTGCGCGGCTTCTCGAAATAGACCCGCATGATCACCTCCAGCTCGCCGGCGTGGCGCGCGCGGTCGGCGGCCAGGCGGTGGGCGTAGTCGAGGGCGGCCTTGGGATCGTGGATCGAGCAGGGCCCGATCACCACCACCAAGCGGTCGTCGCGCCCGTGCAGGATCTCGTGGACCGCCTGGCGGGCGTCGCCGACGACCTCGGCGATCGACGAGCTGGCTGGCGCCTCGCCGATCACCTGGGCGGGCGGGCTGAGGGTCTGGAGCTTCTGGATGCGCAGGTCGTCGGTGGGGACGGGCAGCGAGACGAGATGGGCGGCGGTCGAGGAAGGCATGGCGTACTCCGGAATGTCTTGAGAGGTCCGGCGGCCATCAAAAAAGCCGCCCGGGGATCCCCTGGCGGCTGGTGAAAGGCGTTTCTGACGGCCTGGTCTCAGGCCAAACGATCCCCTCCCGGCGCCAGAGGCGTCGGATAGCTAAAGTACCAAAACAGCGTGTGGCTGGCGGCGAGGGTCATCGACCTCAATGTAGCGTCGCCTTCGCCGTCTGTCACCCTCCGGGCGAAAAACCACGAAAAACGCCGCCCGGAGCGGTCCGGGCGGCGTCATGTTTTCTAGCGACAGCCGAGCTTAAGCCGGGGTCAGCGCTTCGTTGCGGACCAGGGCCGCGTAGGTGTCCATCAGGTCCAGCGACAGCTTGGCCGGCGTGAACTTGAACTCGCCGATCTCCGAGACCGGCGTGACCTCGGCGGCGGTGCCGACGATGAAGCACTCGGTGAAACCCGCCAGCTCTTCCTTCTGGATGTGGCGTTCGATCACCTCGATCCCCTTAGCCTTAGCCAGGTCGATCACCGTGCGGCGGGTGATGCCGTCCAGGAAGCAGTCGGGCTTGGGCGTGTGCAGCGCGCCATCCTTGACGAAGAAGACGTTCGCGCCGGTCGCCTCGGCCACGTAGCCGCGATAGTCCAGCATCATCGCGTCGGCGTAGCCGTCCTTCTCGGCGGCGTGCTTGGAGATGGTGCAGATCATATAGAGGCCGGCGGCCTTGGCCGCGGTCGGGGCCGTCTTCGGGTCCGGACGGTTGTACTTGGCCCAGGTCAGGCGGATGCCCTTGGCCTTGGTCGCCGGGTCGAAATAGCTGGGCCATTCCCAGACGGCGATGGCCACGTGGATCTTGGTCTGCTGCGCCGAAACGCCGATCATCTCGCTGCCGCGCCAGGCGATGGGGCGGACATAGCAATCCTTGAGGTTATTCTTGGCCGCGGTCGCCTTGCAGGCCTCGTCGATCTCAGCCACCGTGTAGGGGATCTTGAAATCGAGGATCTCCGCAGACTTGAACAGGCGCTCGGTATGCTCGGTCAGCTTGAAAATCTCGCCGCCGTACATCCGTTCGCCCTCGAAGACCGACGACGCGTAGTGGAGGCCATGGGTCAGTACGTGCACCTTCGCTTCGCGCCAGGGAACGAACTGGCCATCCAGCCAGATCCAACCATCACGATCGTCGAAGGGAACCAGAGACATCGGCCCGAGACCTCCTTATTGGAAACCCGGCCCTTAGACGCCCCGAGCGCCAACGCGTCAAATAAAATGGACTCCGCTTGATGATAGCCCCGCTGCAGCCTGGTTCGGACGATCCCCGTCTGATCCTCCGCGAGGAGGAGCTGGACGGTGGGCTGGAACTGATCCTGCTGGCCGAGGCCGCGCTGTGGGCCGCCGTCGACGCCGCGCTGGAGAGCGAGACCCTGGGACTGGGCCGCTCGCACTGGCGCGCGGCCTTCCTGCTGCGCCGTCGGCCGGGCATCGGCGTGCAGGACCTGTCGAAGCTGACCAGCCTGTCCAAGCAGGCCGCCAGCCGCACCCTGGCCGACCTGCAGAAGGCCGGCCTGGTCGAGCGCGGCTCGGGCGACCTGGACGGTCGCCGCCGCCCGGCGACCCTGACCCCCGAGGGCGTGGCCTTCGAGCAGCGCACGGCCGAGCGCCTGCGGGCTTTGCTGGCGCGCGCCTATCGCACGGGCGGGCTGGACGGGGTGGCGGGCACCCGGCGGATCCTGGCGGCGCTGGCGGGCTCGCGGCAGGGCGTGGGCCCGGGACGGCGGATGACATGACCCCGGACGAGCGTCGCGAGCGCCATATCCTGGTCGTCGACGACGACGACCGCCTGCGCAAGCTGATCAAGGAATTCCTGACCCGGGCCGGCTTCCGCGTCACCGCCGCCGCCGACGCGGCCAAGGCCGACAACCTGTTCGGGGCCCTGGACTTTGACCTGATGGTGTTGGACGTGATGATGCCGGGCGAGGACGGCTACGCCTTCACCAAGCGCCTGCGCGGCAAGGGCGGCGAGACCGGCCGCACGCCGATCCTGATGCTGACCGCCCGCGACCAGACCGCCGACCGCATCGAGGGCCTGTCCAACGGCGTCGACGACTATCTGGGCAAGCCGTTCGAGCCGCAGGAACTGCTGCTGCGCATCGAGGCCATCCTGCGCCGCTCGACCGCCCGGCCGGTCGGAACCAGGACCACCGCGCTCGCCCTGGGCCGCTGCACCTTCGAACCCGAGCGCGGCGAACTGACCTGCGACGGCGAAGTGATCCGCCTGACCGAGGCCGAGGTCACGCTCATGCGCCGCCTGGCCCGCTCGGCCCACGAGCCGGTCGACCGCCTGGAGCTGGCCCGCGACACCGCCGACGCCACCGGCCGCGCCGTCGACGTCCAGGTCACCCGCCTGCGCCGCAAGATCGAGCCGGACCCGAAGAACCCGCGCTATCTCCAAACGGTGCGGGGCGTGGGGTATCGGCTGGCGCCGGATTGATGCCTCTCACCACGCGCCTGCACATCCCTCGCCCGCTCAAGCGCCTGCTGCCGACCACCCTGTTCGGGCGCAGCCTGCTGATCATCATCCTGCCGGTGGCGGTGATGCAGATCGCGGTGACCTGGGCCTTCTTCGACGCCCACTGGCAGTCGGTGACCAGCAAGCTGTCGGAAGGCCTGGCCGGCGACATCGCCTGGGCGGTGCAGTCCTACGAGGACGATCCCAGCCCCGCCGCCGTCGCCAAGCTGGCCCAGCGGGCCGAGGACTCGATGTCCCTGTCGATCGCCTTCCAGAAGGGCCGAAAGCTGCCGACCGGCCACCGCCCCTCGCTGTTCGCGGCCCTGGACCGCTCGCTGCAGAAGGCGCTGGAGGACCGGCTGGACAACCCGTTCTGGTTCGACACCACCCGCTACACCGCCTACATCGACATCCGCGTACAGGTGCCGGGCGGGGTGCTGCAGATCTACGCCCTGCGCGACCGGGCCTACGCCACCCAGGGCCACATCTTCATCCTCTGGATGGTGGTGGCGACCATGCTGCTGACGGCGATCGCCATCCTGTTCATCCGCAACCAGGTGCGGGCCATCGAGCGCCTGGCCGACGCCGCCGACGCCTTCGGCCGGGGCGAGGATCCCGACTTCAAGCCGCACGGCGCGCGCGAGGTGCGCAAGGCGGCCTACGCCTTCATCGCCATGAAGGCCCGCATCGTCCGCCACATCGAGCAGCGCACCGCCCTGCTGGCCAGCGTCAGCCACGACCTGCGCACGCCCCTGACCCGGCTGAAGCTGGAAATGGCCATGTCCGAGCCCAGCGAGCAGCTGGAGGCCATGAAGGGCGATCTCTCCGAGATGGAGCACATGATCGACGAGTACCTGGCCTTCGCCCGCGGCGAGGGCGGCGAGGACGCGCGGGTGGTCGATCTGACGGACCTGGTCCAGGGCGTGGTCGCCGACGCCGAGCGCGGCGGGGCGGCGATCGAGACCGAGATCACCCAGGGGCTGGAGGCGCGGCTGCGGCCCCTGGCCTTCCGCCGGGCCCTGGCCAACCTGGTCGACAACGGTGTCGCCCACGCTGACCGGGTCAAGGTCACCGCCGCCGCCCGCCAGACCGGCGGCGTCGAGATCGCCGTCGACGACGACGGACCAGGCATCCCGGAAGACAAGTACGAGGAGGCCTTCAAGCCGTTCTCGCGCCTGGACGAGTCCCGGAATCAGAACGAGAAGGGCGTGGGCCTGGGCCTGGCCATCGCCCGCGACATGGCGCGCGGCCTGGGCGGAGATCTGGTGTTGTCGCGCTCGACGATGGGGGGCTTGAGAGCCTTGATGCGGCTGCCGGGCTAGAACCCCGCCCCGATCTTCTTCAGCCGCTCGGCCATCTGTTTCAGGCGCTTGTCCAGCTCGGCCATGGTGCGGTTCAGCGCGCCTTCGTCGTCGCGCCAGACCTGGACGACGCGGGCCCAGACGGCGGTCATGGCCAGCAGGCGCGGCGGGGTCGCGGGGACGCCGGCGGCCTCCAGGACCGCGCGGGCGATGCGCGGGAAGCGGGACGCCGAGGCCAGCGGACCTTCGGATTTCGCGATGGCCAGCAGGGCGGCGCGATGCGGCTCCATGGCCTCGAGGCGCGCCATGGCGGCGTCGAACAGGCGGTCGTGGGGTTCGGAGCTCTCCGGATAATCCACGCCCAGGGCCGCGCGGTCGAAGCGGGCCGACAGATGGGCCAGCACAGCGGCCTTGCTGGCGGCCCTGGCGTAGAGGTCGGCGAAGGGAACCTCGGCCTTCACCGCGATGTCGCGCAGGGAGACGTTCGGCCAGGCGCGATCGGCGGCGAGGGCCAGGGCGGCGTCGGCGGCGCGGTCGAGGATGTCGTCGGTCATGACGATTCAGATGGCTCCGAATGCCGGCCGCGACAAGACAATCTTCGGATCCTAGCCCCCCAGTTCCTTCGACCGGTTCACGCAGGCGTCCAGCGCCTTGGGCAGCAGGTCGCCGAAGCCACCCTCGCCCATCAGCACGGTCAGCGCCGCCGCCGTGGTGCCACCCGGCGAGGTGACCTGCTTGCGCAGCTCGGCCGGCTCCTCGCCGCCCTTTTCCATCAGGGCCGCCGCGCCGATGATCGTGGCGCGGGCCAGCTTGGCGCTGTCGGCCTCGTCCAGGCCCTGGGCGGCGCCGGCGGCCTCGAGCGCCTCGACGAAGGCGTAGAGATAGGCTGGGGCCGAACCCGAGACGGCGGTGGCCGCGTGCAGCAGGTCCTCGCTGGCCAGCTCGACCACGGTGGCGACCGGCGCGAACAGGGCGCGGGCGATGGCGCGGGCCTCGGCGTCCTCGGCGTAGATCGAGGCCGCGCCCCGGCCGATGGCGACGGCGGTGGTCGGCATGACCCGCGCCACGCGCCGGCCGGCGAAGGCTTCGGAAATGTCGGCCGCGCGGACGCCGGCGGCGATCGAGACGATGACGGCGTCGGGAGCCAGGTGCGGGACCACGTCCTTGACCGCCTCGCGCCAGATCTGTGGCTTGACGGCCAGCAGCACGGTCTTGGCGGCGGACAGCGCCTCCAGCGGCGGATTGACCCGCGCGCCGGCGAAGGCGGCGGGATCGACGTTCGGATCCCGGATGATCAGGTCGGCGGCCGAGAACGCCCCCGCGTCGCGCCAACCTTCAGCGAGAGCGCCGCCCATGCGTCCGGCGCCGAGGAGGAGGATGGGGGTCATGAGGGGGCTCCGACGGATTGATCGCCGTCGCCCTTAAGCCCGGAAACGACCTTGGCCAAGGGCCAAGGCGGGGATCAGGCCTGGCCCACGGTCTCGAACATGCAGGCGGCCATCGCCTGGTCCGGGGTCTTGGCGCCCTGGAGCAGGAATTCGAAGGCCGGGAAGAAGCGGTCGGCCGCCTCCACCGCCGCGTCGATCATCGAGGCGGCCTGGGCCATGGTCGGGCGCTCGCCGGCCGGCAGGGCCAGGGCGTGACGGAACACGACCTCGCCGTCCTCGGTCCAGACCTCGAAGTGGCCCAGCCAGACGCGCTGGTTGATCAGGGCCAGCAGCTCGTAGGCGTTGGCGCGTTTCGACTTCGGCGCGCGCAGGTCCAGCGACAGGCACAACTGCAGGCAGTCGGCCTCGGGTCGCCAGGCGAACCACAGCTCGTAGTCCTTCCAGTCGCCTTTCAGCGCGAAGGCCAGGTCGCCGTCTTCCGTGCGATCGAAGGTCAGGTTTTCGGCCGACAGCACATGCTCGACCACCTCGAGGGGGTCGAGAGCCATCAGGACGTCGTCGTCTTCCGGTTGGGTATCCATGAAAAACCTACGTCCCCGCCCGCGACGGCGAGGGTTACCCCCGCCATGAATCGCTCACGTACCAGGGGACACTAATCTGCTTCGTTGCTTTCGTCTCAACCCGCTTCACGTCGGAAGCGAGCGACGATTCGTCTATTCGCCTGAAGTCGCGGCCTTCTTGGCCGGCGCCTTCTTGGCTTCCTTGGGGGCCGCTTTCAGCGCGGCGACCTCTTCGCGCAGGGCGGCGACCTCGGCCTTCAGGGCCTCGAAATCGTCGCGGCGGATCAGGTCGAATTCGGCCGCCAGGCGGTCCGCCTGGGCCCGCATCGCGGTCTTCGCCTCCTCGCCGGCCGTCTGGGCGATGCCCATGGCCGCCTGGGTCAGCTTGGCGAATTCGTCGAAGAAGGGGTTCTGGCTGTGCATCGCGGTTCCGGGAGGCCCAAGAGGCGGGCTGGACGTTCTTATATGGGAAACGGGGGATGAAAGCGAAGCCCGAAGCCTATACAGGTGCGACGATCTGTCCCGAACGGAGCTGTCCGGCGTGATCTTTCCCGACATCGATCCTGTCGTTCACATCGGCCCCTGGGCCTTGCAATGGGGGCCGCTGGCCCTGCGCTGGTACGCCCTGGCCTATGTGGCGGGCATCCTGCTGGGCTGGCGCTACGCTATCCGCCTGACCCGGACAAACAGCCTGTGGGGCGGCCGCGCCCCCACCGCCACGCCGTTGCAGATCGATGACCTGGTGCTGTGGATCACCCTGGGCATCATCGTCGGCGGGCGCGTGGGCTACATCCTCTTCTACATGCTCCTGAACACCGACCAGCGAACCTGGCTGATGGCCCATCCGCTGGACGCCCTGAAGATCTGGGAAGGCGGCATGTCGTTCCACGGCGGCTTCCTGGGCGTCTGCGCCGCCATCGCCCTGTTCGCCCGCCGCAACAGGATCGACATCCTGAAGCTGGGCGACCTGATCGCGCCGGTCGCGCCAATCGGCCTGTTCTTCGGGCGCATCGCCAACTTCATCAACGGCGAGCTGTGGGGCCGCCCGACCGACGGGCCGTGGGGAATCGTCTTCTGCAACGAGACGATCAAGGCCTATCACCCCCAGCACCTGTGCCCCGCCGGCCCGCTGCCGCGCCATCCCAGCCAGCTGTACGAGGCGGGGCTGGAAGGCCTGCTGCTGTTCCTGATCCTGGCCTTCTGCGTCTATCGCCTGAAGTGGCTGCAACGGCGCGGGGCCATCGTGGCGATGTTCCTGATCTCGTACGGGGTGTTCCGCCTGTCGCTGGAGAACGTGCGCAATCCGGACCTCGGCATGCCCGACTTCCCGCTGGGCCTGACCATGGGCATGCTGCTGTCGACGCCGATGATCCTGGTCGGCGGCTGGCTGCTGTGGAAGGCGCTGAAGGAACCGGTCCAGCCCGCCGAGACGCATGAGCCTGCTTGATCGCCTGAAGGCGCAGATCGCCCAGGACGGGCCGATCGGCGTCCCCGAATTCTTCACCCGCTGCCTGCACGATCCGCGCGACGGCTACTACGCCACGCGCCCCGATCTGGGCGCCGGCGGCGACTTCATCACCGCCCCGCTGGTCAGCCAGATGTTCGGCGAGCTGATCGGCCTGTGGGTCCTCGAGACCTGGACCCGCCTGGGCCGCCCCGCCCCGTTCCGCCTGGTCGAGATGGGGCCGGGCGACGGCACGCTGATGAGCGACCTGCTGAGGGCGGGACGGCTGGATCCAGCGTTCCTGGCCGCCGCCGAGGTGTGGCTGGTCGAGGTGTCGGCGCCGCTGAAGGCCAAGCAGGCGGCGAAGCTGAGCGACGCGCCGCGCTGGGTCGGCCGGCTGGACGAGGTCCCCGGCGGCGCGCCGATGATCCTGGTCGCCAACGAGTTGCTCGACTGCCTGCCCGCCCGCCAGTTCGTCCGCACGAAGGACGGCTGGGCCGAGCGTGTGATCGGCCTGGGCGAGGATGGTCAGTTGGCGTTCGGGCTGCGCGGCCTGGGGAAATCGCCTGACGCCGCGCCGCTTCACCTTCCCGAAGCCGGCAAGGGAAGCATCTGGGAATCCTCCCCCGCCCAGGCCGCCCTGGCCTCGGACATCGCCCATCGGCTGGTCGCCGACGGCGGCGCGGCGCTGCTGATCGACTATGGCCGGGCCGAGCCCGAGGCCGGCGACACGCTGCAGGCGATCCAGAACCACGTGAAGGTCGACCCGCTGAAGACCGCCGGCCTGGCCGACCTGACCGTCTGGGCCGACTTCCCCGCCGTGGTCGCCGCCGCGCGCGAGACCGGAGCCAAGGCCGGTCCGATCCTCAGCCAGGCCGAGTTCCTGCTGGCGCTGGGGATCGAGGCCCGCGCCCAGGCGTTGGCCAAGGCCCGCCCCGATCGCGCCGACCAGCTTGGAAGACAGCTTGATCGTCTGATCGGCAAGGCGCAGATGGGCGCTCTGTTCAAGGTCGCGTGCCTCTGCGCGCCCGACCTTTCGCCCCCCCTCTTCGAGGACGCGACATGACCAAGAAGACCCCCGACCTGCCGACCATCCAGTCGCCCCTGCTGTCCAGCCTGCCGGGGGTGAAGCACGCCTTCTTCACGCGCCAGGGCGGGGTCTCGACCGGGATCTACGACAGCCTGAACGTCGGGCGCGGCAGCAAGGACGACCCGGCGGACGTGGTCGAGAACCGCGCCCGCGCCGCGCGCTGGTTCGGCGGCGATCCCGAAGACCTGAACACCTGCTTCCAGATCCATTCGACCATCGCCATCAAGGCCGACGGCTCGTGGGGCGACGTGCGGCCGCAAGGCGACGCGGTGGTGACCAGGACGCCCGGCGTGATCTGCGGGGCCCTGGCCGCCGACTGCGCCCCGGTGCTGCTGGTCGATCCCGAGGCCCGCGTCGTGGCCGCCGCCCACGCCGGCTGGCGCGGAGCGCTGGACGGCGTCGTCCAGGCCGCCGTCGACTGCATGGTCGAGCTGGGCGCCAGGCCCGACCGCATCACCGGCGTCGTCGGCCCCTGCATCGGTCCGAAATCCTACGAGGTGGGCCTGGAGTTCCTGCATCGGTTCGAGGCCGACTGCCCCGGCTCGGGCCGGTTCTTCAAGCCGGGCGCAGCCGAGGACAAGCGCTTCTTCGACCTGCCGTCGTTCGTGCTGGACCGCCTGGAGACCGCCGGCGTCGAGCGCCGCGAATGGGTCGGCCGCGACACCCGGGCCGAGGAGGAATGGTTCTTCTCCAACCGCCGCGCCTTCCTGAACGGCGAGGGCGACTACGGCCGGCTGCTGTCGGCGATCAGCCTGGAGGCCTGAGTCGAACTGTGAGGCTTGGGGGACACGCGACAGATCCTCCGGGTACGGAAGCGGCAAAGTCGCGCTGTTAACACTTGTGCCCGGGGCGATCGCTGCTAGAAGGCCCGGCAACGGCCGACCCCCACTCCGAGATATCCCCATGAAGCTGCTGTCCGGCAACTCCAACCGCCCGCTGTCCCAGGCGATCGCGGAATATCTCGACATGCCGCTGACCCGCGCCCAGGTGCGCCGGTTCGCCGACCTCGAGGTGTTCGTCACCATCGACGAGAACGTGCGGGGCGAGGACGTCTTCGTCATCCAGTCGACCAGCTACCCGGCCAACGACAACCTGATGGAGCTGCTGATCTGCATCGACGCCCTGAAGCGCGCGTCGGGCAAGCGGATCACCGCCGTGCTCCCCTACTTCGGCTACGCCCGCCAGGACCGCAAGACCGGCGGCCGCACCCCGATCTCGGCCAAGCTGGTCGCCAACCTGATCACCCGCTCGGGCGCCGACCGGGTCCTGACGATGGACCTGCACGCCGGCCAGATCCAAGGCTTCTTCGACATTCCGACCGACAACCTGCTGCCCTCGCGCCTGATGGCCGAGGACGTGCGCAAGCACTATCCGATGGGCGACGACCTGATGGTCGTGTCGCCGGACGTCGGCGGCGTGGTGCGCGCGCGCGCCCTGGCCAAGCGCCTGAACGACGCGGACCTGGCCATCGTCGACAAGCGCCGCTCGGGCCCGGGCCAGTCGGAAGTCATGAACATCATCGGCGACGTCAAGGATCGCCGCTGCATCCTGTTCGACGACATCGCCGACTCGGCCGGCACCCTGTGCAACGCCGCCCAGGCCCTGATGAGCCACGGCGCCAAGTCGGTCAGCGCCTACATCACCCACGGCGTGCTGTCGGGCGCGGCGGTCGACCGCGTCGCCAATTCGGTCCTGACCGAACTGGTGGTCACCGACTCGATCGAGGCCTCGGACCAGGCCATGGCCTGCCCCAAGATCCGCTACGTCTCGTGCGCCCCGCTGATCGGCGAGGCCATCCGCCGGATCGCCAACGAAGAGTCGGTCTCGAAGCTGTTCGACTGACCTTCAGGGCCGTCATCGGCCGCGCCGTTCCTGGTTAATCGGCCGTCCCCGAAAAACACCTAACGCCACGGCGCCGCTTGTAAAAGTCTGGTTAACGGGACGACAGTCACAATGTCGCCGACCCGGGCTGCTACGTGCGCCGCCCAGGGCCTTCCGGGCCCATGACTGAGCCGAGACTGATGGGGAAGTTTTCGAAAATGCGTTCCTTTTCGCGTACGCGGGTCGTCCTGGCGACGACCGCCGTTGCGCTGGCCGCGCTGGTCGCGGCCTGTAGCTCCCCGCCGCCCGCCGCGCCGCCGCCCGTCGTCCAGGCCCCGCCGCCGACCCCGCCGATCACCCTGTCGGCCAGCCTGGTCGAGCGCGCCAGCGCCTTCCGCGGCTGGATGACGCGCGCCGGCCAGGTGTCGCCATCGTTCCAGAACGGCGAGCAGATCCAGGCCTCGCTGAAGGTCGGCGCGGCCTACGAGGCCAAGTCGTTCATGAACGGCGCGGTCGCCTACGCCGCCGTCCTGGCCCTGCAGGATCCCACCTTCGTCGCCTCGGTGCGCGAGGTCGCGGCCAATCCGGCCCAGCGCCAGGAGATGATCGCCAACATCTTCTCCAACCCGTCCTACGCCGCCGTGTTCAAGGGCAGCGACAGCGCCGCGGGCCTGATCATCGACCAGATCGGCGGCGACGGCCTGAAGGTCTACATGGCCGGCAAGGCCGTGAAGCAGGCCGCCTACGACGTCCAGAAGTCGTCGTGGTCCAAGGCCTCCGTGCTCGACCGCGACGGCCGCCTGGCCTCGGCCAAGACCCTGTCGGCCACCCCGGCCCTGGCCGAGAGCGCCGACGTGGCCGTGCTGCAGCAGGCCTCGACCGGCCTCCAACCGCTGGGCCTGACCCCGCGCGCGGCCACCGCTCCCTACCAGCCGATCGTCATCCGCGGCCTGGCCGTGGCCGCTCTGGCGGCCCTGGGCGCGGCCGGCGACAACAACCTGCCCTCGATCGACGCCCTCAGCGGCGACTGGGCCACGGCCAACTGCCTGAACATGGCCAAGCTGAACCTCTACCAGTGTCTGGCCGTGTCCAAGCCGCACTACGAGGACATCTTCTGCCTCGGCCAGCACATCCTGATCGACACCGGGGCCTGCGTGGCCAAGGGCGCCGGCGCCAGCCTGCCGCCCGAGCCGCCGCGCGCAATGCCGGTCAAGGAATCGATCGCCGTGAAGGGCGCCGGCGCGAACTCGGCCAAGGCGAAGGCCAAGGCCGCCGCCGCGCGCAAGGCCGTCAAGAAGAGCTGATTTCCCGCGAAATCGCTGCGAAGGGGCCGGGCGTTGCGTCGCCCGGCCCTTTTGTGTATGTAGCGCGACCCCAAAACGACGCTGGCGAGCGTGGCGATACAGCCATAGGCGCTGGGTCACAGCGGAGAGCATCCGGCTCTCTAGAAAGACAAGACCATGGCCGAGATCATTCTGAACGTTGAAGTCCGCGACGGCGCCGGCACCGGCAACGCGCGCGCTGTCCGCCGCGAAGGCAAGGTCCCGGGCGTCCTGTACGGCGGCGGCAAGGCTCCGGTGAACATCGCCGTGAAGGCCAACGAATTCCGCAAGTCGCTGTACACCGGCAAGCTGCTGGGCCACCTGGTCACCCTGCAGCACGGCGACGAGAAGCAATCGGTCATCGCCAAGGCCGTCCAGTTCCACCCCGTCACCGACGAGCCGGTCCACTTCGACCTGTACCGCGTCGACGAGCACCAGCTGATCAAGATCGAAGTGCCGGTGCACTTCAAGAACCACGACATCTCGGTCGGCCTGAAGAAGGGCGGCACGCTGGAAGTCATCCGTCACACCGTCGAGCTGGCCTGCCCGGCCGACAAGATCCCGGAAGAGCTGGTCATCGACCTGGCCGCCCACGACCTGGGCGACGTCATCCGCATCTCGGAAGTGAAGCTGCCGGCCGGCGTGAAGCCCGCCCAGGACCGCGACTTCGTGATCGCCAACGTCAAGGCCTCGTCGGCCGCCCAGTCGGACGCCGGCGACACCACGACCGAAGCCTAATCGTCTGTCGGTCCTTTGACCGAACCGATCTAAGAGACGGGCGGACCTTCGGGTCCGCCCGTTTTCGTTTGAACGCCACGAGACGCCGCCATGCTGATCCTCGCCGGCCTGGGCAATCCCGAGCCCAAGTACGAGAAGAACCGCCACAACGTCGGCTTCATGGCCGTCGACGCCATCGCGCGGAAGTGGGGCACGGCCCCGTGGCGCGCCCGCTTCCAGGGCCTGGCCTGCGAGGGGCAGGTCGGAACGGCCGACGGGCCGGTCAAGCTGCTGCTGCTCAAGCCCAAGACCTATTACAACGAGAGCGGCCGCGCCGTGGGCGAGGCCATGAAGTTCTTCAAACTCAAGCCCGCCGACGTCATCGTCTTCCACGACGAGATCGACATGGCGCCGGGCCGTTTCCGCATAAAGTCGGGCGGCGGGGCGGCGGGCAACAACGGCATCCGCTCGGTGACCAGCCAGGTCGGCGACGCCTTCCGCCGGGGCCGCATCGGCGTGGGTCATCCGGGCCACAAGGACGCGGTCATGCATTACGTGCTGGGCGACTTCCACAAGGTCGAGCACCAGTGGCTGGACCCGATGCTGGACGCCCTGGCCGACGCCCTGCCCTTCGCCGCCGTCGGCGACGACGAGCGCTATCAGGCCGAGGTCATGCGCCTGGCCCCCGCGCCGAAGGCCGATCCGCGCAAGCCCGCCAAATCCGACGATTGACGGCCGCGCGCGCTCGCGAGAAAGACCGAGCGTAGAGTCCCGGGGATCCTGATGTTCTCGCTTCCGTTGCCGCTGCTCGGCCTGTCGTTCCTGATCGCCATCGCCCTGTGCGTGCACGTGGTGCGCACGGGTCAGCAGATGTACTGGCTGTGGATCATCCTGGCCCTGCAGCCCATTGGCGGCATCGTCTATTTCGTGGCCATCATCGCGCCGACCTGGTTCGGCGGCCGCACGGCCCAGAAGATGGGCCAGGCGGCCCGCAAGGCCCTGGATCCGCAGCGCGAGTACCGCGAGGCCGCCCAGGCCGTCGACGACGCCCCCACCGTGGCCAACCGCGTCCGCCTGGCCGTGGCCGCCACCGAGCTGGGCAGGCACGCCGAGGCCGAGAAGCTCTACGCCGACAGCCTGACGGGCATGTACGCCGACGACGCCCAGCTGCTGCTGGGGCGCGCCAACGCCCTGATCGAGCTGAACCGCCCGGCCGAGGCCCTGCCGCTGCTGGAGAAGCTGGGCGAGCAGCCCAACGCCGGCCGCACGCCCCACACCATGCTGGCCCTGGGCCGCGTCTACCACGCCCTGGGCCGCGAGACCCAGGCCGACACCGCCCTCAGCTGGGCCGCCGACAACTATCCGGGCTTCGAGGGCATCGCCCGCTACGCCGTCTTCCTGGCCCGCACCGGCCGCAAGGACGAGGCCCGCGAGAAGCTGGCCGAGATCGACAGACGCCTCGCCAAGACCCACGCCCACTTCCGCAAGGAGGCCAAGGCCTGGCGCGACTTCGCCGCGGCGACGGCGAGCTGATCATATCGTTTGACAGAAACTTTTTTCTGTAAGACCGTGACGTCAGGAGGGACGTCATGGCTGCTGTCCTGCATCTGAAGCCGCTCTACCGCGCGCCCGCCACGCCGCCGCCGGAAAGCCCCGCCCAGCGCCGCGTGCGCCTGGGCAGTCGCGCCGCCGTCTGGCTGTTCACCGGCCTCTTCGCGCTGGCGGCGCTGATCCTGCTGACGGCCATAGCGACCATGCTGTTCTACAAGGGCGAACTGGTCAGGATCGGGCCCGACAACTGCTACATCGGCGAAGCGCCGGCCAATACGGTGGCGTTCGGTTCTCTGCCCCTGGTCCACCGTCTGGTCTATGTCGGGGTCGGGATCGCGCGGGCCACGCCCATCCTGATGATGTTCTGGAGCCTGCGCGACCTGTTCGGCGGCTATGCCCGCGGCGAGGTGTTCTCGCGCGACGCGGCGCGGCGCTTCGGCCGGGTTGGCGGGTGGCTGTGCGCCTATGCCGTCTCGCCGTTCCTGTGTCACCTGTTCCTGGCCGCCACCGGCTACGAGATCGACAAGAACTGGGCCCACATGGCCAGTCTGCAGGCCTTCATCCTGGGACTGCTGGTCCTGGTGATCGGCCAGGTCATGCAGGTGGGCCGCGAGATCGAAGAGGACCGGGAGGCCTTCGTCTGATGATCGTCCTGCGCCTCGACGTGATGCTGGCCCGCCGCAAGGTCCGCTCCAACACCTTGGCCCGCGCCATCGGCATCACCGACGCCAACCTGTCCCTGCTCAAGTCGGGCAAGGTGAAGGGCATGAAGTTCGAGACCCTGGAAGCCATCTGCGACTTCCTGGACTGCCAGCCGGGCGACATCCTGGAGTACCAGCCCGAGCAGCCGCCCGACATCGAGACCGAGACCGTCAAACGCGCCGGCTGACGGCGCCCTTTTCCGGAGACACGCCATGAGACTTTCGACGCCCGTCCGGGCGATCGCGGCCGGCTGCCTGCTGTTCTGGGCCGGCCTCGCCCAGGCCCAGGAGCCCTCGACAACCTTCGCCGAGGCCGAGGGCGGCAGGATCGCCTACGAGGCCTGCGGGTCCGGGGACCGGGCCATCGTGCTGCTGCACGACGGCATCCTGCACGGCGCGGCCTATGACGACGTCTGGCCGCTGCTATGCCAGCGCTTCCGGGTCGTGAGATATGACCGGCGCGGCTACGGCGCCACGCCCGCCGCGACCACGCCGTTCGCCTCGGTCGACGACCTGGCGGCGGTGATGAAGGCGGCCGGGGTCGCGCGCGCCACCCTTGTCGGCTCCTCGGCCGGCGGCGGCATCGCCGTCGACTTCGCCCTGGCCCATCCCGAGGCCGTCGACGGCCTGGTCCTGGCGGGGCCCTGGGTCAGCGGCTTCAAGCCCTCTGCCGGCTTCATCGCCCGCTCCCTGAAGCTGGTCGCCCTGATCAAGCTGGGCGATCTGGAGGGCGCCGCGAAGGACCCTTACATCCTGACCAAGTCGGCCGACGTCCAGCGCGCCCGAGTGGTGGCGCTGCTGAAGGCCAATCCGCAGAACCTGAGCGGCGCCGGCCGCAAGCTGGAACGCGCCGGGCCCGACGCCAAGGACCACCTGTCGGTAATCCGCGCACCGACCCTGGTGCTGGTCGGCGAGGTCGACATCAAGGACGTCTTCGACCAGGCCAAGGCGGTCACGGCGGCCGTGCCGGGCGCAAAGCTCGAGACCGTCCCGGCGACCGGCCACTTCATGTATCTTGAGAAACCGGACGTCTTCGCCGAGCGGGTGACGGCGTTCGTGGAGGCCGAGCCCTAGAACCGTCCCGACCGGAAGTCCTCGAACGCCTGCACGATCTCCTCGCGCGAGGTCATCACGAACGGGCCGTGCCAGAAGACCGGCTCGCCGATCGGGCGGCCGGCCAGCAGCAGGACGCGGGCGTCGGTGACGGCCTCGACGCGGACGGTGTCGCCAGATCCCAAGAACACGCCCGACAACGCCTCGACCGTGTCGTGGGCGACGCGGACCTGGCCTTCATAGACCGCCAGCATGGCGTTGCGGTCGTCGCCGACCGGCTCCTCGAACACGGTCCCGGCCGGCAGCACGACGTCGAAATAGAGGGCGTCCACGGCTCCGCCGCCGATCGGGCCCGCGGTCCCCGCGTCCGTCGCGCCGGAGATCACCTTCACCGAAAGGCCGCCGTCGCGGGCCTCGACCGGGATGCTGTCGGCCTCAAACTCCTGGTAGCCCGGCGCGCTCATCTTCAGCTTGGCGGGCAGGTTCACCCAGAGCTGGAAGCCGCGCATGCGCCCCTCCGACTGCTCGGGCATCTCGGAGTGGACGATGCCCTTGCCGGCCCGCATCCACTGGATCCCGCCCGGCCCGATCACGCCTTCGCGGCCGGTGTTGTCACGGTGACGCATCCGGCCTTCCAGCATGTAGGTCACGGTCTCGAAGCCGCGATGCGGGTGGTCGGGAAAGCCGCCCATGTAGTCGGACGCCTGGTCGTTGTCGAAGCAGTCCAGCATCAGGAACGGATCGAACATCTGGGCTTCCGGCGTGCCCAGCATCCGGGTCAGGCGCACGCCGTCGCCGTCCGAGGCGGGCAGGCCCTTCACGATCTTCAGGACGGGTCGAACGCTCATGGGGAGCTCCTTTCGGCGATCGATATCGGATGCTGTTGCAGTTCGCGCAAGGGCGCGTGAAAAATCGGTAACGCCCGGAAGTTGCGAAGGCGCTTTACATATATCGATAGCGGTAACAGTCTTCCCCGCAACGACATCGGGAAGATCGCCATGCTCCGCCGCCCCGCCCTGATCGCGCTCGCGACCGCCGGCCTGCTCGCCGCCTGCACGGCCAGCGAGACCCGCACCCCAGCTCGTATCGTCATGAGCGGGCCGACCGAGCGGGTCGTGGCCCAGGCCGTCGACGCGACCAACGCCATGCATGGCCAGCTGAACCTCAAGCCCGGCGCCGCCAAGGGCACGACCGAAGCGACCCTGACCTTGCCGGTCCGCACCTCGGGCGGCGAGGCGTTCGCGGCGATGGCGCGCTGCATCGACGCCAAGCTCAGCTGCGCCTTCCATGGCGAGGCGGTGTCTCGGCAGGTACGCGGCTCGCTGGGCTGATCCGCCCTCTCGTGAAACGGGGCGCGGTCGCCTTTCGCGGCCATCCGTGCTAAGCGCGCGCCAACGAAATTCACGAGAGTTCCATGGCCCTTAAAGTCGCCATCGTCGGCCTGCCCAACGTCGGCAAGTCCACCCTGTTCAACGCCCTGACCCAGACGGCGTCGGCCCAGGCCGCCAACTATCCGTTCTGCACGATCGAGCCGAACACCGGCGAGGTCGCGGTGCCCGAGCCGCGCCTGGACGCCCTGGCCAAGATCGCCGGCTCCAAGGAGATCATCCCGGCCCGGATCACCTTCGTCGACATCGCCGGCCTGGTGCGCGGCGCGTCGAAGGGCGAGGGCCTGGGCAACCAGTTCCTGGCCAATATCCGCGACTGCGACGCCGTGGCCTTCGTGGCGCGCTGCTTCGAGGACGGCGACATCGTCCACGTCGAAGGCCGCATCGACCCGATCAGCGATCTCGAGATCATCGAGATGGAGCTGATGCTGGCCGACCTGGAAAGCCTGGAAAAGCGCGTTCCCGCCCTGGAAAAGCGCGCTAAGGTCGGCGCCGACAAGGAAAGCGCCAACACCCTGCGCCTGGCCAACATCGCCCTGGCCCTGCTGCGCGAGGGCCGCCCGGCCCGCGCCGCCAAGATCGACGCCGACGACGAGAAGGCGTGGCACATGCTGCAACTGCTGACCTCGCTGCCGGCGCTGTATGTCTGCAACGTCGATGAGGGCAGCGCCGACAAGGGCAACAAGTACAGCGACCTGGTGGCGGAACGGGCCGCCAAGGACAATGCCAAGAGCGTCGTCATCTCGGCCCAGATCGAGAGCGAGATCGCCCTGCTGGACGCCGAGGAGCGCGCCGAGTTCCTGGAAACCCTGGGCCTGGAAGAGCCCGGCCTGAACCGCCTGATCCGCGAAGCCTACAAGCTCCTGGACCTGCAGACCTATTTCACGGTCGGCCCCAAGGAAGCCCGCGCCTGGACGATCCATGTCGGCGACACCGGCCCGCAGGCGGCCGGCGTCATCCACACCGACTTCGAGAAGGGCTACATCCGCGCCGAGACCATCGCCTTCGACGACTTCGTCAAGCTGGGCGGCGAGGCCGGGGCCAAGGAAGCCGGCAAGATGCGGGCCGAAGGCAAGGAGTACGTCGTCAAGGACGGCGACGTGATGCACTTCCGCTTCAACGTCTAAACGTTCAAAAGATCAGCGGCCGGAGCGGAAACGCCCCGGCCGTTTCTCATTGGGGAGTACGCCCGTGGCCGAGACCATCACCCTGACCGCCGCCCATGACGGCTTCGCCTTCACCGCCCTGCACGCCCAGCCGGAAGGCGCCCGCAAGGGCGGGGTGATCGTGATCCAGGAGATCTTCGGCCTGGACAAGTACGTCCACGAGGACGTCGCCCGCTGGGCGGCGCGCGGCTTCGAGGTTCTGGCCCCGTCGATGTTCGATCGCGGCGAGAAGGGCTTCACCGCCCTGCACGACGAGGCCGGCTTCGCGCGCGGCAAGGAACTGGCGCTGGCCAACGGTCCCGACAACGCCATGGGCGACATCCAGGCCTGCATCGATGTCCTGAAGGACCGGGGGCCGGTGTTCATCGTCGGCTACTGCTACGGCGGCACCATGGCGTGGCTGGCCGCCTCGCGGCTGGAAGGCCTGTCGGCGGCGTCCAGCTATTACGGCGGCCAAGTCGCCGGCATGGCCAAGTTCGCCCTCAAGGCCCCCGTGATCGTCCACCTGGGCGCCAAGGACCCCCACATCCCCGCCGAGGAGGTCAAGGCCGCGATCTGGGCCGCGCACCCCGAGGTGCCGATCCACGTCTACGAAGCCAGCGGTCACGGCTTCAACAATGACGGCCGCCCCGATTCCGACCTCGCCGACGCCGAGCTGGCCCGCCAGCGCACGGTCGACTTCTTCGCCGAGCACGGCGCCGCCTGATGGGCCAGCGGATCGCCCTAGCCTGCCGCGAGGACGGCGCGCCGTTCGCCGCCTACCACGCCCCGCCCCAGGAAGCCCGGCGCGGCGGCGTCGTCATGCTGCACGCCATCTGGGGCATGACCCCGCACATCCGGGCGCTGTCCGACAGCCTAGCCGAGCAGGGCTACGAGGTGATCGCCCCCAGCCTGATGGACGCGGCCGACGCCGATTTCCCGGTCGAGGACACCACGCCCTCGATCCTCGAGGCGCGCATGGCCATGGGCGAGGCGACCGGCTGGGGCGTCTCCACCCTGCCCCGCGTCCAGGCCGCGATCGACGCCCTGGACGGGCCGGTGTTCGCCATGGGCTTCTGCTACGGCGGCACCACGGCCTGGCTGGCGGCGTGCCGCTGCGAAGGGCTTCAGGCCGTGTCGGCCTTCTATGGCGGCGACATCGCGGCCTATCGCGACGAGACGCCCAAGGTCCCGACCATCCTGCATTTCGGCAAGACCGACAGCCTGATCCCGCTGGCCGACGTCGAGGCGATCCGCGACAAGCATCCGGACCTGCCGATCTATCTCTATGACGCCGGCCACGCGTTCGTCGCGCCCAGCGGCCATCACCCCGACAGCGCCCGCCTGGCCCTGCTGCGCACCCTGCAGCTGTTCCAGCGCTCGGGCGGGAGCAAGGGCGAGGCCTGAGCCCTCACTTCGGCGGGACCGCCCCCGCCGTCGGCCAGGCGCTGTCACCGACGCGTTTGAGGTTCATCTCGAAGAACTGCGCCGGCGGGCGCCCCTCCATGATCCGCTCGCCGATCTCGCGCAGGGCGCCGTCCTTGATCACGGCCGTGTAGCGGATGGTCATCGGCCCCGCCGGGATCTCCCACACATAGCCGTCGCCCGTGGGGTTCAGCTTGAAGTCGCCGGCCCGGCCCATGGCGTAGGAGCGCATCGAATAGACGCCGGTGTCGGGCTCGTAAGAGATGATCCCCAGGGCGTTGAAACCGGTCGAGCCGTCGGGATTGTAGCCGCGCCCCTCGACCACCTTCACCGAGCCGGCCAGCAGCGGGCCGATGCGCTCGGTCTGGGTGACCTCGTGGCGGCCGGTCGGGGTGATCGTCCAGGCGGGACCACGCCAGACGCCGTCCATCATCGCCAGCTTCTTCATCGCCTCGGCCTGGGCCGCGATGCGCGGGCCGGGATCGGGCGGCGTCTGGGCGTGGGCGACGCCGGCCGACAGGGCCAGGACGACGGCGGCGAGGGACAGCGCGCGGTTCATGACGGGGCTCCTTTGCGGACGGCCTTGCGAGCGAACAGGCGGCCGACCGGGCCGCGCAGGGCGATGGCCAGGGGGATCAGCCAGTAGGCGAAGCCGGGCAGCCAGGGGGTCCGCGCCATCGGCCCGAAGGTCAGGGCGGCCGAGACCAGGCCCGCGACGGCCGAGATCGTCCAAATCTGACAGTTGGCGCGGACATTCACCCGGTCGGCGGGGTCCACGCCCAGCCGCTCGGAATAGCGCGCGGCGCGCAGATAGAGCACCGCGAACAGGCCCGCCAGCACCGCGAAGCCGATCCCGTAGATCCGGAAGAGGTCGTTCAGGTCGCCCAGGGTGCGGATCATCTCGGTTCCCGACAGCCAGCCGCGCGAGATCCAGACGAAGCCGGACTCGACCAGCATCCGCAACGGGAAGACATAGACCAGCACCGTGAAGACGATGGCCAGGGCGTTGAGGGTCGAGAGGGTGTCGCGGCGGGGGACCAGCCGGCCGAACTCCCGATAGGCCAGCCAGAACATGGCGATCAGGGCGAAGGCCCCCAGCGAGGCCGGGATGCGCCCCAGAGCGTTCCACAGAGCGTCGATACTGGCCGTCGGCTCGGCGCTGGCGATGATCAGCAGGGTCACCGCGAAGGCGAAGGCCGCGTCGACGAAGGCATCCAGCCGCCTACCCGCTTCCCGATCCGGATCGCCGCCCTCGGCCATGCTCGCCGCCTCCCCGCGGAGCGCAGGATGAACGACGTTCGCCGAGGTTGTCGAGACCATCGCGTGGCGGGCGCGGCTGAGCTAGGCTCTCGCCCATGCGTCGCCGCGTTCCCGTCCTGGCCTTGTCGTTCTGCACGCTCCTCGCCGGCGCGGCGCGTGCGGGCGAGACCGCGTGCTGGTTCGAGAACGGCGCCGTCGTCGCCCCGGCAGTGATCGGCGACATGGCCGGCGACTATGTCATCGACCTGTCGGCCCCGCGCACCCTGCTGCACGAGACCAAGGCCCAGATGGCCGGCTTCCTCGAGCCCGAAAGGGTCCTGCGGGTCGAGGTCGCGGGCCTGAAGGCGGCGGCGGTCCTGGTCGGGATCGCCGATCTGGACGCCCGGGGCGCGGGCTTCGTCACCCCGATCGCCGGGGTCATCGGCATGGACGTGCTGGCCGGCCACAGCGTCGAGATCGACTTCGCCGCCTGCCGCGTGCGCATCGACCAGCCCTGGCGCCCGCGCCGGCAGGTCGTTTTCCCGGTCGAGGTGGTCGAGGGCCTGCCGACCATCGTCGCGGGCGTCAGCGACGGCCCCACGGCCGTGCGCGGGGCCTTCGCCATCGACACCGCCTCCCTGGCCATGACGCGCCTGTCGACGCGCGGCGCGACGACGGTGGGGCGACCGGACGCCGGCAAGGTCGACACGGCGGCGCGCAACAGGGCCCCTGCCCGGCTGCGGGCCCTGTCGATCGGCGGCGTCCTGGCCGAGAACGTGCCCGCCAGCCTGGCCGACGACCTGCCCGAGGGCGTGACCGGGACGCTGGGCACCGCCCTCTGGGCCCGCCATCGCCTGCGTCTGGCCGCCGACGCCCGCACCCTGGCGGTCGCACCGTGAGCTTGCGGCGGTTCGCGCCAGACCTTATGGCTGGACGCTCGGACGCAGGAGAGCGCCTTTGATCGTCGTCGCCCCATCGTACAGCCGCCGTCGCGGCGACGCGCGCCTGCCTGGCTGACGTCCGCCGCTCGGTCATTCGCGCCCTGGAGGGCGCATCAAGACACCGAGACCAAGACATGCTTATCGAAGCCAAGACCCAAGACTTCGCCGCCCTGCTGCGCGGCGAGGCCCCCGCCCCCTATCGCCTGTGCGACAGCCCCCTGGCCCCGTCGGAGGTGCTCGCCATGCTGACCGAGCTGGCCGACCGCATCCGGCCGCTCTTCAGCCCCGCCGCCTGGATGATCGTCGAGGACGGCGAGATCGTCGGCCTGATCTCGCCCACCCAGCCCCTGGACGCCGCCGATCGATCCCTGCGTATCGGCTATGGCGTCGCGCCCACCCGGCAGGGTCGAGGAGTCGCCACCCGCGCGGTCGCCGATCTGGCCGCCTGGGCGCGGATGGACGCGCGCGTGCGCGCCCTGACCGCCGAGACCTCGGTCGACAACCCGGCCTCCCAGACGGTGCTGGCCCGCAACGGCTTTTCGGCCGTCGGCGAGCGCGTCGACAGCGAGGACGGCCCGCTGATCCTGTGGCGGCTGGAGCTGTAGCCGCAAAAGAAGAAGGGCCCGGTGTTTCCACCGGGCCCTTCGAACTTCAGCACTACCGCGTCGCTCAGTGCGACTCGTTGCGCCACACGGTCTTGTAGCTGGCGTACAGCAGACCCGAGAGCAGCAGCAGGTAGATCAGGACGGCGAAGCCGGTCTGCTTGCGCTCTTCCAGCTTGGGTTCGGCGGCCCACATCAGGAAGGCCGAGACGTCCTTGGCTTCCTGCTCGAGGGTCGCCTTGGTGCCGTCGTCGAACGTCACCAGGTCAGCCTTAAGCGGCGGGGCCATGGCGATGAAGCCGCCCGGCGGGACATGCTCCTTGGAGCCATGCCAGGCCGAGGTCAGGTCGCCCGGGAAATACGGGTTGTAGTGACCGCCGGTCGGGACCGTCAGGCCCTTGGGCGGGTCCACGTAGCCGGTCACCACCGAGTAGATGTGGTTTGGACCTTCTTCGCGGGCCTTGGCCAGCAGCGACATGTCCGGCGGCAGGGCGCCGCCGTTCGAGGCGCGGGCCGCGGCTTCGTTGGCGAAGGGCGACGGGAAGTGGTCGGCGCTGGTGGCCGGGCGCTTGATGGCGTCGCCGGTCTCACTGTCGATGTCGGCGACCTCGTAGTCCTTGGCGATCGCCTTGACCCACGGGTTGTCGTTCGAGTTCGGGTACTTCTCGTTGTAGAACGGGCCGCCCTTGTCGCCGAGGTTCCGGAACGACACCAGCTTCAGCGAGTGGCACGCCGAGCAGACCTCGCGATAGACCTTGAAGCCGCGTTGCAGCTGGGCCTGGTCGAACTTGCCGAACGGGCCGTCGAACGACCACTGCACTTCCTTGGCCGGCAGGGCCCCGCCATTGGCGAGGGCCGGGCCAGCGGCGCCGACGACCAGGAGACCCGCCGCCGCCGCGATAACCGAGAGTTTGCGGAGCATCGGGATCAACCCTTCTTGGCGTCGGCCGACAGGGCCGGCGAGGCGATCGAGTCCGGCACGGGCAGGGTCTTCTCGACCAGACCCAGGACCGGCAGCACGACCAGGAAGAAAGCGAAGTAGTAGAGGGCGGCGACGCGCGACAGCCACACGAAGCTGTTCAGGTCCGAACCCGCCAGCTGGAACGTGGTCAGGTGCGGGATCACCGGATCGTCGGGCAGCTTGGCGCCGCAGACGCCCAGGATGCAGGAGGCCACCAGGAAGAACACGAAGTAGATCTTCGCGGTCGGGCGGTAGCGCATCGAGCGCACCTTCGAGGTGTCCAGCCACGGCAGGGCGAACAGGCAGGCGATGGCGCCGAACATGGCCAGCACGCCCATCAGCTTGTCCGGCACGGCGCGCAGGATCGCGTAGAACGGCAGGAAGTACCATTCCGGAACGATGTGCGACGGCGTCACCAGCGGGTTGGCCTCGATGTAGTTGTCGGCGTGGCCCAGGGCGTTCGGCATGTAGAAGACGAAGAACGCGAAGAGGATCAGGAAGACGCTCATCGCGAAGCCGTCCTTCACCGTCGCGTACGGCGTGAAGGGGACGGTGTCGACCTTCGACTTGGGGTCGACGCCGGTCGGGTTGTTCTGGCCGACCACGTGCAGGGCCCAGATGTGCAGGATCACGACGCCCGCGATCATGAAGGGCAGCAGGTAGTGCAGCGAGAAGAAGCGGTTCAGAGTCGGGTTGTCGACCGCGAAGCCGCCCCACAGCCAGGTGGTGATGCTCTCGCCGACCAGCGGCAGGGCGCCGAACAGGTTGGTGATCACGACGGCGCCGTGGAACGACATCTGGCCCCAGGGCAGGACGTAGCCCATGAAGGCGGTCGCCATCATCAGCAGGTAGATCACGCAGCCCAGCAGCCAAAGCACCTCGCGGGGCGCCTTGTACGAGCCGTAGTACAGGCCGCGCAGCATGTGGATGTAGACGGCGATGAAGAACATCGACGCGCCGTTGGCGTGCATGTAGCGGATCAGCCAGCCGTAGTTCACGTCGCGCATGATGTGCTCGACGCTGGCGAAGGCGCCCTGCGCGCTCGGATTGTAGTGCATCACCAGGATGATGCCGGTGATCAACTGCGAGGCCAGGCACAGCGACAGGATGCCGCCGAAGGTCCACCAGTAGTTCAGGTTACGCGGCGTGGGGTAGTCGACGAACGAGTCATAGCCCAGGCGCACGATCGGCAGACGGGCGTCGAGCCAGCGCTCGATACCGGTCTTGGGTTGATAGGTCGAATGTCCGCTCATCTCGCTTAGCCGATCTTGACCTTGGTGTCGGTGAGGAAGGCGTATTCCGGAACCACCAGGTTCAGGGGCGCGGGGCCCTTACGGATACGTCCCGAGGTGTCGTAGACCGAGCCGTGGCACGGGCAGAACCAGCCGCCGTACTCGCCGCCGCCGAAGGTCGGCACGCAGCCCAGGTGGGTGCAGTTGCCGCCGACGATCAGCCAGTTGGCCTTGCCGGGCTTCACGCGCGAGGCGTCCGTCGCCGGATCCTTCATCTGCGCGCTGTCGTCGGCCACGGCCTTGGCGATTTCCGCCTTGGTCCGGTTGCGCACGAACAGCGGCTTGCCGCGCCACTTGATCGTGACCTGCTGGCCTTCGGCGACCTTGGTCAGGTCGAACTCGGTCGAGGCCAGGGCCCGCGTGTCGGCGGACGGGTTCATCTGGTCGATGAACGGCCACACCAGCGTCGCGGCGCCGCCGGCGGCGGCCGCGATCGCGGCGATGTGAATGAAGTCGCGCCGGGAGGGATCGCTCCCGTGTTCCGGCTCGGTCGTTGCGCCCACGGCGGTGTCGGCCACCTAGTCACCCCTTTATTCCGCCAGCCGCGGAAGCGGCGGGCTTGGAGAAGCGCCTTTCGACGCCATATCTTGCTCGACCCGCAAGCGGATCTCCGCCACAAGGCAGCGGTCGGATCGTCCTATCGGACGCGCGGACCGAGTCCGCAAGTCCTTTCGATTCGCGGCAAAGCCCCTGCTAGCCTTGTGGTTGGTTCGCTTATTATGCGCATCGCACTTTTTCAACCGGGTATTCCCCAGAACGTCGGGGCCGCGATCCGCCTTTCGGCGTGTTTCGACGTCGGGCTGGACGTCATCGAGCCGTGCAGTTTTCCCTTGGACGACAAAAGCTTGAAGCGCGCGGCCCTGGACTATGGCCCCCTGGCCCGGCTGAAGCGCCACGACGGCTGGGAGGCTTTCCTTAAGGCGCCGGAACGCGCCGAGGGGCGGTTGCTGCTGTTCACGACCAAGGGCGCGACGCCTTTCCACCGTTTTTCGTTCGCCCCCGGAGATACGCTGCTGTTCGGCAACGAAAGCCGCGGCGCGCCCGAGGAGGTCCACGCGGCCGCCCAGGGCCGGATCGTGATCCCAATCATGCCGGAAACGCGCTCGATGAACCTGGCCACCACCGCCGCCATGGCCCTGGGCGAGGCCCTGCGGCAGACAGGCGGATTTCCGGACCGGTTTTGAGTTCGCCCCAGCAAATGGAGGGATGCTGGCGCGACGGCCCATCTCCCTTAAAATCAACTCATGATCGATTCTGAGCGCGCCGGCGTGGATGCGGCCTACCTTCGGTCGAGGCTGGATTGGGTCCAGCTGGCGCCGTTCCAGATCGAGGCAGTCCTCGATCCGGTCCATGTCGAGTGCCTGATGCAGGCTTCGCGCGACTTCCGCTTCCAGCGCTATCAGCGGATGGGCGACATCGCCGCCGCCACCCGCCGGGTCTTCGGAACCGACAAGGACCAGGGGCTGACCCTGTCGAACCTCGGCCTGTCCGCGGCCCTGCTGGGCGACGTGCCGGCGGCCTTCGCGGCGCTGAAGGAAGCCCGCGACCGCTGGCCCGACATCGCCGAGCACCACTACAACTGCGGCGTCATGGTTCTGCGGTTCAGCCGCGACCTGGAGGCCGCCGAGAACTGCTTCCTGGGCGGGCTGATCCGTGACGCCCGGCACGGCGCCTCGTGGCTGGCCGTCGCCATCGTCCGGCTGGAGCGCGGCGACTACGCCGGCTGCGTGGAGGCCGCCCGCGAGGCGATCGCGCGGGACGCCTCGCCGGGCGGCGAGGCCGAGCTGTGCCTGGCCGCCGCGCTCGAACGGCTGGGCCGTCCCGTCGAATGGCCCGACCTCGCCCCGGACGCGCGCCTCGCCACGCCGGAGGCGTTCGACATCGTGGCGCGGAAGGCCGAGCGGACGGTGCTCAGCATCGCCCTGGGCGACCGCGAGGCCGAGGCGGCGCTGCGGCTGGCCGCGTCGCTGGAAGCCGTGGCGCCCGACTGGAATGTCCACCTGCACCTGTGCAACGTCTCGTCGGCCGTGGCCGAGGCCGCCCGGACCTGGGCGGACGCCCGCCCCCAGCGCGCTGGCGTTTCGACCGAGACGCTGCTGACCGATCCGATCGCCAGCCTGGCCGAGCGCTTCGGCGTGATCCGGCTGCGGACCCTGGCGGCGTTCGCCGGCGCGGTGGGCGGGGACGTAGTGCTGGCCCACCCGCGCGCGGTGTTCGCGGGCGATCCCTCGACGCTGCTGCCCGAGGCCGAGCAGGGCGTGTCCCTCGTGGTCGGCGACGGCCTGCTGTGGAACCAGATCGGCCAGGACCTGATCGGCGTGCGACAGGGCGAGGCGGCCAGCGCCTTCCTCGGCGACATCCGCCTGGCGGCCCTGCCCTCGCTCTGGCGCCAGGCGCCGATGGCCGCCGGCGTCAGCCTGTGGCGCGCCCGGGCCGCGCATTCGGGGGTGCGGGCGCTGGACGCGGCCGACCTGGCCGTCGCGCCCTTCGAGGCCGAACCCCCGCCGCCGGAGGCGCCGCCGCCCCGGGTGATGTTCAACGAGACCCTTTCCTCTCGCTTCGGCCCCATGCTGCTGAACAGCAATGACCTCTATGTCTCGGCCGGGATCCGCGAGAACGGCGCCTGGTCGCCCGAGGAGACCGACCTGCTGGGGCAGCTGATCGCGCCGGGCCAGACGGTGCTGGACGTCGGCGCCAACATGGGCTCGCACACCCTGGCCTTCTGCAACTTCGTCGGCCCGACCGGCCGGGTCCACGCCTTCGAGCCGCAGCGGATCATGTTCCAGGCCATGGTCGCCACCGTGGCGATGAACAGCTGGACCAACGCCCACTGCCACATGAAGCTGGTCGGAGCCGAGAAGGGCGGCATGCGGCTGCCGGGCGTCAGCTACGAGACGCCCAGCAACTTCGGCATGATGACCCTGGCGCCCGACCGCGAGCGCGCCCAGACCCTGACCTATCTGGACGAGGAAGCCGGCGAGGAGGTCGAGATGATCACCCTCGACAGCCTGAAGCTGCCCGCCTGCCACCTGATCAAGATCGACGTCGAGGGCATGGAGATCGACGTCCTGCGCGGCGCGATCGAGACGATCAAGGCGCACCGCCCGCTGATCTACATGGAATGCCAGAACGACGAGCGCGGCCGGTCTTCCCTGAACCTGCTGAAGTCGCTGGACTACGACACCTGGTGGCACGGCGACCATGGCTCGCCCAACGTCCTGGGCTCACCGGTCGAGCGCAAGCTGTCGGTGATGGGGCTGCGGATCGCCTAGGATCGAGCCCTAGTCGCCGAAGTCCACGTCGCGGCGCGCGGCGACGATGGTGACGATGAAGCCGGCCAGCACGTCCAGCAGCACCATCAGGGAGACGAGGAAGAAGGTCGAGGTCGCGAAGGCCGGGAAGAGCAGGAACTCGACCAGGCACAGGATGAACAGCACCATCGACAGCGAGTGGTTGATGATGGCGATCCGGCGGCTGGTGGTCGATTTCAGGAGCTCGACAAACAGCACCACCAGCGAGGCCGCCAGCAGCAGGTCGCCCAGGCTGACCGCCCACCCGGCGCGCGAGGCCATCTGGATCGTGAACAGCGTGTCGGTCATCCGGACGCTGGCGTCGGCGGCCTTGAAGCCTCCCACCAGGGTCAGGGCGATCAGGTTGTAGATGAGCACCGGCAAGGCCAGCAGCGGAACCGCGGCGAACATCGAGCTTCCCCCTTTTAACCCGTCCATTTCAGATAGCACCCGATCAGGGTCAACAAGCTCGAAACTTTAGGTCCGAGGCGCTCAGGCCTCATCCACGCCCTGCGGATTGCGGGCTCGCGACTGCAGCCACATCACGCCCAGCAGGTCCGAGATCGAGGCCTTCAGACGGCCGAGGTTGGTATATTTCGACACCCCGCTCTCGCGGTGACGATGGTTCACCGGCTGGAAGGTCACCTCGTAGCCCTCGCGTAGCATCAGGGCCGGGATGTAGCGGTGGATGTGATCGAAGTACGGCAGGCGCAGGAACGCCTCGCGGCGGAAGGCCTTGAGGCCGCAGCCGGTGTCGTTGGCGGTGTCGTTCAGCAGTCGCTTGCGCACGCCGTTGCCGAACTTGGACGCGAAGCGCTTGGCGCTGCTGTCCTGGCGCTTGACCCGCTCGCCGCCGACCAGGGCCAGGGTCGCGGGACCGGCCCGCAGGGCCTTGGCCAGGCGCGGCGCGTCGGCCGGGTCGTTCTGGCCGTCGCCGTCCAGGGTGACAATGATCGGCCCGCGCGCGGCCAGGATGCCGCTGCGCACGGCGCGGCTCTGGCCCGAGTTCTTGCGATGGCCCAGCACGCGCAGCTGAGGGATCTCGGCCTTCAGGGCGGTCAGGCGCGCCTTGGTGTCGTCGCGGCTGGCGTCGTCGACGAAGATCATCTCGTAGTTTTCGCCGGCGAAAGCGGTCGCGATCTCGCGCGCCAGCTTCGGCGCGGCCTCGCCCTCGTCGAACACGGGAACGACGACGGAAAAGTCAGGCGTTTGGGCGGCTTGCGGGCTCATCGCCTCCTCATACAGCAAAAGTCGCGACACGAAAGGATCGTGCTAAAGCAGAGCCCATGACGCTTGAATCTCGCCTGGATGCCTGGAGCCGCGGGTGGCGCGGCCCCCTGTTCGCGGCGCTGGTCGCCCTGATCGCCGGCCTGCCCGGCCTGTTCGCCATGCCGCCCCTGGACCGGGACGAATCCCGCTTCGCCCAGGCCACCTCGCAGATGCTGGAGACCGGCGACTACGTCGTCATCAAGTTCCAGGACCAGCCGCGCTTCAAGAAGCCCGTCGGCATCCACTGGCTTCAGGCCATCAGCGTCAAGGCGTTCTCCGACGCCGAGGACCGACGGATCTGGGCCTATCGCCTTCCGTCGCTGCTGGGCGCGATGCTGGCGGCGGCGGCGCTCGCCTGGGGCGCGGCGGCGCTGTTCGATCCGCGCACGGGCCTGCTGGCCGGCGCGATCCTGGGCGCGACCTTCCTGCTGTCGTCGGAAGCCTTCATCGCCAAGACCGACGCGGCCCTGTGCGGCTCGACCACCCTGGCCATGGCCGCCCTGGCCCGGATCTACGCCGCCCATCTGAACGGCGAGAAGGTCGGCAAGTGGGCCAAGCTGGCCTTCTGGATCGGCCTCTCGGTCGCCGCCCTGATCAAGGGACCGGTCGGCCTGCTGGTCGCGTTCCTGGCCCTGGCCGCCCTGGCGATCTGGGACCGCAAGGCCGGCTGGATGAAGGACCTGGGCTGGACCTGGGGCCTGATTCTGTTCGCCGCCATCACCCTGCCCTGGGCGATGATGATCACCGTGGCCACCGACGGCGCCTTCTGGGGCACGGCGATCGGCGGCGACCTGGCGCCCAAGATGGCCGGCGGCCAGGAGGGCCACTCGGGACCGTTCGGCTATCACACCCTGCTGGCCCCGCTGCTGTCGTTCCCGGCCACCTTGCTGCTGCCGGCCGGCCTGGTTCTGGGCTGGACGCGACGCAAGGAACCGGGCGTGCGGTTCGCCCTGTGCTGGCTGATCCCGACCTGGCTGATGTTCGAGATCCTGCCGACCAAGCTGGTGCACTACGAGCTGCCCGCCTACGGCGCTTTGGCCATGCTGATGGCGGCCGCCGTGCGTGAGCCGCTAGGCCGGTGGCCCCGCTGGATCGGCGCGGGCCTGGCGGTGCTGATGGGCGCGCTGCTAGCCGCCGTCGCGGTCTATGGCCAGAAGGAATTCGGCGACCGCGGCGACCTGGCCTGGGCCGCGCTGGCCGCGCTGCTGGCCCTGGCCGCCGGGATCGTCGGCGCGATCCTGCTGCTGCGTCGTCATTCGGTGCGGGCCCTGGTCACGGCCGGCGCGCTGGGCGTCGCCGCCCACATCGCCCTGACGGCCGGCCTGATCCCGCGCCTGGAGCCGCTGTTCCTGTCCAAGGACGTCGCCGACGCCCTGGACCAGGCCCGCCTGTCGCCGCGCTCGGGCGCGGCCGGCCCCGTCGCCCTGACCGGCTATTCCGAGCCCAGCCTGATCTTCCAGCTGGGCACCGCCACCCAGCTGACCACCGGCGCCGGCGCGGCCGACGCCGTGTCGGAAGGCCGCCCGGCCGTGGTCGAGGGGCGCGAGGAAAAGCCTTTCCGCGACGCCATGACCGCGCTGGGCCTGACGCCCCGCCCAGTCGCCACGATCCAGGGCCTGAACTATTCCGACGGCGACAAGGAGCGGTTGACGATCTATCGCGGCGAGCCGCAGATCGAGGCGCCCGAGGACGCCGTATCCGAGGAGCCCGCGCGATGAGCCGCTTCATCCAGATCGTCGAGGTCGGCCCGCGCGACGGCCTGCAGAACGAGAAGGCCATCCTGTCGGTCGACGAGAAGCTCGACCTGATCCGCAAGTTGGAGACGGCCGGGGCCAGGCGCACCGAGGTGGTGTCGTTCGTCAATCCGAACCGCGTGCCGCAGATGGCGGGCGCGGAAGAGATCATGGACGCCCTCGGTTCTGACAATGGGCCGGCGGACCGCGTCCACTCGCGCATCGGCCTCGTCTTGAACATGCGCGGCTGGGAGCGGTGCGTCTCGACCGGCTGCGACGAGGCCAATGTCGTGGTCTGCGCCTCGGACGGCTTCGGCGTCGCCAACCAGGGGGCGACGGTCAGCCAGCAGCTCGACACGCTGGCCGCCATCGCCGAGCGCCAGAGCATCGACGGCGGTCCGCCGATCACCGCGACGATCTCGGTGGCCTTCGGCTGCCCGTTCGACGGCGAGGTGTCGGAGGACCAGGTCGTGGCCATCGCCCGCGAGGCCGCCGCGCTCGGCGTCCCCGAGATCGCCATCGCCGACACCATCGGCGTCGCCGATCCGTGGGTCGTGACCAAGCGCATAGAGGCGGTCCGCGCCGCCGCGCCGGACGCTCGCCTGCGCATGCATTTCCACGACACCCGCAACACCGGCCTGGCCAACGCCTATGCCAGCGTCCAGGCGGGCGTCGATGTGCTGGACGCCTCGGTCGGCGGCCTGGGCGGTTGCCCGTTCGCGCCGGCCGCCACGGGCAATATCGGCACCGAGGACCTGGTCTACATGCTGGAACGGGCGGGCTTCGAGACGGGTTACGACCTGGCGGCCCTGATCGAGATCGGCCGCGAGATCAGCGACCGCCTGGGCAAGGCTCCCGCCTCGTCCCTGGCCCGCGCCGGAGGCTTCCCCGCATGACCCGCCTGGCCGCCCTGCTCGCCCTGGCCTTAGCCGCCTGCGCGACGACCGCGCCGGAGACCGAGGCCGGCGGTGGCGCGGCGCGCTGCGACGTGACCATCAAGTTCGCCAGCTATGGCGCGGGGATCGACCGGGACCTGTCGGACAAGGTGGCCGCGACCGTAAAGACCGACCGCGATGTCGCCCGCGCGGAACGCAAGCCGTGGGGCAAGGAAGGCGAGTACGATCTCTGCCTGACCGCCAAGCCCGGCCGCGACGCCAAGGCGATCTACGAACGCTATCGGGCGATGCTGCCGCCCAGGACCCTGAAAGCCCCGACCTCGATCGAGGGCCCCGACGGGATGCGGTTCGAGACCATCGGGCCGATGTGACGGACAACGACGGGTGGCCCAGGGCGCTCGTCACGCAACGAACACCCCGGGCCGAGACCCGCTAGTGCATGTGCGCGTGTTCGCACGTCACATTGGGGTTCATGTCGGCGAAGACCCCTTTCGGGTTGGGCCGCCAGGCCCAGACATGCAGTTCGTAGAACGGCTTCAGGCCGTAGCGGTTCGGCGCCCCGGTGAAGCTGAACAGTTGCCCCTTCAGCGACGCGGGCCCCTTGAAGCTGATGTATTCGACCGCCACGAGCTCCATCTTCCCATTCGCGGTCGGCTCGTACATCACCGCTTGAGGACGGCCGATATCGGGCGCTTCGTCCTCGAGGTACTTGGCGTTGACGTAGTGGACGCCCATCGCGCCGCCATCGACGCCGCTGGTGCAGGGAATGGGCGAATAGCCCTCCGCGACGGCCACCGAGACGTCCTTAAATCGCGCGTTGGTTTCGCGAACCGCCACAGCGAGGGAGTTGCCTGATGGCTTCATCGATGTCGCCGCCATCGCTTGGGGGCTTATGCCGCCCAAGAGCGCCAAGAGTAAAAAACCGGCGATCGTCGCGATGGCGATGATCGTGCCGACATCCCTCCACGACACGGACAGGTTCGGTTTCTCGGATTTGACCAAATGTCGACGCACCTAAAGACCTCCAGATTGGCTGCATCGCCGTCGAAGCGACGGCTGGATTGATGGGAAGAAGCGGGAGGGAAGGCGAACGGCGCGCAGCCTTGCGAGACCGCGGCGTTCATCCCTCCGGGAGCCCGGCTAGTCAGCCGAGCCGGGATTGGATCGTGTGGAGTCGCCCCGAAGCCCCAGCAAGCAGGGCGCAAGATCGTATTCAAGCATCTGTAAACGCTGTACAATTCCTGTGAACGACAGCGATCTGGATAGGCGATCTTGCGGTTGAGTTCGAACGATAGATTGTCTCACCGACTGTGAGCCGCCCTAACAATGGAGGGCGAGCCGAGCCCGGCGGGAGATCCCGGTCAGCCGTGTCCGGCGGCCGCCGACACGATGGACGGCGCGATGTCCCGGCGGGTCATCCGGGGGCCGTCGAAAGCGCGCGCGCCCTGAGCGGCCTGAAGCGCGAGCCAGTCGGCCAAGGCCTCGATCCGACGCGACTTGCGCGTTTCGCGACGCCAGACGATCCAGAAGCCGCACTCGGAGGGCGCCGTGTCGTCCAGCGGACGCACCAGTCGTCCCGACGCCAGGTCCGGAGCCACCACCGTGTCGCGGGCCAGCGCCACGCCGAGACCCTGCGCCGCCGCGTCCAGCAGCATCAGCGAATCCTCGAACACCATGCCGGACGGCGACGGGGTCGGCAGGTCAAAGCGAGGAAACCACAGCGACCACGGCCGATGGCCGTGATGGATCAGAGGCGCGGCCAGCAGATCGGCGACGACGTCGATGCGATGGCGCGACAGGAAGGCCGGACTGCAGACCGGAGCCAAGGTCTCCATGAACAGCAGGCGTTGCTCGACGCCCGGCCAGTCGCCCTTGCCGTAGCGAATGCCGACGTCCACGCCGTCGGTCACGAAATCGGCCACGTGGTCGTCGACGCGCAGGGTCAGATTGGCGCCCGCCGGGTCCGCCAGCAGCGCCGACAGACGCGCAGGCAGCCAGCGATTGGCGAATTGGCTGTCGATACTGACGACGAGCGGGTCGCGTTCGGCGGCGGCGGCGAACGCTGTGACCGCCGCCGTCAGCCCATCGATATGGCGGCCGATCTCGCGGGCCAGGCGCAAGGCCTCGGGCGTGGGCGCCATCTGCCCGCCGCGACGCTCGAACAGGCGCGCGCCCAGCTCGCTTTCAAGCCGGCGGATCTGTTGGCTGATCGCGCCATGCGTGACGGAAAGCTCTTCGCCCGCGCGGGTATAGCTGCGATGTCGAGCGGCCGCCTCCAGGGCGCGGAGCGCGAAGAACGGCGGTAGGCGAACCATGGGTCCCTATACCGAAGGCGACGTCGCGAAACAACGTTCCGCGATCGCGCGACGCCCCTAGATCGGCCGACCGGTCATCTTCCAAAGCAGCGGACGGAAGATCGACATCAGCATGATGGCCGGAGCCAGCACCACGGCGGCCGCGAACAGCTGCAGGCTGTCGGCGCGCTTGATGAAGTAGCGGGTCAGGCCCACGCCCTTGTGGAACTCCACCTTCAGCGGATGCTCCTGGCTGGTGTGGCCCAGGTGGACGACCTCGGCGTCGGGCTGGAACAGCACCTGGCCGCCGGCGCGGCGGGCCCGCCAGCACAGGTCGATGTCCTCGACGTGCAGGAAATAGCCCTCGTCGAAGCCGCTGAGGGCCTCGAAGTCGCGGCGGCGCATGGCGAAGCAGGCGCCGGAGATGGTCGGCATCGGCGCCGGGCCGCGCGGCAGCGGCTCGTTCTCGCGATGGATCTCGAAGCCGGCCAGCTGGGGATGGCGGCGGGTGAACTGGCCGAAGCTCAGCACCGTGCTCATCGGCGTGACCTCGCCCCGGCGGCCGCCGCGCTGCTCTGTGCCGTCGATGTTCAGCACCCGCGCGCCCACCACGGTCGGCGTCGGCTGGCCCTTGAAGGCCGTGACCAGCGCCGCCACGCAGCCGGGCCGCATGTTGGCGTCGGGATTGAGGAAGACGATGTACTCGCCGCCCGCCGTGCTGGCGCCCAGGTTGGCCCCGCGCGCGAAGCCGATATTGCCATGCCCCTGCTTGAGCACGACGCGCGGCTCGGTCAGGGCCAGAGAGCGCAGCATGTCCTCGTCGCGCGAGGACGAGCCGTTGTCGACGATGACGAACTCGTCGACCAGCGGCTCGGCCAGCACGTGTCGGATGCTCTCGGCCAGCGCTTCTCCCGTCCGATAGACGACCATGACCACGGACACGTTCGGACGAGCCGGACGGGCGCCCACGGCCAGGGTCGAAGCGGACGGAAGGATACTGTTCATCAGGCGGTCGCGGCCTCTCCAACGACGGGTTGGGCGACGCCCTGGGCGCGCTTGATGTCCGGCGGCGTGGCGTCGGACTTCAGGACGCGGAGCGCTTCTTCCAGCGACAGGACGCTCTGGCCTTCGCCGCCGAGGCGACGCAGGGCCAGTTGCCCCGTCTCGGCTTCCTTGCGTCCGACCACGGCGATCACGGGCACCTTGGCGAGGCTGTGCTCGCGAATCTTGTAGTTGATCTTCTCATTACGCAGATCCACTTCCGCGCGCATCCCAAGCTTCGTCAATTTTTCGACGACCTCAAGGGCGTATGCGTCGGCGTCGGACGTGATCGTGGCCACGACCACCTGCGTCGGCGCCAGCCACACGGGCAAGGCGCCAGCGAAGTTTTCCAGGAGGATGCCGATGAAACGCTCGAAAGACCCCAAGATCGCCCGGTGAAGCATCACCGGACGCTTCTTCGAACCATCCTCCGAAACGTACTCCGCGTCCAATCGTTCCGGCAAAACGAAATCAAGTTGCAGCGTGCCGCACTGCCAAACTCGACCAATGGCGTCTTTAAGCGAGAACTCTAGCTTCGGGCCGTAGAAGGCGCCTTCACCTGGCTGAAGCACCAAGGTCTCACCCGCCGCCTCCGCCGCCTCTGACAAAGCGGCCTCGGCCTTGTCCCAGACCTCGTCCGTGCCGGCGCGCAGGTCAGGACGCGTCGAGAACTTGGTGTCCGCCAGCGTCATGCCCAGGTCGCTATAGACCGAGCGCAACAGTTCGATGAACCGGGCGCTCTCCTCGGTGACCTGCTCCTCGCGGCAGAAGATGTGGGCGTCGTCCTGCGTGAAGGCGCGCACCCGCATGATGCCGTGCATGGCGCCCGACGGCTCATAGCGGTGGCAGGCGCCGAACTCGGCCATGCGCAGCGGCAGCTCGCGATAGCTCTTCTGGCCGACGTTGAAGATCTGGATGTGGCCGGGGCAGTTCATCGGCTTGACGGCCAGGACCTCGCCCTCGGCGCTCTCGCACATGAACATGGCGTGCCCGAACTTCTCGGCGTGGCCCGACTTCTCCCACAGGCTCTTGTCGAGGATCTGCGGCGTCTTCACTTCCTTGTAGCCGGCCGCATCGAGACGACGGCGCATGTAGTCCTCGAGCACGCGGTACAGGGCCCAGCCCTTGGCGTGCCAGAACACCATGCCCTTGCCCTCTTCCTGGATGTGGAAGAGGTCCATCGTCTTGCCCAGCTTGCGGTGATCGCGCTTCTCGGCTTCCTCGATGCGCTTCAGATGCGCTTCCAGGTCGGCTTCCGACGCCCAGGCCGTACCGTAGATGCGCTGCAGCTGGGCGTTGTTCTGGTCGCCGCGCCAGTAGGCTCCAGCCAGCTTCGTCAGCTTGAAGGCCTTGCCGACATGCTTGGTCGACGGCAGGTGGGGACCGCGGCACAGGTCCTTCCAGTTTCCCTGGCGATAGACCGTGATCGTGTCCGTCGGCGGCAGGTCACGAATGATCTGGGCCTTGTACTGTTCACCGATCCCGTCGAAGTGCTTGATGGCCTCTTCGCGGTCCCAGACCTCGCGCGTGATCTTCTCGTCGCGGTCGACGATCTCCTTCATGCGCTTTTCGATCTTTTCCAGATCGTCCAGGCTGAACGGCTCGTCGCGGGCGAAGTCGTAGTAGAAGCCGTCCTCGACGTTCGGGCCGATCGTCACCTGCGTGCCGGGGAACAGCTCCTGCACCGCCTCGGCCAGCACGTGGGCCGTGTCGTGGCGGATCGTGTCGAGCGCCTCGGGGGCCTCGCGCGTCAGGATCTCGAACTTGCGCTCGCCGCCCAGCAGGTCAGACGTCAGCGGGCGATCCAGGTCCAGCACCTGGCCGTCCAGCTTGATCAGCAGCGCCTTCTTTTCCAGCGATTTGGAGATGGCCGCGGCGACGTCACGCCCCGTCGAACCATCGGGGTACTGACGGGAGGAGCCGTCGGGGAAAACCAGATCGATCATTCTTCACATATCCACTTGCGTGGCTGGCGTCCCGGCGGCGGGGGATCATACCCCGAACCACCCAACGGATTGCAGCGGCAGATCCGTCGCAACGCCAACCAGGAACCCTTGAGCGGGCCATGATCCTTGAGGGCGGCCGCCGCGTACTCCGAACAGCTCGGCGCGAAACGGCACTGCCGCCCGATGAGAGGCGATAGCGTCAACTTGTAGGCTCGAAGGCCCAGGTCGACGGTACGTTCGTAGAGGGTCATGCCGGCGCGCGACTGTTAGTCCAGTAAAGTACTAACCCCCAATTCGGGGCGATCAAGCCGCGCCGGCGGTGCTAGTTCGCGTTTCACCCACGCCTGTGGCCTTCCGGACAGCCTCGACCGTCGCCTCGAACGCCAGCAGCGTCGAAGCGTGACGGGCGGGATAGTCCTTGACCGGCTCCAGCACGGCGAGCTCCGCAAACCGGCCCGCGGGAGGCGAACCGTTCGCTTTCAGCATAGCGCGCAGAGAGTCCCGCGCCAACTCGATGTCGGAAAGTTCCGCGCCGACCACGTTGGCGCCCAGGATCGCGGCGGCCGCCTGGCCCAGGGCGCAGGCCGAAACCTCCTGGGCGAAGTCGACCACCTTGCCGTCCTGGACCGCCACGTCGACGACGATCCGGCTGCCGCAGAGCTTGGCGGTCTTCTCGGCGCTGGCGTGCGGCACGGCCAGGCGCCCTGCGCGCGGCATGTTGGCCACGAGCGTCAGGATCTTGGCGCTGTAGAGGTCGTCGATCATCGCGCGTCTTAGATGGTGCTTCCGGACCGCTCGGACCAGATGGCCTCGGCGCGATCGCGGACGGCCTCGCCCATCTGCGTGAAGGCGGCCTTCAGCGCGCGGCGCTCTTCGCGACTGACGAAGCGCAGCAGCAGGCCCATGAACAGCTCGCCGTTCGAGAAGGTCGAGTTGCGGGGCCCCATGTTCTCGATCTCGAGATAGCGGATGGCCGTGACGAACCCGCCCAGACGCGTGGAGCGCCAGTGCAGCTGCTCGTACGGCACCCAGTCCTGGACGATCGGGGCGATGACCGTGGCCGGCCGGCCGGGCAGATGCTGCTCCAGCGTCAGAGCCGTGCCGATCTTCATCTGACCCTCGGCTCGGCGGTAGAGCGGGTTCCAGTGATGCCAGGTCTCGAACTCGGAGACGACTTCCCAGACCACCTCGGCGGGCGCCTGGACCCCGATGCGATGTTCGACAGCGCGTTTCATGAGTGTAAATCCTAGTCCCGCACGAGGCCGCCGTCGACCACCAGGTTCTGACCGGTGACGGCGCGGCTCCAGGGCGAGGCGAAGAACAGGACCGCGTCGGCGAACTCGGCCGGGGTGGTGACGCGGCGCAGCGGGGTGCTCTGGGCGATCAGGTCGAAGATGGCGTCGGGCGTCGCGGCGCTGGCGTCGGTGACGCGCAGCAGGCCGCCCGAGACCATGTTGACGGTGATCCCGCTAGGCCCCAGGTCGCCGGCGGCGGTGCGGGTCAGCGACAGCAGCGCGGCCTTGGCGGCGGTGTAGTCGTGATAGGGCACCACCGGGTTCTGGAAGAGGTTGGTGCCGACATTGATGATCCGGCCGAAACCCGCCGCCTCCATGGCCGGGGCGGCGGCCTGGATCAGGTTCAGCGAGCCGCGCAGGGCGACGTCCATCTGGCCCAGGAAGTCGTCCCAGCCGATCGTCTGGATTTTCTCGCGGGCGTCGCCGTTGAAGCTGAAGTCGCCCAGGGCGTTGTTGACCACCGTGGTGACGTGGTGGCCGAACGCCTCGGCCGCGTCGTTGACCAGCCGGCGAGCCTCCAGCGGATCGGAGACGTCGGCCTGGATGGCGACCGCGCGCTGGCCCAGTTCCTCGACCAGGGCCTTCGCTCGCGCCTCGCTGCGACGATAGTTGACCACGACCTGGGCGCCGTTCTCGACGAAGGCCCGCGCGATCGCCGCGCCCAGGCCCCGGCCGGCGCCGGAGACCAGGACGACCTGCTTCTCGAACGTCACGGTCCTAGTCCTTCATGCGCCAGGTCGCGCCGGCCGGGCCGTCCATGACCACCACGCCCAGGGCGTCGAGTTCGGCCCGGATGCCGTCGGCGGCGGTCCAGTCCTTGGCGGCGCGGGCGGCGACGCGCTGGGCCAGCAGGTCCTCGACCTTGGCCTTCAATTCGTCGGAGGCGTCGCCCTCGAACCAGCTGTCCGGATCGGCCTGCAGGAAGCCCAGCAGGGCGCCGGCCTCCAGCAGCCGGGCCTTGTTGGCGGCGATGGCGACCGTGTCGCCGGCCGTCACGGCCTTCTCGATCAGGCTCGACACCTCGAACAAGGTCGAGGCGGCCAGTGGCGTGTTGAGGTCGTCCAGCAGGGCCGCGACCGTGTCGGCCGGGGCCTCCATGGCCTGGTCGGGCGCGACGTCCTTGGCGCGGCGCAGGGCGCCGTACAGGCGGTCCAGCGACTTCTTCGACTGCTCGATCAGCTCGGGCGTCCAGTCCAGCGGCTGGCGGTAGTGGGCCGACAGCAGCGCCCAGCGGATCACCTCGCCCGGCACCGCCTTCAGCAGTTCGTGGGGGATGATCACATTGCCCAGGCTCTTGGACATCTTCTCCCCGCCCATGTCGAGGAAGCCGTTGTGCATCCAGTAATTGGCCAGCACCGGCAGGTCGTGGGCGCAGCGGCTCTGGGCCACTTCGTTCTCGTGGTGCGGGAAGGTCAGGTCGATGCCGCCGGCGTGGATGTCGATGGTCTTACCCAGCGTCTTGTCGATCATGGCCGAGCACTCGATGTGCCAGCCCGGACGGCCCGCGCCCCAGGGGCTGTCCCACTCGGGCTCGTTCTCCTTGGACGGCTTCCACAGCACGAAGTCGGCCGGATGGCGCTTGTAGGGCGCGACCTCGACGCGGGCGCCGGCGATCATCTCGTCCAGCGGCCGACCCGACAGCTGGCCGTAGTCGGCGAAGCTCTGGGTGTCGAACAGCACGTGGCCTTCGGCGGCGTAGGCGCTGCCGTTCTCGACCAGCTTGCCGATCATCTCGACGATCGCGCCGATGTGGTCGGTGGCCTTGGGCTCGAGGTTCGGGCGCAGCGCGCCCAGGGCGTCGGCGTCCTCGTGATAGGCGGCGAGATAGCGGTCGGTGATGACCTTGATCGCCACGCCCTCGTCGGCGGCCTTCTTGTTGATCTTGTCGTCCACGTCCGTGACGTTGCGCGCATAGACCACCGCCTCCTCGCCATAGAGGTGGCGCAGCACGCGATAGAGGACGTCGAAGGCGACGACGGGCCGAAAATTGCCGATGTGGGCGTAGTTGTAGACCGTCGGACCACAGACATACATCGTCACCCGCTTGGGATCGGCGGGAACGAAGTCGCGCTTCTCGCGCGCCATGGTGTCGTGGATCTTCAGGGTCATTGAGTCGCGGCAGCCTGACGTAAAGGAGTGTTGCTCCAGGACGGAGCCGGCCCCATATATCCTCCAGATACGGTGAGGGCCACGCCCAACGATACGTCCATCGCGACGCTTCGACCGTATTCGGTGAAACGGGTGGCACGCGTCATTCCAGGACGACCGGCGTCCTGGCGCAACTCAGCCCGTGGAAAGACTCCCCGAAAACATGGACGCACTGACCCGCGAGCGAACCCTGATCGGCAGCCAAGACGCCGGTCTTGATCTTGAACCCGCCCAGCGCCCCACCAAGGACGAGGCCATGGCCGCCGTCCGGACGCTGCTGGCCTGGGCCGGCGACAATCCGGACCGCGAGGGCCTGCTGGACACGCCCGAGCGCGTCGTCGAGGCCTATGGCGAATGGTTCGCCGGCTATCACGGCGACCCGGCCAAGGAGCTGTCGCGCACCTTCGAGGACGTGCAGGGCTATGACGACATGGTCATGCTGCGCGGCATCGACGTTCAGAGCCACTGCGAGCACCACATGGCGCCGTTCCTGGGCAAGGCCTGGGTCGCGTACATGCCGACCGGCAAGGTCGTGGGTCTTTCCAAGCTGGCCCGCCTGGTCGAGATCTTCGCCAAGCGTCTCCAGACCCAGGAGACCATGACCATGCAGATCGCCGACGCCATCGAGGACCACCTCAGCGCCGCCGGCGTCGCCGTGCTGATCGACGCCGAGCACCAGTGCATGTCGACCCGCGGCGTACGCCACCACGACGTCTCGACGATCACCACCCAGTTCCGCGGCGTGTTCAAGACCGACAAGGTCCTGCAGCAGCGGTTCATGGACCTGGTGCGGAAGTAGACCTTAAGCGGCCGCGCGGATCCCTTCGCGGATCCGCGCGACGCAGGCGTCCACCGGCCGGTGGACCAGCGTCACCAGCACGAAGCTGATCAGCATCAGAAGATACCAGGCGCCCATCTTCTCGATCGGCACCATGTGCCAGCCGTCGCTCTGGCTGGGATAGATCCAGGCCCCGGCGAAGGTGCCGAGGTTCTCGGCGAACCAGATGAACAGCGACACCAGCACAGCGCCCATCAGCATCGGCATGCGGCGCGCGGTCTGGTCGGGCGTGAACACGAACCAGGTCCGCCCGAACAGCAACGCCGACAGGGCGAACAGCCCCACCCGGATATCGATCATGTAGTGGTGGGTGAAGAAGTTGGCGTAGATCAGCACCGCCAGGATGTGGGTGCTCCAGAACGGCGGATAGCGCTCGAAGGTGATGCCGAACAGCCGCCAGATCCGGGCGATGTAGCTGCCGACGCAGGCGTACATGAAGCCGGTGAACAGCGGCACGCCGCCGATCCGCAGCAGGCTGGGCTCGGGATAGATCCACGAGCCGTGGGCGGTCTTGAACAGCTCCATGATCGTGCCGACGACATGGAACATGAAGATGACCAGCGCCTCGTCCCAGCGCTCCAGCTTCAGGGCCAGCAGCATGGCCTGGATGGCGACCGAGGCGATGACCAGGAAGTCGTAGCGCGCCAGCGGCGCGCCGGCCGGCCAGAACAGGTGCGTGCCGACAAGCAGGGCCAGCATCAGGCCGCCGAACAGGCAGGCCCAGGCCTGCTTAAGCCCGAACAGCAGGAACTCGTAGGCATAGCCGTTCCAGCGCGAGCGCCGCGCCCAGGGCCGAGCCCGGTCGTCCAGCGCCGCGACGGCGGCCTTGATGCGGTCTTTCAAATCCATTGCGTCCCCCGCAAGCGGGCGGAAGCTAGCGCAGGCCTTCGCCCTGCGCCATATGTGGCCCCATGAGCACGTCCCTGTTCCCCGAAGCCCACAGCAAGCACGATCTGGAGCGCGGGACCGCCCTGGCGCCGCGTTTCAACGCCGACGGCCTGGTCGTGGCGGTGGCCCAGCACGCCGACACGGGCGAGATCCTGATGCTGGCCTGGATGAACGACGAGGCCCTGAAGCTGACGGTCGAGACCAGCATCGCCCACTATTTCAGCCGCTCGCGCAACGCGCTCTGGAAGAAGGGCGAGACCAGCGGCCAGCTGCAGGACGTGGTCGAGCTGCGGGTGGACTGCGACCAGGACGCGGTGCTCCTGAAGGTGCGCCCGCGCGGCGACGGCGGCGCCTGCCACGTCGGGTTCCGTTCATGCTTCTATCGCGTTTGGGAAGACGGCAAGCTCGTCGAGCGGGAAGCGCCGATCCATCATGACCACGTCGAATGACCGTATCTGAAGCCCTGATCGCCTTCACCCTGGCCGCCGGCCTGCTGACCCTGACGCCGGGGCTGGACACCGCGCTGGTGATCCGCACCGCCGCCGCCGAGGGCCCAAGGCGGGCGACCGGGGCGGCGATCGGCGTCGGCCTGGGCTGCCTGATCTGGGGCGCGGCCGCCTCGTTCGGGGTCGGGGCGCTGCTGACGGCGTCCGAGATGGCCTACACGGCGCTGAGGTGGACGGGCGCGGCCTATCTGGCCTGGACCGGGATCAGGATGATCCTGAAGCCCCGCGACGCCTTCGAGCCCGGCGAGATGAAGGCCGTCGACGCCGGCCCGATCGCGGCCCTGCGCCGGGGCCTGCTGACCAACCTGCTCAATCCCAAGGTCGGAATCTTCTACGTCTCGTTCCTGCCCCAGTTCATTCCCGCCGGCGTCGATCCAGCCCGGTTCGGCCTGCTGCTGACCAGCATCCACGTGGTCGAGGGCCTGCTGTGGTTCGCCGCCCTGATCGCCGCGACCGTGCCGATCGCCGGCCTGCTGCGCGTGCCGGTGGTGGTCCAGTGGCTGGACCGGGTGACCGGCGGCGTCTTCGTGGCGTTCGGCCTGCGCCTGGCGCTGGAACGCAGGTGACTCTCCTCCCCATTAGGGGGAGGTGGATCGATGCGAATAAGCATCGAGACGGAGGGGGTCCGCGCAAGCGGTGCTGAGCATGCTTCGCCCCAAAGCCCCCTCCACCGCCGTTCGGCGGTCCCCCTCCCCCAGAGGGGGAGGAGAGATGAGACCTACGCTTCCTTCAGCGCCTCGACCCCACCGCCGCTGGCCGGCGTGACCACGAACCGCTTCAGCACGCTGGTCTGATACGCGGGCTCGAAGATCGTCGAGACGGCGATCAGCTCGCCGGTCGCCTTGCCGTGCTCCAGGGTCAGCAGCAGGTAGCCCTTGGCGCTGGGGTGGGCGTATTTCACTTCCCGGTTCCGCTGTGCGAAGGCCTCGCCCAGCGGCACGCCCGGCAGCACGTCGCCATAGCCCGGCGAGGTCACCGAGGTCGCGCCGAACTCGGCCGCCACCCGGATCTTGCCCGCGTCGTCCCACAGCTCGTTGGCCCAGAACATGTGGCTGTCGCCGGCCAGTACGATCGGCCGGGCCTTGGCGGCGGTGAGGATGTCATAGACCCGCTGGCGATCGGCCGGATAACCATCCCAGGCGTCCAGGTTCGAGGGGATGTCGTAGGCCGCCATCGACACCGACTGGGCCACCCGCTTGCGGGCGTATTCCGGCAGCTTGGCCAGCATCGCGTCGTAGGCCTCGGCGCCCATGGTCTTCTTCAGGTCCGGCGGCGCGACGCGGGCCATGACCACCTGGTTGCCCAGCACCTGCCAGGCCGTCCCGGCCTTGGCCGAGGCGCCGACCTGGTCGGCCAGCCAGCGCTCCTGGTCCGCGCCCATCATCCGGCCGGCCGCGTCCTTCCACTTGGCGGTGAAGGCGGCGACGTCGGGCTTGCCGTCGACCACCGGCATGTCGACGTCGTAGTCCAGCTGGTGGGTGCGGGCCGACAGCCGGGTCTCGACCATCAGCAGGCTGGCGACATCGCCGAACTGGAAGCCGCGCCAGGCCGCCTCGGGCAGGGCCTTGGCGCCCGGATCGCGGATGGGCATCCACTCGTAATAGGCCTTCAGCGCAGCGGCCTTGCGCGCGGCCCAGTCGCCTTCGGTCTTGGGATCGTGGTTCTCGGCCCCGCCGATCCAGCTGTCATTGGCGGTCTCGTGGTCGTCCCAGACCACGATCCATGGCGCGCGGGCGTGGGCGGCCTGCAGCGCCGGGTCGCGCTTGTACTGCGCGTGGCGGGCGCGATAGTCGGCCAGGGTGACGATCTCGTGGACCGGCTCGGGCATGCGCGACGCCGAGACCGGCGAGTTCATGCCGTAGTCCTTGGGCCCGCCGCCGTACTCGTAGATGTAGTCGCCCAGGTGCACCACGGCGTCGACGCGGTCGAGCTTGGCGATGGCGTCGTAGGCGTTGAAGTAGCCGTTCGGATAGAGGCTGCACGAGGCCACCGCCAGCACGACGTCCTTGATGGCGCCCGTCGGCAGGGTGCGGGTGCGGCCCACGGGCGAGGTCACCCCATTGGCCTTGAAGCGGTACCAATAGTCGGTTCCCGGCTTCAGGCCGACGCCATCCAGGTCGTGCTTGACCGTCCAGTCGCGGCTGGCGCGGGCGCGCAAGCCGCTGCTGGCCGTGACCAGGGTCTTGAAGTCGGGATCGGCCGCGACCTCGAGATCCAGGTCGATGTCGCCAGTCGTGGGTTCCTTGGGCGTCACGCGGGTCCAGAAAATCGCGTAGGTCGCCCCCGGATCGCCGCTGGCCACCCCATGCTCGAAGGCCACCGGGCCCTTGTAATAGTTGATCGGCGCGGCGACCGCCTCGCCGGCGGCCGCGCCCGACAGGCCCAGCAGGCCCAGAACCTTACGACGATCGATCTTCACGGGCCCCTCCCGAACGCGGTGACACCGCACGAAACAACAGGACGACCGCGCCGTCACCCCGTCCGTTGGGGCATGACGGCGCGAGCACGGTCTAGCGGCGGAACGTAACCCCGATCCCCATGAAGCGCGGCTTGCCGGCGATGAAGGTCGGGATGCCGAAGCTGTCGCCGGTATTGCCGGCGTCCTTCAGGTAGCGCTCGTCGGCCAGGTTCTCGACGAAGGCCTCGACCTTCCAGCGGTCATCGACGGCGCCGAAGCCCAGGCGGACGTTCAGCAGGCCGTAGGCGTTCTGGAACTCGTCGACCTTGGTGTCGGGGAACAGGCCCGACGACTGCAGGTCCGAGCGGTCGTTGTCGTCATCGAAGAACATCTTCGAGCGCCAGGTATAGGTCGGGGTGAAGGTCAGCTTGCCGCCCAGGGCCTCACGGCTGAACGCGGCGCCGACCGAGAAGGTCTGGTCCGGCGACAGGCGGAAGTGGTTGCCCTCGCGCAGGCCGCTCTCCAGCCGGGCGTGGTTGTAGGCGTAGGTCGCGAACAGGGTCCAGAAGTCGCCGGCCTGGACGCGGGCCTCGCCCTCGAAGCCGTAGGCCTTGGCCTTGCCGGCGTTCAGGGTCACCACCTGCGCGCCCTGGCGGAAGCTGGTGGCGAAGTTGTCGTAGTCGTAGCGGAACACCGAGCCCGACAGATAGAGGCGCCCGTCCAGCAGCTTGCCCTTGGCGCCGGCCTCGTAGCTGTCGACCGTCTCGGAGGCCACGACGTTGAAGCGCGCCGCGCCCAGGGGCGTGGCCGGGGCGCTGGCCGAGATGACGTCCGGACGCCGGCCGCGCGCGTAGGAGGCGTAGAGGCTCAGATTGTCGGACGGCGCGTAGCGCCCGACCAGGCGCCAGGTCAGGCCGCTGTCGTCGATCTTCTTGGTGAAGGTGTCGCCGTTGTTGGCGGTCGGCTGGGCGATCAGGCCCACGGTCGGCAGCAGCGGATTGTTTACCGCGTTCGGCTGGGCGGCCAGGAACAGGTTGGTCGCGGTCGGGGCGGCCAGCAGGATGCCCAGGATCGAGCGGCCGTTCTGCACGGTCGAGCGATAGGCCGCCTCGCGATCCTCGCTGGTGTAGCGGATGCCGCCGGTGATCTCGAACGTGTCGGTCAGCTTGAACGTGCCGTCGGCATAGACGTCGTAGGCGGTGTTCTCGCCGTAGTTGGCGAACTCTTCCTTGTGGACCGACTTCAGGTTCGAGACGATCCCGGGCGCCAGGCTGGCGGGGATGCCGAAGCCCAGCTGCAGCACGGTGGCCAGGTAGGTCGGGTTGGTCAGCACGGCCAGCGGCTGCGGGTTCGGACGGCTGATGCCCAGGGGCGTATTGCCGGCCAGCAGGGCCAGGACCAGGCGCTCGTCGAACTGGCCCGGGATCCGCCACGAGCCGGTCTCGTGGAAATAGTTGGCGCCGACGAAGCCCGAGAAGCGACCGCCGGCGTCGTAGCGCAGGCGCAGCTCCTGGCTCTGCTGGCGACCTTGCGCGTCCTCGGCGAAGGTCAGGATCGGCAGGCTCGTGCCGTCCGGATCGAACACTTCCACCGAGTGGAAGGCGCGGGTGGCGGTGATCGACGACAGGGTCAGGCTGTCGCTGATCTCGTACTCGGCCAGGGCCGTCAGACCGTAGACCTTGCGGTCCAGGCCCAGGGGCGCGCCGCCTTCGAAGCCGGCGCCGGGCGACAGGGTCGCGGCCGAGCCGACGTCGGTATTGCCCAGAGCCGCGCCCGTCAGCGGATTGGTTGGGTTGAAGGTGTGGCTCTTGAACGAGGTGCCGCTGGTGTCGTCGACCTGGTAGTTGCCGATCAGGTCCAGCTTCAGCTTGCCCGGCTCCAGGTGATAGGCCATGCGCACGGCCTGGGTGTCGGTCGAGTTGTAGGCGTCGCCGCCGGCCGCGTCCTTGACGTAGCCGTCGTTCTGGCGCGTGCGGGCGGCGATGCGCAGGGCGCTGCCGTTCTCGAAAGCGAAGTTGACCATGGCCTCGCCGACCGCGTAGCCGCCCGTGCCGCCCTCGGCCTTGGCCGCCCAGTCGAAGTGGGCCGGGTTGGCCTTGTTCTGCACCAGGTTCACCGCCCCGATCAGGGCGCCGCGGCCGAACAGCGTCGACTGCGGCCCCTTGGCGATCTCGACGCGCTCCATGTCGAACAGCTCGACGTAAGAGCCGCGCGAGCGCGAGATCGGCACGCCGTCCTGATAGATCGACACCCGCGTCTCGTCGGTGGCCGAGCCGCTGTCCGAGGTGATGCCGCGCATCACGAAGCCGGAATTGTTGTTCGACTGGTTCTGCACCAGGAAGCCGGGGGTGAAGGCCGACAGCTCGTCGAACGCCTTGACGCCGATGGCCTCCAGGAACTTGCCCGAATAGGCGGTGACGGCGATCGGCACCTCGACCGGATCCTGGGCGCGCTTCTGGGCGGTGATGACCACCTCGCCCAGGCTGGTGTTCTGCTCGGCATTGTCCGCCGGCGTCTCATCAGCCGCGAAGGCTGGCGCGGCGGCGACCAGGGCCAGCAGGCTGGCGGTCAACAGCGTGGTGGTGCGAAAGGCGCGCATCGACTATCCCCCGAATACGAAACTCGACCCCGGCCCTAGGCAAGGCCGGTGTCGGCGACGCGACGAGCGTATGACGGAGTTATGAAACCCCGGTGGATGGCGTGGACGACACACTGGATGACGACATCCTCGACGCCGGCGCCGCCGAACTGGGCGACGAAGCGGGCGAAGGCGACCTCCTGACCGCCGATCTGCCCGCGAGCCTGGCCGGTCAGCGGCTGGACAAGGTGCTGGCCCCGCTGTTTCCCGACCTGTCGCGCGCCCGCCTGCAGGCCCTGATCGGCGAGGGCCGCCTGTCGCTGGACGGTCAGTCGGTCACCGACGCCTCGCGCAAGGCCCAGGCCGGGATCTACAGCCTGCTTGTTCCCCCGCCGGCTCCGGCCGACCCCGAGCCAGAGGCCATCCCGCTGACGGTGCTCTATGAGGACGAGCACCTCATCGTGGTCGACAAGCCGGCCGGCATGGCCGTGCACCCTGCGCCGGGCACGCCGAACGGCACCCTGGTCAACGCCCTGCTGCACCACTGCGGCGACAGCCTCTCTGGTGTCGGCGGCGTGGCGCGGCCGGGCATCGTCCACCGCCTGGACAAGGACACCTCGGGCGTCATGGTCGCGGCCAAGAGCGACGCGGCGCACAAGGGCCTGTCGAAGCTGTTCTCGACCCACGACATCGACCGGCTGTACGTCGCCCTGACGCGCGGCGCGCCCTCGCCGCCCACGGGTGCGATCGAGACGCTGATCGGCCGCTCGCCCGGAGACCGCAAGAAGATGGCGGTGCTGCGCTCGGGCGGCCGGACGGCGATCACCCACTACCGGGTCGAGGCCGCCTTCGGGCCCCCGGACAAGCCGCTGGCCGCGCGGGTGGCCTGCCGGCTGGAGACCGGGCGCACGCACCAGATCCGCGTCCACATGGCCAGCAAGGGCTCGCCCTGCCTGGGCGATCCCGTCTACGGCGCCAGCCAGCCCGCCAACGTCGTGCGCGAGATGATCGCCGCGGCGGGTCTCAAGCGCCAGGCCCTGCACGCCGCCGTGCTGGGCTTCGTCCATCCGGTGACGGGTGAGACCCTGCGCTTCGAGACTCCCCTGCCCCCGGACATGGCCGCGCTGCAGGCGGCCTTGGAAACCCTCTGACCACAGCCCATATCCTCATAACGGGCCAAGCTTGCCAGCCGGCAACAAAAGCGCCCTAATTGCGCTGGCTTGGGCCTCTAGGGTGCCAGACCTGTCATCGTGGAGCGTACCCATGCGGCCCCATCTCGCGATCATCGCTTTCGGCGCCGCCATCCTCGCTGGTCCGGCCCTGGCCGGTCCCGCCGACGATGAGGTCATCGCCACCGCCCAGGCCAAGCCCAGCGCCGAGGCCCTGGCCGCCCAGGCGCCGCCGGCCCCGGTGACGACGACCACCACCCCGCCGCTGACCACCCAGCAGCAGATCGACAACTTCATCTACTCCTCGCCCCCCATGGACCAGGACCATCGCGGCCTGCTGCCCGCCGACCGCGACGAGGACGGTAAGCGCAAGGTCCACGGTTCGATGGGCGTGTCGGTCGGCACCGGCGGCTATCGCAGCGTCTACGCCAGCGGCCTGTTCCCGGTCGGCGAGAACGCCACCGTCGGCATCGCCGTCTCCAAGACCGACTTCGGCAAGCACGGCGGCTACTACGCCGATCCGTATTACGGTGGCGGTGGCTACTATGGCGGCGGCTACGGCGCCGGATATGGGTATGGCTCGGGCTACGGCCGCACGCGCGGCGGCTCGCAGCAGTCGGTCGCCCTGTCAGTGATGGCGGGCGGCGCCAGCCGCTCGGCCGACGCCCCGGACGGCTGCGCGCCCGGCTTCCGCGACGGCGGCCGCTATGTCGAGCCGCTGTGGGTCGAGGGCCTTCGCGACGGCGCTCATCCCTGTTCGGCCGCCGCCGGGCGCTGATCGTCGCGAATTCGTCGAAAAGTCTCGCCGCCGTTCGCGGATGTTTAACGGCTTGGCCGTCATGGTGCCTGCCTCGGGCGTCTGAGGCAGATTGATGCAGCCGGAAATCATCGCATACCGCCATCCCACGACGGGGACGGTGACCTATCTGATCGTCGATCCCGCCACCTATCTCTGCGCCATCGTCGATCCTGTTCTGGATTTCGATCCCGCCACCGAGACCGTGGACGCCAGTTTCATCAACCGGATCATCGCCGAGATCCGCGCCCGCGACCTGGGTCCGACCTGGATCCTGGAAACCGGCCTGCACACCGGTCACATCTCGGCCGCCGGCCATGTAAAATACGAGACCGGCGCCTCGGTCTGCATCGGCGCCCGCGTCGTCGACAGCCTCAAGCGCCTGGCCCCCAAGCTGGGCGAGAGCATGGTCGACCTGGACGGCTGGGATTTCGACAAGCTGGCCCAGGACGGGGAGGCCCTGCCGATGGGCGGCCTCGAGATCACCGCCATCGCCCTGACCGGCCGCCTGCCCGGCGCGGTCGCCTACAAGCTGGGCGACGCCCTCTTCACCGGCGACCTGCTGCTGGCCCCCGCCGAGGGCGCGGGCCGCTGCGACGTCCCCGGCGCCGACGCCGGCAAGGCCTGGGACGACGCCCGCAAGGTCCTCAAGCTGTCGCCGCAGACCCGCGTCCTGCCGGGCGTCAGCGCGGCCGAGACCTTCGAGTCGACGATCGCCGAGGAGAAGGCCGCCAACATCCAGCTGAACGACAAGATCGACCGGCTGGACTTCATCGCCCTGCGCACCGCCGCCGACGCCTTCCTGCCCGATCCGGTGCTGGCCGGCGCCGCCCTGCGGGTGGCCATCCGCGCCGGCAAGCTGCCGTCGGAGCCCAAAAGCGGTCCCCGCTTCCCGCCGGTCGACCTGAGCAAACTCTAGTCTTTGCTCGACGCATCTTCTGACGACGAACCAGCTTCCACTTCGTCTGAAAAATGCTCGGAAATCCGTTCTTTTTGAAAACGGACTTGGCGCCGCCGCGCTCGCCGCATAAGTTTCGCACGCGAACCTTGTGGAGAGACGATCCGTGGCCGAAGACTTCAGCGCCGCCCTGACCGCCGGCCAAGCCGGCTCCTTGCCCGACCTCCTGGGCCTGCAGTGGCTGGAGGCCAAGCCGGGCCTGGTGAAGGGCCGCTTCGACGTCGACAAGCGGCACATGGCGCCCAACGGCTACCTGCACGCGGCCAGCGTCATCGCCCTGGCCGACTCGGCCGCCGGCTACGGCTGCGTCGTCTCCCTGCCCGAGGGCGGGACGGGCTTCACCACCATCGAACTGAAGTCGAACTTCCTGGGCACGGTCCGCGAGGGCGGCGTGGCGGTCGAGGCCAAACTGGCCCACGGCGGCCGCAACACCCAGGTCTGGGACGCGGTCGTGACCGACGAGGCGACCGGAAAGACCATCGCGCTTTTCCGCTGCACCCAGATGATTCTGCGACCAAAAGTCTGAAGGCGAAAAAGCTTGGTGGAGGGGCTTGCGTCCCGGCGGCGACGCCGCTAGGTATCGCGCCCTCGACCTCGGGAGGCTCAAAAGCCTCTCGGAACGGCGGCCTGGAGAGGTGGCAGAGTGGTCGAATGTACCGCACTCGAAATGCGGCGTGCCTGGAAGGGCACCGTGGGTTCGAATCCCACCCTCTCCGCCACCATCCCTCACGACATGTGAAATCCGAGCCCGCGCCCAAGGCCGCTTGGGCGTCGCGTTGCCGCGCCCCGTGACCGGCCTTTCCGGCGCGCCGGACGCCGCGATCGACTAGGCGATCACCGCGCGGCGGACCTGCCTCAGTTTCAGGTCGGCTTCTTCCCGAGTCGTGACGACCAGGTGCTTGCGGTTCGGAAACTGCGCATCCATGGCCTGGGCCCACAGATAGAGATACGGATCGAGGCTGATCAGCAGGCTCCAGGCCGGTTCGCGCGGCATGGTGAAGGCGGCCGCCACGCGGGACAGATGGTACGCCTCGGCGTCGTCGTCGAACGCTCCCCGGAAATCGACGATCCAATCCCACTGGCAAAGACTTGGCCGGCGCCGGACCAGATCGATGGTCCAGGTCATGGCGATGTCGGCCTTCCGGACCTTTCTCAGGTCGAGGCGAAGGACCTTTCGCGCCTCATCGAGATCGTAGCTAATCAAATCATCACTCCGACGACGCCCCAACCGTCGCTCGGGCAAACTCGGGACACGAACCCGAGCACCCACACCTATTGGATTAGCCCTCAAATTGCTGAACGAAATATCTACCTCTAATTGCAAGGAAGCGCCGATCGAGGCCGCGCCATGAAGGAAAGGCGCCCGGCCGCCGGCGCGGTCCCCTCGATCCTGAAGTGGACCGGCAGCAAGCGCAGCCAGGCGGCAGAGATCGCGCGCCTGGCGCCGCCGCACGCGCGCTATGTCGAGCCATTCCTGGGCGGCGGCGCGGTGCTCTATCACCTGGCCGGCGGAGGCGCGGCGGCCAGCGACCTCTACGCCCCGCTGATCGGCTTCTGGCGCATGGTCCAGGCCGAGCCGGACCATCTGGTCGCCGACTACGCCGAGCAGTGGCGGCGGCTGCGGGACGACGGGCCGGGCTATTTCTACGCGGTGCGCGAGCGCTTCAACGCCGACAAGCGCCCCGCCGACCTGAACTTCCTGATGCGCACCTGCGTCAACGGCATCGTCCGCTTCAGCCAGGACGGCGACTTCAACAACTCGTTCCACCTGTCGCGACGCGGCATGCTGCCCGCGCGCTTCGCCAAGGCCGTCCAGGCTTGGTCGGCGCGGATCCAGGGCGTGGCGTTCGCCGCCCGCGACTATCGCGAGGCCCTGGCCGAGACCCGGGCCGGCGACTTCGTCTATCTGGACCCACCCTATGCCGGGACCTACCAGCGCTATATCGGCGGCATCGACGAGGCGGCCCTGTTCGCAGCGCTGGACCAGCTGAACCGGCGCGACGTGCGCTGGGCCCTGTCGTTCGACGGCCGGCGGGGCCAGACGGTGTATCGCGCGGAGGTTCCGCCGGCGCTCTATAGGCGCAGGCTGTCCCTGGTCAGCGGCTATTCCGCCGTCGCCAAGGTCCTGAACGGCCCGGTGGAGACGGTGTCCGAGGCGCTGTATCTCAGCTGGTGATCAGTCCAGCTGAATAGGCGGGTAACCGTCGTCCTTCATGGGGTCCTTGGGGACGGCGCGGAACTTCTCGGGGTTCAGCATGGCCTCGACCCGCTTGAGCAGGTCCTTCGGCCCGAACGGCTTGACCAGGTAGCCGTCGGCCCCGCTCTCCATGGCTTCGCGCACGGTCGAGAGGTCGCCCCGCGCGGTCATCATCATCACCGCCGCCTTGACCTTCTGGTACTTGCGCAACAGGCGCAGCACATCCAGCCCGGTCATGTCGGGGATGTTGATGTCCAGCAGCACCAGGTCCCAGCGGGCCGTCTGCAAGGCCTTGATGCCCAGCTCGCCGGTCGCGACCGAGGAGACGTTGTAGCCGGCCTGGGTCAGGACCAGCTCGACGAACTGGCGCACGATGGCGTCGTCATCGATCACCAGCACGGCATGGGACGCGGGCACGGACCAAACTCCTCAGTGCAGCATTTGTCGCCGCGGCGGCGCTACGGCGACGGCGGCGAGCTCCACCTCCCAACGCCGGGCGACCCCGATGGTTCGCGAGACGAGGCCGCGCGTCAAATCCAGGGCCGCCTGATGATCGTCGCCGGCGTCGATGGCGGCCTCCAGGGCTTGGCAGGTCCTGGACAGCTCCAGGAAGCCCATCATGCCCGACGAACCGGCCAGGGCGTGGGCGTCCTCGCGCACGGTGCGGGCGTCGGTCTGGGCGAAGCGGTTCTCCATCTGGGCCACCAGGATGGCCAGCAGCGAGCGAACGGCGGCCGCGCCCATCGACTCGACCAGGTAGCGGCGCGCCTCCTCGCCGGCGTCGCGCTCCGGTTCGGCGCTGGCCGGCGCTGGCGCGGCCCTGAACACCGTCTCCAGCACCGCCTCCAGCGCCCCGGGATTGAGGGGCTTGGTCAGATGGGCGTTCATGCCCGCCGCCTGGCAGCGGGCCAGGTGTTCGGGCTGGGCGCTGGCGGTCAAGGCCACGATCGGGATATCGGCGAACGCCTCGCCCGAGGCGCGGATCGTCTGGGTGGCCGCGAAGCCGTCCATGACCGGCATCTGGCAGTCCATCAGCACCAGCTCGAAGGCGCCCGCGCGCAGGGCCTCGATGGCCTGGGCGCCGTCCTCGGCCAGCCCGACCTCGCAGCCATACTTGCTGAGCAGGGCGAGCATCAGTTCGCGATTCAGTTCGACGTCGTCGACCACCAGGATGCGACGGCCCGACAGGCGCGGCGGCTGGGCGGCCGGCGCGGCCTGGGCGCCGGAGCGCGATCCGGCGGCGGGCAGGGCCAGCTCGAACCAGAAGGTCGAGCCCGCGCCCGGACGGCTCTCGACCCCGATCTCGCCGCCCATCAGGCTGATCAGCTGATGCGAGATGGCTAGGCCCAGGCCCGTGCCGCCGTAGTGGGCCGAGACCGACGACCCGGCCTGGACGAAACGGTTGAAGATGCCGGCCTGCTTGGCCTCGGCGATTCCCACGCCCGTGTCGATGATCTCGACCCGCAGGCGCGGCGCGGCCGCGTCGCCGCCCACCCGCGTCAGGCTGGCGGTGACGCCGCCCCTGGCGGTGAACTTCACGGCGTTGGACAGCAGGTTCAGCAGCACCTGGCGGAGGCGGCCGGCGTCGCCGACGACGCTGGCCGGCGCATCGGCGTCGATCATGGCGCGCAGGCGCAGATCCTTGGCCGCGGCCTGCGGCTCCAGCATGGCCACCGCCTGGCGCAGCATCTCGGCCAGGTCGAAGGGCGCGGCGTGCAGCTCCAGCGCCGCGGCCTCCAGTTTCGAGAAGTCCAGCACGTTGTCGATGACGGCGTGCAGCGCCTGGCCGGCGCCGTGCACCAGCTCGACGCGCCGCTGGTCCTCGGCGGTGAGACCCCGGCTCTCGGTCAGCAGGCGGGTGAAGCCGATAATGCTGTTCAGCGGCGTGCGCAGCTCGTGGGACATGTTGGCCAGGAACTCGGCCTTGGAGCGGGTCGCGGCCTCGGCGTCCAGGCGGGCCTGGGCCAGGGCGTCCTCCTGGGCCTTCTGGGCGGTGACGTCGCGCAGCACGTCCAGATAGCCGGTCGGCGCGCCCGAGATCTCGTCGCGGATCAGGACCGGGTTGGATTCCAGCCAGGTCCATTCGCCGGTGCGCTTGTGGCGCACGCGCCAGCGCACCCGGTCGATCGGCTGGCCGGCGATCAGGCGACCGAAGGCGTCGCGCACCGGCTCGACGTCGTCCGGGTGGGTGATCGGCAGAGACGAGCGGCCCAGGATGTCCTCGGGCGCATAGCCGGTCACCGCCTCGCAGGCCGGCGAGACGAAGGTCGCCAGCCCCTGCATGTCGGTGGTGACGATGATGTCGGTCGCGTTCTCGGCCATCAGCCGATAGCGGTTCTCGATGGCCCGCTGGTCGGTCAGGTCCTGGATCTGGCCGATGAAGTGCTTGGGGCGGCCGTCCTCGCCCCGGGCCAGCGACACCGACAGCTGCACCCGGATCACCGAGCCGTCCTTGCGAATGTAGCGCTTCTCGGCCTGGTGGCGCTTGATCTCGCCGCCCAGCAGCTGGCTCATATAGCTCTGGCTGGACTCAAGATCGTCCGGATGCGTAACCGCGCGAAAGTCCAGCGTCCGCGCCTCTTCCGGCGAATAGCCGATGATGTCGCAGAAGACGCCGTTGACCTTGACGATCCGCCCGTCGAGATCGCCCAGGGCCATGCCGATCGGCGCATCGTGGAAGGCCGTCTCGAACAGCTCCTCCTGGGCCGCGCGCTGCTGGGCCTCCCAGGCGGCGCATTCCAGGGCCTGGGTCTTCTCGGCCAGCAGGCGCTCGCGGTGCTGGAACTCCAGCTGGCGCGACATCTGCGCGCCCAGCATCGAGGCCAGGACCCGCAGGATCTCGATGTCCTCGTCGGCGAAGGCGGCCTTGTGCTCGGAGAACACCTTCAGCACGCCCAGGGCCTCGGCCGCGTGCATCAGCGGCGCGCAGATCATCGAGCCCACCCCGACCTGGACGCAGGCCTCGCGGTCGACCCGGTCGTCGGCGAAGGCGTCGGCGCAGACCAGCACCTCGGCGGTGGCCACGCACAGGCCCGAGAAACTGTTGTCGCGCTTCAGGCGCGTGCCGATCAGGACCCGGTCCGTCGCGGCGCGATAGACGAGGTCGCCGCCGTCGACCAGCTCGACGATCGCCCCCTTGGCGCCGGTCAGCTCGGCCAGGTGCTCGACGATGGCCTGCATGAAGGCGTCGAGGTCCAGGCCCGCTTCCGACAGCGCCGTCTGGGCCGTGGCCAGGCGGGTCATGCGGTCGAGCCGCGCGCGCAGGGTCGCGATCTCGGTCTCGGCGATTTCTGCGGCCATTCCAGACTTTCTGTCTTCGCCTCGGAACCGGGGCGTCAGGCCCTAGGGGTCGCGCGAAAACATGAAGGGTGGGTTATTCGCCGCCCCGCTCGGCCTGCGACTGATCGCCCTCTCAACGTGGACGGAAGCTCCGCTAGATCATGCAGTTGATCGCCTCTGCGACGCGTTCGGCTGTGGGACCGAGGACGATGTGGAGGGCGTGGTCGCCGACGCGGACGAGGCCTCGGAGGCCGGCGGCGTGGAGGGCTTGCTCGTCGACGGCGGCGGGGTCGGCGACGACGACGCGCAGGCGGCTGTAGCAGGTTCCGACGGCCTTGAGGTTCCCCGCCCCGCCGAGGGCGGCGAGGAGGGCCTGGGCCTTGCGGTCGTCCTCGACGGTGGGGAGCTGGGACGGCGCGGGCTTGGCTGGCTGGACGGCGGGCCGGGCCGCCTGGCCGCCCGCATTTCCCTGGCTGAGGGCCGCGCGGATCTCGCCGGCGACGGCGTCGGCGATGGGGCCGAGGACGACTTGCAGCGCCTTGTCGGAGGGCTTGACGATCCCCCGCGCGCCGAGGGCCTTGAGCGCCGGTTCGCTGACGGCGGCCTGGTCGGCGACGATCAGGCGCAGGCGGGTGGTGCAGGCGTCGACGGAAGTCAGGTTGCCGGCCCCGCCCAGGGCCTGGACGAAGTCGGCCCCGCGCCCGCCGCCGGTGGCGACGATGGCCGGCGCGGCCAGGTCGTCGTCCTCGCGGCCGGGGGTCTTGAGGTTCAGCGTCTGGATGAAGAACCGGAAGAGCCCGTAATAGACCCCCGCATAGACCGCCCCGATCGGCAGCAGCCAGAGCGGATTGGTCGCCTTGCCGAAGTTGAGCACATAGTCGAACAGCCCCGCCGAGAAGGTGAAGCCCAGCTTCACATGCAGGGCGTTCATCAGGGCCATCGACACGCCCGTCAGGATGGCGTGCACGGCGTAGAGCGCCGGGGCCAGGAACATGAACGAGAACTCGATCGGCTCGGTCACCCCGGTCAGGAACGAGGTTAGGGCCAGGGAGACCAGCATGCCGCCCACGGCCTTGCGCTTCTCGGGCCGGGCGGTGTGGTACATGGCCAGGCAGGCGGCCGGCAGGCCAAACATCATCACCGGGAAGAAGCCGCTCATGAAGCCGCCGGCGTTGGGGTCGCCGGCGAAGAAGCGCCGCAGGTCCCCGGTGGCCCCATGGAAGTCGCCCACCACGAACCAGGCGATGTTGTTGAGGATGTGGTGCAGGCCGGTGACGATCAGGATGCGGTTCAAGAACCCGTAGACCAGCAGGCCCAGCTCGCCCGAGCCGACGATGGCCCGGCTGGCGGCGTCGACGCCGCCGTTGATGGCGTCATAGCCCCAGCCGATCAGCACGGCCATCAAGAGACCCGCCAGGCCCGAGACGATCGGCACGAAGCGCCGGCCGCTGAAGAAGGCCAGGTACTCGGGCAGCTTGAAGCCTGAGAAGCGGTTGTAGAACAGGCCGCCGATCACGCCCGAGAGAATGCCGATCGGCACGCTGAGCTTGGCCAGGGCCTTGGCCTTGTAGGCCGCGCCGGCCAGATCCGCATGGGCGGTGATCAGCCCCGCCGTCGTCTCGGCCGGGACATGCAGCAGGGCCTTGGCCCCCTCGGTGGCGATCAGGAAGCAGACCACCCCGGCCAGGCCCGCCGCGCCGTTGTTCTCGCGGGCCAGGCCCACGGCCACGCCGATGGCGAAGAGGAGACCCAGGTTGGAGAAGATCGCGTCGCCGGCCGCGGCGATGAAGCCGATGTTCAAGAGGTCCGGCTGGCCCAGGCGCAGAAGCAGCCCCGCCACCGGCAGCACCGCGATCGGCAGCATCAGGGCCCGGCCCAGCGGCTGGAGGATCTCGAGCGGAGACTTCATCGGGATCAGGCTCCGGTCTTGGTGAAGGCTTGGGCCAGGGCCCGCACGGCCTCGGGCGATGTCTGTTGCAGGGCCTGCTGGGCGAGCGCACGGCAGGCGTCCAGGCTGAGCGAGCGCACCTGGGCCTTCACCTCGGGGGCGATGCTGGCCGTGGTCGAAAGCTCGGTGACGCCCAGGCCCAGCAGGATGGCGGTGGCGGCCACATCCGAGGCCAGCCCCCCGCACACCCCCACCCAGCGGCCGTGCTTCTCGGCTCCACGACAGGTCAGGTCGATCATCCGCAGCACCGCCGGGTGCAGGGCGTCGATGCGGGCGGCCAGTTCGGGGTTACCCCGGTCCATGGCCAGCACGTATTGCGTCAGGTCGTTGGTGCCGATCGACAGGAAATCGGCCTCGGCGGCGATCAGGTCGGCGGTGACGGCCGCCGCCGGGGTCTCGATCATCACCCCCAGCGCGACGGCGTCCGTGACGCCCAGCTCGCGTTTGGCCTCCTCCAGCACCGCGCGCACAGCGCGCAGCTCGTCGAGGCTGGCGACCATCGGGACCATGATCTTGCATTGGCCCCTCTTTTGACCTTGAGGCGGTTTAACCCGCAGGATGGCCCGCAGCTGGGTCTTCAAGAGATGCGGCCGCCACAGGCTGACGCGCACGCCGCGCAGGCCCAGCGCCGGGTTCTCCTCGGCCGGGATCGGCAGGTAGGGCGCGGCCTTGTCGCCGCCGACGTCGAGCGTGCGGATGATCAGCGGCCGCCCCTGCAGGGCGTCGGCGATGGCCTGGTACTGGCGGGCCTGCTCGTCCTCGTCGGGCGGGGTCTCGCGGTCCAGGAACAGGAATTCGGTGCGCAGCAGTCCCGAGCCTTCCGCCCCGTTCTCGATCGCCGCCGCGGCGTCCTTGACCGAGCCGGTGTTGGCGAACACCTCGATGCGGGTTCCGTCCCGGGTGATGGCGGGCTCGTGGGCGGCGGCCTTGGCGGCGGCCTTGCGCGACTGGCGCTGGGCCAGGGCCGTCTGGGCCGCTTCCAGGGCCGGCGCGTCGGGCGCCACGCGCAGGGTCCCGCTGTCGGCGTCCAGGATCAGGGCCGCGCCGTCCTCGACGCTCAAGACCCCGCCCCCTAAGGCCACCAGGGCCGGGATGCCCATGGCCGCGGCCAGGATCGCCACGTGCGAAGTCGGGCCGCCACGGGCGGTGGCGAAGCCGGCCACCACGCCGGGATCCACGCCCATCAGCTGCGAGGGCAAAAGCTCGTCGGCCAGCAGGATCGCGCCCGGCGGCAGCACCGTCGTGTCGTCCTCCTCGCCACTAAGGGCGCGCAGCACCTGGCGCTCCAGATCGATCAGGTCGTCGACCCGTTCGGCCAGGCGCCGGTCGCCCAGACCCCGCAGGGCCTCGACATAGCCGCCGACGGCCGATCGCCAGCCAAAGCCGGCGCTCTTGCCCTCGCCGATCAGCCGGCGCGCGCCAGCGGCGAGCTCAGGATCATCCAGAAACGCCAGGTGGGCCCCCAGGATCGCCTTGCGGGCCTTGTCGCCTTTCGCGGCGTTGGTTTCGATCTTGGCGCGGACCTTGGCGATGGCGGCGGTCAGGGCCGCCTCCTCGTGGGCCACGCCCTCGCCCGCCTCGCGCACGGCGATGTCGCTGGACGCCAGCCGCACGGCCTTGCCGATCGCCAGCCCCGGCGCAGCCAGCACCCCCTTCAGCACCCCGTCACGGGGCAGTTCCGTCGGGGTCACGGGCGCGGATTCGATCACGGCCGCCGGTGCTGAGGCCTTGCCCGCCATCGGGGCCGCCACCGGCGCCCCCTCGCCCATGCCGCCCTCGATCAGGCCGACGATGGCTTGCAGCGCCGCCTCGGCGTCCACGCCCGAGGCCACCACGTCAATGGCGTCGCCATGGCGGATGGCCAGCGACATCACCCCCACCGGGCTCCTGGCGCTGGCCCGGCGCGCGCCGGCCACCAGCCCGATCTCGGCGTCGAACCCCTTGGCCGTCTCGGCGATCTTCGCCGCCGGCCGCGCATGGATCCCATGCGCCAGCGGCACGGTCACCTGGCGGGAAATCTCAGTCGTGGACGTCGGGCTAGCAACCGCCGACGCCCCGCCCAGCGGCGACAGCTCCATCAGGAAGTCGCCCACCGAAATGGCCCGGTCCTGGTCGCGGCGCACGATCGAGAAAGCGTCCAGATTGGTGATGACCACCGGGGTGATCAGGCTCTTGGCCCGCTGGGCCAGAAGGTCGAGGTCGAAACCCAAGAGCTTGTCACCGGCCTTCACCGCCTGGCCCTCGCGCACGAACACCGAGAAGCCCTCGCCGCCCAGGGCCACCGTCTCCAGCCCCACATGCATCAGAATCTCGGCCCCGTTGGCCGCCCGCAGGGTCACCGCGTGCCGGGCCCGGTGCACCGTCACCACCACTGCGTCGCACGGCGCGTGCAGCGTCGAGCCCAACGGATCGATCGCCAGCCCGTCCCCCAGCATCCGCTCGGAAAACACCGCATCCGGCGTCTCATCCAACGGCGCTACCCAGCCCTGGAGGGGCGAGCGGAGAACGAGATTGGACACGGCGGATACTCTTCCTCGGAACCTAGTTCGCGGGCTTCACGGTCACCCGGTCGACAACCCAGAACGGATCGATCGTCCTGCTCGTGAAGCTGAAGCAAAGATCGACCTTACCCGGTCTGGCGGGCAAGCGGCCGCCGACCGTCGACAGGGCCGGATTTTTCGCCGCGTCGCCCAGCGGGATGGCGGCGATGCGCTCGCCCGCGCAGCCCAGGCGCACCTCCAGTTCGCCGCCCGGCGTGGCGGGGGCGCGCAGCGGGATGTTGTCGCGGTCCTTGCCGACCTGGAAATTGAACGGGATCTGGCCGATCCGGGCGCTGATCACCGCGCCCTTGGAGAGGTCCGCCCCCTCCCAGATCCAGCACGGATTGAAGATGTCGACGTCGAACATCGCCCGCCTGTCGAAGTCGCGCGGGGCGTCGTCGATCATCAGCAGCGGCACATGGCTGGTGCAGCGCTTCAGCTGGCCACTGACCCGGGTCTGCAGCGCGGCCGGATCGACCGTCACCGTCTTCTCGCGCCCCAGGGCCTGGCCGTCCACGAAGGTGCGGGCCTTGACCGTCGTTCCCGCCGGCAGGGCCAGGGCGCCGGCATAGGCGGTCGAGGCCGCCGTCGGCGCCTTGCCGTCGGTGGTGTAGCGCACCTGACCCACGGCCAGCGGCGCGGCCAGGGCCAAGCTGGTCTTGCCCCCCTCGCCTTCCGACAGCGTCGGGCTGGGCTCGAACGGCACGGTGTCGGCGGTGACGCCCAGCACCTTCAGCCGCGCCATCTCGGCCGGCAGCCGGCGGGCGAAGTCGTCCCAGCTGATGTCCTCCTCTCGCGTCCAGGCCCGTTCGGCCAGGGCGATGGCGCGCGGGAAGGCCATCTGCTGCATGCGGGTGTCGGTCTGCATGTGCTCGGTCCAGACATTGGCCTGGACCCCGAGGATGTGCTTGCGCTCGTCGGAGCTCAACTGGGCCGGGGCCGGGTCGAAGGCGTAGACGTCCTTCAGCGTGATGATCAGGCCGCGCCCGGTCGGCTCCTCCCACGAGGCGCTCTGGCGATGGTCCAGATAGAGGGTCGGATGCGGCGACAGCACCGTGTCGTGGCCGGCCTTGGCGGCGGCGACGGCGCCGTCGATCCCGCGCCAGGACATGACCGTGGCGTTGGGCGCCAGGCCCCCTTCCAGGATCTCGTCCCAGCCGATCAGGCGGCGGCCGCGCTTGTCGAGGCTCTTGCCGACTCGCTGGATGAACCAGCTCTGCAGTTCGTGCTCGTCCTTGAGGCCCAGGTCCTTGATCTTGGCCTGGATCTTCGGACTGGCCTTCCACTGATCCTTTATGGCCTCGTCGCCGCCCACGTGGATGAAGGGCGACGGGAAGATATCCATCACCTCGCTCAGCACGTCGTCGAGGAAGGCGAAGGTCGCGTCGTCGGTGTTGTAGAGCCAGGGGAAGACCCCCCAGTCGCCCATCTTGCTGGCGTCCGGCGCGGCCACGCCCAGCGCCGGATAGGCCACGATCGGCGCCAGGGCATGGCCCGGGGTCTCGATCTCGGGCACCACGGTGATGTTGCGGGCGGCGGCGTAGGCGACCAGCTCGCGGGCCTGGTCCTGGGTATAGAACCCGCCGTACTTGGGATCCTTCGCGGCCGCGCCCGGATCATGCCGCCAGCCGGCGACCTGGGTCAGTTTCGGATACTTCCTGATCTCCAGCCGCCAGCCCTGGTCGTCGACCAGGTGCCAGTGGAAGGTGTTCATCTTGTGCGCCGCCATCGTGTCGATGACCGCCTTCAGCGTGTCGAGCGACTGAAAGTGGCGGGCGCTGTCGACCATCAGGCCGCGCCAGGCGAACCGCGGAGCGTCCTCGATCGCGGCGGCGGGAAGGGCGACCGGCCCCTGGGCGGCGTCGGGCGTCGCCAGTTGCCACAGCGACATCGCGCCATAGAACAGGCCCGCGCGCTGGGCCGCGGCGATGGTCACGCCGGCGGGTGAGATGTCGAGCCTGTAGGCCTCGCCGGCCGGCCCCTCGCGGGTCAGGACGATGGCGCCGGCGGTCGGAGGGCCTTCGACCACGGCGGGACGGAAGCCGCGCGAGCGCTGGATCAGCTCGGCCAGCTGAAACGCCACGCCCTTGGCCTCGACATCGCCCTTGGCGACGACGATGCGGGTCGCGGCGGAAAGCTTGAAAGTCCCCTCGGCGGCGACGGCCTTGGCCGGCGCGGGGGTGATGGTGAGGCCGTCGGCCACGGCGCCCGTCGCGAGCGCGGCGGCTCCAAGGCCGAGGGCAAGGGCGAACGCCGAGACGGCGATGATGCGGGTCTTGGTCACGCGGCCTCGCGAAGAGATAGGCGGCAAAAAGCGGGCGGGACAGCCGAGCCGTCCCGCCCTAGCTCCATGCTTGCAGTCAGGAGGGGTTGGATCAATCGCGCCGTGGTCGGAGGTCCCGGAAGCATCCGGGACCTCCGCCGCCGACATCGCTAGAAGCTGACGTTCAGCGTGGCCTGCAGCTTGCGGCCCGTGCGGTAGACGCCGCGCGGCAGCGAGGTCGTGTTGGCGTAGGCGTAGTACTCGCTGTCCAGCAGGTTCTGTCCCGAGACCGACAGCGTGATGTTCTGGTTCACCGCGTAGCCGACGGTGGCGTCCAGGGTCTTGGAGGCGCGGACGAACATGTCGTCGCCGCGATCCACGCCGGTGAAGTACTTCGACCGCCAAGTGAAGGTCGCCCGGGCCGAGAACGGGCCGGCTTCGTAGAAGGGGCTGAGATTGACCTGGTTCTTCGAGCTGTAGGGCAGCGGCGCGCCGCCCTGGCCCGAGGCGTCGGCGTAGGTGTAGTTGGCCAGCAGGCCGAAGCCGTGAGCGAAGTTCTGCTGGTAGGCGACCGCCAGACCCTTCACCTCGGCCGAACCCGCGTTGAACGGACGGCTGATCTGATAGGTCGTGACCTTGCCCTGCGACTGGTTGAAGTACGATTCCGGCTGCGTGCGCTGCAGGATGTAGTTGGAGATGTCCTTGTAGAACAGCTCGGCCGACAGGATGGCCTGGGGCTGGAAGTACCACTCGGCCGAGGCGTTGACGTTGCTCGACTTGTAGGGCTCCAGGTTCGGGTTGCCGCCGCCGCCGGTCAGGATGCCGTCCGACAGCCAGAAGTAGTTGGTCATGTCGGCGTAGTTCGGGCGGGCGATCACCTGGGCGGCCGCGAAGCGGAACACCAGGTCCTCGCGCGCGTCGACGATGATGTTCACGCTGGGCAGGACGTTGTCGTAGCTCTTCTTGGTCACCTGCCAGGTCCAGTCGGCGGCGGCGTTGCAGGCCGCGCCGGGCTTGCAGACATAGCCAGCGCTGTTGACCGAGGTCTTCACGTAGCGGACGCCGAAATTGCCGCGGATGTTGTCGGCCTTGAAGCTGGCCTGGGCGTAGGCGGCGTCGATGTTCTCCTGGATGTTCCAGTTGCCGGCCGTGAACTCGGCGGCGGCGAAGATCGAGGGCTTGGGCATGGAAGCGCCCGCCGCCAGCCACTTGCCGCTCTGGACATAGTCGACCATCGACTGGCCGCTGATCCGGAAGCGGTTCTTCATCTGGTCGCCGACGCCGTCGAAGCCCTTCAGATAGTTGCCGGGAACTTGCGTGGCGCTGAACAGCGAGGCCGGGGCGGCGACGCCGGTGATGGCGATGCCGGCGTATTGCTGGCCGGTCTCGTGCTCACGACGCTTGTAGCCGACCTGGACGCGCTGGATGACGCCGTCGAAGTCCTTGCCCAGGTCGATCTGGGCGTACTTCTCCTCGTCGGAGGTCGGCTTGGAGACCAGGTTGCCGCTCCAGCCCGGATCGGTTGCGAAGGCGGCCGGGTTGCCCATCACGTTGGTGGTGTAGGTCAGGCTGCCCGCGCTCTTGGGCGCGCCGCTGATGTCGACGGTGTAGTTGGCCCAGTTCAGGAACTCGAGGAACACCTGGCGCTTGGTGCCGCCATCGGCGGTGGACTTGCCGATCTCGCCGTTCAGGTCCCAGCCGTCGCCCTTGTAGCCACCCTTCAGATGGTAGGTGTCGGAGTTCAGCTCGGCTTCGCGGTACTGCACGTCCAGCACGCTCAGCGCGTTGTTGAACGAAGCCTTGGTGACCACGCCGTCCTTGACCGTCAGGTCGGTCAGGGCGCCCAGGCTGTTCCAGGTGTTGCCCTGGAAGGCGTACATCGACTGGTTGGTGTTGTCGTAGTCGGCCTTGATCTTCATCCAATTGAACTCGAACGAGAGCTGTTCGGTCGGCTTGTACTGGAGGGCCGTGGTGTAGGTGGTGCGGACGCGGTCCTGCTCGAAGTACGAGGCGCCGAACGCGTTCGGGCTGCGGGCCGTCAGGTTGCTGGTCAGGGTCGTGGCGCACGAGCCCGTGCAGCCACGGGTCCGCGAGTCGACCGGATTGTCCGGATTGCCGCCCGCCCACTGGTTGGCGGCGATGGTGCCGTAGCTCTCGACGCCGTCGCGGCGCAGCTGGTCCTCGGCGCGCTGGACCGAGAAGCTGGCGCCGAAGGTCTGGTCGGGATTCTTCCAGCTGACCAGCAGCGAGCCTTGGGCGTCGCCCTTCTTGGAGCGGTCGTTGTACAGATAGCTCACCGCGCCGGCGATCAGGCCCGACTTGAGGTCCAGAGGCTTGCGGGTGTTGACGATGACGGTGCCGCCGATGCTGCCTTCGTCGATGCGCGCTTCGGGCGACTTGTAGACGTCGACCTTGCCGACGATCTGCGGAGCCAGAAGGGCGTAGTTGAAGGTGCGGCCCGGAGAGTCGAGGATGAACCAGTCGGCCGAGGCGACGGTCTGGCCGTTGAGCAGGGTGCGGTTCAGCGCCGGGTCGGTGCCGAGGATGCTGACCTTCTCGCCTTGACCGAAGGCGCGGTCGACGGTGACGCCGGGAACGATCGTCAGGGCTTCGGCGACGTTGGTGCTCGGAAACTTGCCAACGTCCTCGGCGGTGACGACATCGACGATGGCGTCGGCGCGGCGCTTGGATTCGATGGATTGCAGCAGCGAGGCGCGGATGCCGGTGACGACCACTTCCTCGACGTTGTTGCTGTCCTGGGCCAGGGCCGGCGCGGCGATCATGACGGCCATGACGCTGGCGGATGCGGCCAAGACGGACTTATGGAACTTCTTCATAGTTCACTTCTCCCCATTTGCTCGGTCGCTTCGGACGCGAGCCGAACCCCAAAGACCAATCTGGTACCAATCTTTTCGGAGCGATCCCGAAAAGTGGCGCTTCTCAGGCCTCGGAAGGCGACTGTGACGGAAATTTTGCGGATGACAAGGCCAAAAAGAAACCAATTGCAGACCATGTTCTTATTGGTATGAAAATGGTCATATGCTATCGAAGCAGGCGCAGGGCGCCACGGACTTGGACGGGGAGGGCTGTGAAATGACGTTTGCTGAACGGATTGGGCGGCTCGACGCCGTCGATGATCACGCCCCGCTCTACAAGCAATTGCAGCGCGCGCTGCGCGAGGCGATCCAGAAGAAGGTGCTGGCGCCGGACGACGCCCTGCCCGCCGAGCGGGACCTGGCCGACGAGTTCAGCATCTCGCGCATCACGGTGCGCAAGGCGCTGGACGGCCTGGTCAGCGAGGGCCTGCTGACGCGCCGTCAGGGCGCGGGGACCTTCGTCGCCGCGCGGGTCGAGAAGAGCTTCTCCAAGCTCTCGTCCTTCACCGAGGACATGATCTCGCGCGGACGCACGCCGCGCAGCGAGTGGATCAGCCGCAGCGAGGGCCAGGTGACTCCGGAGGAGTCGCTGACCCTGGGCCTGTCGCCAGGGACCTCGGTCTTCCGCTTCGCCCGCATCCGCTACGCCGACGGCGCGCCGATGGCGGTGGAGTACACCACGATCGCCGCCTTCGCCCTGCCCTCCACCGAGGTGGTCGGCACGTCGCTGTACGAGGCGCTTGAAGCGACCGGCCACCGGCCGGTGCGGGCCCTGCAGCGGCTGCGGGCGGTGCTGTTCGCCGCCGAACAGGCCGACCTCCTGGGCGTTCCGGTCAAGGACGCCGGGCTGCTGATCGAGCGGCGCGGCTTCCTGAAGGACGGCCGGGCGGTGGAAGTGACCCAATCCTACTACCGAGGCGACGCCTACGACTTCGTGGCCGAGCTGAACGCCCTGTCCTAGGCCCGAGGAACAGAGCTTGGAGGCGACCGTCTTGACCCGATCCGAGACCCGCAAGGGACCGTCGCCGGAGTCCACGCGGATGTTCCTGGAGGCGGGGGAGGCCTCGTCGGTCGCCGCCGCGCTGCTTGCGGCCAACGCCGAGCGGGTCGCGGCCCTGGCCGCGCGGCTGCGGGAGACCCCGCCGCGCGTGGTGGTCACCTGCGCGCGGGGCAGCAGCGACCACGCCGCCACCTTCGCCCGCTACCTGATCGAGACCCGGGCCGGGGTGCTGACCTCGTCGGCGGGCCTGTCGGTCAGCTCGGTCTACGACGCTTCGCCCAACCTGGAAGGGGCGCTGGTTTTGGCCATCTCGCAGTCGGGCAAGAGCCCCGACCTGCTGGCGGCGGTGAAGGCGGCCAAGGCCGCCGGCGGCTACGCCGTGGCCCTGGTCAATGTCGAGGATTCGCCGCTGGCCCAGCGGGCCGACGCGGTCATCCCGCTGCACGCCGGGCCCGAGCTCTCTGTGGCGGCCACCAAGTCCTACATCGCCGCCCTGGTCGCCATCACCCAGCTGATCGCCGCCTGGACGCAGGATGAAGCGCTGGAGGCGGCGCTGGAAACCCTGCCCGCCCTGCTGACCCAGGCCTGGCGCCTGGACTGGAGTCCGGCCGTCGAACGCCTGACCTCGGCCAGCAACCTCTATGTCCTGGGACGCGGCGTCGGCTTCGCCGTGGCCCTGGAGGCGGCCCTGAAGTTCAAGGAGACCTGCGGCCTGCACGCCGAGGCCTTCAGCGCCGCCGAGGTGCTGCATGGCCCCATGGCCTTGGTCAAGGACGGCTTCCCGGCCCTGGTCTTCGCCCAGAACGACGAGAGCCGCGCCAGTGTCGACGCCATGGCCAAGGGCCTCTCCGAACGCGGGGCCGACGTGCTGCTGGCGGCTCCCGGCGATGAAGCGGGCGTTCCCACCCTGCCCGCCGTGTCGGCCCATCCGGTGCTGGAGCCGATCCTGATGATCCAGAGCTTCTACCGCATGGCCAACGCCCTGTCGGTGGCCCGCGGCTACGACCCCGACAGCCCGCCCCACCTCAACAAGGTCACCGAAACCGTCTGATGCTGGCTGCTCTCGTCCATGGCCGCGTGCTGACGGCCGCCGGTGTCGAACACGGCAAGGCCGTCCTGATCCAAGCCGGTCAGATCGCCGGCGTGGTCCCGATGTCCGAGGTTCCCGCCTCGGCCGCGCGCCGCGACCTGGCCGGCGGCCTGCTGGTCCCCGGCTATATCGACACCCAGGTCAATGGCGGCGGCGGGGTGCTGTTCAACGACGCCCCGACCGTGGAGACCATCGCCGCCATCGGCGCGGCCCACCGCCGCTTTGGCACGACCGGCTTCCTGCCGACCCTGATCAGCGACGACCTCCATGTCGTCGACCAGGCGATGCGGGCCACCGAGCAGGCCATCGAACAGGGCGTGCCCGGCGTGCTGGGCGTCCACATCGAAGGCCCGTTCCTCAATCCCAAGCGCAAGGGCATCCACGACGAGGGCAAGTTCCGAGTCATCGACGAGGACGCCATCGCGCTCCTCTCCTCGCTGAAGCGCGGCAGGACCCTGGTGACCCTGGCCCCCGAGCGGACCACGCCGGAGATGATCCAGCGCCTGGCGAACGCCGGGGTGCACGTCGCCGCCGGCCACACCAACGCCCTCTATCCGACCATGCGCCAGGCCCTGGCGCAGGGCCTGACCGGCGTCACCCACCTCTTCAACGCCATGTCGCCGCTGACCAGCCGCGAGCCAGGGGTGGTGGGGGCTGTGCTAGAGAACCAGACCGCCTGGGCCGGGATCATCGTCGACGGCCGCCACGTCGATCCGGTGACCCTGAAGATCGCCCTGCGAACCCGGCCGCTGGACCGCTTCATGCTGGTCACCGACGCCATGCCGACCGTGGGCATGGCCGACAAGCGCTTTTCCCTGCAGGGCCGCCAGATCGTGGTCCGCGACGGGGTCTGCGTCGGCGAGGACGGCACCCTGGCCGGCTCCGACCTCGACATGGCCGCCGCCGTCCGCAACGCCGTCCAGATGCTGGGCGTCTCGATCGAGGACGCGGTGATGATGGCCTCGGCCGCCCCCGCCGCCTTCCTGGGTCTCGACGCCCAGCGCGGCCGCATCGCCACCGGACACGCCGCCGACCTCTGCCTGCTGGGCGACGACCTCTCCGTCTCCGCCACATGGATCGACGGGGACGAGGGCTGACAAAAAGGGCGCTGACCTCGCGGTCAGCGCCCTTCTCGTTTCAGCTCAGCAAGCCGTGAAAGCCTAGAACTTCCACTTCACGCCCAGATAGTACTGACGGCCGTAGTGCACGTACTCTTCCGAGGACAGGCGGGTCGAGTCGTCCACCTTGCTGTCCTTCTCGTCGGTCAGGTTGATGCCTTCGAGGGTGACGGTGAAGTTGCCGAAGTTGTAGCTGACCTGGCTGTCGATGTTCAGGGTCTTTTCCTTGATCCGAACATCGTTGTTGTTGGTCGCCGACGGGGCCACCTGGATCAGGTACGGGTCGCGATACGAGGCCGAGACGCGGGCCTTGAAGTTGGCCTTCTCGTAATAGAGCGTCGCGTTATAGGCGTCCGGCGACAGGTTGATCAGCGGCTGAGTGATCAGCACGGCCGGAGCCGTCTGGACCCGCGGCGTGCCGGCGTAGGTCGGGTTCTTGATCACGTACTGGATGTCGCTCTGCACGTGCGTGTAGTTCACGATGCCGCCGAAGCCGTCGAAGGGCGCCGGCAGGAAGGTGAACGGACGCTGCAGCGAGATCTCGTAGCCCTTCAGCTTGCCGCCGGGGCTGTTGATCTGGGTCGTGACCGTGAACAGCGTGTCGATGGTGTTGCCGTTCGTCAGCAGGCTGGTCGGCAGACCGGTCTCCGAGTACGGAATCGCGACGGCCGTGGTCTGGATGTAGGACTTGATGTCCTTCTGGAACACGCCGACCGAGAACAGGGTTTCCTTGTCCGGATACCACTCGAAGCTGAGGTCCAGGTTGTTGGACAGCATCGGGTTCAGGTCGGGATTGCCGCGCGTCAGGGTCTGGGCCGACTGGCTGCTGGCCGTGTAGCCCGGGGTCAGGTTCTGCAGCTGCGGACGCGTCATCACCTTGGCGGCGGCGAAGCGGACGTAGAAGTTGTCCCACGGCTGGGCCGAGACGTTCAGCGACGGCAGGGTGTTGGTGTACTGGCGCGAGGTCGTCTGAACGGCGTCGGTGGGGACGGTGGTCGAGATCGTGCCGAAGGGCGTGGCCACCGGCGTGGTCACGCTGCCGGTGTTGTAGTGGCCCAGGGCCGCCTGCTCGGTCTTCACCCAGCGCACGCCGACATTGCCGCGCACGGGGATGTTGGCGATGTCGTAGTCGAAGTCGCCTTGCAGGTAGAAGGCGGTGTCCTTCTCGGTGATCTCGCGCAGGGCGCCCAGCTGGTTCAGGACGCTCAGGCGGAAGTCGCCGTTGGCGTTGATGCAGTTACAGTCGTAGCCCAGCTTGGCTTGCAGCTTGGCCAGGTCCGGAGCCAGCCACGAGGTCGGCACGCCCGCCGGCAGGTCGAGACCCCGGCCGAAGCCGCTGATCACGCGCGAGACGTCGGCGATCGTCGTGCCGGCCGGCAGGCCGAAGCCGGCCTCGGCCGTGAAGGTGGTGCCCGTCGTCGCGAGGTTGCGCGAGAAGAGGCGCTTTTCCCACGAGTTGAAGCCGTATTCCTTGTAGTTGCCGCCGTAGCGCAGCTTGAAGCCGTCCAGGATCTGGTAGTCGATGTCGACGTGGAACGTCTTGAAGGTGTTGACCGCCTTGCTGGGACGCAGGCGCAGCAGCGAGGCGTCGCCCAGGGCGTTGCTGGCGCTGTAGGTGTAGTTGGTCGGGTTCGTCGGATCGAAGCCGTAGTTGAAGTTCGGCAGCTTGTCGTTGCCCGAGTAGTCGTAGCTGTAGTTGTCGCTGTCGTAGCGATCGAACGAGAAGGTCGTCTGGACCGGGTTGTTCTGGATCGACCGCGACTGGCCGTAGCCGACGGCCAGGTGGCCGGCTTCGCCGAACTTGGTGTCGTAGGTCAGCGAGAACTGGTTGAACTCGGTCTTCAGTTCGTCGTGGCGGTACTCGACCCGAGCGTCGACGTCGTCGAACGTGCCCTTGATCAGGTTGCCCTTGCCGTCGGCCGTGAAGTTGACGACGTCGGTCTGGGGCAGACCCGCGCCGCTGCGGCTGAACGAGATGATCTCCAGATAGGTCTCGTCGCGGTTGTTGGTGAACTTGGCCAGCATCGCGTCCAAGGTCAGGGTCGAGCGGTCGTTCGGACGCCACTGGATCGACCCGGTCACGCCCAGGCGCTTCTGATCATAGTCCAGGCGGCCGTAGCGCGGGATCCGCGGGTGCCACAGGTTGTTGGCGGTGCCGGCGGCGGCGGTGACGGTCGGCGAGGTGCCGCCGGTGACCGTGCCGATCTGGGCGCAGGTCAGGGCCGGGCCGCTGACCGGGTTATAGGCCGCGCCCGAGCACGGGAAGGCGGTCGACGAGTTGAACTGGACCGATGGGTTTTCCCAGCGGCCGGTCGAGGAGCCTTCCTCGCGCTGGGCGCGGGTCGCGTAGGCCACCGACAGCAGCGCGCCGACCTCACCGATGCCGGTGTCCCAGCGGTTGCTGACCAGGAAGGTGTAGCGCGGGTCGCTCTTTCGCGAGAGGTCGTTCCAGCCGATCTTGCCGCTGGCGCTCATCGTGAACTTGCTGAAGTCGAACGGACGGGCGGCCTGCAGGTCGACGATCGCGCCCAGCGAGCCTTCCTCGTTCATAGCCGAGGTCGACTTGCGCACGGTGACGCTGTTGAACAGCTCCGAGGCGAAGATCGAGAAGTCGAACTGGCGGCCGCGATTGGCGCCGCCCGAGCTGTCCTTGCCGCCGGTGGTGGCCAGGGCTTCCAGGCCGTTCAGGCGCACGACGGTGAAGTCGGGACCCAGGCCCCGGACAGTGATGGTGCGGCCTTCGCCGCCGTCACGGTCGATCGACACGCCCGGCACGCGCTGCAGCGACTCGGCCAGGTTCAGGTCGGGGAAATCGGCGATGTCCTGGGCCTTGATGACGTCGACGAGGTCGTTCTCGCGACGCTTGACGTCCAGGGCGTTGGCCAGCGAGGCGCGGAAACCGGTGACGACGACGGCTTCGACCTCATCGACGGGAGCCGCCGCCGCGGGCGCCGGGGTGTCTTGGGCGGCCGCCGCGCCGGCGAACGTCATCGCCAGAGCCAGGGCGCCAGCCGAGACGCCGTAGTGCAGGACGCGCACGCGTCCCGTGGTTTTCTTGGACATAGAACCTCCTCCCGTATCGACCATTGATGCGACGTCGACGCCGCCTTGGCCTTCGTTACGATCCCGCGTCCTTCCCACGAGACCGCCCCCGGCCTTTTAAATCTTAATTTTTGCCACCGGTGTCAGAACCGAACTATGGTTTTTGACACCGGTATCAGAGTGCTAACAAAGCCCGTGACGGCCGACAAGGCCACAAAGTGGCCATACCTTACGAGACTCGCGCCCCCGTTGCCTTTGCGACACATAGCGACGTTACGTCACAGGCCGTTTCGGCAAGCTTTCAGCCTTCGTCCGGGCGGTAATGGCTGACCTGGTAAAGACCTTGCAGCATGGCGTCGCGCTGCTCGACCGGCAGCTGGGCGCCCATGGCGCGCAGCAGCTTGAGCGCCTTGATGTGCACGTCCACAGCCTCCCAACGCCAGCCCCCGGCCTCGGCGCAGTCGTCGGCCAGACCGCAGAGCGACATCGCCGCCTTGTCGATCCCGGCGTCCATCACGAAGGCGCTGACGTCGATGATCCGCGAGGCCAGCAGATACAGATCCTCAAACGATTGCGACGCGCGATCCGGCGCGTCCTTGCCGAACCGGGCCTCGATGTCGGCCAGGGCCTCGTCCAGCGCGGCCATAGAGGACTCGCGCAGAGTCTCCACCCCCGCCTCGGCGGCGGCGATGGCGTCCTTGGCCAGCATGCCGCCGCGATCCTTGATCATGGCGGCGAGGCGGTTGGGGGGGCGGAATTTGCGGACGGTCATATCTGCACCTTGGCTGGGCGCATCAGGTTGGCGATTTCGTCATCCGACATGTTGGGCGTCTGCGCTTCGCCCACCTCCGCCGGGAGGTCGTCCTTGCGCCGTCCGTCCGTTCCCGGCGGCGGCCCCTCATGCTTGAAGCGTCGATCGGGCCCGATGTAGGTGTCGCACTCGATGAACATCCGCTCCTCGCGGGCCACCCAGAATATGCGCTCCAGGAGCACCTTGGGCGTGATCGGCTTGGCGACGACATAGTTCGAGCCTGCGTCGCGCAACTTGCGGATCTGCGAGGCGCGGGTATGGCCGGTGACTAGGATGACTGGAATGTAGCGGTTGGTTTCGCCGCCCTCGCGGCGCAGCCACTCGATGAACTCGATGCCGTCGGTCACCGGCATCTGCACGTCGCTGATGATCAGGTCGAAGGTCTTGGTGCGGACGAGCACCTGGGCGTCCGCGACCGTCTCCGCGCGAAGCAGCTGCTTGACGCCGAACCCCGAAACCACCTGCGACAAAATGTCCAACGAGGGACCATTGTCGTCCAGCACGAGCACCGTGGCTCGTTCGAGATTGATCCTTGCCGAGGGGAGAAGGGCGTCCGGCATCTGCCCCTAGAAGAAATCCAGTTCGCCGGCTTCGGCGCTCGCGCCGGCTTGTTCCTCGGCCCGCAGGCGCTTGGCCATGTCGGCCAGGCCCAGGCCGCTCAGCACGGGCGCGATCGAGACGCTCCACTCGCCGGAGGCGTGGTGGCCGATCCGCTCGAGCACCTCGGACAGGCCGTGCAGCCGCTGGCTCAGTTCGTCCAGCGCCTGCAGGCGCGAGAGGTTCTCCAGCGTGGCGCCACCCGTGGCGAGATCGCCGGCCAGGTGTTCGCAATCCCGGCAGATGGCGGCGGCCGAGGCCAGCTCCGCCGCCAGGCGACGCGACAGCTCTCCGACCGCGAGGTGTTCCTCGGGCGGGGCGATCGGCGACGACGGCAGCGGCGAAGCGGTCATGAGTGTCAGAACAGATCCACGTCGCCGCTCGAGGCGGCGGGCATCGGGGGCGGCACGGGACGACGGACGTCCTGCGGCGCGTTGTCCACGGCCACCAGGCGCTGGCGCACGCGACCCGAGGTCGGCCAGAACTCGACGCGACGGGCCGAGACCCCGCCGGTGCTGGACGAGACGATCGGAATGCCTTCGTCGCGCAGGAAGCGTTCGGCGAAGGCCGAGTTGCTGGCGCCGACGTCCGAGAGGCCGTCGAACAGCTTGGCGCCGCCGAAGATCTTGGCTTCCAGCCGCTCGCGGCGGGCGCCCTTCTTCAGCAGGTCGTTGATCAGCAGTTCCATCGCGTAGGCGCCGTAGCGCACGGCGTCGCCGCCGCCGCTGCGGCCGTCGCCTTCCGGCAACAGGAAGTGGTTCATGCCCCCCACGCCCGCTTGCGGGTCGCGGATGCACGCGGCGATGCAGGAGCCCAGCACGGTGGTCATGACCACCTGCGGGTCAGTCGTCACATGGCTTTCGCCCTGCGTGACATGGACCTTGATCGCGCGTTCCGGGTCGTCGGTGTGGGAGAATTGCGTCATGTCAGCTGCCCGAACACCTGTTCGATCTTCTCCCTCAAGCCCTGCACGGTGAAGGGCTTGACGCAGTAGTTGTTGACACCGAACTGCACGGCGCGCTGGACCAGTTCGCGGTCGGCGCGGCCCGTCAGCATGACGAAGGCGGTCTGGCGGATCGGCGGGTGCGAGCGGACCGCTCGCAGCAGCGCCAGGCCATCCATCTTCGGCATGTTGAAGTCCGAGATGACGAGATTGGCCGGCTTGGCCAGGAGGTTCTTGAGAGCCTCCTCGCCATCGGGCGCCTCACGGATGTCCTTGAAGCCGATCTGCTGCAGCGCATTGCGGATCAGGGCCCGCATGGTCAGCTGGTCGTCGACCACGAGAACGGAGATGGAGCTAGCTTGCGGCATGGTTCATCGCCTCGCGGAGGCCAGATCGAGGATGGATTGGCCCATGGAGGACAGGGAGACCTGCTTCTCCACCGCGCCAAGTTCGAAAGCGGCCCGGGGCATGCCGTAGACGACGCAGCTCGCCTCGTCCTGGCCCAGCGTCTTGGCGCCGGCCTTTCGCATGCCCAGAAGGCCCTGGGCTCCGTCGCGGCCCATGCCGGTCAGGATCGCCCCGACCGCCTTGTCGCCGACGGCCTGAGCCACCGAGTTGAACAGAACGTCCACCGACGGACGGTGGCCGCTGACCGGGTCGCCCTGGACCAGGCGGCAACGCAGGCCGGCCGAGCGAACGACCTCCAGGTGCGTGGCGCCGCCGGGGGCGACATAGACCTTGCCGGGCTCCAGCAGGGCGCCGTCCGTGGCTTCCTGCACCTTGGCCCCGCTGGCGCGATCGAGGCGCGCGGCGAAGCTGGCGGTGAAGGTGGCCGGCATGTGCTGGGTGATGACGGTCGGCGGGCAGGTCTCGGGGAACAGCTGCAGGATCGACAGCAGGGCTTCCACCCCGCCGGTCGACGAGCCGATCGCCACGATGTCGCCCGAGGGCATGAAGTCCTTGCGGCGCGTCGGCGCGGAGCTCGGCGCGGCGCCGGCGTTGGTGCGGACCGAGGCGCGCGCCGCGATCTTCACCTTGGCGACGATCTCGGCCAGGGCTTCCTGGGTGCCGGTGGCGTCCGCGGGCTTGCCCACGCAGTCCACCGCGCCCAGTTCCAGGGCCCGCAGCGTCATCTCGGCGCCGGCCTGGGTCAGGGTCGAGACCATGACCACGGGCATCGGCCGCAGGCGCATGATCTTCTCGAGGAACTCGATGCCGTTCATGTTCGGCATCTCGATGTCGAGCGTGACGACGTCGGGGTTCAGGGTCTTGATCATGCCCCGCGCTTCGAACGGGTCGCCGGCGCCGCCGACCACCTCGATCTCCGGGTCACGATTGAGGGCCGCCGAGATGAGGCTCCGCATGGTGGCGGAGTCGTCGACGACAAGAACGCGAATCTTCGGCATTAGCGGCCCACCTTCCTGTAGGCGGTCAGGCCGCAGCTCTCGAAGGCGGTGACGGACGCGCCCACCCGCTCGGAGTGGCCGACATACAGGCGACCGCCCGGCGCGACGAGCGGCGCGAAGCGGCTCCAGACACGTTCTTGGGTAGGTTCGTCAAAGTAGATCACGACATTCCGGCAGAAGATGGCGTCGAACGGACCCTTCATAGGCCAGGACGGACCATTGAGATTTAGTTCCCGGAACGCGACCAGGCTGCGCGCGGCTTCGCAGACGCGGAAGGCGCGGCGGTCCGAGGGATCGCGTTCGAAGTACTGGTTGCGCGCGGCGGGAGGGATGCCCTCCAGAAGGCTCTCGTCGTACGAGGCGGCCCGACCGGTCGCGAGCACGTTGGTGTCGATGTCCGTGCCCAGGATCCGGATGTCCAGATCAGCGGCGTTCGGCCACACCGACAGCACCGTGAAGGCCATCGAATAGGGTTCCTGGCCCGACGAGCTGGCGGCGGACCACAGGCGCAGGCGGCGACCGGCGCGCACCTGGTCGGCGACTGGCTCCAGCACGTTGGCGCGCAGGTCGTCGAAGTGGTGCGGCTCGCGGAAGAAGCGGGTGACATTGGTCGTCAGGGCCCGCAGCATCTCCTGGCTCTCGTCCCCGCCCTTGTCGCTGGCGACGAAGGCGCAGTACTCGGTGAAGGAGCGCAGGCCCAGGGCGCGCAGGCGCTTGGCCAGGCGCGAATAGACCAGCGTCGCCTTGCTGTCGGGCAGGCTGATGCCCGCCAGGTCGTACAGCAGCGCGGCGATGCGCTTGAAGTCCTGGTTGGTGAACGCGAACTCGCCATCGACGATGGCTTCGCGGCGTTCCACGGAAGAGGCGGAAGCGGTCGTCATTAGGCGGCCATCGCCTCCCGTTCGGGCAGGATGCGGTCCAGCGAGATCTCGCTGATCATCCGGCCCTCGATCGAAATGATGCCGCGCACGAAATTGCGCACGGTGTCGCAAGCCATGTCCGGGGTCGGCTGCACCATGTCGTCGTTGATCGACAGGATGTCCGAGACCGCATCGACCAGCAGGCCGACCGTGCGGTCGCCCGCCTTGACCACGATGAAGACGCTGCGGACGGTCGGCTCGATGATCGGCATGCCCAGGCGGCAGGCCAGGTCCATGATCGGCAGCACCGCGCCACGCAGGTTGATGACGCCGCGCATGAAGCCGGGCGATTGCGGAAGCGTCGTCGCCGGGCTCCAGCCGCGGATCTCGCGGACGGCCATGATGTCGACGCAGTACTCCTGCTCGCCCACGCGGAAGGATATCAATTCGCGGCGATCAGCGCCGATGGCGGTGGCATGGTCGGTCATGACTTACTCCGCGGCGATGAGAGTAGGTTCGGTGGGACGGGGCGCGCCGCCTTCGCGGCGCCGCATGGCGATCGTGGCGTCGACGTCGAGGATCAGCGCGACGCGGCCGTCGCCCAGGATGGTCGCGGCGGCGACGCCCTCGACCTGCTGGTAGTTCTGCTCCAGCGACTTGATGACGACCTGGCGCTGACCGTGGATGGCGTCGGCCACCAGGGCGGCGCGCGAGCCGTCCTCGCCCTCGACCAGCAGCACGACGCCGTCGGTCGGGTGCGGGCTCTCGTCGCGATAGCCCAGGGTCAGGCCGACGTCGATCAGCGGCACGAAGCTGTCGCGGACGGCCAGCACAGAGCCGACCGGGCCCAGCGGGCGAACTTCTTCCGGCTTCGGACGCAGGCTCTCGACGATGGCGGCCAGCGGCACGACCAGGGTCTCGCCGGCGACGTCGACCACCATGCCGTCCAGGACGGCCAGGGTCAGCGGCAGGCTGAGGGTGAAGGTCGAGCCTTGGCCCGGACGCGAGGCGATCGAGATGCGGCCGCCCAGGGCCTGGACCGAGCGCTTGACCACGTCCATGCCGACGCCGCGGCCCGACACGTCCGAGATCTTGTCGGCGGTCGAGAAGCCCGGGAGGAAGATCAGGTTGTCGATCTCTTCGTCGGTCAGGGTCAGGTCGGGCGCGATCAGGCCCTTCTTGACCGCGATCGAGAAGACCCGCTCGCGGTTGATGCCCTTGCCGTCGTCCGAGACCTCGATGACGATCCGGCCGCTGCGGTGCAGGGCGGCCAGGCGCACGACGCCTTCGGGATTCTTGCCGGCCGCCTTGCGCTCCTCGGGGCTTTCCAGCCCGTGGTCGATGGCGTTGCGCAGCATGTGGGTGATCGGGTCGGACAGACGCTCGATGACCGTCTTGTCGACCTCGGTGTTCTCGCCGTCCATCACCAGGCGGGCCTGCTTGCCCGTCATGTTGGCGACCTCGCGGACCAGGCGCGGCATGCGCTGGAACACCGACTTCACCGGCTGGGCGCGGATGGCCATGACGCTGTCCTGGATCTCGCGCGTCAGCTGTTCCAGCTCGTCGAGACCCATGGCCAGGTTGGAGGACGGGGCGATGCCGTATTCGCCGACGCGCTGCGCCAGCATGGCCTGGTTGATGACCAGCTCGCCGACCAGGTCGATCAGGCGGTCGATGCGCTCGGGATCGACGCGGATGACCGACTGGCCGGGACCCGGGACTTCGACCGGGGTGGCCTTCGGGGTCGCTGCGGCCGGCGCGGCGGGCTTGGCGGCCTCGACGACCGGCGCGGGGGTCGGGGCGACGGGCGCGGCCTCGGCGACAGGCGCCAAAGACACTTGGGGGGCGGCGGAAACTTCGATCGGCTCGGGCGCCGGGGGCGGAGCCGGGGCGGGCTCGACGACTTCGGCGACGGGCTCGGGAGCGACCGGTTCGGGCGCGGCCTCGGCGACGCTCAGCAGCGAGGCCATGGCGTCCTCGACCTTGCCTTCGCCGCGGGTGATGTCCAGGTCGCAGTCGCCATCGACGAATTCGAAGACCTCGCGGATCGCGGCCTCGTCCTCGTCGGTTTCCAGGCGCACGCTCCAGGTGACGAAGGCGGCTTCCGGATCCAGGTCTTCCAGCGCCGGCAGGGCGCTGTCGTCCAGGGTCGCCTTGATCGGGCCCAGGCGGCTGAGCTCGCGCAGCAGCAGCGCCGTCTCGTTGGCCTTGCGGTACAGGTCCGACTTCGGACGGATCGACACCGTCCAGACGTTGGAGGGGACCAGATCGGCGTCGGCGGCCTGCGCCTCGACGGTGATGGTTTGCGGCACGAACACGAAGCCGAGGTCGTCGTCGCCCATGGCGTCGTCGTCAGCGGCGGCGACCGGCGCGGGCGCGGCGTCCTCGACGACGGCCGGCGCGGCGGCGGCCGGTGCCGGGGCCGCGTTCGGATCGGTCCAGGCTTCCAGCTCGGCGGCCATGGCGGCCGAGGCCCCCATGTCGACGTCGCCCAGGCCGCGCGCGGCGCTGACGTGGTCGGCCAGGATGTCGGAAGCGCGCAGCAGGACGGCGGCCAGCTCGACCGTGTTCGGCACGGAGCCCGAGCGCACGGCGTCCAGCAGGGTCTCGAAGACGTGGGCGAAACGCACCAGCGGCTCTAGGCCGAAGGCGCCGGCGCCCCCCTTGATGGAGTGGACGGCCCGGAACACGGCGTTGACCGTCTCTAGGTCGCCGGCCCCTTCCTCCATAGCCAGGAGACCGCCCTCGAGGTCGGCGAGAAGCTCCTCGCATTCCTGGAAGAAGGTGACCTTGATGGCCTCTAGCTCGTCCATTCCCGTAAGTCCTAATTCGCGTCTAGCAACGGGTACTCAAAAACGGGGTACTAAGTCCTTGGCCTGGATCAGGCCCCGGATTTAGGCGGCCACGCGCCGAATGGCGTCGACCAGCTTTTCCGGGTTGAACGGCTTGACGATCCAGCCCGTGGCGCCGGCTTCACGAGCCCGCTGCTTCTTGGCCGGGTCGCTTTCCGTGGTCAGCACCAGGATCGGGATGGCGCGATAGTCGTCGTCGACACGCACCGCCTCGATGAAGCCGAAGCCGTCCAGCTTGGGCATGTTGATGTCGGTGATGATCACATCCGGGCGATGGGCCGACAGGACTTCGAGACCATGCTCGCCATCGACCGCCTCAACCACGTTGAAGCCGGCTCCGGCGAGGGCCATGCGCAGCATGTCGCGCATCGTCCGGGAATCATCGACCGTGAGAATCGTACGCGTCACGATTCAGCTCCTTGGAATTCCGCCGAAAGGAGCGCCCTTTCGGCGCCGAACAGACGGGTGGTTTCGACGAAGGCCTCGGAAGGCCCCTTGATGGAGAAGGGCTGGCCGTCCAGGTCCCAGGCCTTGCGGGCGGCCAGCAGAACCTGCAGGCATAGACCCCCAAGACGACGGACCTGGTCGGCTTCCACCGTGATCGCCGCGCCGCGACGTTCCAGAAGGGCGGCCTTGAGAGGGGCCGCGGCCTTCAGATCCAGGGTTTCGGGCAGCGCGATCGCAGCGGCCATTTAGAACTCCTCCCAACCTTCCGTCGCGGGGGCCTGGGCGACGGCCGCCGAACCACTGCTCCGGCCCGGACGGGCGAAGGTGTTCAGACGAGCCTGCTGCTCGGCCACCGGGTTGCGCGCCGGGGCGTGTTGAACCGGGTCGGCGACGGCCGGCCGGCTGTAGGACGAAGAACCCGACCCGACTTGGAAGCGGGCCATGAGGCGGACCAGTTCGGCGGTTTCGCCCTTCAGCGAGTGCGTCGCGGCGGTCGATTCCTCGACCATGGCGGCGTTCTGCTGCGTGACCTGATCCATCTGGTTCACGGCGGTGTTCACTTCGTTCAGACCAGTCGCCTGCTCCGCGGCCGAGGCCGCGATCTCGGTGACCAGGGCGTCGATCTCGCCGACCTTCGCCACGATCCGTTGCAGCGCCTCGCCCGTCTGGCCGACCAGGCTGACGCCTTGGCTGACCTGCTGGGTCGAGCTGGAGATCAGGGCCTTGATCTCCTTGGCCGCTTCGGCCGAGCGTTGGGCCAGAGCACGGACTTCCTGGGCGACGACCGCGAAGCCGCGGCCCGCTTCACCCGCCCGCGCGGCTTCGACGCCGGCGTTCAGGGCCAGGAGGTTGGTCTGGAAGGCGATCTCGTCGATCACGCCGATAATCTGGCTGATCTGCTTGGACGAGTTCTCGATCTCGCCCATGGCCGACACTGCCTGATGAACGACCTGGCCGCTATGCGTCGCTTCGCCACGCGTCGTCGAGACCACGTCCGAGGCCTGGCGAGCGCCCGAGGCCGTGCGGCGCACGGTGGCGGTCAGTTCGTCCAGGGCGGCGGCGGTCTCTTCCAGGCTGGCGGCCTGTTGTTCGGTGCGGCGCGACAGATCGTCCGAGGCGTGGGCGATTTCGTCGGCGCCGGTGCGCAGGCCGTCCGTCGAGGCGGCGATGACCTTCATCGTCTCCTGCAGCGAGCCCATGGCGGCGTTGAAGTCGTCCTTCAGCTTGCGATAGTCGCCGGGGAAGTCGGCGGTCACGCGGAAGGTCAGGTCGCCCGAGGCCAGCTTCTCCAGGCCTTCGGCCAGGTTGCCGACGACGGTCGAGGCTTCCTGGGCGGCGGCGGCGGCGGCGGCCTCCTTGGCGCGGCGTTCATCGGCCGTGAGCGCGGCCGTCTTCTCTTGCTCGGCGCGCAGCGTATCCAGGTGCAGCTGGTTGTCGCGGAACACCTTCAGGGCCGAGACGATGGCGCCCAGCTCGTCGCCGCGCGTCATCTTCTCCAGGTCGATGGTGTTGTCGCCCTTCGACAGCTTGTCGGTGGCGCCGGCGATGTCGTTGATCGACTTGCGGGTCGTCATGACCGTGAACCAGGCCAGGCCGGCGACGGCGCCGAGCGTGATCAGCGACAGCACGATGGTGATGCTCATCGCGGCGGTGGCTTCGGCCTGACGCTTGGTGGTCTCGGTCTCGATCCGCTTGTTGGCGGCGGCGACGACCTGGTCCAGCAGGCCGGTCATCTTCGCGTACTGTTCCTCGAACGGCGCGATGAAGCCGACGGCCATGCCGAAGTCGACGCCGATCATGCCGCTCACCGTGTCGATGGCGCTGCGGCATTCGTCGAGCGACTTGATCAGCTCGGCGATCTTCGGCTGTTCGGCGGCAGGCAGCTTGGCCTTGAGCGCGGCCAGGTCCTTCTTCACCGAGTCGGTCTCTTTCAGGATCGCCGACATGCGGGCGTCGTTCCCGGCCAAGTCGATGTTGCCGGCCTTGTGGGTCAGCACCGTGTAGAGTTCGCCGTTGATGTTCGAGATGCGCTTGGAGATCTTCTGGATCTCCATGTTCTGGCGCATGTCGCTTTCAACGACCTGTTTCAGAGCAGCCGACTGGCTCTTCTGAACGACGATTGCGCCACCTGCCATCAAGGCCAGCATCAGCAATGCGAAGGCCGGCGCGAAGCCGATCTTGATGATCAATGGCAAATCGACGAGACGAATCCGTTTCATCGCGAGGTCCCCTCCAACCGGCGCGCCGTGCCCACGGACCGCCAAACTGAAGAGGGATAATCCCGATAGAGTCCTAACAGACTCTGACTTGGTTAAAGCCAATTCGACATAATAAGCAGAAATCGTACCTGGGAAGTCGTTTCGTCGCAGGCGGCCAGGCGCTGATTCTATAAAGACGGGGCTCGATTGAGATAGTTTCGTTACAATTCGAGTAGGGTTACCTGGAAGTAAATCCCGAATATTCTTTCCAGACTCAGAATCTCTTAACTTGCACCTGCGAATTTGTCGCTGCGTCCGGTTGGCGCGTCGTCCACTGGACGAGACTTTTTTACTAGGAGCAGCGGGATGAAATATCCGATCGCTATTGCCGCTGGAATCGCCGGCAGCTTTTTCGTCGCCCAGGCCGCTACGGCCGCTGGCGGTTTCGAAGATCAGATGGGTCGTTGCCTGCAGCAGTTCGCGAACACCCGCGACGCCGCCCAGGTGATGCTCGAGTGCAACGCCGCCGACGGCAAGCTGTCGGACTGCAAGGTCGTGGACAACAGCGCCGCGGGCAAGGGCTTCGACAAGGCCGCCATGTGCATCGCCGAAAAGCTGCCGATGGGCGCCAAGACCGGCACCGTGAAAGTTCCGTTCCGCTTCCCGGGCGGCGCGTAAGCGCTGCATCCTATCCGGGGGAACACAACGCCCTCGCCGACTCGGTCGGCGGGGGCGTTCTGCTGTTTGAAGACAGCTGGACACGCTCGCGTCCTATACTTCAGAATTCTTGCCACTCGTCCTTGATCGCCACGGCTGTATTGCCGCGAACGATCGGCGCCGAGGCGCCCGGACGAACGGTCGGACGTTGGGCGGGACGCGCGGCCGGCGGCGCGGCGCGGGAGAGCTCGGGCTTGCTCCCCGCGCCGGCCTGGCCGGCCCCCGAGACGCGGAACGTCGTCACCTGCTTGATCAGTTCGGCGGCCTGACCCTTGAGGGAATGGGTCGCGGCCGTCGTCTGCTCCACCATGGCGGCGTTCTGCTGGGTGACCTGGTCCATCTGATTGACGGCCGTGTTCACCTCGTTCAGGCCTTGGGCCTGGTCCTGGGCCGAGGACGAGATCTGCACGATCAGCTCGTCGATCTCGGCCACCTTGCCGACGATGCCGCGCAGGGCGTCGCCGGTCTGGCCCACGAGGCCGACCCCGGCCTCGACCTGCTTGGTCGAGGCGGTGATCAGCGTCTTGATTTCCTTGGCCGCATCCGCCGAGCGCTGGGCCAACGCGCGGACTTCCTGCGCGACCACCGCGAAGCCGCGACCGGCGTCGCCGGCACGCGCCGCCTCGACGCCGGCGTTCAGGGCCAGCAGGTTGGTCTGGAAGGCGATCTCGTCGATCACCCCGATGATGTTGCCGATCTCGCGCGAGCTGGTCTCGATCTCGCCCATGGCCGCCACGGCCTGGTCGACGACGACGCCCGAGCGCTCGGCCTCGGCCTTGGCCCCGACCACGACGTCCTGGGCCTGCTTGGCGCCGGCCGCCGAGCGGCGGACGGTCGAGGTGATCTCGTCCAGCGCCGCGGCGGTCTCTTCCAGGCTGGCGGCCTGCTGTTCGGTGCGGCGCGCCAGGTCGTCGGCGGCGACGCTGATCTCGTCGGTGCCCGCGCGGATGCCGTCGGAGGCCACCGAGACGCGGGTCATGGCCAGTTCGAGGATGCCGACGGCGTTGTTGAAGTCGTCCTTCAGCTTCTGGAATTCCGGCGTGACCTCGGCGTTGAGGCGACCGACCAGGTCGCCCTGGGCCAGGCGGTCGAGGGCGTCGCCCAGCGCCTTGACCACGGCGTTCTGGCTGGCCTCGTTGGCCAAGCGCACGCTCTCCAGGCGCTGGCGCTCGGCCTCGATGGTCTCCAGGTAGATCGAGATGGCGAAGTCCATGTCCAGCATGACCGCCTTGATCAGGGCGCTCAGCGAATCGCCGGCCTTGCCCGCGTCGCCCTTGGTCATGAAGCCCTTGGGCCACTGGTCCTCGATCACCGCGCGGATCAGGTGCTCGCTGACCACCGCGTAGCCGCCGATGTACCAGCGCGGCTCCAGGCCGATGCGGGCGTGGGTCTGGCCGATCGTGCGGACGGCCTTGACGTAGGTGTCGTCGAAGTCGCCCCGCGAGATCACGTCCCAGTGCGACTGCTGGCGGCCCGAGGCGGCCTGCATGTGCTTTTCGTCGGTGAAGAACTTGCGGGTTTCGGGCGTGGTCCGGACCTTGGCGTAGAAGGCGTCCAGGGCCTGGCCGATGGTCTTGCGAATGACGGGCTGAAGCTCTCGCAGGGCGCCGCGCGCCTTGTCGTCCAGTCCCATGAACGCGATGCGTTCGCTGATCGCATGATCCTGGCTCAAGGCCCTACCCCCGTCTTCGAAATCCGGGGAGCAGGCTCGTTCGGCATACTTAATAGCGACTTAAATAATCGCGCGCAGCGAGCGACAAGGTGTCGCACACGCGCGGAGGTCGCAGATCGCCTTCAAGGACCCGTCAGCCGTGAAAAACCTTTGCGTGGACCGGGGGAAAACGCCCGCCATGCGACATTCGCGCACGGCTCGATGTCGAGACGAAGCGCGACATCCGACCGCATCCGCAATTCCACTTAGCCGCCTCGTTTCAGGGTCTCGCGGGCGATGACCAGCTGCTGGATCTGGCTGGTGCCCTCGTAGATCCGGAAGATCCGCACGTCGCGATACAGGCGCTCAATTCCATAGTCGGCGACATAGCCGGCCCCGCCGAACACCTGCACCGCCCGGTCGGCCACGCGGCCGACCATCTCCGAGGCGAACAGCTTCGAGGCCGCCGCCTCCAAGGTGACCCCGACGCCCGCGTCGCGCTTGCGGGCGGTCTCCAGGACGAGGGCCCGGGCCGCCAGGGCTTCGGTCTTGCTGTCGGCGATCATCGCCTGGATCAGCTGGAAGCTGGCGATCGGCTGGCCGAATTGCTTGCGCTCGCTGGCATAGGCCACGCAATCGGCGATCAACCGCTCGGCCACGCCGACGCAGACGGCGGCGATGTGCAGGCGCCCCCGGTCCAGCACCTGCATGGCGACCTTGAAGCCCTCGCCCTCCTCGCCCAGGCGGTTCTCGGCCGGCACCCGGACATTGTCGAAGGTGACGTCGTGGATGTGGGCGCCCTGCTGCCCCATCTTCTTCTCGGGCTTGCTCACGGAGAGGCCCGGCAGGTCCCGCGGCACCAGGAAGGCCGAGACCCCGCCCCCGCCCTTCACGTCGGGATTGGTGCGGGCCATCACCGTGAACAGCGACGCCTTGCCGGCGTTGGTGATGAAGCGCTTGCCGCCGTTCAGCACGTAGTGGTCGCCATCGAGGGTCGCGCGGGTCTGCACCGCGGCGCTGTCGGAACCGGCCTCGGGCTCGGTCAGGGCGAAGGAGGTGATGGTCTCGCCGGACGCTATGCCCGGCAACCAGCGCGCCTTCTGGGCGTCGCTGCCGAACATCACCAGGCCCTGGCTGCCGATGCCGACATTGGTGCCGAACACCGAGCGGAAGGCCGGCGAGGCGCGGCCAAGCTCGATGGCCACCAGCGCCTCTTCCTCCATGTCGAGGCCCAGGCCGCCGAATTCCTCGGGAATGGAGAGGCCGAAGAGGCCCAGCCCCTTCATCTCCTCGATCACCTCGGCGGGGACGGCGTCGTCCTCGGCGACCTTGGCCTCGATCGGACGCAGGCGCTCGGCCACGAAGCGCGCCACCGTCTCGAGCAGTTGCTCGCGGGTTTCCAGATCGAGGGCCATGCGCTTCTCCCGAGCGTCAAACAGTTGTTTTGACGCCGACTGTAGCGATGGCCCCCGAGAATGGAAGGGCCGGCTCTAGGCCTTTTCCGCCTGGGCCAGCACGCTCTTGCGGACCCCGTAGGCGAAGTAGACCGCCGCCCCGATGATGTGGGCGAACAGGAAGTAGATCTGGGTCTTGGCCGGCAGGCTGTAGAACAGATAGAGGCAGCCCAGGATGCCGGCCGGCGCCACGACCTGCCAGGCCGGCGTCGAGAACACGCGCGGCCGGTTCGGCTCGCGCCGGCGCAGCACGATCACCGAGGCGCCGACGGCGATGAAGGCCGCCAGGGTGCCGGCGTTGGCCAGCTCGGCGATGTCCTTCAGCGACAGGAAACCCGACAGCACCGCCGACAGGACGCCGGTCAGCAGAGTCATCAGCACCGGCGTGCCGGTCTTGGCGTTCACCCGCGACAGGGCGCGCGGCAGCAGGCCGTCGCGGGCCATGACGAAGAAGATCCGGCTCTGGCCGTACATGAAGGCCAGGATCACGGTCGGCAGGGCGACGACGGCGGCCAGGGCCACCAGCTGCGCCATCTTGCCGTGCTGGAGGCTCTCCAGGATGAACACCAGCGGCGCCTCGCTCTTGGAGAACACCTCGGTGCGGGAGGCCCCGATCGAGGCGGCGGCGACGATCATGTAGATGGCCGTGCAGGCGGCCATCGAGCCGACGATGCCGATGGTCAGGTCGCGCTTGGGGTTCTTGGTCTCCTCGGCGGCGGTCGAGACGGCGTCGAAGCCGTAGAAGGCGAAGAAGATCAGGCTGGCGGCGGCCATGACGCCGATCTTGGCGGTGTCCGCGCCGGCCCCGGCGGGCACGTGGGCCGAGAAGCCGTTGGGCATGAACGGCGTGAAGTGGCTGGCGTCGAAGGCCGGCAGGCACAGGGCCACGAAGATCACCAGGGCGGTGATCTTCACGAACACCAGGATCATGTTGACCGTGGCGCTCTCGCGGGTGCCCAGGGCCAGCAGGCCCGCCACCGCCATCGAGATGATCACGGCCGGCAGGTTGACGACGCCGCCCTGGTGGGGGCCGGCCAGCAGGAAGTCAGGAAGGCCGGCGGCCTTGAACAGGCCGTGGGCGTGGGCCGACCAGCCGACGGCGACGGCCGCGCAGACCAAGGTGTATTCCAGGATCAGGCTCCAGCCGACGAACCAGGCGACGGGCTCGCCCATGGCCGCGTAGCTGTAGGTATAGGCGCTGCCCGCCGCCGGCATCATGGTCGACAGCTCGGCGTAGCACAGGGCCGCGCAGGCGCAGACCGCCCCGGCGATCAGGAACGACAGGATGACGCCCGGCCCGGCCAGGCCCGCGCCGACGCCGGTCAGGGTGTAGATGCCGGTGCCGACGATGGCCCCGACGCCCAGGGCCACCAGATGGGGCCAGCTCAGGGTCTTCTTCAGCTGGTGGCTGTCCGCGTGTCCCGCGGTGATGGTGTCGATGGCCTTGCGGCGCGTCCAGAAGCTCACTTTCGGGGTCCCTCCGACTCTCGGACGGGACCATGAAGCGCGTTTCGTTTCACGCCAAGCACTTGTGGTTAGAAGAATATTCTCGTCAGGGCATAAGCTAGGACCGCGACGGCCACCGTGACCGTTCCCAGCATCACGGCCAGCTTCGGCTTGACCTCCAGCAGCGCCTTGGGCCCCAGCTTCGCGGAGATCGCGCCAACGCCCGCCAGCAGCAGGAAGCTGGAACAGGCCATCAGGGTGGAGACCAGGGCGGGCGGGATCAGGTTCAGGCCGCGCGCGGCGGCCAGGGCGAAGAAGCCCAGCACGAACAGCGGCGGCGCCTTAAGCCCCGAGACGACGCCGCCATCCTTGCCGCGCGTCAGAACCAGGCCGATCAGCACCACCGCCGGGCCCAGCCAGACGATGCGGGCCAGCTTGGCCAGGGCCGCCGTGCCGGCCACTTCGGGAGAGACGGAGGCGCCGGCGCCGGCCACCTGGGCGACGTCGTGGATCGACAGGCCGAAGAACACCCCGGCCTGGTGAGCGGTCAGCCCCAACGCGTTGGCCAGGGGCGGATAGGCCAGCATGGCCACGGTCGAGAGCAGGTTCACCCCGACGATGACCAGCGCCGTCGTGCGCTGGTTGGCGGGGCTGGCCGGCGCGGCCTGCGAGGCGGCCAGGGCGGCGGAGGCGCCGCAGATCGAGCAGGCGGCCGCCGCGATCAGGGCCTCGGCGAACGGCAACCCCAGGGCCACGCCGGCGGCCGCGCCGATGGCCAGGCCGCCCAGCACCACGACGCCGCTGGCCAGGATGGCCGGGCCGCCCAAGGCCGCGAACTCGGCCCAGCTGATCTGGGCGCCCATCATGGCGACCCCCAGTCGAAGCCCGGGCTTGGCGAAGACGTCGAGACCCGCGCCCAGCTGGGCCTGCAAACCCAGCGCGCCCAGCATCATGCCCAGCACGACCGCGATCAGCGGCGCGGGGGCGTGCAGGCTCGTCGCCAGCAGCTTGGCCAGAACCGCCAGCAGCACGCCGGCCATCAGGCCGGGGCCGAGACGGCCAGCGCTCAGCCTGAGCGCGGCGGCGGTCATCCGCGCACGGTCTCGCCGAAATGGGCGTCCGCCAATTGGGCGTCGGCTTGGGCGCAGCGGCTAGAGAGACGATCGTTGAGACGGCGGACCGTCTTGCTGCCGGTGCGCTCGAAGGCGAAGGGCAGAAGGCCGTGGACCAGGCACGCCAGGCCTGCGCCGATCAGGGTGAAGCCGAAGCTCCAGGCCACGCCCATGTGCTCGCCATAGCTCTCGCCGACGGACTGCGGGTGACGGGTGAACGACAGGTCCATGGAGCCTCGCTGTTTGCCGAGGCTCCCTAGGATGGCGACGATTCGAAGAAAGGCATTACTGGATTGCACGCCGATCGCGGCGTAGAGAGAATTCCATTCTTCCGAACCTGGGGATCCGGAGATGATTGATCTCGATCAAGTCGATAGGCGCATACTGGCAATTCTCCAAGAAGACGCCACTGTCGCGATCGCCGACATCGCCGAGCGCGTCGGCCTGACCCAGACCCCGTGCTGGAAGCGCGTGAAGCGCCTGCAGGACGCCGGTGTCATCACCGCCCGCGTCGCCCTGCTGGACCGCGAAGCCCTGGACCTGGGCCTGACCGTCTTCGTGGCCGTGAAGACCGGCCGCCACGACGAGGACTGGCTGACCACCTTCGCGGCCGGCGCCAAGGCGCTGCCCGAGGTCATCGAGTTCTACCGGATGAGCGGCGACGTCGATTACCTGCTGAAGGTCGTGGTCCGCGACATCGCCGCCTATGACCGCTTCTACAAGCGGCTGATCGCCACCGCGCCGCTCACCGACGTGTCGTCCAGCTTCGCGATGGAGCAGATCAAGTTCACGACGGCGCTTCCGATCTGTCCCACCTGAGCGGCGTCTTGAAGCTGTCATCGACCGCGTTCAACTAGACCCCGCTTCAGTGGAGAGTGAGATGGACGCGACGCGGCGTGGACTTCTGATCGGCGGCGCGGCGCTCGCGCCAAGCCTAGCCCTGGCGGCCGAGACCTCCGTCGACCCGACCGCCCCGCCGGCGATCCGCGCCCATCTGGGCGTCACCGAGAATCCGTTCGGCCCCGCCCCCGCCGCCCGCAAGGCCGCCGCCAAGGCGTTGGAGGAAGCGCCCTATTACGGCTGGGAGCTGGAGCCGCCGCTGGTCAGGCTGATCGCCCAGCACGATGGCCTCAAGCCCGAACAGGTCGGCCTGTGCAACGGCTCGCTGGAGGCGCTGTCGCTGCTGTCGACGGCGTTCGCCAAGACCGGTCCGGTCGTCTCGGCCCAGCCCAGCTACGCCACGCCCCTGCTCTATGCCGAACGCCAGGGCGCCAAATTGGAATGGGTCCCGCTGGCGACCGACCAGCAGATCGATCTGCCGGGCCTGGTCGAGCGCGCCAAGGCGACGAACGCCGGCGCCGTCTATGTCTGCAACCCCAACAATCCGACGGGCCTGCTGCTGGACGCCGACGCCTTGCGCGCCTTCTGTGTCGAGGTCGCCAAGACCCGGCCGGTGATCGTCGACGAGGCCTATATCGAGATCAGCCCCGATCCCGCGCGCAACTCGATGATGGACCTGGTTCGCGCCGGCCACGACGTGATCGTCGCCCGCACCTTCTCCAAGGTCTACGGCATGGCCGGCCTTCGGGTCGGCTTCATCGCCGCTCGTCCCGACCGGGTGAGGACGCTGAAGAGCATGATCCCAACCCACAAGGGCAGGCCGGGCCTGGCGGCGGCCGCCGCCTGCTACGGCGACCCGGCCTATCTGGCCGGCGCCAAGGCCTATCTGGAAGGCTGCCGCAAGAAGATCTACGCGATCTGCGAGGCCAACGGCCTGAAGTACATTCCCTCGTACGGCACCTATGTCTTCGTCGACTGCGGCAAGCCCAACCTGGCCTTCCAGAAGACCCTGGCGAGCCTGGGCGTCGAGGTGCGAGTGTTCGACAGCCCCGCCCATCCGACCTGGATCCGCGTCGGCACCGCCAGTCCGGCTGAGCTGGACTACTTCGCCGAGGTGTTGCCCAGGGCGCTCAAGGCCTAGGCGGCCCGACGGGAAGGCCCTATGGGTCTGATCTCGTATCGGACCCGTGACGCGCCCCCATGACCGCGACGCCCATTGTCGAGATGACCGCGGTCGACGCCGACCGCTTCCACGACGAGATCGTGCCCGCCGCCCAACCGGTAGTGTTCCGGGGCCTGGTCGCGCACTGGCCCGCCGTCGCGGCCGCGCGCCAGGGCGACGACGCCCTGTTCGCCTATCTCTCGCGCTTCGACCGCCAGGAGCCCGTCGGGACCCTGATCGCCCCGCCCGAGGCCGGCGGCCGGTTCTTCTACAACGACGACCTCTCGGGCTTCAATTTCCAGGGCGGCCGCGCGCGGCTTTCGAAGAGCTTCGACTTCCTGCTGGCCAATCGCGAGGCCGACCGACCGGCGACCCTGGCCGCCCAGTCGATCCCGGCCGACACGCATCTGCCCGGCTTCAGCGCCGAGAACGCCTCGCCGCTGCTGGCGCCCGAGATCGAGCCGCTGCTGTGGCTGGGCAGCCGGGTGATCGTCGCCGCGCACCAGGACCCGTACGAGAACCTGGCCTGCGTGGTCGCCGGCCGCCGCCGCTTCACCCTGTTCCCGCCGCAAGCGGTCGCCGACCTCTATATCGGCCCTTTCGAGAAGACCCCCGGCGGCCCGCCGATCAGCCTGGTCTCGTTCGACGATCCCGACCTGGAGAAGCACCCGCGCTTCGCCCAGGCGCTGGCGGTGGCCCAGGCCGTCGAGCTGGCGCCCGGCGACGCCCTCTACATCCCGTATCTGTGGTGGCACCACGTGCGTTCGCTGGAGCCGGTGAACCTCTTGACCAACTACTGGTGGGCCAGCGAGCCGGCTGGGCGCGGCCAGGCCATGGACGCCTTCCTGCACGCGGTCATGGCCCTGCGCGCCCTGCCCGCCCACCAGCGGGCCGCCTGGAAGAGCATCTTCGACCACTATGTGTTCGGTGATCCGGACGCGGCCACGGCGCACCTGCCGGAGCAGGTTCACGGCATGCTGGGCCAGCTTCCCGAGGACGACGCCCGGAAGATCCGCGACGTGCTGGGCCGCAAGCTCTCCAGCTAGCCTATTCCGGCCAGAGGTCCTGGATGTCGCCCTTGCGGTTCAGCATGTGGGTGGCGCGCTTGATGACGGCCAGCAGGCGCTCCTTGCGGCCGTCCTTGTCGTAGGTCAGGGTCGAGCGGGCCAGGCCTTCCAGCATGAAACGGGCGAGGTCGCGGCTGGCCTGGAAGCGGGGGCCCGCGCCGGCGTGCAGGATCTTCAGGAAGTGGTCGCCGGCCTGGGCGCGGTCGAACTCGGCCTGGGCCGGGGCCAGCAGGGCGTGGATGGCCGGGTCGGTGCGGCCGGCGGCCTCCAGCTCGGCGAAGGCCTGGAACGGCGTCGACTGCAGCAGGTCCCAGTAGCTGTCGATCGCGTGCTCGGTGACGTCGGCGCCCGGCGGCAGGCTGTCGGCGGCGGCGCGGAACAGGGTCGAGCGCTCGGCCTGGATGTGGGCCACGGCGGCCTCGACCAGGGCTTCGCGGGTGGGGAAGTGGTACAGCATCGCCCCGCGCGTCAGGCCGGCAGCGTCGGCGATCGCCGGGTTGGTGGCCGCGTGATAGCCGATCTCGGCGATCAGACGCATGGCCTGGTCCAGAATCCGCGCACGGGTCTTCTGCGACTTCGGGGTGTCCTTGGCGAGGCGGGCGGCGTCCATGCGCGGTGATCTAGTGCTATGGATGTTGCACCGCAACAGCTAGCCCAACCCCAAGCGGCAAAAGGGGTTGCTTATGCGTCCAGTTTTTTGACGAAACCGCCGAAATTGCGCATTTAGCAGGCTGACGTAACGGAAGCTCCACCCCGACAACGCCGCGACAACGGCATCCCCACCGCACAGCCGTTTCATTAAAGCGACATGCAATCAGCTTAATCGCCAGCCGTTGGCCGCCATCGCGCCGATCCGGGGACGGAGCGATCTCGCGGCGTAAAACGGGGGTTCGACCATGAGCGCCGACGTCGCCGTCCGCCGCTACCGCTCCATCTTCATCAGCGACCTGCACCTGGGCACGCGAGGGTGCCAGGCAGAGCTGCTGCTGGACTTCATCCGCCATGTCGAGTGCGACAAGCTCTACCTGGTCGGCGACATCATCGACGGCTGGAAGCTGCGCAGCGGCTGGTTCTGGCCCCAGGCCCACAACGACGTGGTGCAGAAGATCCTGCGCATGGCCCGCAAGGGCACCGAGGTGATCTATGTCCCCGGCAACCACGACGACCGGATCCGCGACTTCTGCGGCGTCCACTTCGGCGGGGTGATCGTGGCCCGCGACGTCATCCACGAGGCGGCCGACGGCAAGCGCTACCTGGTCGTCCACGGCGACGAGTTCGACGGCATCGTCCAGCACGCCAAGTGGCTCGCCTTCCTCGGGGATTGGTCCTATAGAACCATCCTCATGCTGAACACTCTGGTGAATCGCCTTCGGCGTCGCCTGGGGTTCGGCTATTGGAGTCTCTCGGCCTATCTGAAGGTCAAGGTGAAGAACGCGTTGCAGTTCATCGAGAACTTCGAGGCCGCCGTGGCCGACGAAGCTCGACGTCGGGGGGTGGACGGCGTGATCTGTGGTCACATCCACAAGGCCGAGATGCGCGACATCGACGGCATCCGCTACATCAACGACGGCGACTGGGTCGAAAGCTGCACGGCCCTGGCCGAGCACGCCGATGGTCGCCTCGAGATTCTGGAGTGGGCCAAGCTGCGTTCGTGGTCGGTGATCGACCGCGCCCGTTCGGTCGCCCTTCCGGCCAGCGACTCCGCCGACGAGCCTCTGCCGGAGCCGGCCGCCGCCTGATGCGAATTCTGCTTGCTACCGATGCGTGGGAACCTCAGGTCAACGGGGTGGTCCGCACCCTAAGCCGGGTGGTCGAGGAACTGCGCGCCATGGGCCACGAGGTCGATGTCGTCAGCCCCGACCAGTTCCCGACCTTCCCGCTGCCGACCTACCCCGAGATCAAGCTGGCCATTGGCGCCTACGAGCCGGTGCAGGAACGCTTCAAGCTGTTCGAGCCCGAGGCGATCCACATCGCGACCGAGGGCCCGATCGGCCTGGCCGCCCGCCGGATCTGCCTGGAATGGAAGCTGCCGTTCACGACCAGCTACCACACCAAGTTCCCCGAATATGTCTCGGCCCGCCTGCCGCTGCCGCTGGCGGCCGGCTACACCTACATGCGCTGGTTCCACAAGCCGTCGGGCCGCCTGATGGTGGCCACGCCGACCATGCGCGACGAGCTGGCCAAGCACGGCTTCCGCAACCTCTCGCCGTGGTCGCGGGGCGTCGACACCGACATCTTCAAGCCGCGCGAAGAGGGCGCGCCCGACCCGTTCGAAGGCCTGGCCCGCCCGATCTTCCTCAATGTCGGCCGCGTGGCCGTCGAGAAGAACATCGAGGCCTTCGCCAGCCTGGATCTGCCGGGCACCAAGGTCGTCATCGGCGACGGGCCCCAGCGCGAGGAGCTGGCCGAGAAATATCCCGAGGTGAAGTTCCTGGGCGCCAAGTTCGGCGACGAGCTGGGCCGCTACTTCGGCGCGGCGGACGTCTTCTGCTTCCCGTCCCTGACCGACACCTTCGGCCTGGTGATCCTGGAGGCCATGGCCGCCGGCGTGCCGGTGGCGGCCTTCTCGGCGCCCGGCCCCGTCGACATCATTCCCGGCTCCAACGCCGGCGTCCTGGCCCCCGGCCAGACCGATGGCCTCAAGGAAGCCTGCCTGGCCTGCCTGGACCTCGATCGCGTCGTGGTCCGCAAGTTCGCCGAGAAGTTCTCGTGGCGCGCCTGCGCCGAGGAGTTCTTCCGCAACCTGCAGCCCTACCCCGAACCGGAAAAGACCCGCTTCTGGCGGCGGCTGCGGCGACTGGCGCGCCTGCGAAAGAAGGCGGCGGCCTAACTCAGCGAATAACCACGCTTAACCTCATTCCCTTTACGGTCGAGTTCTAAGGAAAGCTCTCCATTTGAGAGAGGGCGCATATGACCGAGGCCGGAGTCGAAACTCACTTCGCGGTCACGCCCGAGGGTGTGTGGACGTATGATCAAGACGCCGAGAAGGAAGCGTTCTCGGACCTGACGACAGCGACCGATCGCGCCGTCGCCATCATTGGTGGGTCGATCGTGGATGTGCGCCTCGAAGTCGCCCTCAGGCAACGGCTGCGTCCCTCCGGCAAGGCGCTCAAGCGCGTATTCGCTTTTGGCGGCGCGCTAGGTTCATTCAGCGCGAAAATCGACATGGCCCATCTCATGGGTCTCATATCCGCCGAAGCCTATCGTGACCTGCATCTCATCCGTGACGTGCGAAACACCTTCGCCCACGACCTCACGATCAACAGCTTCGAAGCCCCCTCGATCAAGAACAAGCTCGACGCCTTGACCTTGGTCGACACGCATATCGGGGACCACGACGGCCCGAAGGGCGGCTTTGTCCTGGCCATGAACCCCGCCGATCCGCCGCCCCGCCTTCGACTTGTCGACTACCCTCAACGAAAACTGAGAGCCCGAGACCGGTTCGTCATGACGACCTCGCTCATCACTTCGACCCTAGGCATCAAGAGTCTTACACGGGGCGAGTTGATCTAGCCTACCCCTCCGCCTCGCCCTTCTTCCGCTTGCAGGGCTTGAGGATGACCTTGTCGATCCGCGAGCTGTCCATGTCGACGATTTCCAGGTCGAAGGCGCCGATGGTGACGTGTTCGCCTTCCTCGGGGATGCGGCCCAGGCGGTCCAGGATCAGGCCGGCCACCGTGTGGTAGCCGCCGTCGGCCTCGAAGTTCTCACCCAGGTGATCGTTCAGCTCCTGGATGTCGAGGCGGGCGTCGATCAGCCAGGTGCCGTCGTCGCGACGAATGATGCGCTTCTCGTCGTCGTCGTGGTCTTCCGGGAAGTCGCCGGCGATCATCTCCAGCAGGTCCAGAGGCGTGATCGCGCCCTGCAGCGAGCCGAACTCGTCGACGACCAGAGCCATGTGCAGGCTGGTCTGCTTGAAGACCGCCAGGGCCTTGAGCAGCGACATGGTCTCAGGAATGGCCACGGGCTGCTGCACGTGGGCCTTGAGGTCCAGGGGCTCGCTGCTCAGGCAGGCGTCCAGCAGGTCCTTCTTGAGGACCACGCCGATGTCGCCGTCCAAATCATCCTCGGTGGCGACCAGGATGCGCGAGTGGGCGCTGGCGCGGATTTCCTTGAGCACGGTCTCGGGGCTGTCGGCCAGCGACACCCAGAAGAGGTCGCGACGCGGGGTCATGGCCACACGGACCGGGCGATCGCCCAGGCGCAGGACCTCATTGATCATCGCCCGCTCCTCGGGCTCGATCAGGCCCGCGTCGGCGCCTTCGGCCAGGACGGTCTCGACCTCCTCGGAGGTGATGCCACTGTTGCGCTCGTCACGCACGCCCATCAGCTTCAGCACGGCGGCGGTCGAGACGGTCAGCAGGGTCACGAACGGGCGCAGCACCGTGGCCACCACGGCCAGGAACGGCGCCATGCGGCGGGCGATGACGTCCGGGAACATCAGGGCCAGGCGCTTAGGCACCAGTTCGCCGAGGATCACCGAGACATAGGTCAGGCCGACGACGACGACGGCGGTGGCGATGATCTCGGAATATTTGGCGATCGGCGGGAAGCCCTCCAGCCAATGATCCAGGGCCGAGGCGATAGTCGCCTGGCCGTAGGCGCCGGCGAAGATGCCGATCAGGGTGATGCCGACCTGGACGGCGGACAGGAAACGGGTCGGGTGCTCGGCCATGTCGAGGGCCAGCTTCGCCCCCTTGTCGCCCCGCTCGGCGAAGCCTTGCAGACGAGCCTTGCGGGCCGAGACGACGGCCAGTTCGGACATGGAGAAGACCCCGTTCAGCAGAACGAGGAGGAAGACGACGGCGAGCGCGACGAGAATCATGGCCCTTCAGGGTCGGGGACGCGTCGCCGGACGGCGACTGCGGCGGGGCTTGGGGAGCGGCCCGGCGGGTTCACTATACAAAGAAAAACGCCGCGGCCCATAGGACCGCGGCGCTCGTCACGTTTTGAGACCTTTCCGACGCCCTATTAGGCGGCCGGACGGCCCATCGTGGTCTTGCCGTTGACCACGCCCTTCTGGGCGTCGTGCTGGCCGGGGGGCAGCGGGATCAGGCCGCGGCCCTGCAGGTAGCCGCCGCGACCGGTGGCGGCGTCGGAGGTGAACTCCTTCAGGAACTCTTCCAGGCCCGGCGTGACGCCGATATTGGCCTTCTTCACGTAGATGAAGAGGGTGCGCGACAGCGGATAGCTGCCGTCCGAGATCGTCTGGGCCGAGGGCTTCACGCCGTTGACCGAGGCGCCCTTGATCTTGTCCATGTTCTCTTCGAGGTACGACCAGCCGAAGACGCCGACCGAGCCCGGGGTCTTGGTCAGGGTGCCGACGATGGCGTTGTCGTTCTCGCCGGCGTCGATCCAGCCGTCGTTGCGCAGCGGGTCGACCAGGCCCTTGAACTTCTTCTCGTTGTCCGAGCGGATGGCGTCCAGGGTCGGATACTTGCGGGCCCCGGCCTCGATGGCCAGTTCCACGAAGGCGTCGCGGGTGCCCGAGGTCGGCGGCGGGCCGTAGACCTGGATGCGGTTGCCGGGCAGGCCGCCGGCCACGTCGTCCCAGGTCTTGTTCGGGTTGGCGATGAACTGGCCGCCCTTCAGGACCGTCTTCGAGAGACCCATGTAGAGGTTCTCGGTCTTGAAGTTGTAGTCGGCGCCGTCCTTGTCGGTGGCGATGACGATGCCGTCGAAGCCGATCTTGATCTGGATGATGTCCTTGACGCCCTTGGCGGCGCAGGCGTCGAACTCGGCCTTCTTCATCGGACGCGAGGCGTTGGCGATGTCGGGGAAGCCTTCGCCCGTGCCCGAGCAGAACAGCTTGATGCCGCCGCCGGTGCCGAGGCTTTCGACCTTCGGAGCCTTCTTGCCCGACTTCTTGGCGAAGTTCTCGGCGGTGCGGGTGGCGAACGGGAACACGGTCGAGGAGCCAGCGGCCCAGACGTAGTCGCGGGCGGCATGGGCGGGGGCGGCGGCCAGGCCCGAGAGGGCGACGGCGGCGGCCGCGCAGGACAGGAGCTTCTTCATGGTGAGATCCTAGGGATGAAGCGTTGGGGGATCGGGCGGACCGCTCTGGGCCCGCCCGGAAAGCGCGGCGTCTCTTAGAAGTCCAGCTGGGCGCGCAGCTGGAACTGCTTGACGTCGTAGTCCTGGTTCAGGCCGATGTTGTCGGACTTGCCGTCCGTGTAGTTGGCCTGGAAGCGGACATACGAGGTCGGGTAGTAGTTCAGGCCCAGGGTCCAGCCGGTGTACTTGCCGGCCTGCGAGGTCGCCGGCTTGACGTTCAGCGTGTCGTAGGCGTCGCCCAGGTCGGCGTAGTCGTAGCGCAGGGCCAGTTCGACGCCGCCCATGCCGCCGGCCGTGACCGGGTTCAGGATCTTCGGACGCTTCACTTCACCGGCGGCCGGGTCGTAGTTGCGCGTCTCGCCCGTCGGCCAGAAGCTGACGAAGGCGTAGCCGACCTTAATCTTCGGGTCCTTGCCGACGGCGGGACCGCCCAGACGGGTCACGTCGATGTTCGAATATTCGCCTTGGACCGACAGCGGGCCGTGGATGAACATGGCCTCGGCGGCCAGGGTCTTGTCGCGGTTGCCGATGCCCCCCGTGGTGTAGAACGTCGTGCCGTTCGTGTAGGCGGTCGTCGTGCGGCCGGTATAGGCGAAGGCGCTTTCGTCGCCGCGGTTGCGGTAGCGGTACGACAGACCCAGGTGGAGCTTGTTGGCGTCGGTGTTGACCGGCGCCCAGTGACCGCGCGCCGTCAGGCCGAAGCGCTCCTTGGAGTCGGCGCCGGCGTTGGCGACGTCGGCGGTGTTGATGCTGTTGCCCTGCACGGCGAAGGTCGCCGAGTAGTTGAAGCCCTGGTACTTGGCCACGGCGCTGACCAGATAGCTGTCGACGCCGAAGTCACCGTACGGACCACGGTCCATGAAGGTGATGAAGCGGGTCGAGGTCAGGTTTTCCAGGCCGGCGGCCTTGATGTTCCCGAACAGCAGCGAGACTTGTTCGTTCGGCTTGTACTCGATGACCACGTCGTCCCATGAGGCCGCGCCGCCGTTCACCCAGCCGCCTTCGGCCTTGTAGGCGAAGTAGTTGTTCAGCTTGCCCTCGACGCCCAGGAACACCTGGCGACCGCGCCAGTTGCTGGTCTTGAAGTCGCCGCCGGGGCCATCGCGGCTGACGTCCTGATTGACGTAGTCCACCAGGATCCGGCCACGGAACTTGAACGACACGTCGTCATTGCTGAACTGCGGAGCGCCGCTCCACTTGTAGCTCATGTCCTGGGCTTGGGCCGCGACGCCCAGGCCGAGGGCGAGCGCGACGCCCAGCGCCGAACCGGCGACCAGCGAGGTCTTGCTGCTCATTGAGATATCCCCTTGAAGGTGCCCCTGCCTCTCTCGCCCGTCGTGAGCGGGATCAGGATGATCGCGGCTTACCGGGGGTGCGTGACGGTTCCGCCACCGATTTGTGACAGCCGGACGACAAGTGTTTTCAAGGTGTTAAGCTGTTGCGCGCGGGCAACAAGGCTAAGCTCCGGCGCGCCCCGAAATATCCGTTCACCGACGGCCTCGGGTGGAAAAACGTAAACCGCCTCCCCCGCGGGGCGAGGGAGGCGGCGACGTTCGGAAAGCCTTTCCGAGCTAGAGCAGGCGCGTACGGATGATCTGCGACAGCAGGTCGATCAGCGACACGGCGACCACGATGACCAGCACGATGCAGCCGGTCTGGTCGTATTGGAACGCGTTGACGGAATCGAGCAGCACCTGGCCGACGCCGCCGGCCCCGATCAGACCCAGGACGGTCGCCGAGCGGCTGGACGATTCGAAGCGGTAGAGGGCGTAGCTGGTCCACAGCGGGGCCACCTGCGGGATCACGCCCCAGACGACTTCCTGCAGCTTGCCGGCGCCCGTGGCGCGCACGCCCTCGACCGGCCCCTTGTCGATCGACTCGACGGCCTCGGCGAACAGCTTGGCCAGCACGCCGCCGGTGTTGAACGTCAAGGCCATGACCCCGGCGAAGGGGCCCAGGCCGACGGCGGTGATGAAGATCAGCGCCACGACCAGGTCGGGGATCGAGCGGATCAGGTCCAGCACCCGGCGCACCGGCTGCTGCACCCAGACCGGCGTGATGTTGCGCGCGCCCAGCAGGCCCAGCGGGATGGCGACGATGATGGCCAGGAACGTGCCCCACAGCGCCATCTGGATGGTCTGCCACATCTTGCCGACATAGAGCCCCCAGTCGGCGGCCATGAACGCCTTGGGATCGGTGAACGGCGAGAAGAAGCCTTCCGCGAACTCCCGCATCCGCCCGGCTTCCGAGAACAGCTGCGGGAACTTGTCGATCTCGGCCGGCTTGAAGCTGACGATCAGCAGCATGGCCACGCCGCCCCAGATCAGGACGTCGAAGGCCAGCGCCGTGCTCGAGCGCTTGGGCGGAGCAGGAGGGGGCGCGGCCGAAAGGGTCTCGCTCATGAGGCGGCTCAGCTGGCGGGCGGGGCGACGGGCGCGACCGGCGCGGCCAGGCCCGCCTTGCCCTCGGCGGCGATGCGCTCGGCCTTGATGCCGTCCAGGGCCTTCTGGGCCGCCGCGATCTTGGCCTGGTCGCCGCTTTCCTTGGCCAGGCCGAGGTTCTCCAGCGCTTCCATCTCGCGCACGACCAGCAGGTGGCTGTCGTCGGCCGGCTTGAAGCCGCCCATCGACAGCTTGGCCAGGTTGGCGCGCTGCTGGGCGGCCTCGGGCGTGTCACCCTGACCGTAGGTCAGGAAGAACTGGCGCAGCTTCTCCTTCACGACGGGGTCGAGATCCTTGCGCCAGACGATCGGGTCTTCCGGCAGGGTCGGCGATTCCCAGATCACCTTGACCTTGGCGGTCTTGTTGTCCGAGCGCTCGGCGTTCAGGCGCAGGGCGGTCGAGTTGTTGGTCGAGGCGTCCAGCTTGTGGTTGGCCACGGCCGCCAGGTTGGCGTCATGGCTGGCGCTGAGCACGGTCTTGAAGCAGGTTTCGGGCTTCTTGCCGGCCGGGATGAAGACGTAGGTCATCGGGGCCAGGGTGCCCGAGGTCGACTTCTTGTCGCCGATGCCGAAGTTCAGCGTCTTGTCGCACTTCAGCAGGCCTTCCAGGGTCAGCTTGCTGTCGGCCGGCACGATGATCACCGACTTGTAGCCGTCGGTGCCCGACGGGTCGAAGGTGCGGGCGAAGACCTCGCCGCCCGAACGGCGCACGGCTTCCAGGCCCGACTGGTTCGAGAACCAGCCCAGGTCGGTCTGCTTGGCGCCCATGGCCACGATCAGCGACGAATAGTTGGACGAGAAGAACGGCTTCACCTTGAGGCCGGTCTGCTTCTCCATATCGGCCAGGATCGGCTTCCAGTAGCCCTCCATGTTCTGGGCCGACTCGGTCGACAGGATCGAGAACACGACCGTGTCCTTGGCGGCGGCGGTCTGGGGCTTCTGGCCGCAGGAGGCCAGGGCCAGGGCCGACAGGCCGGCGGCGATGACGAGAGCCGAACGACGGCGGCTGATCATTGGGGAGCTCCTTCCCAGAACACGTCCTCGAATTCCGGGCCGTAGATATCGATGAGTTTTTCACGCTTCAGGCCGGAAGCCGGCCCGTCATAGACCTTCTTGCCGGCCTTCAGGGCCACGACCCGGTCGCAGTAGCGCAGGGCGTAGTCCACCTGGTGCAGGGTGACGACGACCGTCAGGCCGTCGCTTTGATTCAGATCACGCAGGATCTCCATGACCTTGCGCGCCGAGACGGGATCCAGCGAGGCCACCGGCTCGTCGGCCAGGATGATCTTGGCCTTCTGGACCAGGGCCCGGGCGATGGCGCCGCGCTGCTGCTGGCCGCCCGACAGAGTGTTGGCGCGCTGGGCGGCGTAGTCGGCCACGCCGACGCGGGCCAGGGCCGCCATGGCCGCCTCGCGCGTCTCCTTGGGCCACCAGCCGAACAGGCCGCGCGCGAAGGGGATCCGCCCCAGCGACCCCAGGGCCACGTTGGAAAACAGCGAAAGGCGGCCGACCAGGTTGAACTGCTGGGCGATGAAGCCGATGCGGATGCGCGCCTTGCGCACCTCGCTGGACACCTTGCCCTTGGCCTGCACCGGCCCGCCGAAAGCGCCGATCGTTCCCTCGCCTTCATCGATGGTCTGCAGACCATCGATCGAGCGCAGAAGCGTGGACTTGCCGGAGCCAGACGGTCCGATGAGCGCGATCATCTCGCCCCGAACGACGTCGAGGGAGACGGTGTCCAGCGCCCTGCGCGACCCGAAGGTCTTGGACGCGGCGCGGATCGAGAGAACAGGGTCCGACGTCATGGTCGGGGCGAATCCTTAACGTGGTTTCGAAGCTTGGGAAATGCGATCTCCGGTTTGGGGAAGGTTCGCAATGGATTTGTGACGGACCCTGGATCAATTCGTCCCAAAACGGGGCTGCGAAAGGGTCTTTACATCCCCGCCAATCACCCCTATTTCGCACGGCTCCGGCGGACCCGAAGTCCTCTAAACGCTGCTAACGCCGGCCTGGGTTTAACTTCCAACAGGGGGTTACGTGAATTGCACACGTACCATTCTCCCCTGGACCTGGTCCGTGAGCGGTCACCGGAACGTCCCGTCGCACTCGTGCGGCCCGACGCGGTTTCCGTAGCTGCGCGCTGGTTCCAGTCCGAATTTAAAGGCGACGTCTTCTACGCGGTGAAGGCCAATCCTTCGCCGTGGGTGATCCGTGAGCTGGCGCAGGCCGGCGTGCGGTCCTTCGACGTCGCGTCGCTGAACGAAGTCGAACTCGTGGCCAACGAGGCCCCGGGCTCGCGCATGGCCTTCATGCACCCGGTCAAGAGCCGCAAGGCGATCTCGGCCGCGTACTTCGACCACGGCGTGAAGACCTTCTCGTTCGACACCCACGAAGAGCTGGCCAAGATCCTGGACGCCACCGGCCAGGCCAAGGACCTCAACCTGATCGTCCGCATGGGCGTGCAGGCCGAGGGCGCGGCCTACAGCCTGTCGGGCAAGTTCGGCGTCGAGAGCCACAACGCCCCCGCCCTGCTGCTGGCCGCCCGTCGCGCCACCCAGGACCTGATGGGCGTCAGCTTCCACGTCGGCAGCCAGTGCATGCGCCCGACGGCGTTCCAGGCGGCGATGGCCCAGGCCTCCCGCGCCCTGGTGCGCGCCGGCGTGCTGGCCGATGTCGTCGACGTCGGCGGCGGCTTCCCGTCGATCTATCCGGGCATGGTCCCGCCGGATCTCTCCGAGTATCTGGCGGCCATCGACCGCGGCTTCGCCGAGATGATGGTCCACGAGACCACCGAGCTGTGGTGCGAGCCGGGCCGCGCCCTGGTCGCCGAGGCCTCGTCGCTGCTGGTCAAGGTCGAGCTGAAGAAGGGCGATGCGCTGTATCTGAACGACGGGTCGTACGGCTCGCTGTTCGACGCCGCGCACATGAAGTGGCCCTTCCCGGTCAAGCTGTACCGCAAGAACGGCGAAGTGGTGGAAGAAGGCCTCAAGCCCTTCCGCTTCTACGGCCCGACCTGCGACAGCGTCGACCACATGCCGGGTCCCTTCTATCTGCCGGAAAGCGTCGACGAGGGCGACTACATCGAGATCGGCATGCTGGGCGCCTATGGCGTGGCCATGTCGACCCGCTTCAACGGCTTCGGCGAGACCGACACCGTCGAGGTGCAGGACGCCCCGATGGCCTCGATGTACGGCCTGGCCAAGCGCTCGATCCCGGCGGTCCGCCAGGAGAACGAAGAGCGCAAGATCGTCCGCTTCTCGCGCCCCAAGGGCGCGGCCGGCAAGCGCAAGCGCCGTCGCTAGATCGACCGACGAAGTCCTGGATCCAATCAAGGAGGCGGATGACATCCGCCTCCTTTTTTGCGCCGTGAGCACCACCGCCTGGACGCGATCGTCGGCCAAGGGCCGCTGGACAAACCCGCCGGCGCGCGACAAACGCTAGAGCCTCCGTCCAGCGCCCCAGAGTTGAAGAGCGTGATGTCGAAACTGACGCTTCGTTGGCCGATCGTCCTGTTCGTGCTGGCCTTCCAGAGCTTCTGCCTGCTGCGTCACGACCTGGGTCACGGCGCGGGCTTCACCCACAGCTACATCTACAACTCGGTCTGGATCCTGGAATTCAACAACAGCCTGGCGCAGGGGCAATTCCCGCCGCGCTGGCTGCACGGCGCCTGGGTCGGCATGGGCGCCTCGTCGTTTTATTTCTACCCACCCCTGGCCTTCTATGTGGCCGCCTTCGTCCGCTATGCGTTCGGGACCATCGACTATCCGATGATCACCGCCTGGGCGACCTACCTGATGGTGTTCGGGTCGGGCCTGTCGATGTTCGCCTGGCTGCGCTCGCGCGTCGGCGACGCCTGGGCCCTGATCGGCGCGCTGGCCTATGTCGCCGCGCCCTATCACCTGGTCAATTTCTACGTCCGGGGCTCCATCGGCGAGACCGCCGCCTACATGACCCTGCCGCTGTTCGCCCTGTGCCTGGAGCGGGCGGCGCGCTCGTGGGCCTGGGTCCCGGGCCTCGCCCTGTCGTTCGCCGCCCTGGTGATGTCGCACCTGGTGATCGGCATGCTGGTCTTCGTAACCCTGCTGCCGGCCTATGCGGTCCATCTGCTGCTGGACACGCCAAGAGACCAGCGCCGCGACATGGTCCTGCGCCTCGCCGCCGCGGCCTTGCTGGGCCTGGCCACGGCCGCAAGCTATCTGGGTCCGGCGATGCTCATGCAGAAGATGGCCCTGCTGCGCATCATGTGGGGCCACGACGCCGATCCCTACAACTGGGCCCTGCTGACCCCCGACCGCTGGCCGCAGAAGCCGTTCTCGACCTCGATGGCCTGGATGGCCTGCGGCATCGCCGGCGCGGGCCTGGCCGCCGTCGTCGCCGTCGTCGGCCGCGAACTCTCGTCGCCGCGTCGCGAGGCCCTGGCCTGGGGCTTCGGCGTGCTGTTCGCCTTCGCGCTGTACGCCATGCCCTGGCCCTGGCACGGCTTCACGGGCCAGTTTCTCGGCAAGGCGCAGTTCCCCTATCGCCTTATGCTGGGCATGGAGTTCGCGGCCGTCACCGCCATCATCCTGGCCCTGGCCCATGGTCGACGGTGGCTGCTGCTGGTCCTTCTGGTCGCCGCGGCGGTCCCGACGCTGAAGGGCTTCTCGATGCACAAGGACGTCATCGCCTACCACCTGCAACAGGTCGGCGACCTGACCCCACCCGACACCGCGCCGCACATCGCCTGTCGCCGCGCGCCCGAGGAGCACCTGCCGGCCGCCTTCTCCGGCGGCCCACGCTACGCGGTCGATCCGTTCTGCCGGACGGGCTTCGCCGACACGCCCCTGGCCGGGGCCCAGGACGACGGCGCCCGGGTGACCGCCGCCAGCGTATTCCCGGACGGCAGCGTCGCCATCGCCGTCGAGGCGGTCCGGCCGACCCGGATCGTGCTGCGCAAGCACTACTTCCCGACCTGGGAGATCGGCCGCGTCCAGAAGGGTCGCGACCCGCTGGTGAAGGCCGAGCCCTCCCAGCCCGACGGCCTGCTGTCTTTCGTCGCCGAGCCGGGCTCGCACACCTACCGCGCGCGCATCGTCCGTTCGCCGCTGGAAAAGGTCTGCGACACGATCACCCTGGCCGCCCTGGCGCTGATCTTGGCCTGGCTGGGCCTTTCGCTGCGCCGCCGCCTGCGGGAGAGATACGGCGAAGAAGGGCTCCTCGCCCCGTTCCGTGCGTTTATGCGCATCAGGACTCGATAATCGTCGCAAAGACTCTATATAGCGCCCCCTTAATCCCCTCGCCGGTCGCTCCGTCCCGGCGTGCTGGCGGGTCACGACGGGCGCTCACCTTCAGAGGATCCTCTGTCATGAACGCTCCCGTTCCCAACAACCAGAAGGCCGAACTGCTGCAGAAGGTCGTCGAGCACGTCGACATCACCAGCTACGACGCCCGCCCGATCATCGACGCGATGCGCAAGATGTCGTTCAGCTCGCGCGACACCGCTCGCGCCGCCGACATCTTCAACATGGCCCTGGCCGACAAGGGCTGCTCGACCTGGCTGATCCTGGCCGGCTCGACCTCGGCCGGCGGCTGCATGCACGTGTACCGCGACATGGTGAAGAACGGCATGATCGACGCCGTGGTGGCCACCGGCGCCAGCATCGTCGACATGGACTTCTTCGAGGCCCTGGGCTTCAAGCACTATCAGGCCGCCGGCCCGGTCGACGACAACGTCCTGCGCGACAACTACATCGACCGCATCTACGACACCTATATCGACGAAGAAGAACTGCAGGCCTGCGACCACACGATCCTGGAGATCTGCAATCGCCTGGAGCCACGCGGCTACTCCTCGCGCGAGTTCATCTGGGAGATGGGCAAGTGGCTGTCGGAAGGCAACGCCAAGAAGGAAGGCAGCCTGATCCAGACCGCCTACGAAGAAGGCGTGCCGATCTTCTGCCCGGCCTTTGTCGACAGCTCGGCGGGCTTTGGCCTGGTCAAGCACCAGAAGGAAAAGCTGGCCGAGAAGAAGCCCTACCTGATGATCGACGCGGTCGCCGACTTCCGTGAGCTGACGGACGTCAAGATCGCGGCCGGCACCACGGGCCTGTTCATGGTCGGCGGCGGCGTTCCCAAGAACTTCGCCCAGGACACCGTCGTCTGCGCCGAGATCCTCGGCGTCGAGGCCGACATGCACAAGTACGCCATCCAGATCACGGTCGCCGACGTCCGCGACGGCGCCTGCAGCAGCTCGACGCTGAAGGAAGCCGCCTCGTGGGGCAAGGTCTCGACCACCTACGAACAGATGGTCTTCGCCGAAGCCACCACGGTGGTCCCGCTGATCGCCTCGGACGCCTACTGGCGCAAGGCCTGGGAAGGCCGTGAAAAGCCGCGCTGGAACAAGCTGTTCGGCAAGTGAGCTTGAACGCCTCCCCCTGCTTGATTGTGGGGGCGTGAAAATGCAGGGTCCCCGGAGTTTCTCCGGGGGCCCTTTTCATATGCGTGCTTTGGCCTTCGTCGCCCTCCTCGCCCTGACCGGCTGCGCCACCCTGAGCGGCGACGCGGCCAGCGACCGCTATCTGACCAAGGCGCAGTTCGACGCGCGCGACCATCTGGGACCGCCGCCCGCCAAGGGCTCGCCGGCGGCCGAGAAGGACCGCCAGATCTTCCTGGCCACGCGCGCCTTGCAAGGCACCCCGCGCTGGTCGATCGCCCAGGCCGACAATGTCGAGGAGAACGTCCTGGCGGCCTATAGCTGCGCCCTGGGCTACACGCCGACCCGCCAGAGCAACCCGAAGCTGGCCGCCATGCTGCTGCGGATGAGCCATGATGTCCGCTCGGCGGTCTCGGGGCCCAAGCTGAAGTACCGCCGCGCGCGGCCCTTCCGGTCCGAGAAGGGGCCGCTGTGCATCAAACCGGGCCTCGGCTTCTCGCTGTCGCCGGACTACCCGTCGGGCCACGCGACCTGGGGCTGGAGCGTGGGGCTGCTGCTGGCCGAGGCCGCGCCGGACCGCTCCCAGGCTATCCTGGCCCGCGCCCGGGCCTTCGGCGAGAGCCGGGTGGTCTGCGGCGTCCACAACGCCAGCTCGGTCGAGGCCGGCAAGGCCAACGCCGAGAACCTATTCGCCGCGTTGTGGAGCTCGGAGGCGTTCAAGGCCGATCTGGCCGAGGTGCGGGCCGAGCTGGACGCCGCCCGCGCCCAGGGGACGCCGCCCGATCCCGCCCGCTGCACGGCCGAGGCCAACCTGCTGAGCGCGCCGCTTCTTTAACCTCGGAACCCTCCGGAGTTGCGCCCGCGCGCCCGGGCCTCTACCTCTTGGCCATGGCCCACGGCAGCTCTTGCGGACACGATCATCACAACCACGGCGTCGGCGGCGCCGCGCTGGCGGCCGAACTGAACGCCGCCGAGGCCCGCTGCGCGGCGGCCGAGCAGCGCCTGACCGCCCCGCGCCGCCGGGTGCTGGAGCTGCTGCTGGAGGCTGGCCAGCCGGTGAAGGCCTACGACCTGATCTCGACCTTCGGGGGCGACGGCCCGCCGGCCAAGCCGCCGACCGTCTATCGCGCCCTAGACTTCCTGGAGAAGCAGGGCTTCGCCCATCGGATCGAGAGCCTCAACGCCTATGTCGCCTGCCGCAAGGAGGCCGACGGCCACGCCGCCGCCTTCCTGATCTGCGACTGCTGCGGCGCGACCCGCGAGATCGAGCCCAAGGCCAGCGCCGAGATCATCGCCGCCGGGGCCGCGGCCGGCTACGCCCTGACCGGCGTGACCATCGAGGCCCACGGCCTCTGCGCCGATTGCCGAAGCTGAGAAAACACCGCTAGACTCGAACGACCATTCCGCATCGTTCGAGACGCCGCATGACCGCTGAAGCTCTTCCCGGCGTCGAGATCTGGCGCGGCGGCGTCAACACCTGGGACTGCGACGAGATGGGGCACATGAACGTGCGCCACTACGTCGTCCGCGCCCAGGAGGGGCTGATCGGCATGGCGGCCGAACTGGGCCTGGCGCACGCCTTCTCGCCCGGCGCCAACGCCACCCTGCTGGTCAAGGAGCACCACATCCGCTTCCTGCGCGAGGCCCACGCCGGCGCGCCGCTCCACATGCTGGGCGGGGTGATCGAGATGGGCGAGAGCGACGCGCGGATCCTGCAGCTGCTGATCCATCCCGCCTCGGGCGAGCTGGCGGCGACGTTCCAGACCACCGTCGTCCACGCCACCCCGCGCGAGGGCCTGCCGTTCCCGTGGCCGACGATCGCCCGCGAGCGCGCCGAGGCCCTCAAGGTCGCGATCCCCGAGAAGGCGCGAGCGCGCAGCATCGACCTGTCGCCATTCGAGCCGACCGCCAGCCTGGCCCGCGCCGAGGCCCTGGGCCTGACCCGCATCGGCCTGGGCGGCCTGCTGCCGTCGGATTGCGACGTGTTTGGACGGATGCGGGTCGAGCAATTCATCGGTCGGGTCTCGGACGGCATCGGCGCCTTCATCCACCCGTTCCGCGACGTGGTGGTCGAGCACGCCGAGCACAAGCCGATCCGCACCGGCGGCGCGGTCCTGGAATACCGCATCGCCTACCTGGCCTGGCCCCGCGCCGGCGACCGCGTCGAGCTCCGCTCGGGCCTGGTCGGGACCGACGCGCGGACCATGCGGGTGGCCCACTGGATGCTGGATCCGGCCACCGGCGAGCCCTGGGGGACCTCCGAAGCGGTGGCGATCACCTTCGACCTCGACGCGCGCAAGGTCGTGCCGGTCAGCGACGCGGCGCGGACGGCGCTGGCCGCGAACGAGGTCGCGGGGCTGGCGCTCTAGCCACACGCCGGCGTTTCCTGTCACCATGATGAAGAATCGATCCGCCTGGAGGGCCCGTGCCGCTAGATCGTGTGCCCTACGGGCTGATGATGCCGACCATCTACGGGCCGGTGATCGTCAATCGCCATGACATCAACCAGACCAACCACCTCCTGAAGACCGGCCGCGCCCACGGGCACGACAGCATCGACATGATCTCGAAGCTGTCGGTGCTGAAGGGCCCCGAGCCGTTCGTCCTGGATGTCGGGGCCAATTTCGGCCTGTTCTCGCTGGGCCTGGCCAGCCTTCTGGACGGGCGCGGCGTCTATCACTGTTTCGAGGCCCAGCGGATCCTGTTCAACATGATCGCCGGCTCGGTGGCGCTGAACGGCTACACCAACATCTTCTGCCACCACATCGCCGTGGGCGAAGAGGCTGGCGCGATCGAGATCCCGCAGTTCGACTACAACCAGGCCATGAACTTCGGCAGCGTCGAGTTCGGCGAGCAGCAGCGGGAGCGCCTGTCCCAGGAGCGCGGCCACGATCCCGACAAGCAGGAGTTCGTGCCCATGCGCACGCTCGACAGCTTCGGCTTTCCCAAGGTCGACATCCTGAAGGTCGATGTCGAAGGGATGGAGCCGCAGGTGCTGCGCGGCGCCGACGCGCTGATCGACGCCCATCGGCCGCTGATGCTGGTCGAGCACCTGAAGTCCGACAGCCAGCGCCTGGCCGATCAGATCACCGCCAAGAACTACAAGCTCTACGCCCTATCGGACGACTTCATCTGCATTCCGAACGAGCTGGCCCACCTGATCCCGGACCCGTCCTAAGCCGTCGCCATGTCGAACAGCGTGTCCCGCACCACGTCGGGACGCTCCATCGGCAGGAAGTGGCTGGTTCCCGCCACCGTCTCGATCCGCACGTCGCGGCCGCGCCGCGCGAAGCCGTCGCCGGCGTGGCAGGTGGAGTGTTTCTCGGCCTTGAGGATCCGCACCGGGACCTTCACCTGGCGCACGGCCTTCCAGGGGTCGTGGGCCTGGGCGGCGTAGTTGGAGGCCTCCCAGGCCGGCGCGCAGGCCAGCTCGACCTTGCCGTCCTTCCGCTCGACGAAGCCGCCGGCGACATAGTCGGCCAGCATGGTCTCGGGCCAGGTCTTGAAGGCGCCGCGACCCTTGTAGCCGGCGAACACCGCCTCGCGGCTGTCGAACACCGCCCGCCGGCGCAGGGCCGACTGGACCAGCGGCATGCGCCTCCACAAGCGTCCCGAGGTCCATGGCGCCCGGGCGTAGAGGGTGGCCAGCCAGGGCATGATCACCGGGTCGAGCAGGACGAGGCCCTTGACCCGCTCCGGCCGCTCGGCGGCGGTCAGCAGGCTGACGGTGCCGCCCATCGAGTGGCCGGCCAGGACGACCGGCGGCCCGTCCAGGGCGTCCAGCAGGCCGATCAGGTCGTCGCGCAGGTCGCGCCACGAGCGGCGACCGTCCGGATCCGCCGGCAGGGTCGTCTCGCCGTGGCCTCGCTGGTCGATGGCCAGGATGCGCAGGCCCGCCGCCAGGGGCGAGAGCAGCACGCGATAGGTCTGGGCGTTGAAGCCGTTGGCGTGGACGAAGACGACGTCGATCGGCCGGTCCTGCGGGCCGAACTCCAGGGCCGCGATCTCGCCGCCGGGCACGGCCACGACGCGCTTGCGAGGTTCGCGAAAGACGGCCGCGTCCATCGGCGTGGCTCCCTGAGAGTTATCGGGCTTAAGGTAGGCGCGTAGATCCCCTGCGTCCATGGAGGGATGGGATGAACAGGCTCGCCACCATCGGCTACGAGACCGACACTCAGGCCGGCATGATCGATCGCCTGAAGGCGGCCGACGTCGAACTGGTCGTCGACGTCCGCGCCGTGGCCAGCTCGCGCAAGGCCGGGTTCTCCAAGAGCCTGCTGGACGCCAGCCTGAAGGACCAGGGCATCGACTACCTGCACCTGCGGCCGCTGGGCACGCCCAAGCCGGGGCGCGAGGCCGCGCGCGCGGGACGGATCGACGAGATGCGCCGCGTCTTCGACGCCCACCTGGAGGAGCCGGAGGCCGTGCTGGCCCTGGCCCAGGCGACCGAGCTGGCGAAAACGAAAAGGGTCGCCCTCCTGTGCTACGAGGACGACCCCAATTGCTGCCACCGCACGATCGTCGCCAATCGCATCCGCGAGCGGCTGAAGTGCGAGGTGGTGAACCTCTAGGCCTGCGTCACCTGCCACTCGCCGCGATCGTCGCGGCAGGCGCTATAGCGCTGGCTGGTGGCCCGCTGGCCGCCGCCCGAGACCGAGGCGTCAATCACCCGGCAGCTGGCGACCTGCTGGCCGTACGGGCGCACCAGCGAGGCGGACGCGTAGCCCACGCCCAGGCCGTTCCGGCCGACCAGCACCCAGCCGCCGGCCGGCGCGAGGCCTAGGGCGTCGAAGCTCTCGCCCGCGCCGACCTTGCCGACCACCGCCGTCCTGGTCGACGGACCGGCGCGCAGGTTGGCCGTCGAATTGGCCACGTAGGCGCCGCCGGCGGCCTCGTAGCTGGGCAGGCTCTGGACGCCCGAGGCGTAGCGGACGTTGCGGCCGTCGATCGGCGGGCCGTAGCTGGACGAGACCACCGCGATGCGACCCGAATTGCCGGTGCGCTTGTTGGTCCAGGTCTGGGCCACGCCCGTCTCCAGGGCCTTCTTGGTGGCCTGCTCGGCCAGGGCCGCGTCGGTCGACTGCATGCGGCAGCCGATATAGCCGCCTGCCGCCGCGCCGGCGGCTGCGCCGACCAGCGTGCCCAGGGTCTTCTCGTTCTTGGCCAGGTTGCGGCCCAGCAGGGCGCCGGCGGCCGCGCCGATCAGGGCGCCGCCTTCCTGCTTCTTGCCCGAGCCCTCGCACGCGAACAGTCCGCCCAGCCCTCGGGACTGGGCCAGCGCCGGGGCCGGCGCGGCGGCCAGGCCGCCGACCGTGGCGGCCAGGGCCAGGGCGGTGGAGATCTTGCGGGTCGTCATGGCTGGAATCCTCTTCCGTCGGGTCAAGGTTGTCGCCGCTTGCGCCCCGGCCGATAGTCGCCGGGCAAAGCCAAGGACCATCGACAAAAAGGGAGGCCGGCATGAGCAACCACGATCAGGCGGACTATAGCTGTTTCAAGGTCGAGATCGAGGCTGGCGTCGCGCACATCCAGTTGAAGCGGCCCGAGGCCATGAACACCATGACCCGGCCGTTCTGGAACGAGCTTCCCGCGATCGTCCGCGACATCGACGACAACGCCCTGGCCCGCTGCATCGTCATCTCGTCGACCGGCAAGCACTTCAGCGCCGGCATGGACCTTTCGGTGTTCACCGACGACGAGGGCGTCACCGCCCGCCAGGACGCCGACCGTCACGTGGCCGGCGAAAGCTTCCGCCGGTTCGTGCATCACCTGCAGGACACCTTCAGCTGCCTGGACAAGGCCCGCATGCCGGTGATCGTCGCCATCCAGGGCGGTTGCATCGGCGGGGCGGTCGACTTCGTCAGCGCCTGCGACATCCGCTACGCCAGCGCCGACGCCTTCTTCTCGATCCAGGAGATCAACATCGGCATGACCGCCGACGTCGGCACCTTTCCACGCCTGTGCAAGCTGATCCCCGAGGGCTGGGTGCGCGAGCTGGCCTATACCGGCCGTCGCCTGCCGGCCCAGCGCGCCAAGGAGATCGGCCTGGTCAACGAGGTGTTCGACACGCACGAGGCCCTGGTAGCGCACGCCCTGGCTACCGCCCGCGAGATCGCCGAGAAGTCGCCCCTGGCCGTGGCCGGCAGCAAGGTGATGATCAACTACGCCCGCGACCACACCATCGCCGACGGCCTGGACTACATCGCCACCTGGCAGACGGGCATGTTCTCGGGCGCCCACATGGCCGAGGCCTTCACCGCCAAGGCCCAGAAGCGGGACGCCAGCTATCCGGACCTGCTGCCCCTCAAGAAGAAGATGTAGCGGTCAGGCCGTCTCGTAGCCCAGGCCGGCCGGCAGCGGCAGCAGGATCGGCGGCTCGTTGGAGGCCGCCAGGCTGGCCACGGCGGCGGCCGAGCGCAGCTTGACGGCCCGGTCCAGCAGGCGCGGCGGCCGCAGCGTCTCCGGCGTCTCCAGCAGGGACAGGTCGTCGACGTTCTCGGCGGTCCAGGCCGAGATCACGAAGGCGAAGGTCAGGGCCAGGGCCGGCAGGGCGATCCAGATGAAGGCGTCGGGCGCGAAGATCAGGCCCAGCCCGACCAGGATCACGCCGAAGATGGTCTCGCCCCGGTGGACGCGCAGAGTGTCGCGCAGGGTCAGGGTCTCGGCGTCGCGGCGCTGGGTGGCCCAGCCGCAATCGCGACCGGTCAGGATCTCGAACAGGGCGCGGGTCTGGGCGAACAACACGATGGGCGCCACCAGGCTGGACACTAGGGTCTCGATCCCGACGCCGGCCAGGGCCCGGCGGGCGCCGCCGAAGCCGCCGGCGCGGCCGCGCCGCACCAGCACGATCCAGGCCATCAGCTTGGGCGCCAGCAGCATGGCCAGGGATACGCACAGCACCGACAGCATCTCCGGCCGGGTGACCGGCGCCGGATCGTCCTGGCCTACCCCCGCCAGGCCCGGGAAAGCGGCCAGCAGCAGGCCCACGCTCAGCAGGCCCAGCCACAGCGGCGCGGTCAGATAGGTCGAGAAGCCGCGCAGCAGGTGGAAGCGGCTCAGGGGGTGCAGGCCGCGCGCGGCGATGACGGCGATGTGCTGCAGGTTGCCCTGGCACCAGCGGCGATCGCGGATGATCTGGTCGATCAGGCTGGGCGGGCTCTCCTCGTAGCTGCCGCCCATCTGCGAGGCCAGGCGGACCTCCCAGCCGGCCCGCCGCAGCAGAGCGGCCTCGACGAAGTCATGGCTCATGATCGCGCCGCCGAACGGCTGGGGCCCGCGCAGATGCGGCAGGCCGGCCTGCTCGGCGAAGGCCTTCACGCGGATGATGGCGTTGTGGCCCCAGTAGCTGGACTCCGCCCCGCTCCACCACTCCAGGCCGCGCGCGAACATCGGGCCGTAGAGACGGCTGGCGAACTGCTCGAGGCGGGCGAACAGGGTGCGGGCGTTGATGATCATCGGCACGGTCTGGATCAGGCCCGCGCCGGGCGCGGCCTCCATGGCGGCGGCCAGGCGCACCAGGGTGTCGCCGGTCATCAGGCTGTCGGCGTCCAGCACCACCATGTGGTCGTAGGCGCCGCCGAAGCGGCGGACCCACTCGGCGATGTTGCCAGCCTTGCGGTCGGTGTTCTCCGCCCGGCGGCGATAGTAGACGCAAGCCTGGCCCTCGAAGCGGGCGCACAGGCGGTCATAGGCCTCGCGCTCCTCGATCGCGACGGCCTGCTCGCGGGTGTCGCTGAGGATGAAGACGTCGAAGCGGTCGAGCGCCTGGGCCGTGCGCAGCGATTCCAGCATCGCGGCCAGGCGCGCGAACACCGGACCGGGCGTCTCGTTATAGACCGGCAGCAGGACCGCGTTGCGGCTGGACACCGCTGGCAGGGGGCCGCCCTCACGGGCCGGGCTCTCGCGCCACAGGGCCAGGAACCCCGCCGCCGCCGAGGCGCACGAGAAGGCCGTCCAGGCGAACAGGCTGGCGAACAGCGGCAGGGCGATCATCTCCAGCGCCGTGAAACGGTCGGCCGCGAAGGCGCGGATCATCGCCACGCTGGCGGCCAGGCTGAGCACGAGGGTGAAGGCCACCAGCCACGCCCGACGACGCGTCAGGCTGTCCGCCAGGATCGGGCGGCGATCCGGCTCGGCGCTCAGGCTCTGAATGGGCATGGCCAGCGGCGATTCCGACGGAACCGCGTCGGCCGGCCAGGAAAGTGATCGCATCGACAGCACGCCCTACTCGAAGCCCCCCGGCCCCGGCCGCCGCGCAAGCAACAAGGCGGAAGCGAGGCCGAAAGGTTTCACGACGCGTTTAGTTCCCGGCCGGGGCCGGAAAAACCAACGCGGTCCATGTTTCGCTCAAAGGTCGACCTTTTTGCCGCAGCACGGCGCGGACATCGGCCGGTTCCGCGCCATTGGGGACGACATCGAAGACCACACGCCACAGGCCACCCGACTCGTCCTCGCGCCGGGCGGCGGGATAGTGCGACAGCAGGCGGATCTCGCCGTTGTTGGCGGTGACGTCGGCCTCGATGTCGATCGCCTCGCGCAGCGCCTGGAGGTTCGCGCCCCGGAACTCGATCGCGACCTTGCGGCCCCGGGCGTCCAGATCCTTGCCCGGTTCGCCCGGCTGGCCCGTGCGGGTGGCCACGACGCGCGCCAGGTCGTCGCCCGGCGGCGCGGGCACGTCGCCGGTCCAAGACAGGCGATAGCTCAGCTCGACCGCGCCGCCCGCCACGACGGGCGCGTCCGGCGTCCAGAAGGCGACGATGTTGTCGTTGGTCTCATTGTTGGTCGGGATCTCGACCAGGCGGACGGTGCCCTTGCCCCAGGTCCCGATCGGCTCGACCCAGACGCTGGGGCGGCGCTCGGCGTTGGCCTGGTCGTCGTGATAGTGGTCGAAGTCGCGGTCGCGCTGGATCAGGCCGAAGCCCCGGGGGTTCTCGTCGCTGAAGGTGCTGGTCACCACGCGCGAGGGATTGGACAGCGGCCGCCAGATGCGCTCGCCCGCCCCGGTCCACATCGCCAGGCCGTCGCTGTCATGGACCTCGGGCCGCCAGTCCGGGCCGGCGCCGCCGCGATCCTCGCCGAACCAGAACATGCTGGTCAGCGGCGCGAAGCCCATCTGGTCGAAGGCGCGACGGAAGAAGACGGCGGCCTCGACGGTCTGGGTCAGGCCCAGGCCCTCGCGGTCGTTGACGAAGCGATAGGCCCCGACGATGCCCGGGCTCTCCATCAGGGCGTGGATGACGAGGCGCCCCTGGACGTCCTTCTCCAGCCAGACCTCGCGCCAGTCGGGAAACTCCTCGGGCTGGACGGCGTAGGTGTCGGCGGCGATGGCGCGGGCCGACAGACCGTACTGGCCGAACGGGGCCGGCGAGCGGAAGTAGGACGCGCCGTGAAAGACCAGCCACTCGCCCCGGTCGTCGCGGCTCATGGCGCGGAACCCCGCGAAACCGGCCTTGGCGGGCAGCTTGCGGAACGGGCTGTCGGCCCGCGAGGAGAACATGCTCCGGTCGTATCTCAGCGGCCGGGCGACGCCGTTCTCGACCAGATTGATGGCCACGGCCTTGGAGACGCCGCGGCTCAGCGGGAACAGCTCGACGCCCCAGTCGCCGCCCCACAGCGGGATCTTCTTACGATAGAAGCCGACGCCCTGGGCCGCGTCGTAGTCCATGGCCGCCACCTGCGGCGGCGGCGGGGGCGGCGGCACATAGGCGCGCTTGGACAGCGCCCGAGCCCGCGCCTTCACCTGGTCGAACGAAAAGGCCGCGGCGAGGGCCTGGCCCGGCGCCATCGCGGCGCCAGCGAGCAGAACCAAGGCGGCGCGACGATCAAGCGTCGTCAAGAATCCTCACAGCGCGTTGAAACGAATCCGGCGCTGCTAAAAGGGATTCATGGCGAAAATGGTTCAGTTCTCTTGCCGGCAACCTACTCGTAGGTGAACGCCATCGGCGTGTCGGCGGCCGGCAGGCAGCTGCGATCGACGGGCTTGGTCGGGTCCTGGAAGAACGACCGGATCATCTTGCGAGCGCACGGATTGCCCCGGCTGACGCCGTGGGTGGCGTTGGTGACGATCACCACCTGCGAGCCCTGGTAGCCCTTGGACGCGGCCTTGGTCAGTTCCGGCGGGCAGCCCGGATCGATCTCGGCGGCCAGGAACAGGGTCGGGATCGCGGTCTTCACCGGCTGCTGCTCGACTGGCGAGATCGGGCCCACGTCGATGGCCTTGCAGACGTCGTGGATGCGCTGCATCGACACCACCATCAGGCGGGCGACGGCGTCGTTCTCGGTCCCCTTGGCGACGTCCGCACGGGCTTCGAACGGGATCTCCTCCTTGCACAGGTGGGTCATGAACTGGCCCTCGCTGTAGTAGTCGCGGCTCTCGACGAACTCGGCGACCGGCGAGACATCGCCCTGGATGATCTTCCAGAGGTCGCGCGGCAGCACCCCGGCGGTGAAGTAGCTGGCGTCCATCAGATAGCCGCCCAGGTCGTCAGCCGTGTAGGTCTTGCCGCCGATGGTCTGGGGTCCGGCCAGCCAGCGCTCGGCGACCGTGGCCAGCTTGGCCTTCAGGTCCGGATAGCGCTTGGCGCATTCGGCGACGACCGCGCACTTGGCCATGACGATGTCGATCGAGCTGGAGACCATGGCCGGGCCGCCGACCGTCCAGTCGGCCTCGGGCGGCCAGGGCGAGTCCTGGACCACCGCTCGCACGCCCTGGGCCGCGTGGGTCTGGATCGCCGCCTCGATACGGGTGCCGTACGAGCCGCCGAACAGGTCGATCAGCGGAAGCTTCAGGACCTGGCGCAGGTCCTGGACGTCCTTGGCCACCTCGACGGCGTTGTAGCGCGACAGGTTCACGCCCTTGGCCTGGAAGGCCTTCAGGCAGGCGACGATGCCTTGCGCGTCCTTGTCCGAGGGCGGCCCGGCGTCGGTCAGGTTTGTGCCCGGGCAGTCCAGGTTCGGATCGGACAGGCCGCCGCCGCGCTGGTCGATGAAGATCCAGTCCTGGTCGATGGCGACGAACTCGCGCGAGGTCTTGCTCTTGAGCATGCGCGGCAGGCCCTTCAGCGCCGAGCCGCCCGGACCGCCATGCAGATAGACCACCGGCGGCAGGCCGGCCTTGGGCTGGGCCGCCTTGACGATGGCGACGGCCACCTTGATGCGCCGGCTCCTGGGATCGCCCCGCGTCTCATCGACCACCAGGTTTCCGCACTGGACCTTCAGGTCGACGTCCTTGAAGTCGGCCCCGCAGACCGTCTTCTCGAACCGAGGCGCGGCCGCCTGCGCGGCGCCGCCCAGCGACAGGAGGGTCAGCACGCCGGCGGCGGCGATCCAGGACAAGCGCGACATCGGAAACTCCCCACGGTTCAGTCGCGCATCAACACCGAGGTTGAGACGCGCCGCAAGGCTCAATGCGTGGCCCGCTAGAAGCGATACGACATCGAGACGAAGGCGGCCGGCTGGGTGGCGTCGATGACGATCGGGCTGTCCTTGGCGTCGCCGGTCAGCTTGGTGATCACGCCGGTCGCGCCCAGGCTGACCTTGTCGTTCAGGCGATAGTTGACGCTGAGCGAGGCCGAGACGTCCTTGACCCCGCCGCCCGGCCGGTAGGCGGGCAGGCCCGAGGCGGCAGCCTGGGCCGCGCTGACGCCGAAATAGGCTCGGGTATAGGCCCCATCCGCCCAGGTGGCCGAGACGCTGGGGATCAGGGTCAGGCGCGGGGACGCCCGGAGCGGCAGGGCCAGGCTCGCATCGACCAGGGCCCCATCTACGTCGCCCGACAGCACCTTGGTGGCGCTGACGCTGGCCATCACCATGCCGGCGCGCGCGTCGGCGGAGATCCGCGCCCCCGCGCCGCCCGACAGCCGTCCGATGCCGGCGGGCGCGTCGCGGCGGCGATAGCCCGGCACGTAGGTGAGCCCGGCCCCGACATCCACGGTGTCGCCGTCCACCAGGTCGGCGCCCACGCCCCGGCGCGCGTTGGCGAAGAAGCGACCATACTTCAAGTCGATCACCGGGAACGGCAGCAGGCGATAGTCGTCCGCGCCCTGGTAGGCGGGCGCGTAGATCCCGGCCAGGCCGACGACGGCGCGGTTCTGGCTTTCCTGGGCGCGAACCGCCGTGGGCAGGGTCAGGGCGGCGACCACGCACAGCAGCGTGATCGGCGTGATGGCGTGGATCATGGTTCCGGCGGCTCCGCGTTCGGGCGGCCCCTGCCGCGCGGGCAGGATGGCCACGTCCGTTGTCGGGATCATGTCAGTCACGAACCCTACGTCCTTTACGTTGGAGACGGGGATTCAGACGCTGAAGCCGGCCGGCATTTCGGCGCCCGTCAGGTCGGCCCCGTCCAGCTTGGCGCGGGTCAGGTCGGCCTCGATCAGCCGGGCGCGCGGGGCGCTGGCGCCCTCCAGATTGGCCCCGCGCAGCACGGCGCGGGTCAGGTCGGTGCGGATCACCCGCTCCTCGGCGATCTTCAGCGGACCCAGCTTGGCGCCGGTGAGATCCGCGCGCGCCAGTTGGGCGTCGACCAGGCGGGCCCCGCGCAGGTCGGCCCCGCGCAGCTTGGTCCCGCGCAGGTCCGCGCCGGCGAGGTTGGCGCCCTGCAGCTGGACGCCGTCCAGGTCCATGCCGAAAAACACCGCCTTGGGCGCGTTGAGGCCGCTGAGACGGCGGTCCTTGAGGCGCTTCAACGGACGGAAGTCGACGTCCGCCAGCTTGCCGACCCTGCCCTCGCGGCCGTCGGACTTGCAGAACAGCTCGTGCGCCTCCAGCACCTCATGCAAGGGCTCGTCGTCGACATAGATGATCGGCGGCGGGGCGCGCAGCACCTCGCTCAGGTCGGCGTCGCGCAAATCCGCGCCGCTGATGTCGACGCCCACCATCACCGCGCGGCGCAGCGAGACCTGGTTCATCTCGGCGTTGTGCAGGTTGGCGCCGGACAGGTTCGCCCCGTCCATGCAGGCCTTGGTCAGCCTGGCGCCCTGCAGGGTGACGTTCGAGAGGTCGGCGTCGGTGAAATCGGCCTGGCGCGCGAAGGCGCCCGACATCTGGGCCCCGGCCAGGTTGGCCCCCTGCAGCATGGCGTAGTCCAGCTCGCCCGGCCGCTTGGAGTGCTCCAGGATCCGCAGGCCCTTCTCGTCGTCCTGCACGGCGGTGACGCCCTCGCGCAGGTCGCAGTTGGCCAGGTTCGCCCCGCCCAGGTTCGCGCCCCGCAGGCAGGCCCCGCGCATGTCGCAGCGCGAGAGGTCGGCGTCACGCAGGTCGGAATCGCGCAGGTCGGTCCCGTAGAGGGTGGCCCGCGTCAGCTTGGCGCCGCGCAGCGAGGCCCCGCCCAGCAGCGCCCCGGTCAGGTCGGCTTCCGACAGGTCGACGCCGTCCAGCTCGTAGTTGTTGAGATTGACGTACTGCAGCACCGCGCGCCGCCCCTTGGGCAGGCCCTTCAGGTAGCGGACGTGCGCCTCGACCGCCTCGCGCACCACGGAGGCGTGCAGGGTTCGGATCAGGCTCGGTCGCGGAGACGCGGCATCGGACATCGTGCGGTCTAGGAGCGCTCGGAAGGGCGAGGAAAACGCGGAAACAGCGTTCACCGTGCCAGATCAGCTTTAAGCAATGGTTCAGACCGCGACAGAAAGTCGCAGCTCCGTCCCTACAGCCAGCCCTTGCGCTTGAACCACAGCAGCGGCGCGCCGGCGGCCAGGAACATCAGGCCAATGGCGATCGGATAGCCCTCGATCCAGCGCAGCTCGGGCATGTGCTCGAAGTTCATGCCGTAGATCCCGGCGATCAGGGTCGGCGGCAGGAAGATCACCGAGAAGACCGAGAACACCTTGAAGATCGAGTTCTGCTCGATGTTGATCAGCCCCAGGGCCGCGTCGAGCAGGAAGGTGATGTTGCCGGCCAGGTAGCTGGAATGGTCGGTGATCGACTGGACGTCGCGCTGCAGCGACTTGAGGTGGTCGCGCAGCTCCTTGGAGCCGTCGAACTGTTCGGCCAGGGCCGCGAAGCTGAGCAGGCGGGCCAGGCTGACCAGGCTGTCGCGCGCCTTGGAATTGATGTTCTGGGCCCGGCCCAGGCGGTTCAGGATCTGCTCGAACGCCGCGCCGCGCGGGCGGCTGAAGATGGCGCGCGACTGCACCTCGACCTCGGCGGCCGTGCGCTCGAGGATGTCGGCGGTGCGGTCGACGATGGCGTCCAGCAGGCCCAGGAACGTCTGCAGGCCGTTCGGACACAGGCTGGGCTGGCGCTCGGCCTGGGCGGCGAACACTGAGAAAGCGCGCGGTTCGACATAGCGGATGGTGACCAGGCGCGCCCCGGCCAGGACGAAGGTGACCGGCGCGGCGGTCGGCAGGTCGCCGTCGGCGTTGACCAGCACCGTGGCGGTCATGAACGTGCCGCCGTCCTCCTGGTAGAGGCGCGAGGAGGCCTCGATCTCGGCCATCTCTTCACGGGTGGGCAACAGCAGGCCGATCGACTGCTCGACGGCGACTTCCTCGGCGCGGGTGGGATCGACCAGCTCGATCCAGACGGCGTCGGCCGGCACCCGCCAGTCGGGCGACAGGCCGCCGGATTCGAAGCCCGGAGCGCCGTGACGTAGGATTCTAAGCATGACGCCGTCCCTGCTGCGGGTCGGGTGTGCCCCGGCCCGTGCTCAAGGTCAACGCGCTCGCGCCTTAACGGGGAGCGTTCGGCTTGTTGCTATTGTCGTTCGAGGACGAACCGCCACCAGCGGCGGCCTCGATCAGGGCGGCGATACGATCGGTCGAGTCGGCGGCCTGGCCGATGATGTCCAGCGGCGAGGCTCGGACCGACGAAGCCACTTGGTTGGCGGCCTGCTTGGCGGCCGAGACCACGGCGTTCTGGGCCATGGCGATCTTGCTGGTGGCCATGGCGATCTTGGTCGCCTGGGCGTCCTGATAGATGAAGCCGTTGGTCGGATAGACCGTGGTGCCGAGATCACGGATCGGGTCGTACCAGACCTTGACCTCGGTCCAGTCGCCGTTGGGCGAGACGTCGACGACGGTGACGTCCTTTTCTATCTGGCCGCGATCGCCCTCGATGATCGACCAGTTGGCGTGGGTGACCTGGATGACCCGGTCGGTGAGCACCTGGCTGACGAACGCCACGTGGCCGAGGTTCATGCGGGCGGTAGGCTTGAACGAGAGCACCGAGCCGATCTTCGGGACCGAGCCCGTGTCGTACTTGCCGGCGGCTTGGGTCCACCACGTGCGGGCGTCACCGAAGATCTGGATGCCCGACATCAGACGCGCGAACGGAACGCACTGCCAGTAGCCGTCAGCATTCGCGCCGGACATCGGCACGAGGCTGATCATGGCGGCAGCGGCCAGGGAACCCAGAAGGGTCCTCGTCCGTTTCGTCATGCTGTGGGTACTCCCCCGCGTCACTGGGCTAAGGCTTAACCCTCTCAGGAAGACGTGAAAAGAGTCTTTATGCCGCACTTGCGAACGTCAAACGGCGCCATTTCCGTCTGAAAACCCAGGTCTTCATGGGCGCGCGGCACGGGTTTTCTATGACATGACGGGGGCTCCGGACGATCAGAGCAGGTTGGCGGCAATCGCGGCTCAGAGCAGACGCGACGACTTGTCACCCTGGATATTGAAGACCTCACGCAGGGAATTATCCGCCGAGACCTTGCACGAAAAGCAGATCACTGGGGTCCGAAAGGTGATCTGTCGGAGGCGGCGAAAGAGCTGTTGTCCAGCAAAGTCGAAACCCCTCGCGAAGAGGCTTTCCGGCCCGCGAACTTATCCCCAGAAAACCATGCCGACGGCCACTTTCGAGGCAACCGATTGCACGCCGCCAAGCGTGGCCATGCCCAATAAAGCGGCGCCGTAAACGCCGAGCCGGGCGGGGAATCGACCTGGACGCCGCGCGACGTCCGAGGGCTTCATGGCGGCGACGCCCAGACCCTCGCGATGCGTTTTCGACCCCGAGGGTGGAAAGATCGGCGTTACCCGCCTATCTGGCCTGTGTTACATGTATGCGTACGCGAACGATCTTCCTCCCGACAAACCTTAGAGAGACCCGATGACAGAACTCCTTGGCCTCGTCACCGACCCGGCCGCCTGGGCCGCCTTGGTGACCCTGGTGGTGATGGAAGTGGTTCTGGGGATCGACAACCTGGTCTTCATTTCGATCCTGTCCAACAAGCTGCCGCCCGAGCACCGGACCAGGGTCCGCCGCATCGGCATCTCGCTGGCGCTGATCATGCGCCTGGTCCTGCTATCGACCATCGCCTTCATCGTCGGCTTGACCGCCCCGGTCTTCGACCTGGGCATCAACGGCCCCGTCGGTTCGCACGGCGAGCCGGGCTTCGAGACCGCCTTCTCGTGGCGTGACCTGATCCTGATCGCCGGCGGCGCCTTCCTTATCTGGAAGGCGACCAAGGAGATCCACCACACGGTCGACCCCGGCAAGAGCGACGACGTGCTGGAGAAGGACAAGGCCACCCAGGTCATCTCCAACGTCGGCTCGGCGATCTTCCAGATCATCCTGCTGGACCTGGTGTTCTCGATCGACTCGATCCTGACCGCCGTCGGCATGACCGATCACCTGCCGATCATGATCATCGCCGTGATCGCCGCCGTCACCGTGATGCTGCTGGCCGCCGACCCGCTGGCCAACTTCATCAACAACAACCCGACCGTGGTCATGCTGGCCCTGGGCTTCCTGCTGATGATCGGCACCGTGCTGATCGCCGAGGGCTTCGGCGCCCATGTGCCCAAGGGCTACATCTACACGGCCATGGCCTTCTCGGCCGGCGTCGAGGGCCTGAACATGCTGGCCCGCAAGCGCGGGACCAAGAAGGAGCACTAGGCGAACAAGGCTCTACTTCGGACCCTGGGAGCGTGATAGGTCGGCGGCCCCGGCTATCACGCTCCCTAGGGCTTCGATGACCTCCCAGACCTTCACCGACACCGAGCGCCGCACCACCCTGGCGGCGCTGATGATCGTCTTCCTGCTCAGCGCCCTGGACCAGACGATCGTCTCGACGGCCATGCCGCGGATCATCTCCGAGCTGAACGGCCTCAATCTCTATTCGTGGGTGACCACCGCCTACCTGCTGACCTCGACGGTCATGGTGCCGATCTGGGGCAAGCTGGGCGACATCTTCGGCCGCAAGCCCGTGTTGATCACCGGCATCAGCATCTTCCTGGCCGGTTCGTGGCTGTCGGGGATCTCGGGCGAGTTCGGGACCATCCTGGGCGTGCCGGGCATGGTCCAGCTGATCGTCTTCCGCGCCCTGCAGGGGATCGGCGGCGGGGCGCTGTTCACCACCGCCTTCGCCATCATCGCCGACCTCTATCCGCCGCGCGAGCGGGGCAAGTTCGCCGGGATCTTCGGCTCGGTCTTCGGCCTGGCCAGCGTGCTGGGCCCCATCATCGGCGGCTACTTCACCGACCACGGCACGGTGCAGGTCGGGACCCACACGGTCGCCGGCTGGCGCTGGGTGTTCTACGTCAACCTGCCGCTCAGCCTGCTCTCGCTGTTCATGGTCATCGTGAAGATGCCGCCGCTGGAGCATCGCCGCGCGGGCAAGATCGACTTCCTGGGCGCGGCCCTCCTGATCTGCGCCTTCGTGCCCCTGCTGCTGGTGCTGAGCCTGGGCGGGCACAACTTCGCCTGGGGCTCGCCGCGGAGCCTTGGCCTGTTCGCCCTGGCCGCCGTGTCGCTGGCCGCCTTCGTCTTCGTCGAGACCCGGGTGAGTAACCCGATCCTGCCGATGCACCTGTTCCAGAACAAGGTGTTCACCACCGCCAACACCGCCGGCTTCCTGATCTCCATGGCCTTCATGGGCGTGGTGATGTTCCTGCCGCTGTTCCTGCAGCTGGGCCGGGGCGTGCCGGCCACGGTCAGCGGCATGACCATGCTGCCGCTGATGGCCGGCCTGATCGTGGGCAGCACCATCGCCGGCCAGCTGGTCACCAAGACCGGCAAGTACAAGCCGTTCATGATCGCCGGGGCCTCGACCCTGCTGGTCGCGGTGTTCCTGCTGCACGACCTGTCCAAGATCACCAGCCTGCCGCTGCTGTGCCTGCTGCTGGCCTTCGTGGGCCTGGGCCTGGGACCGGGCCAGAGCCTGTTCAACATCGCCACCCAAAACGCCGTCGACCCGCGCGATCTGGGCGTGGCCACCAGCTCCAACCAGTTCTTCCGCCAGATCGGCTCGACCGTCGGCGCGGCCCTGGCCGGGACGCTGCTGACCGCGCGCCTGGCCAACCTGCCAGGTGGCGGGCTGGATCTGGGCAAACTGGAAGGCATGGCGGTGCAGGCCGCGGCCAAGGGCGAGGCCGCCCACGCCGATCCGGTGCTGCAGGCCGCCCTGGTCCATGCGGTGAGCGGCGTGATGGTCGCGGCCCTGTTCGTGGTCGCCGCGGGCCTGGCGGCCATCCTGATGATCCCCGCCGTGCCCTTGCGCGCCCGCCAGCCGGTGGGCGACGCGCCGGTCCTGGAAAAGGCCGAGCCGACGAACTGAAATCCTCCCCCGCTAGGAGGAAGGTCTAGAGGAAGCTGTACGGGTCCACGTCGATCACCACGCGGACCGAGTTCGGGACCTTGGCCCGCGCCCGCCAGGCGGCCATGAAGCCCTGCAGGTCGACATTGCGCTCGGCCCGGACCAGGAAGCGCTTGCGCCGGCGGCCGCGCACGATGGCCAGCGGCGCGTCGGCCGGGCCGAACACCTCGACCCCCTCGGCGTTGGGGATCACGGCCGCCAGGGCCTCGACATAGGCGTCCAGGGCCGCGCCGTCCGGGCCCGAGGCGATCACCGCCGCCAGACGGCCGAACGGCGGCAGGCCGGCGTCCTGGCGCATGCCCATCTCGGCCTCGACGAAGGCGTCGCGGTCCTGGGCGGCCAGGGCCTGCATCACCGCGTGGTCGGGCGAATAGGTCTGCAGCAGGGCCCGGCCCGGCTTCTCGTGGCGTCCCGCCCGGCCGGCGGCCTGGGCCAGCAGCTGGAAGGTCCTTTCGCCGGCCCGCAGGTCCCCGCCCCTCAAGGAGAGGTCGGCATCGACCACGCCCACCAGGGTCAGGTTCGGAAAGTTGTGACCCTTGGCCGCCGCCTGGGTGGCGACCAGGATGTCGATCTCGCCCGCCGCCATGGTCGCCACCAGGGTCTTGGCCGCCTCGGCGTCCATCACCGTGTCGGACGAGAAGACCGCCACCCGCGCGTCGGGGAAGATGTGTCGCGCCTCCTCCTCCACCCGCTCCACGCCGGGGCCGATCGAAACGAGAGAGTCCTTGGCCCCGCAGTGCGGACAGGCCTCGGGCTTCTTCATCGAAAAGCCCGTCAGGTGGCAGACCAGCCGTCCGGTATAGCGGTGCTCGACCAGCCAGCTGTCGGTGTCGGGCGACTTCATCTTCTCGCCGCAGGCCTTGCACAGAACGAGCGGCGCATAGCCCCGGCGGTTCAGGAACAGCATGGCCTGCTCGCCGCGTTGCAAGGTCACGGCCATGGCCTTGATCAGCGGCGGCGACAGCCAGCGGCCGGGCTCCGGCGGCGTCCGGCGCATGTCGATCAGGCCGATGTCGGGCAGCTGGGCCGCGCCATGGCGGGCCGACAGGCGCAGCCAGCGGTAGCGGCCGATCTGGGCGTTGTAGAGGCTCTCCAGCGACGGCGTCGCCGAGGCCAGCAGCACGGTCGCGCCCTCGATCTTGGCGCGGGCCACGGCCAGGTCGCGGGCCTGGTAGATGAAGCCCTCTTCCTGCTTGAACGAGCTGTCGTGCTCCTCGTCGACCACGACCAGGCGCAGTTTCTTGAACGGCAGGAACAGGGCCGAGCGGGCCCCGACCACGATCCGCGCGTCGCCGCTGGCCACCGCCTCCCACACCTGCCGGCGGCGCGGCGGCGAGACGCCCGAGTGCCACTCGGCCGGGAGCGCGCCGAACCGCTGCTCGAAGCGGGCCAGGACCGCCTGGGTCAGGGCGATCTCGGGCAGCAGCACCAGGACCTGGGCGTCCGGATCCTTCAGGGCGGCGGCGACGGTCTCCAGATAGACCTCGGTCTTGCCCGACCCCGTCACCCCGTCCAGCAGCGCCGCCTGGAAGCCGCCGGCGTCCAGCATCTGCGTCAACACCTCGACGCAGGCGGCCTGGCCGGGGTTCAGGTCGCGTGGCGGCAAGGAGAGGTCGGGCTGCGGCAGGCCGCGCTCGGGCTCCACGAAGTCGACCGCCAGGACGCCCTCGTCGACCAGGCCCTTGACCACCCCGGCCGAGACGCCGGCGGTCGAGGCCAGGGCCGCGCCGGAAAGCTTCACCCCCTCGGCGGCGGCCAGCACCTTCAGGCGGGCCGGGGTCATGCGAGCGGGCTGGGCGCCGGTCAGGACCAGCACCTTGTCGGGCTTGGGCGGCGGATGGCGCAGGCCGCGCAGGGCCATGGCCAGCGGCCAGCCGGGCAGGTCCACCGAATAGCGCGCGGCCCACTCGACGAAGGCCAGCACGCCCGGCGGCAGCGGCGGATCGTCGACGCGGCCCTGCACGACCTTCAGCGGCCGGTTGCCACCCGTCCCGTCGCGCAGGGCGGTGACCACGCCGCGAATCACGCGCGGGCCCAGCGGCACGGCGACGTGGTCGCCGATGCTCAGATCGAGTCCCTCCGGCTCGGCGTAGTCGAAGGCCTCCGGCAACGGCATCGGCAGAAGGACGGAAGCGATACGGGACATGGCCGGATGCTTTTGCCGCCAAACCGTCCCCAGGTCGAGAGCGGCGCGCGCATCATCATCAAGCGGACATTAACCGTCTTGGCGCTTCATCGGGACGGAGAGTCTTTTTGCCGGTGGGGATGACGATGAGCGACGCGACGAACGCCAACAGGAAACCCGTCGACGCGGAAAGCGTGCGCGACTTCCTGCGCGTCCAGCCGGAATTCCTGCGCCAGGACGAGAACCTGCTGGGCGAGCTGGGCCTGCGGGTCGACGCGGCCAACGTCATCGATTTCGGCCCCGCCGCCCTGGCCCGCGCCGCCGCCGCCCACCAGCGCGAGGCCAGCGTCCGCCAGGCGATCGAGGCCAACGCCCGCGCCAACTATTCGGCCCAGGCGCAGACCCACGCCGCGGTGATCGACATGCTCGACGCCCGCAATCACGCCGACCTCGCCCGTCGCGTCGACGAAATGGCGATGCTGCGCTTCGGCCTGACTGCCGGCATCGTCGCCCTGGAAGGTCCCAGCCGCGTCCCGGCCGGCTGGTTCGCCCTGGCCGAGGGCCAGGTCGACATGATCGTGGGCGAGGCGCCGATCGCCCGCATGGGCTTCTTCGCCCCGGCCCTGCCGCTGTTCGGCGACCGCGCTGAGACCATCCGCAGCATGGCCCTGGTCCGCATGGCCATCTGGGAGCCGCGTCGCGAGGCCCTCATCGCCTTCGGCTCCAAGGATCCCGAAGGCTTCACACCGGACATGGGCGCCGAGCTGGTCAACTTCCTGGCCCGCGTCGTCGAGCGCACGGCCGAGCGCTGGCCCGTCCTATGACGCCAGGCGTCAGGTCTGGGCGCCAGGCCTACGCCGCCTGGCTGGACTACCTGACGCTGGAGCGCCGGGCCTCGCCGCGCACGGTGCGGGCCTATGGCGACAACGTCCTGGCCTATCTGAACTTCCTGGAGCGGCATCGGGGCGAGGCCGTGAGCCTTTCCGCCATGGGCGAAATCTCGACCGCCGACCTGCGCGGCTACCTGGCCTTCCGCAGACAGGGCGAGGACGCCCTGGCCCCGCGCTCGATCGCCCAGGCCCTGTCGTCGATCCGCGCCTTCCACCGCTATCTGGACCAGCGTCACGGCGTGGCCAACGCCGCCGTCGAGCTGGTGCGCGGCCCGCGCCTGAAGGTCGGCCTGCCCCGTCCCGTCTCCGAGGATCAGGCGCGCGGCCTGATCACCGAGGCGGCCGAGGACACCGAGCGCGAGCCCTGGGAGACCGCCCGCGACGAGGCGGTCCTGACCCTGCTGTGGGGCTGCGGCCTGCGGATCAGCGAGGCCCTGTCACTGACCTGGGCCGACGCGCCGCTGGGGCAGGCCCTGCGCATCACGGGCAAGGGCGGCAAGACCCGCATCGTCCCGGTGCTGGACGCCGTGCGCGACGCCGTCGCCACCTATGTCGACGAGCTGCCTTTCGTGCTGGGTCCCGACGAGCCGCTGTTCCGCGCCAAGCGCGGCGGGCCGCTGTCGCCACGCCACGTCCAGGGGCTGGTCCAGACCTTGCGCGGGCGCCTGGGCCTTTCCGACCGCGTCACGCCGCACGCCTTCCGCCACGCCTTCGCCACCCACCTGCTGGGGGCCGGCGCGGACCTCCGGGCGATCCAGGATCTCCTGGGCCACGCCTCGCTTTCGACGACCCAGCGCTACACCCAGGTCGACGCGGCCGGCCTGCTGGCGGCCTACCAGGCGGCGCATCCCAAGGCCTGAATACCCGCGATGGGTGCGGCGGAACGTCGCGAAAACCCAATTGGAGCGGGGCATTAACCGCGATTTTACGGGCCTGCCGGTCTTCTAGACGTGAAAACGCACGTTCTCCGCGAGCGCGCCGCCGCACGAGGCTCCGATGAAGTTCGACGATCTGAAGATCTCCACCAAGGTGGCCCTGCCCGCCGTCATCCTGACCCTGATCGCCCTGGTGATCGTGGGCCTCGGCGTCGTGCAGGCGCGCAAGGTCGAGGCCAACACCAAGATTCTGGTGGAACAGCGCGCCCCCGCCGAGCTGAACATCGCGCGGTTCAGCCGCCGCGTCGCGACGATGGGCTACGCCGCCTACCGGACGATCGCCTATGACGGCGCCTCGGCCGAGGGCAAGGACGCCAGCGAGGATCTGGACATCGCCTACAAGGAAGCCACCACCCTGCTGGCCGGCGTAAAGAAGTCCGAGCCTGACACGACCAAGACCGTGAACGAGTTCAAGACGCGTCTCGACAAAATCTACGCCAGCGCCCGCAGCGGCGCGGACCTCGGCCAGCAGAACATGAACGACGCGGCCAAGATGGTGATGGTCGAGATCGATCCGCAAATCACCAAGCTGACCGCGGACGTCAACGCCTACACCAACACCCACACCGCCGAGACGGCGCGGATGGTCGAGAAGGCCTCCAAGGAGGCCGCCGCGGGGCAGATCTTCTCGATCCTGTTCGGCCTGATCGCCGCCAGCGCCGCCCTGGTGCTGGCCCTGTGGATCGGTCGCTCCAAGATCGCCGCCCCGCTGGCCGCCACCGCCAAGACCATGGAAGTCCTGGCCAACGGCTCGGTCGATGTCGAGGTCAAGGGCGCCGAGCGCAAGGACGAGGTCGGCGCCATGGCCCGCTCGGTCCAGGTGTTCAAGGACAACGCCGTGGCCCTGCGCACCGCCGAGGCCGCCCAGGCCCGCGCCAACGCCGAGACCGAAGCCGAGCGCCGCCGTAACCAGGAAATCGCCGAGGCCGCCGCCAAGGAGCAGGCCATGGTCATGGAGGTCATCGCCTCCGCCCTGAACCATCTGGCCGATGGCGACCTGACCTACCGTCTCGATCAGGAATTTCCCGAGGCCTACCAGCGCCTGCAAACCGACTTCAACGGCGCCATCGTGCAGCTGGAAGAAGCGATGCGCACCATCGTCAACTCCGCCAGGGGCATCGGCGCCGGCTCGGACGAAATCGCCTCGGCCTCCGACGACCTGTCGCGCCGCACCGAGCAGCAGGCCGCCAGCCTGGAAGAAACCGCCGCCGCCCTGGACGAGATCACCGCCACGGTGCGTCGCTCGTCGGCCGGCGCCCTGGAAGCCAGCAAGGTCGTGGGCTCGGCCCGCGGCGACGCCGAGCGCTCCAGCGTCGTGGTCAGCAACGCCGTCAACGCGATGAACGAGATCGAGAAGTCGTCGCAGTCGATCAGCCAGATCATCGGCGTGATCGACGAGATCGCCTTCCAGACCAATCTGCTGGCCCTGAACGCCGGCGTCGAGGCGGCGCGGGCGGGCGAAGCCGGCCGCGGCTTCGCGGTCGTCGCCCAGGAAGTGCGGGCCCTGGCCCAGCGCTCGGCCGACGCCGCCAAGGAGATCAAGACCCTGATCTCGACCTCGTCGCAGCAGGTCAACCAAGGCGTCAGCATGGTCGGCCAGACGGGCGAGGCCCTTCAGGCCATCGTCGTCAAGGTCGGCGAAATCGACGCCCTGGTCGGCGAGATCGCGTCGTCGGGCCAGGAGCAGGCCACCGGCCTCAACCAGGTCAACGCCGCCGTCAACCAGATGGACCAGACCGTCCAGCAGAACGCCGCCATGGTCGAGCAGTCGACCGCCGCGGCGCACTCGCTGAAGAGCGAGGCCGGCAACCTGGTGCAGATGATCTCGAAGTTCCGCGTCGGCGGCGCCTCGGGCGCGGCCAGCGTCGCGGTCAGCGCTTCGACCAGCCGCTCGGCTCCGCGTCCGGCGGCCCCCGCCCCGCGCCCGGCCGCGCCGGCGTCCAGCAAGGGTCCGGCCCTGGCCACCCAGACCAGCCGTCCCGGCGCCAACCCGGTCGCCGCCGCCCAGGCCAAGCTGGCCAAGGCCGTGGGCGCCTCGCCCCAGGCCTCCAGCGACGACTGGGAAGAGTTCTAGGCTTTAGTACGCGTACCGCCCGCGTTTCGGGGCGTTTCTCCCCTCAAGCGACTTAGGCCCCGCCTCCCCTCTAGGCGGGGCCTTTTTCGTGGGCGGGGCGCGCCTATCTCAGGCGTCCATGAGCTTGCAAGCCGACCTCTTCGCGCCCCAGCCGCCGCCCGGCCTGCCCGAAGGCCTGCGCTATCGCCCGGAGCTGATCTCGTCCGCGGAAGAGCGCGACCTCGCCGCCCGGTTCGAGACCCTGCCGTTCAAGCCGTTCGAGTTCCGGGGCTACACTGGCCACCGCCAGGTGGTCTCGTTCGGCTGGCGCTACGACTTCGGTCGCCGCAGCCTGGACGCCGCCACGCCGATCCCGGACTTCCTGCTGCCGCTGCGCGAAACGGTCGCCGCCTTCACCGGCCACGCGCCCGAGGCCCTCGCGCAGGCGCTGATCTCGCTGTACGAGCCGGGCGCGGCGATCGGCTGGCATCGCGACCGGCCGGAGTTCGGCCAAGTGGCGGGGGTGTCGCTGCTGGCGCCCTGCCGGTTCCGCTTCCGTCGCGCGAACGGCCAAGGCTGGGAGCGGCGGGCGTTCGAGGCAGCGCCGCGCTCGGCCTATCTGCTCAGCGGCGCGTCACGGACGGACTGGGAGCACAGCATCCCGCCGCTGGAGGCGCGGCGCTATTCGGTGACGTTCAGGACGCTGGCTCAGGGCTGAGGGGCGTCCATCCGGGCCACGATCGGGGTCGAGACGGCGCAGCCATCGACCGTGCGCAAAACCGCGCGCTCGCCGTGCGCCGGCGGCAGCTCGCCCATCCGCTTGGCCAGGCCAGGCGAGCGGTGGGCCAGGATCTTGGTCGAGACTGGAGGTTCGGCCGCCGCGCCCCGAGCGCGCTCAACACGGTAGCCTCGGCACTTGGCGATCTGCTCCATCCGCGCCTGCCAAGTCTCAAGCGGCTTGGCCTGCCAGGCCTTAAGCTGCTTGGCGCCCCGCGTTTCCGTGGCGGTCCGCGGAGGCGGCAACTGGACGGGCGGTGCGGCGGGCATTTCGACCAACGGCGCGGCCTGAAGGGCGGCGGCCAGGGCCAGGGCGGACAGAAACATGGCGGGGCTCCGTCTCCGAAACCCCGCCACTCTACGTTCGATTGCGCGAACGCCAACATTAACTTTCGGACAGGTCGCCCGCCCGGCTGGCCCTTAGGCCTGCCCCATCGCTAGGCTTGCATCGTCCAGCCCTCGACGCCCATCGCCGCCTGGCGGAAGGCTTCCGAGCGGGTCGGGTGCGGGTGGCAAGTGCGGGCCACGTCTTCCGAGGCGCCGCCGAATTCCATGGCCACGCAGATCTCGGCGATCATGTCACCGACGTTGGGACCCACGGCGTGGGCGCCCAGGATGCGGTCGGTCTTGGCGTCGGCCAGCACCTTCACGAAGCCGTCGGTCTCGTGGTTGATCTTGGCGCGGCTGTTGGCCAGGAACGGGAACTTGCCGACCTTGTAGGCGACGCCCGCGGCCTTCAGGTCCTCCTCGGTCTTACCGACCGTGGCGACCTCGGGGCTGGTGTAGATGACGCCGGGGATGATGTCGTAGTTCACGTGGCCGGCCTTGCCCGCGATCAGCTCGATGCAGGCCACGGCCTCGTCCTCGGCCTTGTGGGCCAGCATCGGACCCGAGGTCACGTCGCCGATCACCCAGATCCCGTCGACGCCGGTCTTGTAGTGGTCGTTGGCGATCATGCCGCGCTTGTCCGGCGTGATGCCGACCGTCTCCAGGCCCAGGCCTTGGGTGTACGGACGACGGCCGATGGCGACCAGCACGTAGTCGGCCTCGATCGTCGTGGCCTCGCCGCCGGCGACCGGCTCGTGGGTCAGCTTGACGCCCTTGGCGCCGGCTTCGGCGCCGGTGACCTTGGCGCCGAGCGAGAACTTGAAGCCCTGCTTGGTCAGGATCTTCTGGAAGGCGGTGGCGACTTCAGCGTCGGTGCCCGGCAGGATGCGGTCAAGGAACTCGACCACGGTGACCTCAGCGCCCAGGCGCTTCCAGACCGAGCCCAGCTCCAGGCCGATGACGCCGGCGCCGACCACGACCAGCGACTTGGGCACTTCCGGCAGCGATAGGGCGCCGGTCGAGTCGATGATGCGCTTGTTGTCGATCATCACGCCCGGCAGCGGGGTCGGCTCCGAGCCGGTGGCGATCACGATGTTCTTGGTTTCGAGCACGGTTTCCGAACCGTCCTCGGCCTTCACGACCACCTTGCCGGGTCCGTCGATGCGGCCCCAGCCCTTCAGGTAGTCGACCTTGTTCTTCTTCATCAGGAACTCGACGCCCTTGGTCAGGGCTTCGACGCTCTCGGCCTTCTGGGCCATCATCTGGACGAGGTTCAGCTTCGGCTTCACCTCGATGCCCAGCTTGGCGAACTCAGGACCGGTCGCGGCCGCGTACATTTCCGAGGCGTGCAGCAGGGCCTTCGAGGGCATGCAGCCGACGTTCAGGCAGGTGCCGCCCAGCTTGCCGCGGCCTTCGACGATCGCGGTCTTCAGACCCAGCTGGCCGGCGCGGGTCGCCGCGTTGTAGCCACCGGGACCGCCACCGATGATGACGACGTCATACTGAGCCATGGGTCTACCGCCTTGAGGACGCGCCGTGAGCGGCGCCGGACAATATATGGGGCCTCGCCGGCCCTAGTGTCAGACCTCTGGAGGCGCGTGTTCCTTAGAGGCAACGGGCCGAAAACGGAACCCGCTTTCGACGTCCGCGCCCTTGAAAATCAAGGAGATTGGCTATTTGGGCGGCCATGTCGGCGCCCTCTTTCGGGCCGGACCGCCACAAGCGTGACAAGAGAGCGCCTGGAGAGCGCCACGGGGCCGTGGCGTCATGTCGACATGAGCCCGCGCCTTCGCCTCGCCGCCGCCTTGTCCGTCCTCGCCATGACCGGGGCCGCCGCCGCGCCCGCGCCGGCCAAGCCCGTGGTGCTGGCGCCCAGCGCCAAGCCGGGCGACACCCTGGCGGTGTTCTATTCGGGCGATGGCGGCTGGGGCCCGCTGGACCAGAAGGTCGCCTCGCGCCTGGCCGACGACGGCGTGCCGACCGTTGGGATCAACTCCCTGGCCTATTTCAGCGCCCGGCGCTCACCGGACGGCGTGGCCGGCGACCTGGCGACGGACCTGCGCCAGTACGAGGCGCTGTGGGGCCGCAAGAACGTGACCCTGATCGGCTATTCGTTCGGCGCCGACGCCCTGCCGGCCATCATTCCGCGCCTGCCGGCCGACCTGCGCGCCCAGGTCAGCCATGTGGTGCTGATCGGGACCGGCCCGCACGGCGACCTGCGCTTCCATCCGGCCAGCTGGCTGAACCTGGCCAGCCACGACTCCTTCCCCGTCCGCCCGGCCATCGCCGCGCTCAAGGACACGGAGATGAAGGCCGTGAAGATCACCTGCGTCTATGGCGACAAAGAACGCGCCGACATCTGCCCCGACCTGCCCGACGCCGAGGTCGCCAAGGTCCGCCTGCCCGGCGGCCACCACTTCAACGGCGACTACGCCGCCCTGAGCGAGGCGGTGCTGCGGGCCAGCCGCTAGAGCGGCGCGGCTAGGCCGTAACGGTCCGCCAGCCAGCGGGTGATCGGCCGCGCGTCGGTGAGGAACGACAGGCCGTTGGCCGACTGGATCTCGCCGTATGGACCCGCGTCCGGCGCCGCCTCGACCAGGATCAGGGTCGGGGCGTTCTGGTGGTCCTCGCCCAGGCGCTCGACCAGGGACGGGCGCGGGCGGGCGTAGTCGACACGGACGATGTCCAGACGGTCGCGCAACTGCGGATAGGCGGCGAGGTAGCCTTCCATCATCGCGCAGTCCGGGCAGAACCTTTGCGCGCCGTCCTTCGAAAAGCCCATCGGCAGCAGGTAGAGCGTGTCCTTGGCCATGGCGGCCTCCCGAAAAGCAGAACGGCCCCAACGCCTACCGCGCGGGGCCGTAAAAGCGAAGAAGCCCGCCGGTGAGGGCGGGCTTCTCGGGATCTTCTAGAGGTCCAGCAGCAGGCGCTGCGGGTCTTCCAGGGCTTCCTTGACCTTGACCAGGAAGGTCACGGCGCCGGCGCCATCGACGACACGGTGGTCGTAGGACAGGGCCAGGTACATCATCGGCCGGATCTCGATCTTGCCGTTCACGACCATCGGACGTTCCTTGATGGCGTGCATGCCCAGGATGCCCGACTGCGGCGCGTTCAGGATCGGGGTCGACATCAGCGAACCGTAGATGCCGCCGTTGGTGATCGTGAAGGTGCCGCCCTGCATGTCCTCGATGGACAGCTGGCCGTCGCGGGCCTTCTTGCCCAGACCGCCGATGGCCTTTTCGATCTCGGCCAGGTTCAGGACGTCGGCGTCACGAACGACCGGAACCACCAGGCCCTTGTCGGTGCCGACGGCGACGCCGATGTCGTAGTGGTTCTTGTAGACGATGTCCGTGCCGTCAATCTCGGCGTTGACGTCCGGAACCGACTTCAGGGCGGCGACGACGGCCTTGGTGAAGAAGGACATGAAGCCCAGCTTCACGCCGTGACGCTTTTCGAAGACGTCCTTGTACTGGGCGCGCAGAGCCATGACCGCCGTCATGTCGACCTCGTTGAAGGTCGTCAGCATGGCGGCGGTGTTCTGAGCTTCCTTCAGGCGGCGGGCGATCGTCTGACGCAGGCGCGTCATCTTCACGCGTTCCTCACGCTCGTGCAGGGCGCGCGGCGCGGCCGGAGCGGCGGCCGGAGCCGGGGCGGCGGCGCGAGCCTCCAGGGCGGCCAGGGCGTCGCCCTTGGTCACGCGGCCGTCCTTGCCGGTGCCGGCGACCTTCGACAGGTCGAGGCCCGACTCCGCGGCGATGCGGGCCGGGGCCGGGCTGACCGGCGCGGCGGCCGGAGCAGCGGCGGCCGGGGCCGGAGCGGGCGCGGCGGCGGGCGCCGGAGCCGGCTTCGGCGCTTCGACCTTCGGCGCGGGCGCGGCGGCCGGAGCGGCCGAGGCGCTGGCGCCTTCGGTCACCACGCCCAGGACCGTGCCCGGAACGACGGTCGCGCCTTCTTCGGCGCCGATGGCCGACAGCACGCCGTCGGCGGGCGAGGCCACTTCGAGGCTGACCTTGTCGGTCTCCAGCTCGACGAGGATCTCGTCCTTCTTCACGGCCTCCCCGGCCTTCTTGGTCCAGCGGGCGACCGTCGCTTCCGTGACGGATTCGCCGAGGGCGGGGGTCATGATGTCGGCCATGGGGCTTTCCGAGTTCTCTTGTTTGGTCCGGCGGGGTTCTGGAGAGTGCGACGACGGGATCCGTCACCGCACTCCTTTTTTAGTCTGAAGTCCGACGCTTTACGCGAAGGCCTCATTGAGGAAGGTCTCGAGTTCTTTCAGGTGGCGGCTCATCAGGCCAGCGGCCGTCGAGGCCGAGGCGGGACGACCGACATAGCGGGCGCGCTTGGCCTTGATGTCCAGCTTGTCCAGCGTCAGTTCCAGCCAGGGATCGACGAAGGTCCAGCCGCCCATGTTCTTGGGCTCTTCCTGACACCACACCAGATCGGCGTTCTTGAAGCGCGAGAGCACGTTCATCAGCGACTTCATCGGCCACGGATAGAACTGCTCCAGACGCAGCAGGTAGACGTCGTCACGACCGTTCTTGGCGCGCTGGTCGACCAGGTCGAAATAGACCTTGCCCGAGCAGATGACGACGCGCTTGATCTGATCGTCGCTCTTCAGCGTGATCCCGCCGACGTCGCAACCGGCCTCGGCGCCGTCCACCATCACGCGGTGGAAGGTCGAGCCTTCGGTGAAGTCGGCCAGGTTCGAGACGGCGCGCTTGTGGCGCAGCAGGCTCTTGGGGGCCATCACGATCAGCGGCTTGCGGAACTCGCGGTGCATCTGGCGACGCAGGGCGTGGAAGTAGTTCGCCGGCGTCGTGCAGTTGACGACCTGCATGTTGTCTTCCGCGCACGACTGCAGGAAGCGCTCGAGGCGCGCCGAGCTGTGCTCGGGGCCCTGGCCTTCGTAGCCGTGCGGCAGCAGCATCACCAGGCCGCTCATCCGCAGCCACTTGCGCTCGCCCGAGCTGATGAACTGGTCGATCACCACCTGGGCGCCGTTCACGAAGTCGCCGAACTGGCCTTCCCACAGGGTCAGGGTGTTCGGGTCGGCCAGCGAGAAGCCGTATTCGAAGCCCAGCACCGCCTCTTCCGACAGGGCCGAGTCGATCACTTCGTAGTGGGCCTGGCCGGCGCGGATGTTGTTCAGCGGCGTGTAGTGCTCTTCGGTCTTCTGGTCGATGATGTCCGAATGGCGCTGGGTGAAGGTGCCGCGCACCGAGTCCTGACCCGACAGGCGGACCGGCAGGCCCTCGTCGAGCAGGGTGGCGAACGCCAGGTGCTCGGCCGTGCCCCAGTCGATGCCCTCGCCCTTCTCGATCGCCTCGCGGCGGTTCTCGATGGCGCGGCGCACGGTCTTGTGGGCGTCGATGCGGTCGGGGATCGTGGTGATCTGGCGGCCGATCTCCAGCAGGCGGGTCTTCGGGAAGGCCGTCTTGCCGCGACGATCCTCGTCGCCCGGCAGGGTCAGGCCGGCCCACTTGCCGTCCAGCCAGTCGGCCTTGTTGGCCTTGTACGCCTTGCCGGCGTCGAACTCGGCGTCGAGGAACTTCTCGAACTCGCCCACCCAGCCGTCGCCCTCGGCCTGAGTGATCACGCCCTCGCCGATCAGGCGGTTGGCGTAGATCTCGCGGGTCGGCGGGTGGCCTTTGATCTTGGCGTACATGATCGGCGACGTCATGGTCGGGTCGTCGCCTTCGTTGTGACCGAAGCGACGGTAGCAGACCATGTCGATGACCACGTCCTTGCCGAACTTCTGGCGGTACTCGGTCGCGACCTTGGCGGCGAAGACGACGGCTTCCGGATCGTCGCCGTTCACGTGGAAGATCGGGGCTTCGACCATCAGGGCCATGTCGCTGGGATAGGGCGACGAGCGCGAGTAGCGCGGGCTGGTCGTGAAGCCGATCTGGTTGTTGACGATGAAGTGGATGGTGCCGCCCGTGCGGTAGCCCTTCAGGCCCGACAGGGTGAAGCACTCGGCCACCACGCCCTGGCCGGCGAAGGCCGCGTCGCCGTGCAGCAGCAGCGGCAGCACGTGGCCGCGGCCGGCGTCCGGCGTCTCGCGCAGCAGGAACGCCTGCTTGGCGCGGGCCTTGCCGATCACGACCGGGTTGACGATTTCCAGGTGCGACGGGTTGGCCGTCAGCGACAGGTGGACCTTGTTGTCGTCGAACTCACGGTCCGACGAGGCGCCCATATGGTACTTCACGTCGCCCGAGCCCTCGACGTCCGAGGGGACCGACGAGCCGCCTTGGAACTCGTGGAAGATGACGTGGTAGGGCTTGCCCATCACGGCGGCCAGCACGTTCAGGCGACCGCGGTGCGGCATGCCCAGGACGATGTCCTTCACGCCCAGGGCGCCGCCGCGCTTGATGATCTGCTCCATGGCCGGGACCATGGCTTCGCCGCCGTCCAGGCCGAAGCGCTTGGTGCCGGGGAAACGCTTGTGCAGGAAGCGCTCGAAGCCCTCGGCCTCGATCAGCTTCTTCAGGATGGCGACCTTGCCCTCCTTGGAGAACACGATCTCCTTGTCGCGGCCCTCGATGCGCTCCTGCAGCCAGGCCTTCTCGGCCGGGTCGGAGATGTGCATGTACTGCACGCCGACATTGCCGCAGTAGGTGCGGCGGACGATCGCCAGGATCTCGCGGACCGTCGCGGTCTCCAGGCCCAGCACGTAGTCGAGGAAGATCGGACGGTCGTAGTCGGCCTCGGCGAAGCCGTAGGTGGCCGGATCCAGCTCGCTGGCGTCCTTCGGCGGATCCAGGCCCAGCGGGTCGAGGTTGGCGGCCAGGTGGCCACGCATCCGGTAGGCCCGGATCATCATGATGGCGCGCAGGCTGTCCAGCGTGGCGGCGCGGACGGCTTCGGCGGAGGAGCCCGGAGCCTTGCCTTCGATCGCCTTGGCGACCTTGGCCTCGACGGCCGGCGCGACGCTGGCCCATTGGCCGTCCAGGGCCGACAGCCAGTCCGGACGGACGCTCGCCACCTTCTTGGGCGTCCAGGCCGGGTCCTGCGCGGCGCGCTTAACCTGGTCGGCCTGCTCGGCGAGGCTGGAGAAGAAGGCGTTCCACGAGGGTTCGACCGATCCGGGGTTCTCCGCCCACTGGGCGTAGAGGTCTTCCACGAACGCCGCGTTGGCGCCGTAGAGGAAGCTGGTCTCGGTCAAGACCTGGTTGATGATGCCTGCGTCGTCCGCCATCGTTCTTCGCCTTAGATCCGCTGCTTTACGGGAGCGCTACAACAAGCCCGTAAATATAGTCTCTCAATCACCCGGGCGCCCGTCTGTCGGCGGGGCCCAGGTGATTTTTTCGGATCGTCGACTGGCGGTCGCAAAAAACCTGGGCCCCGCGCGGGGCGGGGTTTCGGTATTTAGTTAGCCCTTCAGGACCTCAAGCAGGGTTTCACCCAGCTTGGCCGGCGACGGCGAGACGCGGATGCCCGCCTCTTCCATCGCCGCGATCTTGTCCTCGGCGCCGCCCTTGCCGCCCGACACGATCGCGCCGGCGTGGCCCATGTGACGGCCGGGAGGGGCCGTGCGGCCGGCGATGAAGCCGACCATGGGCTTCTTGCGGCCGCGCTTGGCTTCGTCCTTCAGGAACTGGGCCGCTTCTTCTTCGGCCGAGCCGCCGATTTCACCGATCATGACGATCGACTTGGTGGCTTCGTCGGCCAGGAACAGTTCCAGCACGTCGATGAACTCGGTGCCCTTGACCGGGTCGCCGCCGATGCCGACGGCGGTCGTCTGACCGAGACCGGCGTTGGTGGTCTGGAACACGGCTTCGTAGGTCAGGGTGCCCGAACGCGACACGACGCCGACCGAGCCTTCCGAGAAGATCGAGCCCGGCATGATGCCGATCTTGCACTGGTTGGGCGTCAGGACGCCCGGGCAGTTCGGGCCGATCAGGCGCGAACGCGAACCTTGCAGGGCCTTCTTGACCTTGACCATGTCCAGCACCGGGATGCCCTCGGTGATGCAGATGATCAGCGGGATCTCGGCTTCGATGGCTTCCAGGATCGAGTCGGCCGCGAAGGGCGGCGGGACGTAGATCACCGAGGCGTCGGCGCCGGTGCGGTCCTTGGCTTCGGCGACGGTGTCGAACACCGGCAGGCCGATGTGGGTCTGGCCGCCCTTACCCGGGGTGACGCCGCCGACCATCTTGGTGCCATAGGCGATGGCCTGCTCGGTGTGGAACGTGCCTTGAGCGCCGGTGATGCCCTGGCAGATGACCTTGGTTTGCGAACCGATCAGAACCGACATTTAGCGGGCGCCCTTCACAGCGGCGACGATCTTCTCGGCGCCGTCAGACAGATCGTTGGCGGCGATGACGTTCAGGCCGCTTTCCGAGATGATTTTCTTGCCAAGTTCGACGTTGGTGCCTTCCAGGCGGACGACCAGCGGAACCTGGAGACCGACTTCCTTCACGGCGGCGATGACGCCTTCCGCGATGATGTCGCAGCGCATGATGCCGCCGAAGATGTTGACCAGGATGCCCTTCACGGCCGGATCGGCGGTGATGATCTTGAAGGCCGCGGTGACCTTCTCCTTCGAAGCGCCGCCGCCGACATCCAGGAAGTTGGCCGGCTCGGCGCCGTACAGCTTGATGATGTCCATGGTGGCCATGGCCAGGCCCGCGCCGTTGACCATGCAGCCGATTTCGCCGTCGAGGGCGATGTAGGCCAGGTCGTACTTCGAGGCTTCGATTTCCTTGGGGTCTTCTTCGCTCTCGTCGCGCAGCGCCTTGATGTCCGGGTGGCGGAACAGCGAGTTGCCGTCGAACGACAGCTTGGCGTCCAGGACGCGCAGGTGATCATCCGCCGTCACGATCAGCGGGTTGATCTCCAGCATGGCCATGTCCTTGGCCATGAACGCGGTATAGAGCTGGTTCAGCAGCGAGGCGGCTTCCTTGGCCAGACCGCCGGTCAGGCCAAGGGCCTTGGCCAGGGCGCGGGCGTGGGTAGGCCACACGCCGGTCGCCGGATCGATGGTGAAGGTGTGGATCTTCTCGGGGGTCGCGTGGGCGACCTCTTCGATGTCCATGCCGCCTTCGGTCGAGGCGACCACCGAGACCTTGCTCGAGGCGCGGTCGACGAGAAGCGACAGGTAGAATTCCTTGGCGATCGCCGCGCCTTCTTCGATGTAGAGGCGGTTGACCTGCTTGCCCTTGGGGCCCGTCTGGTGGGTCACCAGCACGCGGCCGAGCATTTCCTCGGCGTTCAGGCGGACCTCTTCGACCGACTTGACGACGCGGACGCCGCCCTTGGCGTCGGGGCCCAGGCCCTCGAACTTGCCCTTGCCACGGCCACCGGCGTGGATCTGGCTCTTCACGACGAAGACCGGCGTGCCCAGCTTTTCGGCGGCGGCGGCGGCTTCGTCAGGCGTGAAGGCGGCGAAGCCGCGCGGCACGGGAGCGCCGAACTCGGCGAGTACGGCTTTGGCTTGATGTTCGTGGATGTTCATGAGGGCCCGGTCTCGACGACGGCTTTCTGAAATGTGGCCGGGTTATAGGAGCGCTATTTCGCAGGCGCAACCGCGCGCGGACGATAAGGTGAAGGCTTGCGCGCTTATCTTATCGGATAGGACGCCCGCGCCGCCCGTTTGCGCGCCCGTGGCAAGGGAAACCCTTGCCGCTGCGGAACTGTTACCGGTCACACTTTTCCACTTCATCAACCGTTGTCCACCGGTGTCAGAGCCGCTCAAGACGATAACGCCGGAATGTCAACGTTGTCATACGAGGGCGCCCGGAACGCTCCGGACCGGGAACGACATCGCAACCGCGTGACGATCCCCGCTTTGGGCCCCACTCACCCCTTCGGCCCAACCGAGGCCGTCGCCCGTCGCTCCAGCTTGCCCCAGCCGACCCGGCCGCCGCGGATGGCCATGACCACCGACTTGACCACGACGTAGTACATCAGCTGGCGATAGCCGAACCGCTGGACTGGCAGGAACGGCAGGTCGGCCCAGGGCGCGCGCTTCTCCAGGGCCATGCCCAGGGCGCCCGCCGACAGGTCCACGGCGATGAAGATCGCCCAGTAGGCCAGGCCCAGCAGCATGTCGTCGGGCCGCCACTCCACCGGGTGGGCCACCGCGCCGTAGAGGCCGGCGACCAGGCTCCAGACCACCGCCAGGTCGACCAGCGGCGCGGCCACGGCCAGAATGATCTGGAACAGCCAGATCTGCGGCAGGGCCACGAATCCCAGCACCGGGGTCTTGGGATTGAACATCGCCTGGCGGTGCTTCCAAACACACTGCAGCGTGCCGAAAGACCAGCGGAAGCGCTGCTTCAAGAGGCCGCCGACCGTGTCAGGCGCCTCGGTATAGGCGCGGGCCTCGGGGTCGAAGGCCACCTTCCAGCCGGCGCGCTGGCAGGCGATGGTCAGGTCCTGGTCCTCGGCCAGGGTGTCGGCCGGATAGCCGCCCAGGGCGTCCAGCACGCTCTTGCGCCACGCGCCGACCGCGCCCGGAACCACGGTGACCGCGCCCAGGGCCGACAGCGCCCGCCGCTCAAGGTTCTGGGCGGTGACATATTCCAGGGCCTGCCAGCGGGTGACGATGTTCAGCCGGTTGCCGACAATGGCGTTGCCGGCCACCGCGCCGATGTCCGGGTCCTGGAACCAGCGGGCCAGCCGGCCGATGGTCTCGGGCGGGAACAGGGTGTCGGCGTCCAGGGCCACGACGAACTCGCCCTTGGCCACGGCCAGGCCCCGGTTCACGGCCCGCGCCTTGCCGCCGTTCTCGAAGCTCAGCAACGTCACGCGCGGGTCGTTCGCGAAGTGGTCGCGGACCTCGTCGGCCGTGCGGTCCTTTGAGCCGTCGTCCAGGACCAGCACCTCCAGGTTCTTCCAGTCACTCTCCAGGATCCGCGCGATCGAGGCGGCGATCACCTTCTCCTCGTTGAAGCAGGGGATCAGCACCGAGACCAGCGGACCATTGTCGCTGTCGAGGTCGGCGGGCTCCTCGTGGGTCCAGAAGCGGTGGACCAGGGCCAGGCTGGCCAGGAACACCAGCCGCGCCACGCCCAGGAAGATCGCCGCCACGAACAGGAAGGTCATTGCGCCTTGCGTCCAGCGGAAGAAGTCGAAGCCGATCCGGTCGACGGCCAGGTCGAAGGCGTCGCGCGAGGTCGGCGGCATCACCTGCTGCGGGGTCATGCCTGCAAGCTCGCCGACCGTGACCAGGCGATAGCCACGCGCCCGGATCTGGTCGATCAGCTCGGGCAGGGCCGCGACGGTGCGGCTGCGGTCGCCGCCGGCGTCGTGCAGCAACACCACCTGGCCGGGGTTGTTCCCCGGGTTGTCGAGGCGGTCCAGGACGCGGTCGATGATCTGCTGCTTGCTGGGCTTCTGCCAGTCGTCGGGGTCGATGCGCAGACCCACGGTCATGTAGCCCAGGGTCTGGGCGATCACGAGCGGGGCCACCTCGTGCGGGGTCGAGGGCTCGGCGTCGCCGAAGAACGGCGGGCGGAACAGGCGCATCGAGCGGCCGGTGATCACCTCGAACAGGCGCTGGGTGGCGTTCAGCTCGACCTGCACCTGGGCCAATGGCGTCTCGGCGATGTTGGGGTGGGTCCAGCTGTGGCCGCCGACGTCGTGGCCCTCGTCGACCTCGCGCTGCACCAGATCGGGCCGGCGCTGCATGTTCTGGCCGATGACGAAGAAGGTGGCCGGGGCCTTCTTGGCCTTGAGGATGTCCAGGATCTTGGGCGTCCAGCGGGCGTCGGGACCGTCGTCGAAGGTCAGGGCCACCAAGCCCTTCTTCTGGCCGTAGCGCTCGATGACGTAGCTGGAGGGAATGACGTCGTAGGTCTCGCCCGAGACCAGGCCCGTGTCGGGATCGAACTCCAGCGACCGCTTGCCGGGCGTGGGCAGGGCCGCGATCCGCAGCACCTCGCCGCCGCCGTCGAAGTCGACGCCCTGGCCGTTGGCCAGCGTCGTCAGGCCGGCCGTCGAGACCTGGCCGTAGGGCTTGCCCAGCAGCGACCAGACGCCCGGATCCTCCATGCCCATCCGCCACAGGGCGTAGCCGCGCGGCTTCCACGGGTCGGAGACCTTGACCTGGTTGAACAGGGTCACCGCGTCCATGAACCAGACGACGTGGTCGTCGCCGTTGTCGTCGGTGTAGGTGTAGGTCGGGTTCAGCGCGTCGTCGTCCATGCGGATCGTCGCCCCGGCGTCCTGGGCGTTGCGCATGGCCTCATGGAAGGTGGCGGGCGCGCCCGAGACGTGCTTGCCATTCTTGTCCAGCGTCCAGTCGTAGCCGTACGCGCCCAGGGCCAGAACGGTGCGGGCCGGATCCAGGTGGGCGAAGCGCTTCGCCAGCCCGTCCTCGTACCAGTCCTGGCCGGCGTTGGGGCCTGGATCGCCCAGGGCGTAGTGCTGGTCGTAGGCCATCAGCACCAGGGTGTCGGCGCTCTGCTGCAGGCGCTTGAGCGGCCAGCCCTCCTCGTCGAACGGGGCGGTGACCCAGACCTCGCGGCCGGCGTCCTTCAGGGCCGCGCGGGTCTCGTCCAGGAACTTCGGATAGGCCGCCAGCCCCTTGGGCGACAGCGCTTCGAAGTCGAAGACATAGCCGCCATAGCCGCGCTGGGCGGCCAGGGTCGTCAGGTTGTCGATCAGCTTGCGGCGGGCCAGCGGATCGGCCAGCAGGGCGTCGGCCATCGGCCCGTCGAAGGCGGCGTTGGCCGAGTTGTGGACCAGCGGCAGCACGGCCGGATGGTTGGCGGCGGCGGCGATCCGCGCGGTCCCTTCCGGATCGTCGGTGACGTCGATGTCGCCCTTGGCGCCGCGGATCGCCACCCACTGCGGCGAGACCACGTCCAGCTTGTCGATGTTGCGGCGCAGGGACTCGCGGCTGTCCTCGTCCCAGTTGACGTAGAAGCCGACCGACAGCGGCCGCGCGGCGGCGTCGCCGGATGCTCCCGCCTTGGGCCGCGGCACCCGGCGCCAGGTCTTGGCGGACGGCTTGAGCTTGTGGGCCGTCTCCTGGTGCAGCGACGTCAGGACGTGCGGGTCCTTCAGCGGCGCGTCAGGCAGGCGGGGGGCGAAGGCCAGGGTGGCCACGAAGCCGGCCACGATGGCGGCGATCGCCGAGATGACGATCCCCAGAACCAGCTTGGCCCGCCGCTCACGCTTGCCCGTGGGGTCGTGAAAGATGTGGCGGTCGTCAGGAGTCATGGCAGCGCTCGCGATTTGCGCGGCAGATGATCCCCGATCTTGACCGAACCGTGGCGCTTGAAACCTTGCGGCATTCCGTCGCTGCGGCCGCCGCCGGCTAGTCCACCCAGTCGCGGTCCAGGCGGCGCGAGGCCAGGAAGAACAGCAGGGCCGCCAGCAGGTAGAAGCCCATGCCGGTATAGATGGCCCAGCGCAGGGATTCCGCCCCGAACACCGGCTTCAGCAGGTCCGAGACCTTGCCGAAATAGTAGAGCCCGACGGCGATGCCCAGCAGGTTGTTGATCAGCAGGAACAGGGCCGAGGCCGTGGTCCGCATCGGGGCCGGCGCCAGGTGCTGCACGGCCGCCGTGATCGGGCCCAGCCAGGTCAGGTTCAGGCCGGTGGGGATCAGGAAGATGGCGAAGGCGATGGCGAGCGCGGCTTGCGGACCCAGTCCGCCAACCATCGCCCCGCTGTTCATCGCCAGCAGGAAGCAGGGGACCGAGATCAGGAAGGCCACCGCCGGGGTCAGCGGATAGCCGGCCTTGGACTTGGCGCCCAGCCGGTCGGCCATCACCCCGCCCAGCCAGATGCCGACGGCGCCGCCCAGGAAGGCGATGCCCGAATAGTACCAGGCCGTCTGGGCCAGGGTCAGGCCCAGGCTGCGCATGAAGAACGACGGCAGCCAGGCCGCGACGCCGTAGCCGCAGACCGACGACGAGGCCGCGCCCAGCGAGAGCAGCCAGAAGCTGGGCTTGGCCGCCAGCAGCCGGGCCACCTGGGAAAGCGGCGCGGCCGGCGCGGGGGCGACCGGCGGCGCGCCCGGCGCGCGGTCGGCGCCGCCGCGCGGCGGATCGCGCACGACCAGGCGGAACAGCGGAGCCAGCAGCACGCCCAGCGCCCCGACCACGATGAAGGCCGTGCGCCAGCCGTAGTGGACAGCCAGCAGCCCGCCGACCAGCGTACCGGCCGCCGTGCCCAGCGGGATGCCGAAGGCGTAGGCCGCCAGCGCCCGGGCGCGCTGATGCTTGGGGAAATAGTCGGCGATCAGCGAATAGGCCGGAGCCACCCCGCCGGCCTCGCCGATGCCCACGCCCATTCGGGCCAGGAACAGGTGGGAAAAGCTGCCGACCACGCCGCACAGGGCCGTGAAGCCGCTCCACAGGGTCAGGGCGGCGGTCATGATCCAGACGCGGCTGAAGCGGTCGGCCAGCCACGCGATCGGGATGGCCAGAGTGGTGTAGAGCAGCGCGAAGGCCAGGCCGCCCATCAGGCCGAACTGGGCGTCGGTCAGGCCGAACTCGTCCTTGATCGGCTTGGCCAGGATGCCGAGAATCTGCCGGTCCAGAAAGTTGAAGGTGTAGGCCAGGACCAGCATGGCCAGGACCACGTAGCGATAGCCCGACGGCTTCACCGAAGCCTGGTTTTCGTTCTCGCTCATGCCCTCGCCCCGCTACGCCACGGCTTACATAAAGAAAGGGCGGGACCCGTCATCACAAGTCCCGCCCCAGCTCATCGCCTAGATTGTTAGAACGCCAGTTCGACCGAGGCGGCCACCGTGCGCGGCGGACCGTAGAAGCCGATCACCGAGTTGTTGTAGGTCGGCGCCCCGAAGTTGTAGCCGCCGGTGCGGTACTTCTCGTTGGTCAGGTTCTTGCCGGTCAGGGCCAACTTGTACTTGCCGCCCGGCGCCGTCCAGATCGCCGTCAGGTCCACCAGGGTGAAGGCCTTCTGGTCGAGGGCCGGCAGAGGCTGCTCGAACTGCTGGTAGCTGTCGCGGTAGCTGACCATCGGGGTGATGGCCAGGCCGCCGCCGGCCAGCTCGCCGCGCCAGGTCAGGCTGACATTGCCCGTCCATTCCGGCGTGTTCTGGAAGCCGTAGAGGTCGGCGACGTTGATCACCTGGCCGGTCGCCAAGGTCGTCGACGGGTTCAGCGGGTTGGGCGCGCCGGCCGGGACGAAGCGGTTGAAGGTGTCGTACTTGGCGTGGATGTAGCCCAGGGCGACATTGGCCGAGAGGCTCTGGCTGAGCTTGGCGTTGGCTTCGAACTCGGCGCCGTACAGGGTGGACGCGCCGGCGTTGTCGACCGAGCTGGCGATGCCCGAGGGCACCACGACCTGGGTCGTGACCTGCTGGTCGGTGTACTTGGACAGGAAGATGGCCGACGAGAACGAGACCCGGCGCTCCAGCGCATAGCCCTTCAGGCCGGCCTCGTAGGTCTTCACGACCTCGGGTTTGTAGCCGTTGACCGTCTGCGGGGTGATGAAGGCGTCGCCGCGCATGTCCCAGCCGCCCGACTTGTAGCCCTTCGAGAACGAGGCGTAGGTCGTCAGGTCGTCGTTGATCTCGTACGAGGCCGAGATGCGCGGAGTGAACTGCGAGAAGGTCTTCTCGGCGCTGTAGTTGGTGCGCACCTGCAGGATCGGGCGCTGGGCCCCGCCCTGGTACGGCGAGGGCGTGGCGCCCAGGTAGAAGAAGCGGAAGACGTTGGCGCGCTTGGAGTCACGCGTGGCGCGGGCGCCCAGCGAGACCTTGAACCGGTCGGTCAGGTTGGCGCTGAAGTCGAAGAAGGCCGCGAAGCTCTGGGTGTTGACCTTGCCGCCGTCGGCGATCGAGACGCCCAGGTTGCCGGCGATGGTGTCGAACTCGCCCGAGGCCTGGCTGTTCATATAGTAGAGGCCGAACACGCCCTGGACGTTGTCGTCCGCGTAGACCGCCTGCAGCTCCTGCGAGAACGAGCCGTCGTCATAGGTCGCCGGCACATCCAGGGTCGGCAGCGGGGTGCCGTCGAAGTCGATCAGGGTCTGGGTGTGGCCCTTGCGATGGGCGGTGATCGACTTCAGCGTCACAGCGTCGGTGACGTTCCACTCGCCGGTCAGCGACAGGCCCTTGGTGACGACGTGGTTCTTGTCGCCCAGGCCCGCCTGGGTGTCGTAGACGCCCAGGATCGGATAGGCGCCGACCGTCGGCAGGGTCTCGCGGTGGCCGTGGCGGGGGTTGGAGTCGTCCTCGACCCGGTCGTAGGCCAGGCGGAAGAACAGGTCCTCGGTCGGCTTCCACTCGGCGCTCAGGCGCCAGGCCTCGACGTCCTTGTCGTACTGTTCGGCGCCCGTGGTCAGGTTCTTGCCGTAGCCGTCGCGCTTGTAGAGGGCGTAGGCGCCGCCAATCGACAGGCCGGTGTCGGCGATCGGGGTCTGGGCCGAGACCAGCAGGTCGGTCTGGTTGTAGCTGCCGTACGTGCCGCGGATCTTGCCGCCGGCCTCGTCGCCCAGGCGCTTGGTCACGTACTTGATGGCGCCGCCGATGGTGTTGCGGCCGTACAGCGTGCCCTGCGGGCCGCGCAGCACTTCGATGCGGTCGATGTCGAAGATGTCCAGCACCGCGCCCTGCGGACGATAGATGTAGACGTCGTCGACATAGAGGCCGACGCCGGGCTCGTAGCCCCACAGCGGATCCTGCTGGCCCACGCCGCGGATGTAGCTGATCAGGGTCGAGTTCGAGCCCCGGGCGGTCTGCACGGTGATGTTGGGGGTGGTCTGCTGCAGGACGGTGATGTCCGCGCCGCCCGCGCGCTCCAGCCGATCGGCCGAGAAGGCCGAGACGGCGACCGGAACGTCCTTGAGGTTTTCCTCGCGACGGCGGGCGGTGACGACCACCTGCTCGACGCCGACGGCCGTGTTGTCACCAGCCGGAGCTTGCTGCGCCGACGCGACGCCCGCGATCGTGCTCCACGCCGCGCCAGCCAGCAGCGCGGCTTTCCACATCGAAGTCATGGGGTTTCCCCTCCCTTGCGTTCCGCCCTTCCCGGCCCGGATCCGTCTTTTCGCGGACGCGTGCTCGGGAGTTTCGCCAATTCATCGAACAGCGAATTGTGATCACCATCACCCGAACCGGCATTTGACGCCAGTACTTTTTCATCAGGTGATGAAAAAGGGCCGGGGGCGGATCTTCCGGGTGGGGAGCTAGGCCTTGCCAGCCTTGTCGACGACGGCCTCGAATCCGGCCGCGCAGTACGAGAACAGGCGCTGGCGAACCGCCTCCAGGTCGCTGGAATGGCACTCGCCTTCCGACAGCGAGTCGATCCGTCCGGTCTCGGACAGGGCCAGCATCATCGATCCGGTCAGGAACTGGTAGCACCAGTAGAGGTCGCGGTACTCGGCCTGTGGACGCACCGTCTTCAGGGTCTCGACAAGGCGGTGGACCACGGGGTCGAAGAACCGGGTCATGGTCTCACCGCCCCAGGCGGGCGTGTTGTTCACCTGGGCCACCAGGGCGAAGTAGCTCTTCCAGCCCGGACCGCCGTCCTGCGAGATGCGCAGCAGCGGATCGATGAAGGCCTCGATGACCCCCTCGACGGTCATCGCGCCGTCGTGAGCCTTCACGTACGCGTCCATCGAGGCCTCGCGGGCCTGGTTCAGGATCTCGGCCCGGCGCAGGAACACCGCGTCGAACAGCTCGCGCTTGGCCCCGAAATAGTAGTGGATCAGCGCCGTGTCGACGCCGGCCTCGGCCGCCACCTGGCGGGTCGTCACGCCGTAGAAGCCATGGCGCGCGAACAGGCCCTCGGCCGCGTCGAGGATGGTTTCCTTCAGGTCCAGGCCCTTGGCCTTGGATGGTCGGCCCCGCCCGCCGGCGCGGGCCCCAGAGCGGGATGGGGGCTTGGCTGCGGTCATGGAAATCGGGCCCGCCGTGGTTGCGCTCCGTCCTCGGATAGGCGCAACCCGGCGGGCCTGGCAAGGATCACCGTTACGTCAAGCGTTCACGAAGACGCCGTGGAAGGTCACCGGCAGGGCCACGGGCGCCCGCCAGGCGGCGATCGGACCCTGCTGGACGCGGCGGGCGTCGAACACGTGCAGCTCGGTCGCCTTGGCGTCCAGATTGACCGTCGTGCCGACCAGCCAACCGTCCAGCTCCTCGCGCGAACCGGGGCGCGGAACGAACACCGTCTCCTCCACCAGATGGCGCGGGCCGAAGTCGAAGACCTGTTCGACGTCCTTCCTCCAGTCGCGCACCGCGACACCCTGGAAGAGGGGACGGTCCGGCCGTTCGTTGGTGACGTGGACGGAATAGCGCCGAACCTCGCCGGCGAAGCGGGCGTCGCCGCGCGGGAACTCGGCGCTGACGGCCTCGCGAACCAGGTCGGCGCGGCCGTCGGCGCGCAGCGTGACCAGGGCCCGGCGCGGCGGCGCGGCGCGCACGACTTCACCGCGCACCAGCGCCCCGCCGTTGGCGGCCGTGCCGGACGGATCCTCGTCGACGCAGGCGTCGAAACGGATGGTCCCGTCGGTCTCCTCCCAGGCGTCGCCCAGGTGGAAGAAGAAGAACGGCGGCAGTTCGAACACCCGGCGCTTGGTCAGGTCGCTCTTGTCCAGCACCAGCACCTGGGTCCCCAGCTCGGGCTTCCAGACCATCGAGGTGGTGTAGGGCATCGACAGCCGCTCCTGCACCCAGGGCTGCAGCACGACGACCAGGTGGCGGGCCGTGGCCGTGAAGTCATGCATGTAGCTGCCGCGCGGCAGCGGGATGACCTGGGCGTTCCGCAGCGCGCCGTCGGGCGCCAGGGTCCAGACCACCGCCTGCTTGCCGGCCAGGCCCAGGTTCCAGACCGTCCCGTCCGGCTGGACGCGCGGATGGGCCAGGAACGGCATGCCCTTCAGGTCCGGGCGCAGGGTCTTGAAGCCGCGCGTCTCCAGGGTGACGGGGTCCAGCACGGTGGGCGAGCCGCCCTCCCACAGGGCCCACAGCTCGCCGCCGGCCATCATCACAGAGGTGTTGGCGGCGTTCGCGTCGTCGGGGCTGGAGAGCCGCGCGCCGGGACCGGCGGCTGTGCCGTAGCCGGGGGTGATCACCGCGTCGGCGGCCGTGTCCTGGCGGCGCTTCACCGTGTCGACGAAGCGGGCCGACATCCGCGCCTGGCCGTCGGCGATCTGAAACTTGCGGACCATGCCGTCGCCGTCGAACCAGTGGCCAACCGCGCCGCCCGGACGGCGGAACTTGGCCGGACCGTTGCGGAACAGCGTCCCCGTCAGCTCGGCCGGCGCGCGGCCGTGCAGACGGGTCAGGCCGGTCGGGGCGATGTCGTTCTCGACGTCGGCCACGCCCAGAATCCAGTCGTTGGCCGCGGCGGCCCACACCGCCTCGGGGGTCAGCAGGGAGGCCCCGCCCAGCAGGGCCGCGCTCTTCAGGATGTCGCGCCGGTTCATGGCTTGCCTCCCCTAGTTCAGATGGATGGCTTGAGCGTTGGCGCCGGCCTTCACCGCGAAGGCGGCCGCGTCGAACGAAGGCGGACCCATCATCACCGGCGCGTCGTTAGAAAAGCCGAACGGTTCGGTCGGCATGCCGAAGGGGTTCTTGCCCATCTTGCCGTCGTCATCGACGTCCTGGAACGCGCGGACGGCGTAGGTCCCCGCCGGCAGGGCCACGATCTTGACGGTCGGGGCGGCGGCCGAGGCGCTGGCGGCGCGGACCGGCTTGCCCGAGGCCCACGCCTGAGCACTGTCGTAGACGGCGATCATCACCTGGCCGGTCTTGGCCTTGAGGTGGGGGAAGGTGAGGGTCAGGTCGCCGAGCGCCTCCTGGGCATGAGCGGCCGGCGCGATGACGCCAAGAGCGAGCGGGGCGGCGAGGGCCAGGGCGGCGGTCAGGGTCTTCAGCGAGGTCATGGTCTTCTTCCTTGATGATTGGGGGTGGGTAGCGGGCGACGGCTCAGCCCAGGAACACGGTCCAGAGCAGGCGGCCGGGAAGGAAGGTGAAGGCGCCGGCGATCAGCAGGCCGCCGACGAACATGCCGGTCATGGCCCGGCGATGAGCGGCGACCTTGCCGCGCTTGATCGCGTAGACCGCGCCGGGCAGGCCCACGATCGTCCAGCCCGACAGCAGGTGGATGAAGCTGAAGTGGCCGGGATTGATCACCTGGATGAACAGCGAGCTGACCGCCGTGGTCCCCATGGCCAGCACCCAGGTCCAGCCCAGCAGCTTGTGCAGGGTCGTGCCCTTGACCCGCAGCATCAGCACGGAGCCGATGACCAGGGCCGTCAGGGCGGCGGTCAGGTGGACTTGGACGACCGTCGGGGCGGCGGCGATCAGCGACAGGTTGGGGGCGTGCGGCTTGGCCGCGGCCACGGCGCCGATGACGACGGCGGTGCCCACGCCCAGGGCGGCGTTGCGAACGCCGGTCCCACGGTCAGCGGCGCCTTGCGAAATTGACTTGCCGTACGCGGCCATTGTCTGCACTCCCGGTCGTGGCGGGGCGTCCGATCGCCTCGCCGTCGAGAACCTGAGTGGAGTGGGCGGGTCCGTGTCTCAATCGTCGTTGCGCCAGTCGCCGGCTTCGTTTCGCAAACGGCTGGCCGGCGCCGTTCACGCTTCGCGAACGGCCATCACCTCGCGCGAAGCGCTGCGCGGATTTCTGGTGTCGGCGGTGGCGGGCGTGTTCCTGGCGCTGATCGGCGCGTTCGGCAGCGGCGAGGGGCCGATCATCGTGCGGCTGGCCTACTGGGTGGGCCTGTGCCTGGCGGGGACCGTCGTCGGCACGATTGTCAGCCAGCTGATCGGCCGCGAGGGCCGCGCGGACGAGCGCCCTTGGCTCTACGGCTCCCTGACGGTGGTGGGCGTCACCCTACCCTTCACGGTGGTGGTCTGGCTGGTCAGCGAGCTGGCGTTCCACGGGGCGCCGCGCCTGGCCGCCCTGCCCGTCTATCTGGGACCCGTGTTCATCGTCACCGCCGCGATGACGGGCCTGAACTTTCTGGTCCAGCGGCGGCCGCCCGAGACCCACGCGGCCCCGGCCGGCGCGCCGGCCCCGCGCTTCCTGGATCGCCTGCCCCCCAGGCTGCGGGGCGCCGAGCTGTTCGCCGTCGAGGCCGAGGACCACTATCTGCGCCTGCACACCTCGCGCGGCCAGGACCTGATCCTGATGCGCCTGTCCGACGCCATCGCAGAGCTGGAAGGCATCGAGGGCGCCCAGACCCACCGCTCCTGGTGGGTCGCCAGGGCGGCGGTCGAGGACGCCAAGCGCGGCGACGGCCGGGCGACCCTGACGCTCAAGGGGAGCGTCGAGGCGCCAGTCAGCCGCGCCTACGCCAAGGCGTTGCGCGAGGCGGGCTGGTTCTGAGGGCTCAAGCCTTCCAGCCGCCGCCCAGCGCCTTGTAGATCGCCACGACGTCGGTGTTGACGCCGGTCTCGGCGACGCTGAGCGCGTCCTCCGCGGCCAGCAGGGTGCGTTCGGCGTCCAGCAGCACCAGGAAGTCGATGCCGCCTTCCTTGTACTGGATGCGGGCCAGCTCGGCCGCGCGGCGCGAGGCCGCCGCCTGGTCGGTCAGGCTCTTCAGCTGGGCCTGCTGCTGGCGATAGGAGACGAGCGCGTTCTCCAGGTCCTCCAGCGCGCGCAGCACCGTCTGGTCGTAGTTGGCCAGCGCGGCGTCGTCGCGGGCCTTGGCCGCCCGCAGGCGGGCATGGGCGCTGCCCAGGTCCAGAGCCGGCCAGCTGACGGTGGGGGCCACCGACCAGGCCTGGCTGGCGGCGTTGCCGAAGCCCGCCGAGGTCCCTGACAGGAAGCCGACGAAGCCGGTCACCGACACGCGCGGGAAGAGGTCGGCCGTGGCCACCCCCACCCGAGCGGTCGAGGCCGCCAGGCGACGCTCGGCCGCCTGCACGTCCGGACGGCGGCGCAGCAGATCGCCGGCCTCGCCGATCGGCAGGGCGGTGACCAACGGACGGACGTCCGCCTCGCGCTGAACCAGGAGCGCGTCCAGCGCGCCGGGCCGCTGGCCGGTCAGCACCGCCAGACGATGGTTGGCGCGCTTCTCGGCCGTGATCAGGCCCGGGATCGCCGCCTCGGTGGCGTTGAGGCGGGCTTGGGCGGACGCCACGTCGATCGGGCTGCCGGCCCCGGCGTCGAACCGCACCTTGGTCAGGCGCAGGGTCTCGCGCTGGGTCTCGAGGTTGCGGGTGGCGACCTTGAGGCGGGCCTGGGCGCCGCGCAGTTCCAGATAGTTGCGCGCCACCTCGGCCGCGACCGTGACCTGGGCGTCGCGCAGCTCGGCCTGGGCCGCGCCGGCTTCCGCCCCGGCCGCCTCGACGCCGCGACGGACGCGACCGAAGAGGTCGATCTCCCAGCCGGCGTCGAAGCCGGCCTGGTAGCTCTGGCCCTCGACGCGCTCGGTCGTGACGCCCGGCTGCTGCTGCTTGCTCTTGGCGTAGGTCCCGTCCGCCGTGACGTGCGGCAGCAGGTCCAGCTTCTGTTCGGTGAACAGGGCCCGGGCCTCGCCGACGCGAGCGACGGCGATCTTCAGGTCGAGGTTCGCCGACAGGGCCTGGCCGACCAGCTGGTCGAGGACCGGATCGCCGAACGCCTTCCACCACTCCGCCTCGGGATTGGCGGCGGTGAAGACGGCCGGGTCGGCGTTCTGGAAGGCCGCCGGCGGGGTCGCCGGCGCCTTGTAGTTCGGGCCCACCGCGCAGGCGGCGGCCGTCAGGGAGACGCCGGCGATCAGCGCGGCGCGTAGGGTGTTAGCGAGGACAGACATTTAGTGCGCCTCCACGGGCGAGGTCAGCTCCGCCTTCTTCGCGGCCTTGCGGGCCGTGGAGCGGCGGATGACGTAGTAGAAGACAGGGGTCAGGATCAGGCCGAACAGGGTCACGCCCAGCATCCCCGAGAACACCGCCACGCCCATGGCCTTGCGCATCTCGGCCCCGGCCCCGTGCGACACCACCAGGGGGTAGACCCCCATGATGAAGGCGATCGAGGTCATCAGGATCGGACGCAGGCGCAGGCGGCAGGCCTCCAGGACCGCCTGGAGCGGGCTGTCGCCGTGCTCCTCGCGCTCCTTGGCGAACTCCACGATCAGGATGGCGTTCTTGCACGCCAGCCCCACCAGCACGATCAGGCCGATCTGGGTGAAGATGTTGTTGTCGCCATGGCTGATCCAGACGCCGGCCAGGGCCGACAGCAGGGTCATCGGGACGATCAGGATGACGACCAGCGGCAGGCTCCAGCTCTCGTACTGGGCGACCAGCACCAGGAAGGCCAGCAGCACGCAGAGCGGGAAGATGAAGATCGCCGTGTTGCCCGCCAGGATCTGCTGGTAGGTCAGCTCGGTCCACTCGTAGCCCATGCCGTTGGGCAGCTCGGACTTGACGATATCCTCAAGAGCCTTCTGGGCCTGGCCGGTCGAGAAGCCGGGCGCCGGGCCGCCGTTGATCTCGGCGGTCAGGTAACCGTTGTAGTGGCTCTCGCGGTCGGGACCCGTGGCCTCCTTGAAGGAGACGAAGGCGCCCAGCGGGATCATCTGCCCCTGGCCGTTGCGGGTCTGCAGGCGCAGCATCTGCTCGGGTTGCAGGCGGAAGCTCTGATCGGCCTGGACGTTGACCTGGTAGGTGTGGCCGAAGCGGTTGAAGTCGTTGACGTACAGCGAGCCCAGATAGACCTGCATCGTCTCGAAGAGGTCGGTCAGGGACACGCCCTGGGCCCGCGCCTTCTCACGATCGATGTCGGCCTGGATCTTCGGCACGCTCACTTGATAGCTGGAGAAGATCCCCGCCAGGGCCGGGTCCTTCTGGGCCTTGGCGATGACGTTCTGGGTGGCCTTGTACAGCTCTTCCGAGCCCATGCCGGCCTTGTCGACGATCTGCATCCGGAAGCCGCCGATGGTGCCCAGGCCCTGCACGGACGGCGGCGGGAAGACCGCGATCTGCGCGTCGGCGATGGCCCCGAACTTCTGGTTCAGCTCCCCGACGATGGCGTTGGCGGACAGCTCATGGCCGCGCCGGTTCTTGAAGTCGTCCAGCGGGAAGAACACCGCGCCGGAGTTGGGGCTGTTGATGAAGCCGTTGGCCGACAGGCCGGGGAAGGCCACCGAGTGCTTGATGCCCGGGGTCTTCATGGCGATGTCGCCCATCTGGCGGATCACCGCCTCGGTCCGGTCCAGCGAGGCCGCGTCGGGCAGCTGGACGACGGCCACGACATAGGCCTTGTCCTGCTGCGGCACGAAGCCGCCCGGCGTGCGCGAGAAGGCGAACACCGTCAGGATCAGCAGGCCGCCGTAGAGGGCCAGGGCCGCCGAGGAGCGGCCCAGGGTCTTGGCGACGCCGGCGACATAGCCGTTCGAGGCCTTGGCGAAGAAGCGGTTGAACGGGTTGAACAGCCAGCTCAGCGCGGCGTCGATCAGCTTCTGGAAGCGGTCCTTGGGCGCGTCATGCGACTTCAGGAGCACCGCGGCCAGGGCCGGCGACAGGGTCAGGGAGTTGATGGCCGAGATCACCGTCGAGATGGCGATGGTCAGCGCGAACTGGCGGTAGAACTGGCCCGACAGGCCGCTGATGAAGGCGGTCGGGATGAACACCGCGCACAGCACCAGGGCCGTGGAGATGATCGGCCCCGTGACCTCGGTCATGGCCTTGCGGGTAGCGGCGGCTGGCTCGAGGCCGTTGGTGATGTTGCGCTCGACGTTCTCGACCACGACGATGGCGTCGTCGACGACGATGCCGATGGCCAGCACCAGGCCGAACAACGTCAGAGCGTTGAGGCCAAAGCCCAGCATCAGGAGGATCGCGAAGGTGCCGACCAGCGAGACGGGCACGGCGATCAGCGGGATGATCGAGGCGCGCCAGCCCTGCAGGAACAGCACCACCACCAGCACGACCAGGATGATCGCCTCGATCAGGGTGTGGACCACCGAGTCGATGCTTTCCTGCACGAAGGCCGTGGTGTCGTAGATGATCTCGTAGTCGACGCCCTCGGGGAACTCCTTCTTGAGTTCCTTCATGGTCTTCTTGACCTCGGCGGCCATCTCCAGGGCGTTGGAGCCCGGGCGCTGGAACACCGGCATGGCGACGGCCGACTTGTTGTCGAGCAGGCTGCGCAGGGCGTAGTTGTCGGCGCCCAGCTCCACGCGGGCCACGTCGCCCAGGCGGGTGATCTGGCCGTCCTCGCCCGAGCGGACGATCACGTTGCGGAACTGCTCCTCGTCCGTCAGGCGGCCGGGCGCATTGACCGACAGCTGGAATTCGGCGCCCGAGCCGGCGTTGGGCGGGGCGCCCAGCTGGCCGGCGGCGACCTGGACGTTCTGCTCGCGCAGGGCGTTGACCACATCGCCCGCGGTCATCGACAGGGCGGCCAGCTTTTCCGGATCCAGCCACACGCGCATCGAGTAGGCGCCCGCGCCGAAGATCTGCACGTCGCCGACGCCGTCGATCCGCTTCAGCCGGTCACGCACGTTGAGCTGAGCGTAGTTGCTCAGATAGAGCATGTCGTAGCGGTTGTTCGGCGAGATCATGTGCACGACCAGGGTCAGGTCGGGCGAGGCCTTGTTGGTCGTCACGCCGATGCGCTGGACCTCCTGCGGCAGCTTGGGCAGGGCCTGGGCCACCCGGTTCTGCACCTGGACCTGGGCCTTATCCAGGTCGGTGCCGAGCGCGAAGGTGACGGTCAGGATCATCGCCCCGTCGGACGCCGACTGGGACGACTGGTAGATCATCCCCTCGACGCCGTTGATGGCTTGCTCCAACGGCGCGGCCACCGTCTCGCCGATGACGGACGGGTTGGCGCCGGGATAGGCCGCGCGCACCACGACGGTGGGCGGCACGACCTCGGGATATTCGCTGATCGGCAGGTTCGGCAACGAGACCAGGCCGGCGATGAAGATGATGATGGAGAGCACGGCCGCGAAGCGCGGTCGGTTCACGAAGAACTTCGAGAAATTCATGGCGGAGCGCCTTCAGCGGGCGAACTTGGGGGAGGAGCGGATACGCGTACGCACCGGGCGCGGTCGGCCCCTCCCCCGCCAGACGGCGGGCGACAGGGACCTCCGAAACCCGAAAAAGACGCCCGGCTCGAACAGGCGAGCCGGGCGCACGCTTCAGTTAGTTCTGGCCTGACGACCGGGCGGGTTGGACGAACGGCAGGCCGCCGGCCTCCAGCTGCGAGAGCCCGGCCAGGTCGGTCTTGACCTTGACCGGCGCGACGGTGTCGCCCGGCTTGACCTTCTGCAGGCCGCCGACGACCACGCGGTCGCCCGGCTTGAGGCCCTGGCGGATGATGCGCAGATTGCCGGCCAGCGGACCGACCTCGACCGGACGGTACTCGGCCTTGTTCGAGCCGTTCACCACCACGACGTAGCGCTTGCCCAGGTCGGTCGCGATGGCGCGGTCGGGGGCCAGGGCCACGGTCTGGGTCTCGGCGCTGACCAGACGGATGCGGGCGAACAGGCCCGGCGTGAAGCGGCCGTCGGCGTTGGCGAAGATCGCCCGGCCGTTGATCGTGCCGCTCTTGGCGTCCAGGGCGTTGTCGATAAAGGACAGCTTGCCGACGTGCGGATAACCGTCCTCGGTCATCAGGCCCATGTAGACCGGCCCGTTCTTGCCGCGTTCGGCGGCGGCGTACTTCAGGAAGGTCTGCTCGTCGGCGTTGAACTCGGCGTAGATCGGGGTGTCGGACACCACGGTCGTCAGCAGGCTGGCCTGGGTGACCAGGTTGCCGCGCGTGATGATGGTCTTGGAGACCCGGCCGTCGATCGGCGAGGTCACGCGGGTCCAGTCCAGGTTCAGGCGAGCGGTCTGGTAGGCCGCTTGGGCCGCCGAGACATTGGCCTGGGCGGCGCGCTCTTCCGACGCCAGACGGTCGAATTCGCTGCGAGCCAGGGCGTTCTGTTCCAGCAGGCGCTCGCCGCGCTGGCGGTTGATGCTGGCCAGGTCCAGCTGGGCCTTGGCGCGGGCCACCTCGGCGGCGGCGCGATCGGCCTCGGCCTTGTAGGGGCGCGGGTCGATCTGGAAGAGCACCTGGCCCTTGGAGACGCGCGCGCCTTCCGCGAATTGCGCGCCGTCAATGTAGCCGCTGACGCGCGGGCGGATCTCTACGGTGTCGACCGGCTCAAGGCGGCCGGTGAAGTCGTCCCATTGGCGGAGCGACTTGAAGGCGACGTCGGCGACGGTGACCTGGACCGGCGGCGCGGCGGCGGCTTCCTGCTTGGCCTGGGCCGTGCAGGCGGCCAGCACGGCGACGGCGGCGAGGCCGGCGAAGGACGTGATGACGGGTTGAATACGCATGGGGGAAAGCCCTGTCGGACGGTGAAGCGGGGAGGAGGAAAAGGTTGTTCTTGTCGTTTCCCGATGCGCCGCCGAGCGGCTCATCGAGTGGCTTGTCATTCCCAGACGGGCCGCCGGGCGGCGCGTCGGGTGGGCGTGTGGCCGAGGGTGCGGACGGTGGTCCAGTCGCGAACGGGCTCGGCCCTGGACTTGAAGAAACCCAGCAACCCCTTGGCCGGCTTGGCCTGGGAGGTCGCGTCGTAAACGTTTGTTTGCGGGGGCATTGGCGCGCGCTCCTTTTTTGGGGTTAAAGAAGAAGAAATGTCGCAGGGGCTGTTACTTGACCCGGGCGACCGGAAGGACGATTTAGTGATGTGACGAGACCGTTCGGTATCATCGCTACGGCGGAGAGATACTGACCGGTAACTCCCACGTCAAGGAGAGGCCTGCCAAAATGGCGACAAGAAATTCTGGGGACGGGGTTCTGGGCGATGCGGAAGCAGCGGCGTGCGCGCCCGCGTCCAAGCGTCCGGCGCGTGACCGGATCTTCGAGACCGCCCGCGAGCTGTTCTATCAGCATGGCATCCGGGCCGTCGGCGTCGAGACCATCGCCGCCGAGGCCGACGCCACCAAGATGACGCTCTATCGGAACTTCCCGTCCAAGGACGAGCTGGTGGCCGAGGTCCTGCGTGAGCAGGAGCGCGAGTACTGGGCTTGGTGGGAAAGCGTGACGGCCTGCTGCTGCTCCGAACCCCGCGCCCAGCTGGAAGCGATCTTCGACGCCTTCGAGACCAAGGCCTGCAACGCCGACGTCCTGGGCTGCCCGCTGTCGAACGCCGCCATCGAGCTGCACGAGGAGAACCACCCGGCCCAGGTGGTCTCGGTCAACTACAAGAAAGAGCTGTACCGCCGGATCAACGCCCTGACCCGCGCCGCCGGCGCCAAGGACGACGACCTGGCCGACGCCCTGATGCTGTTGATGGAAGGCGCGTCGGGCTCACGCGTGACCCTGGGCGCCGGCGGGCCGGTCCGCGCGGTGGCGCGCTCAGCCAGGGCGCTGATCAAGTTTCACCTGGACGGGTGCTGAGGGCTAAGGCGCCCCGCCGATATAGCCCAGGCCCGTCGCCCGATGGATCGCCTGGGCCCGGCCGGCCACCCGCAGCTTCAGCGCCGCGTTCTGGACGTGGAAGCGGACGGTCGGCCCGGCGATGCCGATGATCTGGGCGATGTCGGCGTCGGTCTTGCCCGCCGCCGCCCACTTCAGGCACTGGATCTCGCGCTTGGTCAGTCGCACTGGCGGGGCGTCGTCGTCGCGGCCATCGCGATAGGCCGAGACCAGCCGCAGCGCCGCCCCATGCAGCTCGTCCGCGCGCTTTTCATAGATCGCCGGCAAGCCCGCCAACGACTCGGACGAGGCCCAAACCACAGCGCCGATAACGCCGCCGGTCAGATAGGTCGGAGCAATGATCGCCGACTGCACGCCGAAGCTCTCCGCCGCCACGGCGACCTCGATCGTCTCCAGCCTCGGCAGCGGCCGCCAGCTGGAGAACCGACCCTGATGGAAGAAGAACGGCTCGGCCGTGTAGCGGGCGGCCAGGATGAACGGGGCCCGCAGGGCGAAGGCCCGGTCGCGCCAGTAGCGCAGCGAGCTGTCCAGCCATTCGAAGGTCGTCTCGGCCAAGGGCTTGCCGTCGGCGCCCAGCATCGGCTCGGGACTGGAGATGTCCTCGCTGGCCGCGACATAGGGCAGGCCGATCTCACGACCCAGGTCGCGCACGCGTTCGGCCAGGGCCGTGACCCGCGCCAGGCGCTCGCCGTCATCGACCTTGGTCAACATGGAGACCGCCTTCCCTATCGGTTCCGATAGCTTGCGCCCCCGTCCCGCGGCTTCGCAAGTTTCCCCGACGACGCAAAGGGGAGGAATCCGCGCGTGGATCTGGAGCTGTCGACCGATGACCTGGCCTTTCGCGACACGGTGCGCGCCTTTCTCGACGCGAACCTGACGCCAGACCTGCGCGAGGCCGGCCGGCGGATGACCAGCGTCTTCTGCGACAAGGTCCACAGCCTGGCCTGGCAGAAGATCCTGCACGCCGAAGGCTGGGTCGCGCCCAGCTGGCCGGTCGAATATGGCGGCCCCGGCTGGAGCGAGATCCAGCGCCATGTCTTCCACGCCGAGTGCGCCCGCGCCGGCGCGCCCAACCTGGCCCCGATGGGCCTGCGGATGGTGGCCCCGGCGATCATGGCGTTCGGGACACCCGAGCAGAAGGCCCGCTACCTGCCGCGCATCCTGTCAGGCGAGGACTACTGGTGTCAGGGCTATTCCGAACCGGGCTCGGGCTCGGACCTCGCCAGCCTGCGGATGAGCGCGGTGGCCGACGGCGACGACTACGTCCTGAACGGCTCGAAGATCTGGACCACTCACGCCCAGTGGGCGAGCCACATGTTCTGCCTGGTCCGCACGTCGACCGAGGGCAAGCCGCAGGCCGGGATCACCTTCCTGCTGATCGAGATGGACCGGCCGGGGATCAAGGTCGACCCGATCATCACCCTGGCCGGCGAACACGAGGTCAACCAGGTGTTCTTCGACGATGTCCGCACGCCCAAGGCCGATCGCCTGGGCGCGGAGAACCAGGGCTGGACGGTGGCCAAGCACCTCCTGGAATTCGAACGCGGCGGCGGCTACGCGGCCGGCCTCGACGCCGGGCTGGCGCGTCTGCGGGACATGGCCGAGGCGGAGGACGTCCTCGACGACCCCCACTATCGCCGCCGCCTGGCCGAGGCCGAGATCGGGGCCCTGGCCATCGACATCACCGAGCGCCGGGTGCTGAGCGCCCTGGCCACCGGCGGAAAGCCCGGTCCGGCCTCCTCGATCCTCAAGGTCCAGGGCTCGGAGCAGCTGCAGCGCCTGGACGAGCTGGGGATCGACGCCCTGGGGTCCTACGTCGCCCCGCACCAGCCCAAGGCGCGCGAGGCCGGCTCGAACGAGACCCCCGTCGGTCCCGAGCACGGCCTGACGACCATGGCCCGCTATCTGAACAACCGCGCCGCCTCGATCTATGGCGGCTCCAACGAGATCCAGCGCGACATCATCGCCAAGCTGGTCCTGGGCCTGTAGCGGCGGTTGCAGCGGCGCCTCACCTATCGATTCCGATAGCTTGTTACGCGAGAGGCCCAACCGCACGCTCCCGTTAGAGTTCGCGCCCGATGCAGGCGCGGCCAGAGGGAGGTAGAAACGGATGCCAGGACCCACGCGCCTGACCTTGAGCGTGTCGGCGCTCGCCCTGCTGATGGCGGTCCCCGCCATGGCCCAAAACCAGGGGGCCCAAGCCCAAGCGCAACAGCCGCCCAAGCCCGAAGAGAGCCTGACGATCGACACCCTGGTGGTGACGGCCCAGCGCCGCGAGGAGACCGCCAACAGCGTCGGCATGCCGATCCAGGCGTTCAGCGGCGAGGCCCTGCAGCAGCTCCGGGTCACCGATCCCAAGGACCTGTCTACCGTCGCGCCCAGCTTCACGGTCAGCCAGAGCTACCAGGGCGTGCCGACCTATACGCTGCGCGGCATCGGCTTCAACACCATCAACCTGTCGGCCACCTCGACCGTCGGCACCTACTGGGACGAGGTCGCCTACGCCTATCCGTTCATGAACACCGGCCCGGTCTTCGACCTGGAGCGGGTCGAGGTGCTGAAGGGTCCGCAAGGCACGCTCTACGGCCGCAACACCACCGCCGGCCTGATCGACTTCGTGACCAACAAGCCGACCGAGGAGTTCGAAGGTTCGCTGACCGCCGAGGCCGGCAACTACAAGACCTACAATCTCGAGGGTTATGTCAGCGGGGCCTTCGGGCCCCGCGTCCAGGGCCGCGCGGCCTTCCGCAGCGAGAACAGCGACAAGGGCTGGCAGGTCAGCAACAGCCGCGGCGAGCGTCTGGGCAAGGTCGACCGCGACGGCTGGCGCCTGTCCCTGGCCATGCAGCCGACCGACACGGTCGAGATCGAGGCCTCCTATTCCGGCTGGCGCAACAAGTCCGACACGGTGGCCGCCCAGGGCATCGGCTTCACGCCGGCGACCGCCGCGAGCCCGTTCAACGCGCCGGGCCTGGTCAGCTACATCGGCGCCAATACGCCGACCAAGGCCAGCCAGGCCGACTGGGCGCCGCTTAGCACCCGCGGCGTCGACATCGGCGTCGGCCTGGGCATCAAGGACCCGCTGCGCGAGAACGACCAGTTCCATGCCGGCAAGCTGAAGGTCGCCTGGAACCTCAGCGACAATGTCACCCTGGTCTCGCTGTCCAGCCTGAACCGCCTAAGCCGCAAGGCCGTGTTCGACTGGAGCGGCGCGCCCTACGAGGTCCTGATCCAGAAGGCCCACGGCGACATCAAGTCGGCCGCCGAGGAGCTGCATCTGGAAGGCGTCACCGACAAGGGCTCGTGGCTGGTCGGCGGCTATGTCGCCCATGACAAGATCTACGACAGCAACCGCACCCTGCTGGGCCAGAACGCCAATGTCGGCACGATCCGCTATGTCGGCTCGACCCTGCTGGCCACGCCGTTCAACAGCTTCGGCTACACGGCCCTGCAGATGAGCCAGGCGTTCCGCACCTACGAGGACGTCGGCAATATCGAGACCAATACCTGGAGCGTGTTCGCCAACGCCGACCACCGCCTGACCGATAATCTGAAGCTGACCCTGGGCGTCCGCTACAGCCAGGACAAGCAGGACTATGTCGGCTGCTCGCGCGACGTCGGCGGCTCGATGCTGGTCAATGTCAACGTCGTCAACCGAGCGCTGTTCGCCGCCGCCTACGGCCTGGTCGCCCCGATCACCCAGGGCGGCTGCAACACCTTCGATCCGGCGACCAAGAGCTTCGGCTTCGTGAAGTCCAAGCTGGACGAGGACAACATCGCCTGGCGCGCGGCCCTGGACTGGCAGGCGGCCGAGGACGTGCTGGTGTTCGGCTCGATCTCGCGAGGGGCCAAGGCCGGCGCCACGCCGATCAACGCGGCCAACATCTCGACCCAGAACGCGCCGGCCACGCAGGAACTGCTGACCGCCTACGAGGTGGGCGTGAAGGCGGGCCTGTTCCAGCGCCGCGTCCAGGCCAATGTCAGCGCCTTCTACTACGACTACACCGACAAGCAGCTGTCGGTGTACTTCGCCGACCCGATCTACACGGCCCTCTCGCGCCTGGCCAACGTGCCGAACGGCGAGGCCTACGGCCTCGACGGCGACATCACCTGGCGCGCCAGCCGCTCGCTGACCCTGATCGCCTCGGCGACGCTGCTGCATACCGAGGTGAAGGGCTATACGGGCATCAACGCCGCCGGCAAGCCGCAGAGCTTCGACGGCCGGCCGTTCCTGTACAGCCCCAAGTTCCAGGGCGGCCTGACGGCGCTGTTCCACCATCCGGTGGGCGACGGCCTGGAGTTGAACGCGGCCCTGAACGGTCGCTGGCAGGACAAGTCCTACGCCGACCTCGAGGGCAATCCGCTGTTCGTGATCGACGGCTACGGCCTGCTGAACGCCAGCATCGGCATCGGCGCGCCCGACAAGGGCTGGGACCTGTCGATCTGGGGCCGCAACATCACCAACGAGTATTATTGGAGCGCGGTCAGCAGCAACGCCAACGTGGTGGTCCGCTTCCCCGGCAAGCCCACCACCTATGGCGCCAGCCTCACCTGGAAGTTCTAAGCACCTTCCCGATCTCGGTCCCTGGAGCGCGGCGCCCCCCAAACGTCGCGCTTCTTTTTACGTCCGCGTCCGCAGCAGGATCTTCGAGCGGGCCTCCAGGGCCAGCAGGGTGAACAGGACCGCGAAGGCAAAGACCAGCAGGATCAGCGACAGGCGATGGGCCTCGCCCCACTCCAGCCCCTCCACCAGGCGGTATATCTCGGTCGACAGCACGGTGGTCTCGCCGGGAATGTTCCCGCCCAGCATCATCACCACCCCGAACTCGCCCACCGTATGGGCGAAGACCAGGATGGCGGCGGCGACATAGCCGGGGATCGACAGCGGCAGGGCCACCCGCCAGAAGCTGGCCCAGCGCGAGGCGCCCAGGGTGGCGGCGGCCTCCAGCGGCTCGTCGCCAATGGCCAGAAAGGCGTTGCGCAGTGGCTGCACGGCGAACGGCAGCGAATAGATCAGGGAGCCGATCACCAGCCCCTCGAAGGTGAAGGCCAGGGTCCGGATCCCGAAGGGCTGCAACAGAAGCATCAGCGGGCTCTTGGGCCCCAGGGCGATCAGCAGGTAGAAGCCCAGCACCGTCGGCGGCAGCACGATCGGCAGGGCCACCAGGGCTGTCACCGGCGTACGCGCGGCTGACCGCCCCCGCGCCAGCCACCAGGACAGCGGCGTGGCCAGGACCAGCAGCAGGATCGTGGTGATCCCCGCCAGCTTGCCCGTCAGCCACAGGACCTCCGTCATGATCAGCGGACCTCGTAGCCGTAGCGCTTGATGATCGCCTTGGCCTCGCCGCTCTTCAGGAACGTCACGAAGGCCTTGGCCGCCTCGCTGTTCTGGCCGGTCTTCAGCAGCACGGCCTGCTGCTCGATCGGGGTGTGGTTGCTGGCCGGCACGACCCAGCGCGAGCCGCCCTGCTCGCCCACCACCTGCGACAGGGCCACGAAGCCCAGCTCGGCCGCGCCGGTCTGGACGTACTGGAAGGCCTGGGTGATCGACGCCCCCTGGACGATCTTCGGCTTTAGGGCGTCGTAGAGGTTCAGCTTGGTCAGGGTCTCGACCGCCGCCTGGCCGTACGGCGCGGCCTTGGGATCGGCGATCGACAGCTTCTCGAACTTGCCGGTGGTGAGCACCTTACCCTTGCCATCCACCAGGCCAGGCGTCTTGCTGTACAGCACCAGGCGGCCGGTGGCGTAGGTGAAGCGCGAGCCCGGAACCGCCAGACCCTCGGCCTCGGCCTTCCGCGGCCGCTCGACGTCGGCCGACAGGAACACCTCGAACGGCGCGCCGTTGGCGATCTGCGTGTAGAACTGGCCCGACGAGCCGAAGCTCAGGGTCGCGTCATGGCCGGTCCTGGCCTTGAACCTGGCGGCGATCTCCCTGGCGGCGTCGGTGAAATTGGCCGCCACGGCCACCTTGGTCTCGCCGGCCAGGGCGGCCCCGCCCAGCATCAGCGACAGGGCGCCGGAAAGCGCGGCGATCAGCATCGGACGACGGGCGATCATCTGGTAATCCTACTCAGGACTGCGGTTATGCAGCTCAACTACATAACGACGAAATCGAAAGCCGACCAGTGAGCAGCGAAACGGACTTCAGCGCTTCCCTGATCCTCAAGCGCGGCGGCCTGGCCCGCGTGGGGCTGGAGCGCATCGCCCTGCTGGAGGCCGTCGCCCGCCTGGGCTCGATCAGCGCCGCCGCCAAGCAGGCCGGCCTGTCGTACAAGGGCGCCTGGGACGGGGTTCAGGCGCTGAACAACCTGTTCGACGCGCCCCTGGTCAGCGCCGCACCCGGCGGCAAGAGCGGCGGCGCGGCCCAGGTCACCCCGCGCGGCCAGGCGGTGATCCGCGCCTTCCGCGCCGCCGAGCGTGAAGTCGGCGCGGCCTTCGCCCGGCTGGAGGCGGACCTTTCCGGCGACGCCGAACTGCTCTGGAGCCTGGGCCTGCGCACCAGCGCCCGCAACGCGCTGCGCGGCGTCGTCACAAGCGTGGAAGGCGACGGCGTCACCGCGACCGTGACCCTGTCGCTGGGCGAGAGCCTGTCCCTGCGCGCCTCGATCACCCGCCGCAGCGTCGAGGACCTGGACCTCGCCCCCGGCCGGCCGGCCATCGCCCTGATCAAGTCCAGCTTCGTGCGGGTCGAGGATGGTGATGGCGACAACCGCCTCCCCGGCGAGATCGTCGACCGCGAGGCCGGCGAGACCTCGGCCGAGGTCACCATCGCGCTTTCGGCGGGCAAGACCCTGACGGCGACCCTGAAGCCCGAGGACGCGGCCTGGGCCTTGCCAGTCGGCGCGAAGGTCGAGGCGCGGATCGCCGCGTCCGACGTCATTCTGGCCGTGGATTGAGGGCCCACTAGCCCTTCAGCGCCGCGTTCGCGCCGTCGACGAACTTGCGCAGCAGCCGCGCCAGGTCCTTGAGCTCCTGGTCGCTCCACGCCGCCATCATCGGCCCGACCAGCCGTTGACGCGCGGCGTCCAGCCGGTCGACCAGCTCGGCGCCCTTCTCCGTCACCACCGCCTCGCGCACCCGCTTGTCGGCCGCGCCGGGGCGGCGCTCGACCAGGCCCAGGCTCTCCAGCTTGGCGACCTGACGGCTGACCACCGAGTGGTCGCGGCCGGCCAGGTCGGCCAACTCGACCACGCCGATCGGCCCCTTCTTCCCGATTCGCCCCAGCAGGGGGAACAGCGCCCGGTCCAGCGACACGCCGGCCTCGCGCAGCAGCAGGTCGTCGGCCTGGGGCCGATTGAGGAAGCCGGCGAGGTCCATCATCGCCGCGTGAATGTCGCGAAGCTCGGATTTCATCCGTGCATTTTGCACATTTTTGATTGACGTCGTCCAGTCTCGGATTTATGTGCCTTTTGCACACTATTTATGTGCATCATGCACACGATAGGAGAACTTCATGACCCCGTCCCTGACGACCGACGTGCTGATCGCCGGCGCCGGTCCGGCCGGCCTGACCCTGGCCATCGACCTGGCCCGCCGAGGCGTCGCCTTCCGCCTGATCGACAAGGCCGAGCGCCCTTTCCAGGGTTCGCGCGGCAAGGGCCTGCAGCCGCGCAGCCTTGAGGTGTTCGAGGATCTGGGCGTCCTGGCGCCGATGCTGGCCTCGGGCGGCCCCTATCCGCCGGTGCGGAACTACTCAGCCGACGGCGGCTTCGAGGAAACGGCTATCGGCGAGGGCGCGACGCCATCCCCGGCCGAGCCCTACGCCACACCGCTGATGCTGCCGCAGTTCCTGACTGAAGGGATCCTGCGCCAGCGCCTCGCCGACCTTGGCCACACGCCGGATTACGGCGCCGAACTGGCCGGGATCGACCAGGACGCCGAGGGCGTGACCGCGACCCTGGCCGACGGCCGGACGGTCCGCGCCCGCTGGCTGGTCGGGGCCGATGGCGGCCGCAGCTTCGTGCGCCGCGCGCTGGACATCGGCTTTCCCGGCAAGACCATGCCGGGCCTGGCCATGGTCGCCGACACCCGCGTGACGGGCCTGACGCGCGAGGCCTGGCACGTGTTCGGAACCCGCGACACGGCCCAGGTCTCGTTCTGCCCGCTGGCCGGGACCGACCTCTTCCAGATCCAGGGCCATGCGCCGGAGGCCGGCGAGGCGGGCCTCACGACCGAGGGCTTGAACGCCTTGATCCGTGAGCGGACGGGTCATGACGACATCGTGGTCCACGAGGTGTTCTGGGCCTCGGTCTACGGCCTCAACGCCCGTCTCGCCGACCGTTACCGGGTCGGCCGCGTGCTACTGGCCGGCGACGCGGCCCACATTCATCCGCCCACGGGCGGGCAAGGCCTGAACACCAGCATCCAGGACGCCTACAATCTGGGCTGGAAGCTGGCCGCCGTGCTGGACGGCGCGCCGGAGACGCTGATCGACACCTACGAGGCCGAGCGTCGTCCGATCGCCGCCGGCGTGCTTGGCCTGTCCACCGACCTGCTGGCCAAGGCCATGACGCGCCAGGGCATGAAGCGCGGCCGCGAGGCCCGGCAATTGGACCTCGGCTATCACGGCTCGCCGCTGTCGCTGGATCTGGGCGTCGCCGCCAAGGTCGCGCCGGGCGACCGCGCCCCGGACGCCCCCTGCCGAGACCGCGACGGCAAGTCCGTGCGCCTGTTCGAGGTTCTGGCCGGACCGCACTGGACCCTGCTCGGCGCCGCGCTGGCCATCGCGCCCCGGCCGGGCCTGGTCGTCGCAGACCTGGTCGACGCCGACGGCTGGTTCGCCGACGCCTATGGCCTGCCGCCGGGCGGCTTCGCGCTGGTGCGTCCCGATGGCTATGTCGCCACGATCGGCCAGGCCGGCGACGTGGCGGCGGTCGAGGCCTATCTGGCCAGGGTCGGGCTCTAGGCGATCGCCTTCAGGCCGGCGCGCAGCGCATCGCCGCCACCGGCCAGGTCCGCGTCCAGCGCCGCGTGCTCCCGCGTCCAGATCGGCAGGGCCTGGGTCAGCGCGGCGCGGCCCGCGTCCGTCAGGCCCAGCACCCGGGCGCGGCGGTCCTTGGGATCGGCCGCCACGGTCAGCAGGCCCCGCCGCTCCAGCGGCTTCAGCGCCGCCGTCAGGGTGGTGCGGTCCATGGCCAGCAAGTTGGCGACCCCGCCCAGGCCCGCCGACTCGGGCCGGTTCAGCGACATCAGGAGCGAGAACTGGCCGTTGGTCAGCCCCACCGGCCGCAGGGCCTCGTCGAAGCGGCGGGCCAGGGCCCGGGCGGCGCGCTGGACGTGCAGGCACAGGCACGTGTCCCGGACGTGGAGCGTCGTCTCGTAAGGGACGGAACTCGGGGGAATCACCACCGGCTTTGACATGTCGAATTTATGTTGATATCAACGTTATTAGTCAAGCCCACATTGCTCAGCTTACGGAGGACGTGATGTCTCACGCCGTGGTTTCCCGCGAAGCGTGGCTGGAAGCGCGCCGCGCCCTGCTGGCCAAGGAGAAGGCTCACACCCGCGCGCTGGACGCCCTGAACCGCGAGCGCCTGGCCCTGCCGTGGGTCAAGCTGGACAAGGACTACGTCTTCGACACCGAGACCGGGAAGAAGACCCTGGCCCAGCTGTTCGACGGCCGCGGCCAGCTGATGGTCTACCACTTCATGTTCGGGCCGGAGTGGGACGCGGGGTGCCCCGGCTGCTCGTTCCTGGCCGATCATCTGGACGGGACGTTGCCGCACCTCAACCATCACGACGTCACCCTGATCGCCGTCTCGCGCGCGCCGCTGGACAAGATCCAGGCCTACAAGCGCCGCATGGGCTGGCGCTTTCCCTGGGTGTCGGCGTTCGAGAGCGACTTCAACCACGACTTCCACGTCTCGTTCACGCCGGAGGAGCTGGCCGGCGAGACGGTGAACTATGGCTATGTCGACATGCCGCCCAGCCAGGCCAATGACGAGCTGCCGGGCCTCTCGGCCTTCGCGCGCGACGAGGCCGGCCAGGTGTTCCATACCTATTCCACCTATGCCCGCGGGGCCGAGGAGCTGCTGGGCACGATGATGATCCTCGACCGCGCTCCGCTGGGCCGCAACGAGGAGGGCGACATGGACTTCATCCGTCGCCACGACGAGTACGAGACCGCGCCCAAGGCCGGCTGCTGCAGCGCCGCCTGATGATCCGATCCTGGAGCGCCCTCATCGAGGTGCTGCCCTCCCTCGCGCCAATGGAGCCCCCGATGGCCAACGACTTCTGCTGGTTCGAGCTCGTCACGACCGACACGGCCGCCGCCGGCGCCTTCTACGAGGCCGTGATCGGCTGGACCTCCGAGATGTCGTCCGGCCCGTCCGGGCCGTACACGATCTTCAAGACGGCCGACGGAATCCCCGTCGGCGGCATGCTGGAAATGAAGGACATGCCGCCGGCCTGGCTGGGCTATGTCGCGGTCGACGACGTCGACGCCTTCGCCGGCAAGGTCCAGGCCGCCGGCGGCCAGATCCACAAGGCCCCGCAAGACATTCCCGGCGTCGGCCGCTTCGCCGTGGTCGCCGATCCGCAGGGCGCGGTCTTCGTGCTGTTCAAGGGCGCGCCGGCCACGCCCCCGCTCCAACCCGCGCCGATGTCGCCCGGCTCGCTGGGCTGGTCGGAGCTGCACGCGGCCGACTGGGAGGCGGCCTTCGCCTTCTATTCCGGCCTGTTCGGCTGGGTGAAGCACGACGTCGTGCCGATGGGCGAGATGGGCGTCTACCAGACCTTCGGCCTGTCCCAGGCGTTCGGCGGCATGTTCAGCAATCACCAGCCCGCGCCCGGGCCCTACTGGCTCTATTACTTCGGCGTCGATGGCGTCGACTCGGCGGTCGAACGCGTGAAGGCCCATGGCGGCCAGATCCTGATGGGCCCCGCCGAGGTCCCCGGCGGCGCCTTCGTGGTCAACGCCCAGGACCCGCAGGGCGGCTTCTTCGCCTTCCTCGGGATGCGCGGCTAGGACGCCGGACGCTGGCGACCGTGGCCCAGGCCGGCGGCCTTGGCCATGGCGCTACGCCGCTCGCGGTATTCCGTGGCGGTCATCGGATAGTCGCTGGGCAGGCCAAAGCGCGCGCGATAGTCGGCCTCGGTCAGGCCGTGGCGGTTCAGGTGCCGGCGCAGGGTCTTGTAGGCGCGGCCATCCAGGAAGCTGACCAGGGCGTCGTGGCGCACGCTGCGGCGGATCGCGCCCGGCGTGGGCCTGGGCGGCGCTTCTGGGACCTCGATCGGACGCTCGACGCTGTCCAGCGCCTCGCCGACCTGGCGGATCAGGACCGGCAGGTCGTCGCCGGCCACGGTGTTGGCCGAGACATAGGCGCTGATGATCCGGGCGGTCAGGCCGGGGATCCGGGATAGGGTCATGGCGGCGTCCTCTCGTCGCGGGCCGAAGCCGCGCCACGCGACCAGACCCCCGGATCCTGGCCGACGCTCGTGAATTTCGACGAAGGCCGACGGCCTAGAGACGAGTCCGCGCTCGCCACTGCTCGACCGTCTGCCCCCACAGCTCGACCTTGCTGGCCTCGTGAGGCGGCGGCAGCTTTCCCGGTCCGCGATTGGTCGCGCCGAGGCGTTGGGCGACCTTCTGGGACGGCGTGTTCTCCGGGTCGATGCAGTGGATGATGTCGGTCCAACCCAGATGGTCGAAGGCCCAGTCCATGGTCGCCGCCGCCGCCTCGACCGCGTAACCCTTGCCCCAGGCCGACGGGAGAAGGCCCCAACCGACCTCGTCGCCGGGCCAACCCTCGGGCCGCCAGGGACCGATGCGGCCGATCCAGGCGCCGCTGGCCCTCTCGATCACCGAGAACATGCTGAAGCCGTTCAGGGCCCAGGATCCGGCCATGGCCGCCATGCCGCGCCAGGCCACCGCGCGGGGTTGGACGCCGCCGATGAACCGCGCGCCCGCCGGATCGGCCATCAGCGCGGCCCAGCCGTCCAGATCGGCGTCGGCCGGCGGACGCAGAATCAGGCGCGGAGTCTCCAGCGTGGGGCCGGGCGCGACGGGCATGGTCTGGCTCCTTCTTGGCTAGGACACGCAGTCCGCCAGGCCGTCGCGGCGCACCGCGCCCGAGGCCTTGCCGATCTTCTTGCTGCGCTTGGCGACATACTTGCCCGGCTTGATCACCTTCCACTTCAGGGGGCTGGGCAGGATGGCCGCCAGGCGCGAGGCCTGGGCCTGGGTCAGCTTGTCGGCCCCGACCCCGAAGTAGCGCTGCGACGCGGACTCCGCGCCATAGATGCCCGAGCCGTACTCGATGGAGTTCAGATAGACCTCCATGATCCGCTTCTTGCCCCAGAAGGTCTCGATCAGCACAGTGAACCAGGCCTCCAGGCCCTTGCGGACATAGCTGCGGCCCGGCCACAGGAAGACGTTCTTGGCGGTCTGCTGGCTGATGGTCGAGCCGCCGCGGATCTTGCGGCCCGATTCGTTGTTCTCGTAGGCCTTGTAGAGCGCGTCGAAGTCGAAGCCGCGATGGTCGCAGAACTTGGCGTCCTCGGCCGCGATCAGGGCGCGCGGCAGGGCCGGCGAGACCTCGTCGATCGGCCGCCAGCGGTGATCCAGCCCGCGGCCCTCGACGGCGCGGATCACCATCAGCGGCGTCACCGGCGGCGGGATGAAGCGATAGAGAATGACCGTCGCCACCGGCCCGGCCACCAGCACGATGAACAAAGCCAGCGCGATATTCCGCAGAAGCCGCCGCACGTAACGCCCCCAGAAGTCTACTTGTCTTGACGCAGCGGACGGATGCTAACCAGACGAACCGCCGCTGTCGCGGTGCATATGCGCACCGGGTTCAAGGGAGCTTTCGATGGACGTGATCGACGCCGTCAACCGCCGCATGTCGGTGCGCGCCTTCAAGCCTGATCCGGTCGATCCGGCCCTGATCCGCGAGCTCCTGGAAGCGGCCGCCCGCGCCCCGTCCGGCGGCAACCTCCAGCCGTGGCGGGTGCAGGTGGTGGCCGGCGCGCCGCTGGAGGCGCTGAAGGCCACGATGCTGGCCCGCGTGGCCTCGCCCGACCCGACCGAATACGACGTCTATCCGCCCAACCTGTGGGAGCCGCTGCGCACGCGCCGTTTCCAGGTCGGCGAGGACATGTACGGCGCGCTGGGCATCCCGCGCGAGGACAAGCTGCAGCGCCTGCAGTGGTTCTCGACCAACGGCCAGGGCTTCGGGGCGCCGGTGCAGCTGTTCTTCTCGATCGACCGCCGCTGCGGCCCGCCGCAATGGAGCGACGTCGGCATGCTGATGCAGACCTTCATGCTGCTGGCCGTCGAGCGGGGCCTGGACACCTGCCCGCAGGAGTTCTGGTCGCACTACAACAAGATCGTCGACGACCATGTCGGCCTGCCAGAGGGCTGCATGCTGTTCTCCGGCATGGCCTTGGGCTACCGCGACGAGGCCGCCCCGGTGAACAATTTCCGCTCGCGCCGCGCCCCGTTCGAGGAGTGGGCGGAGCTGAAGGGGTTCTAGCCCGCGAACCTTAGCCCGCGAACTGGCGGGGGCCGCTGATGTCGGGGATCTCGAGCACCCCGGCCTCGCCGCTCTCGTCGCCCCAGGCGAAGAGCCTACCGTCGGCGCTGACCGACAGGGCGCTGATCGGGGCGCCCTTTTCGGCCTTCACGGTCTCGATCCGGCCATTGCGCATGTGCGCGGCCCAGATCTTGCCGTTGTCCTGGGCGGCCAGGCAGACCGGGTGCGTATCGATCCCCGCCACCCGGACGACCATCGAATCGCGCGAGAAGCCGATCTCGGCGGCTTCCTTGCCCATCGGGCCGTTGGCGCCGGCGAACGGCCAGATGACCGCGCCCGAGGCGCCGGCCGTGACCAGCAGATTCCCTTTATCGAAGAAGGCCACGCTCTTGATCTTGGAGGGATAGCCGCCCATCCGCATGTCCTTGCCGTCGGACAGCCGCCAGCCGTGCAGCTGGTTTTCCTGCATCGACGAGATCAGGAACTTGCCGTCCGGGCTGAAGGTCGCGGCGATGTGGCTGCCCGCCCACTTCATCAGGGTCGGCTTCTGGTCGGCGATCCGGGCGTACCAGAGATAGCATCCGCCGTAGCTGGCCGAGGCCAGGCGCCGGCCCTTGGGCTCGAAGGCCAGGCCCGACACCGTCTTCTCGTGCGCGAACACCCGTGCGAAGGCCGGGTCGGCGGCGTCGCGGACATGGACCTCCTTGCCGGCCGTGAAGGCGATCAAGCCCGAGGCGGCGCTGGTGGCCACATGTTCGATCCACCTGTTCTTCACCTCGGCGACAAGCGAGGCGACGACCTCACCGCCCTCGATTCGGCTCCAGACCACCTTGCCGTCGTCGCCGCCGGTGACGACGCCGACCCCGCTGGGATGGACGGCCGCAGCCAGCACGGCCCCGCCCATCGGACCGCCATGGGCATCGACCGTGACGAATCCATCCTCGGTTTGCAGGCGGACGGTGCCGTCGCCCAGGGCGAACATGGCGCGGCCGGAGCGGTCGAACAGGGCGTCGGTGACGAAGGCGTCGAAGGAAAAGATCATGCGCGCGAGATAGGACAGGAGGAGCCCGACGACCAGACTCTTTCAGAAAGCCCGCCTCGTCGGCGCGTCCGGCGCCCAGGGCGAGACCAGGCGGCGCGAACTGCCCATTCGAACGGCGTTCGGAAAAAAGAGTCGAAAAGGGGGTTGCCATTGCGGCGCGTCGTCGGGCTTTACTTCCGCGCCCGTCTGCGCCAGACGTGGCGAGGTAACGACATTTCAGGCGCGCCCCAAGCGGCGCGGCCTTCTGGGAGACAGTCAGGCTATGGCGGCTAAACTTGCTGGCGGCGGCGGTGGCCGTTATTCGCTGGGCCAGAATTCCGAAATCAACGTCACGCCCTTCGTGGACATCCTGCTGGTTCTGCTGATCATCTTCATGGTCGCCGTGCCGATGGCCGTGACCTCGATCAAGATCGACCTGCCTCCGGCGGTGCCGAACCCGACTCAGGAGAAGCCGAAGGAACCGGTCTTCATCTCGATCCAGAAGTCGGGCGCGATCTTCATCGCCGACAAGCAAACCAGCCTCGACGGCCTGGAAGCCGACCTGAACGCCAAGTTCGCCGCGACCGGCCAAGCCGGTCCGAAGGACGATCAGCGCGTCATGATCCGCGCCGACGCCGACGTGCTGTACGCCGACTTCATGGGCGTGCTGAACCAGCTGCAGACTTCGGGCTGGTTCAAGGTCGGCCTGATCAACGAAGACATCCACTAGGGATCGTCCTCGGCGACAGCCAAGAACACGAAAGCCCCGGAACGAAAGTTCCGGGGCTTTTTCGTGCGCTCTTCCCCCCTTGCGCGAGAAGGTGTCGACGCAGTCGACGGATGAGGGGTCGTGCAAACGAAAACCGCCGCGACGGCGGTGAGGCCCATCGCGGCGGATTCTACCTTCAACCCCTCACCCGCCCCACTTCGCGGGCCACCCTCTCCCGCAAGGGGAGAGGGATAGATTGGTGACTAAGCCGCCGTCGCCTCGAAGCCCTTGCGCAGTTCGGCTTCGTCGAGATCGCGGCCGATGAACACCATGCGGCTGTAGCGCTTGTCCTTGTCGGTCCACTCGCGCTGGAAGTCGCCTTCCAGGATCATGTGCACGGCCTGGAAAACGAGACGCTTGTTCTCGCCCTTCACGTCGATGATGCCCTTGGCGCGCAGGATGTCCGGACCGCGCTTGGCCAGCAGGTCGTTGAGCCAGGCGGTGATCTTCTGGCCGTCGACGGGCCTGTCCAGGGTCAGGGAGATCCCCTTCACGCCGTCGTCGTGGATGGCGCTGGCGTGCCCATGGTCATGGCCATGATCGTGACCGCAATGCTCGTCGTGCACATGGTCGTGGTCGTGATGATGGTGGTGATGCCCATGGCCATGATCGTGGCCGCAGTGCTCGTCATGTACGTGGCCGGGCTCGCCGTGGGCGGGGTTCAGGAACTCCGGCTCCAGTTCGGTGATCCGCTCCAGGTCGAAGCTGTGCTTGCCGATGATGGCGTCCAGCGGGACGTTCGAGCGCTGGGCGCGGTGGATCGGGGCCAGCGGGTTGATCCGGCGGATGCGGGCCTCGACGTGGCGCAGGTCGTCTTCCGACACGAGGTCGGTCTTGTTCAGAACGATCTGGTCGGCGAAGGCGATCTGCTCGACCGCTTCCTTGGAATCGGAAAGCCGCAGCAGGATGTGCTTGGCGTCCACGACGGCGGTGACCGAATCGAGGGCCGTGCGGGCCTTGACGTCATCGTCGACGAAGAAGGTCTGGGCCACCGGGCCCGGATCGGCCAGGCCCGTGGTCTCGACGATGATGGCGTCGAAGCCGCCCTTGCGCTTCATCAGGCCCTGCAGGACGCGGATCAGGTCGCCGCGCACCGTGCAGCAGACGCAGCCGTTGTTCATCTCGAACACTTCCTCGTCCGCGCCGACCACCAGGTCGTTGTCGATGCCGACCTCGCCGAACTCGTTGACGATCACGGCGTAGCGCTTGCCGTGCTCCTCGGTGAGGATGCGGTTGAGCAGCGTGGTCTTGCCGGCGCCGAGATAGCCGGTCAGCACGGTGACGGGGATCTTGCCGGAAGCGGCGGGAGCGGTCTGGGTCATGGCCGCTATTTAGGCGCCCGCGGGCCGGAGCGAAAGCGGCTTGAGTCCCGGAAGCCCGCTCAGGTCTTGAAGAACGTCACCGCCAAGCCGACCACGATCAGCGCCGCGCCCAGGATGGTCTCCTCGTAGCGCTCGACCCATTGCAGGCCCAGGCGCTTGAAACCGGCCAAGGAGAGGCTGGTGAAGATCAGCATGCCGGCCGAGGTGGCGGCCATCAGCACCGCGCTCAGCACCAGGAAGGCCTGCCAGCCATGCTGCATGCCGGCCAGGTAGTAGGGCAGGAACGCCTCGCACGGCGACAGGGTCAGCAGGGTGACCAGGGCGATGATCGCCGCCCGATCCGAGCCATAGCTCCGCCGTCCCGCCTCGGGGACCGCGTGGTTGTGCCGGCCGCGCGCTATATAGAAGAGACCGACGGCGATCATCAGGCCGCCGACGACCCAGTGGAACAGGCCGCCCAGCCGGGGCTCCAGCGCCAGGCCGGCGACCACCAGGCCAAGGCCCAGGGCTATGGTCAGGCCCACATGGCCCAGGCCCGCCAGCAGGGTCACGCCCAGGGTGCGGCCCGTGGACCATTTCTGCGCGCGACCGACCAGCACGAACGGCAGCCAGTGCGTCGGCAAGGCCGCGTGCAGGAAGGCCACGGCGAAGCCCGTGACGGCGATGGAGGCGAAGAAGGTCGAGTTCACGAGAGGGCATATAGCGTGTTATAAAGTAACACACCAGAGGCTTCATCGAGTCTATTCGCGCTTAAGGGCGTCGATCATCGGAATCCGCCTTCACGGCGTTGACTCTCGGGCTCTCGGCTGTATAAGTCGCGCCCTCTTCGCCCGCCGGGTTCCCGAGCGGGCGATCCCTATTTTGCGAACGCACGTTTTTAAGGCGCTAAACCTATGTACGCGGTGATCAAAACCGGCGGCAAGCAGTACCGGGTTCAAGCCGGCGACCTGCTGGTTGTCGAAAAGCTCGAAGGTGAACCCGGCGCTGCCGTGGTCTTCGGTGAAGTCCTGATGCTTGGCGAAGGCGAGGCCGTGACGGTCGGCGCCCCCACCGTGGACGGCGCTGTCGTCTCCGGCACCCTGATCGAAACCCGCAAGGGTGAGAAGGTGAAGATCTTCAAGAAGATCCGCCGTCAGGGCTACCGCCGCACCCGCGGTCACCGCCAGCTCGAGTCCGTCGTGCGCGTCACGTCGGTCGCCGGCGCCGGCAAGGAAGCCAAGTGGGAAGGGTCGATCGACCTGACCCCGAAGGTCATCCTGGACGCCCGCGCCCGTGGCCTCGGCGACGCCGCCGTGCCGTTCTCGGTCCCGGCCGCCATCGAAGCGACCCCGGTCGTGAAGAAGGCCTCGAAGGCCAGCCCGAAGGTCGAAGCCGCCGTCGTCGAACACGCCGATGCGGTCGCCGAAGCCCCGAAGAAGAAGGCCGCCCCTAAGAAGGCCGCCGCCAAGACGGAGGAAGGCGAAGCCTAAGGGCGACGCCTTCTAAAGGTAGGAGAGCACAATGGCTCACAAGAAATCTGGCGGCTCGTCGAGCAACGGTCGCGACTCAGAATCGAAGCGCCTTGGCGTGAAGAAGTTCGGCGGCGAGAAGGTTCTCGCCGGCAACATCCTCGTGCGTCAGCGCGGCACCAAGTTCTATCCGGGCACGAATGTCGGCATCGGTAAGGACCACACCCTCTTCGCGCTCGTCCAAGGCGCCGTTGGCTTCGTGACCAAGAAGCACAACCGCACCTACGTGACGGTGACGCCGGCCGCTCAACCGGCCGAGTAAGCACGAACCAGAGTTTCTTCGGATCGTGCTTCTCACTGAAGAAGACGATCCGGACAGACGATCTCTAGCGGGGAGTCCGGAACGCCGGGCTCCCCGCTTTTGTTTTGTCTCGCCCCCATGGAAATCGAAGTCTGAAATAAACTTCGCCATGGCGGCGTCACGGTCCCAGATCAATGAGGACCGGAGGAACTCTGGGAGGCGCCGATGTGCGTCATCGAAGAAAGACCCGTCATCGAGACCCAGCGGCTGACGCTGCGCGTCCCGGCCAAGGCCGATGTCGAGCGCGTGGCGGCCTTCTGCGTCGATCACGACGTCGCGCGCATGACCACGCGCATGCCCTCGCCCTACACCCGGGGCCACGCCGAGGACTTCGTCGCCCGCTGCGGGACCCAGGACCGCGCGCGCGACAACACCTTCGCCATCGAGCTGGTGGGCGAGGGCCTGATCGGCGTGGTCGGTCTGTTCACCACGGCCGAGGGCCAGGTCGAGATGGGCTACTGGATCGGTCGCCCCTACTGGGGCCGCGGCTACGCGACCGAAGCGACCAAGGGCGCCTTGGACTGGGCGCGCAACGCCTGGAACAAGCGCTGGGTCACCGCCGGCCACTTCGCCGACAACGACGCCTCGGGCCGGGTGCTGGTCAAGGCCGGCTTCCTCTACACCGGCGTCGTCGAGCACAAGCCCTCGATCGCGCGCGGCGGCCTGGCGGCGACGCGGATGATGGTGTGGCTGGCGTGAGGCCCTAAGCCGCCCGGTGGGTGTGGATCACCTTCTGCGGACCTTCGCGGAAGCGCTTCTCGGCGACGGTAATCCGCTCGCACAGGGCGTCGAGATCCGACAGCAACGAGTAGGTCGCGTAGATGGGAATTTCCATCAGCGCCACCTGGGCCCGCGGCATGAACTCCGTGTATTTCTTCCAGGACACGTGGCTGTCACGAGCCGCCATGGCCCGCTGGCCCAGCGGATTCCACAGATCCAGGTCCATCAGCTCGTCGCGGCACTGCTTCATGACCGGCAGGGCGATGTAGAGGAACAGGAACGTCGGGGTGGCGGCGCGGCCGAACTGCGGCTGCACCTGCAGGTGCCAGATGCGGTAGGCCTCGAAGAAGCCGGCCTTGCGGGCCGGGTCCGGCGGCAGCCAGGTGGCGTTCTCGTTGATCAGCTCATTGACCACGCCTGACCGCTTGACCAGTTCGTCGGCGCTGGTGCCGGCCGGCATGGTCTTGGACAGGGCCGCGACCGGAATGGCCAGCTTCTTGGCGACGTCGGTATAGGCGACCTGCTTGCCGGCCATCGGCGTCCACTGGCCGAACGACGGCGCGCCCGGCGTGCTGGCCCGCTTGGTGGCGGCGGTCTTGTGCAGAAGGAGTTGTTCTTCGCGCTGCTTCTCGGCGCGCAGGCGGTCGAATTCGGCTTCGTGGGCGGCCTGCTCCTCGGCCGTCATCCAGCGGGCGCGGCCCGGTCCGTAGGTCCGCTCGTAGCGATTCAGCAGGACCAGGCTGTGATCAGTCGACGGCTTGGTCCCCACCTCGGCGAGGAACGTCTTGAACTCGCGCCACTGCGGCGCGACACCGGTGCCCCGGCCGATCAAGATATTGCGGTGCGTCGAAGCCTCGGCGCTATACTTACGGTGCAGTTCTTGCGTCGACAGATCACGTAGATCCACCGCCAGCACCGCCTTTCCGTCTTCTTCCGTCGCCAAGGTCAGCCTCCCAGTCCGTCGAAGATGAAACGACGGTTTTGCTGCCAAGACACTTTGTCGCACTGGGTGTTTTAACATTTCGTCACGACGAGGAACACCGGTCACGCTTTTCTCGCGTTAACCACCGTGGCCAAGCGTCACAGACAGGCCGCGCCGAATCGGCCTTTTGGCTCGACGCGCGGGACGCCTTGGGACAAAAGAGCCCCATGAAATTCTTGGACCAATGCAAGATCTACATCCGCTCCGGTAACGGCGGCGGCGGATCGGTGTCGTTCCGCCGCGAGAAGTACATCGAGTACGGCGGCCCGGATGGCGGCGACGGCGGTCGCGGCGGCGACGTGTGGATCGAGGCCGTCGAAGGCCTCAACACCCTGATCGACTACCGCTACCAGCAGCACTTCAAGGCCGGCACGGGCGTGCACGGCATGGGTCGCGCCCGCCACGGCGCGGCTGGCGAGGATGTCCTCCTGAAGGTTCCTGTCGGCACCGAGGTGCTGGAGGAGGACAAGGAGACCCTGATCGCCGACCTCGACCACGCGGGCGCGCGCCTGCTGCTGGCCAAGGGCGGCAACGGCGGCTGGGGCAATCTGCACTTCAAGGGTCCGGTCAACCAGGCCCCCAAATACGCCAACCCCGGCCAGGAAGGCGAGGAACGCTGGATCTGGCTGCGGCTGAAGCTGATCGCCGACGTCGGCCTGGTCGGCCTGCCCAACGCGGGCAAGTCGACCTTCCTGGCCGCCGCCAGCGCCGCCAAGCCCAAAATCGCCGACTATCCGTTCACCACCCTGACCCCGAACCTGGGCGTCGTGGACCTGTCATCCAGCGAGCGCTTCGTGCTGGCCGACATCCCCGGCCTGATCGAGGGCGCGTCGGAAGGCGCGGGCCTGGGCACCCGGTTCCTGGGTCACGTCGAGCGCTCGGCCACCCTGATCCACCTGATCGACGCTACCCAGGACGACGTCGCCGGCGCCTACCAGACGATCCGCGGCGAGCTGGAAGCTTATGGCGACGAGCTGGCCGACAAGGCCGAGATCCTGGCCCTGAACAAGATCGACGCCCTCGACGAGGAGACCCTCGCCGAGAAGATCGCCGAGCTGGAAGCCGTCTCCGGGATCAAGCCGCGCCTGGTGTCCGGCGTCTCTGGCCAGGGCGTCACCGAACTGCTGCGCGCCGCCTACCGGCAGGTGCGCATCCGTCGCGGCGACCTCGAGGACGAGATCGAGGAAGACGAGGACCACGTCGACGAGACCCCCGGGGGCTGGACGCCGTGACCAACGGATCCCGGGACGCCTTCAAGGCCGCCCGCCGCATCGTGTTCAAGGTCGGCTCGGCCCTGCTGGTCGACGCCGAGACGGGCGCGGCCAACCGCGCCTGGCTGGACGCCTTCTGCGCCGACGCCGCCGCCCTGCGCGCCGCCGGCAAGCAGGTGCTGGTGGTCTCGTCCGGCGCGGTCGCCCTGGGCCGTCGGCGGCTGGGCCTCACCGGCCGCAAGGCCACCCTGCCGGAAAAGCAGGCCGCCGCCGCCGCCGGCCAGAGCCTGCTGATGCACGCCTGGGAGCAGGCTTTCGCGCCGCACGACATCGGCGTCGCCCAGATCCTGCTAACCCGCGACGACACCGAGACTCGCCGTCGCTGGCTGAACGCTCGCGCCACCACCGAGACCCTGATGGGCCTGGGCGTGGTGCCGGTGGTCAACGAGAACGATACGGTCGTCACCGAGGAAATCCGCTACGGCGACAACGACCGCCTGGCCGCCCGCGTGGCCCAGATGGCCGGCGCCGACCTGCTGGTGCTGCTGTCGGACATCGACGGCCTCTACACCGCCGACCCGCGCAAGAACCCCAAGGCCCAGCACATCCCGCTGGTCTCGGAGATCACGCCCGAGATCGCCGGCATGGCCGAGGGCGCCAACGCCGCCGCCGGCGTCGGCACCGGCGGCATGGCCACCAAGATCGCCGCCGCCCGCATCGCCCGCGCCGCCGGCTGCGCCACCCTGATCACCCTGGGCTCGCGCCCGCATCCGCTGGCCGCCATCGCCGACGGCGAGAAGGCTACGCTGATCGAGGCTGGCGCCAGCCCCGCCGCCGCCTACAAGGCCTGGATCGCCGGTTCGCTGGCCCCGCAGGGCTGGGTGACGATCGACGCCGGCGCCGCCAAGGCCCTGACCTCGGGCAAGAGCCTGCTGTCGGCCGGCGTCCGCGCCATCGAGGGTCCGTTCGAGAAGGGCGACGCCGTGCGGGTCCGCGACGAGACCGGCCGCGAGGTCGCGCGCGGCATCGTCCGCTACGACAGCGCCGACGCCCAGCGTATCGCCGGCCTGCGCTCCGACGCCATCGAGGCCGAGCTGGGCTTCACCGAAGGCCCGATGATCCACGCCGACGACCTGGCCGTCGCGAACTAACGAGTACTCCCCATGGCCTACCGTTCCCTCCGCGAATTCATCGACGTCCTGGAGGCCAAGGGCGAGCTGGTCAGGGTCAAGGAGCCGGTGTCCAGCGTGCTGGAAATGACCGAGATCCAGACCCGCCTGCTGGCCACCGGCGGCCCGGCGGTGCTGTTCGAGCATGTCCTGCTGCCCGACGGCAGCCGCTCGGAGATGCCGGCCCTGGCCAACCTGTTCGGCACGGTCAAGCGCGTGGCCATGGGCGTCACCCTGGGCGGCGAGCCGCGCGAGACGGCCGGCGAGCTGCGCGAGGTCGGCGAGCTGCTGGCCTTCCTGCGCCAGCCCCAGCCGCCCAAGGGCCTGAAGGACGCCCTCGACATGCTGCCCCTGGCCAAGACGGTCATGAGCATGCGCCCCGGGACGGTGAAGAAGGCCCCGGTGCAGGAGGTCGTCCTGACCGGCGACCAGATCGACCTCACCAAGCTGCCGGTTCAGACCTGCTGGCCGGGCGAGCCCGCGCCGTTGATCACCTGGCCGCTGGTCGTCACCAAGGGCCCGGGCAAGGACCGCGAGGACGACTTCAACCTCGGCATCTACCGCATGCAGGTGCTCGGGAAAGACAAGTGCATCATGCGCTGGCTGGCCCATCGCGGCGGCGCTCAGCACTACGCCCGCCACAAGAAGGCGGGGAACAAGGACCCCCTGCCCGCCTGCGCTGTGCTGGGCGCGGATCCCGGCACCATCCTGGCGGCCGTGACGCCGGTGCCCGACACCCTGTCGGAATACCAGTTCGCCGGCCTGCTGCGCGGGGCCAAGGTCGACCTCGTGCCGGCCAAGACCGTGCCGCTGATGGTCCCGGCCCACGCCGAGATCGTCATCGAAGGCCACGTCCTGCTGGACGAGTTCGCCGACGAGGGTCCGTACGGCGACCACACCGGCTACTACAACAGCGTCGAGAAGTTCCCGGTCTTCCAGGTGACGGCGATCACCATGAGGAAGGACCCGATCTATCTGACCACCTTCACCGGCCGGCCGCCGGACGAGCCCAGCGTGCTGGGCGAGGCGCTGAACGAGGTGTTCATCCCGCTGATCCGCCAGCAATTCCCCGAGATCGTCGACTTCTGGCTGCCGCCCGAGGGCTGCAGCTACCGCATCGCCGTGGTGTCGATGAAGAAGGCCTATCCCGGCCACGCCAAGCGCGTGATGCTGGGCGTCTGGAGCTACCTGCGCCAGTTCATGTACACCAAGTGGGTGATCGTCGTGGACCACGACATCAACGCCCGCGACTGGAAGGACGTGATGTGGGCGATCAGCACCAAGATGGATCCCGCCCGGGACATCACGGTGATCGAGCACACCCCGATCGACTATCTGGACTTCGCCAGCCCGGAAAGCGGCCTCGGCTCCAAGATCGGCCTCGACGCCACTGACAAATGGCCGCCCGAGACCAAGCGCGAATGGGGCCAGGAGATCCGCATGGACCAGGCCGTGGTCGACGCGGTCACCGAGAAGTGGTCGCGGCTGGGGTTGCCAGGAGCGGGTGAGCCGATCTGGAAGAAGCCCTAAGATGCGGATCCTGACCCTGGCGGCCCTGGCCGCCGCCCTGACAGCGAGCACGAGCATGGCCCAGACCACGAAAGCCCCCTGGGACGAAGCCTTCCTGCCGCCCGCCCCGCACTGGCAGGGCGCCAGCCAGGCGCTGATCCGCGACAAGGCCGATCCGTGGGTGACGCCGTTCGAGGCCGACGCCGGCCACGACTTCTCGCCGACCTATGTCGACACCCGCGCCTGGTTCGATCGGCTGGACAAGGCCAGCAAGCTGATCCGCGTCGAGGACTTCGGCGTCTCGCCGCAGGGCCGGTCGATCTTCGCCGTCATCGCCAGCAAGGATGGCGACAAGCTGGATCCCAAGAAGCCGCTGCTCCTGGTCCAGGCCGGCATCCACCCCGGCGAGATCGACGGCAAGGACGCCGGCATGATGCTGCTGCGGGACATGGCTTTTCACGGCAAGGACGGACTGCTGGACAAGGTCAACCTGGTCCTGATCCCGATCCTGTCGGTCGACGGCCACGAGCGCTCGGGCCCCTATTCCCGCCCCAACCAGCGCGGGCCGCGCATCCAGGGCTGGCGCAACACCGCGACCAACCAGAACCTCAACCGCGACTTCATGAAGCTGGACCAGCCGGAGATGCAGGCGCTGAAGCGTCTGCAGGCCAAGTACCGGCCTGACCTCTATGTCGACGTCCACGTGACCGACGGCATGGACTACCAGTACGACGTCACCTACGGCTTCAACGGCGAGAACGGCGTCTGGAACCGCTCGCCGGCCATCGCCAAGTGGCTGGACGGCGTCCTCAAGCCGGTCATCAACCAGGGCCTGGAGGCCGAGGGCCACATCCCGGGCGAGCTGGTGTTCGGGATCGACGAGCATGACCCGAAGAAGGGCCTGTCCGATGGCGGCCTGGGCGAGCGCTTCTCGAACGGCTGGGGCGCGGCCGCCCACGTCCCGACCATCCTGATCGAGAACCATAGCCTCAAGCCCCACGCCCAGCGCGTGCTGGGGACCTATGTCTTCATCGAGACGGCCCTGAAACTCCTGGCCGACAAGGGCGGCGACCTGCGCACCGCCATCGCGTCCGACAGCGCCCTGCGCCCGACCGAGGTGCCAGCCAACTTCGTCAATGACGACAAGCCGGCCTACATCCGCGACTTCAAGGGCATCAAGTACGAGACCTATGACAGCCCGGCCTCGGGCCGGAAGGAAGTGCGCTGGCTGGGCGAGGCCGACCCGGAACTCTGGAAGGTGCCGTTCTACGGCTCGCACTCGACGCTGAGCCTGAAGCGTCCCGTCGCCTACTACGTGCCCAGCTACCGCGCCGACCTGATCGAGCGGCTGAAGCTGCACGGCGTGACGCTGGAGACCCTGCCGGCGGACAAGACCGTCAAGGTCGAGATGATCCGGCTGGTCGATCCCAAGCTGGCGACCCGCGCCAACGAGGGTCACGTCCAGATCAGCGTCGACAAGGTCACGGCCGAGACCCGCGACTGGGTCTTCCCCAAGGGCTCGATCCGCGTGCCGACCGACCAGCCGCTGGGCGACCTCGTCGTGCTGCTGCTGGAGCCGCAGTCCAGCGAGAGCTTCTTCGCCTGGGGCATGGTCCCCGAGGTGCTGAGCCGCGTGGAATATATCGAGCCCTACGCCATCGCCCCGCTGGCCGAGAAGATGATGGCGGCGGACCCGAAGCTGAAGGCGGCGTTCGAGGCCAAGCTGGCCGCCGAGCCCAAGTTCGCCGCCGATCCGGACGCGCGCCTGGCCTGGTTCTACGAACGCACGCCCTTCTACGACGACCACTATCTGCTGTACCCGATCGCCCGCGAAATCGCGCGATAAGCGGCTCGGGTTGCCGAGCGAGCGCTGACAGTCTCATATACGGCGGCGCTCGGGGGCGGGCGTGTGCGTACTAGGGTTTGAGTGATGGACACGATCGTTTCCGGCCACGCGGCGGCGCTGTGGGCCGGCCTGCACCTTTTCCTGCTGCTGATCCTGTCGCTGCTGGTCGTGCGTCTGCGCCAGAAGCACAAGGTGGCGCTGGGCGACGAAGGCATCCCGGAACTGGCCCGCGCCATCCGCGCCTTCGGCAACGCCTCGGAATACATCCCTGCCGGGATCGGCGCCCTGGCGGTGCTGGCCGTGGCCGGCGCCTCGCCGCTGGCCATCCACGTCGTCGGCATCGTGCTGTTCGCCGGCCGGGTGATCCACGCGGTCGGCCTCTCCAACAGCGGCGGCGCCTCGATCCCGCGCGCCATCGGCATGGTCGCCACCTGGCTGGCCTACATCTTCGCGGGCGTGGCCCTGCTGCTGTCGGCGATCGGCTAGAACGCACTCTCCTCCCCATTGAGGGAGGTGGATCGGCGCGAATACGCGCCGAGACAGAGAGGCAGGAGAGAGGAAACTGGGGCGCCGCCGCTTGCTCCCGGCCGCACCCGTCGTCCATAAGACCGCATGGACGATAATCTGCTGCATGACGTGGTCGCCGCCGCACGCAAGGCCGGGGCGGACGCCGCCGAGGCTGTTTTCGCCGAGCGCCAATCCCTCTCGGTCTCGGTTCGCCTGGGCGAGCTGGAAGAGGTCGAGCGCGAGGAGGCTCGCGACCTGGGCCTGCGCGTCTTCATCGGCAATCGCAGCGCCACGGTCTCCGGTTCGGACATCTCGGCCGAGGCCCGCGCCAAGCTGATCGAGCGCGCCGTGGCCATGGCCCGCCTGGCGCCGGAAGATCCCTATGCCAGCCTCGCCCCGCAGGATCGTCTGGCCCGGGGGCCATTCCCCGAGCTCGACCTGATCGACCCCTACGAGCCCTCGGCCGAGGCCCTGGAGACCCAGGCCCGCCTGGCCGAGGAGCACGCCCGCGCGGTCAAGGGCGTGACCAACTCCGACGGCGGCTCGGCCAGCTGGAGTTCGTCGACCTGGGCGCTGGCGACCAGCGACGGCTTCCACGGGACCCACGCGGCCACCGGCCACTCGATCTCGGCCTCGGCCATCGCCGGCGAGGGCGCGGGCATGGAGCGTGGCGGCGAGGGCCGCTCGACCCGCCACTTCGGCGATCTGCCGGCCGCCGGCGACATCGGCATGGAGGCCGGCCGCCAGGCGGTGGCGCGCCTGAACCCGCGCAAGATCGCCTCGACCACCGCCCCGGTGATCTTCGAGAACCGCCTGGCCATGAGCCTGATCGGCCCGCTGCTGGGCGCGATCTCGGGTCCCTCGATCGCCCGCGGCACCTCGTTCCTGAAGGACAAGCTGGGCCAGCCGGTCTTCGCCCGCGGCGTCCGCTTGTCGGAAGACCCGCACCGGGTGCGCGGCCTGGGCTCGGCCCCGTTCGACGATGAGGGCGTGGCCACCGAGGCCCGCGCCCTGATCGACGACGGCGTGCTGACCACCTGGCTGTTGAACACCAGCTCGGCCAGGCAGCTGGGCTTGGTCACCACCGGCCACGCCTCGCGCGGGCTGGCCGGTCCCTCCGGCGTCTCGACCCACAACCTGACGCTCCAGCCGGGCGAGAAGGACCTTGAAGGCCTGATGAAGGACGCCGGGACCGGTCTTCTGGTCACCTCGATGTTCGGCCCCTCGTTGAACGGCAACACCGGCGACTGGTCGGTCGGCTGCTCGGGCGTATGGTTCGAGAACGGCGAAAGCACCGGCCCGGTCACCGAGATCACCGTGGCCGGCAACCTGATCGACATCTACGCCCGTCTCGTCCCCGGTTCGGACCTGGAGTTCCGGGGCGCCAGCAACAGCCCGTCTATCCTGGTCGACGCCCTGGCGATCGCGGGCAAATGAACGACCTGGACCTGATCCTCGAGGCCGCCAAGGAAGCCGGAGAGCTGGCGCTCTCGGCCCGCGAGAGCGGCCTGAAGATCTGGTCCAAGGCGGGCGGCTCGCCCGTCACCGACGCCGACCTGGCCGTCGACACCCTGCTGAGGACGCAGTTGCGGGCCGCGCGGCCCGACTATGGCTGGCTGTCGGAGGAGACCGCCGACGATCCGGCGCGGCTGTCCACCCCCCGCCAGTTCGTGGTCGACCCGATCGACGGCACGGTGGCCTTCATGAAGAGCAAGCCGTGGTTCGCGGTCTCGATCGCCATCGTCGAGGACGGCCGGCCGGTCGCCGGCGTCGTCCACGCCCCGGCGCTGGACGAGACCTACGCCGCCACGCTGGACGGCCCGGCCATCCTGAACGGAGCCCCGATCGCCCCCAGCGCGACCGACCAGCTGTTCGGCGCGGCCATGCTGGGCGACGCCAAGATGTTCGCCCACCCCGCCTGGCGCGAACCCTGGCCGGAGATGCGGATCGAGAGCCGCAACTCCATCGCCTACCGCATGTGCCTGGTCGCCGCCGGGACCTTCGACGCGGCCGTCGCCCTGTCACCCAAGAGCGAGTGGGACCTGGCCGCCGCCGACCTGATCTGCCGCCGGGCCGGGGCCGCGCTCAGCGACCACAAGGGCCGGGAATTCGCCTATAATCGGCCTGTTCCGCTGGTTCCGAGCCTAGTTTGCGCCAATAAGACGCTTCATCCATTGATCCTGTCACGCGTCGGGCATATCGAGCTGCCATAAAACCAATTCCTCGCAGGAACTTGCTCCAAATGGCTGACAAGCAGCTTCTTCATATCGTCGTTGGTGGTGAACTGAAGGACGTCGCCGGCACCGAATTCCGCGACCTCGACAAGGTCGAGTTCGTCGGCGCCTTCCCGAACTACGAAGCCGCCCACAAGGCCTGGAAGGCCAAGGCCCAGGCGACCGTCGACAACGCCCACGCGCGCTACTTCATCATCCATGCCCACAAGCTGCTGGATCCGAGCACCGAGGGGTGATGACGGCTCCCTTCTCCCCTTGCGGGAGAAGGTGTCATCCGCAGGATGACGGATGAGGGGTCGCGCAAGCCGGTCAGGATAGGGCGTTCAACCCCTCATCCGACCGCTTCGCGGCCACCTTCTCCCGCAAGGGGAGAAGGATCTACTCCCGCCGCAGGATCTTGTCCGTCAGCACCTTCCCCAGCATCCCCGCCCGGAAGGTCTTCTTCATCGCGACGGGATCGTAGTCGTCGCTCTCGACCCATTCGCTGAACGTCAGCCCCTTGGGTTCGCCGACCTCCAGATACTGCTCGAACACGTAGTCCAGCACGCCGGTGTTGCCATGCTTGATGTGCAGGTAGCGCGGACCCAGCTGCCGCATGGCCTCGCGGATCGGCAGGCCCAGGCGATAGTGGGCGTAGAAGACGCTCATGATCCCCGCCCGGTCCGCGCCCGACTTGCAGTGCATCAGGGCCGGATACTCGATCGTTTCGAACAGTTCCTTGGCGCCCCGGACCCGCTCGCGGATCGGGACCTCGCGCGAGGTGATGGTGAAGTCGACGAAGTTCAAACCGAGCCGCTCGCAGGCGTCCTTCTCCAGCGCGTAGAAGCTGCCGTCGAAACCGCCGCGCAGGTTCACGATCGTCTTGATCCCCTGCTTCTTCCACCAGGCCAGCTGGAACGGCCAGGGCTGGTTGGCGCGGACCATTTCGGGGCTGATCCAGTGAGCGTTGGAAAAGCCCAGGCGCAGATAGGCGTGGTCGTTCCACAGGTAGTGGAGATAGGTCTTGAACCGGCCCCAGGGCGTTGTGAGGTCGAACTTGGCCAAGCGGGCGCGATCCTTCGGAAGTCAGCCGCCTAAGTAGGGGCAAGCCGCCCGAAAGGCAAAACGCGCCCTCATGGCGTCGCTTTTCATGGGCAGTGCGTCTCCCAAGTCATTGACAGTCCCGCCCCGAAATCCGACCCCTCCCGCATGACCTCGCCCGACAGCCAGCCCTCGAACCGCGCCCTGATGGGCCGGATGTGGCGCGAGTTCCTGGCCCCGCGCTGGAAGGGGCTGCTGGTCTCGATCCTCAGCGCCACCGCCGTCGCCGGCCTGAGCGTCAAGCTGACCACCATGGTCGGCCCGGCCGTCGACCGCCTGATCACCCATCCGCAGCCGAACGCCCTGCTGCTGATTCCGCTGACCATCGCGGGCCTGGCCGTGATGCGCGGGATCTTCCAGGTGCTGCAGGCGACCTTGATCAACCGCATCGGCAACGGCGTGGTCGGCGACATGCAAAAGCGCCTGTTCGGCCGCCTGATCCGCGCCGACCTGGCCCGGCTGCGCGGGGCGCACTCCGGCTCCTACGTCTCGTCGGTGCTGTACGACGCGGGCCTGATCCGCGAGGCGGCGACCACCGGCGTCGTCAACTATGTCCGCGAAGGCCTGACCGTCCTCTACGCCCTGTGGACCCTGCTGCACGGCGACCCGATCCTGGCCATCGGCGTGCTGGTCGTGGTGCCGGCCGTCGGGGCGATCATCCGCAACTTCTCCAGGCGCACGACCAAGGCGGCCCGGGGCGCCATGAGCGAGACCTCCAACCTCTCCACCGCCGTGATGGAAAGCCTGGACGGGGTCAAGATCGTCAAGATGGAGAACCGCGAGGCCTACGAGGAAGGCCGCGTCGCCGCCGTCGTCGACCGCCGCCAGCGCCACCTGATCAAGGGCAGCAACGCCAAGGCCATGGCCGCGCCCTCGACCGAGCTGTTCACCCAGCTGGTCATCGCCCTGATCTTCGCCTACGCCGGCTGGCGCGCCCTGACCGGCGCGCTGGTGCTGGGCCCGTTCACCCTGCCACCGATCACCGCCGGCGGCTTTCTTGCATTCGTCCTGACCCTGGCCCTGGCCGCCCAATCCCTGCGCCAGGTCGCCAACCTGCAGACGGTGTTCAGCGAGGGCCTGACGGCCGCCCGCCGGCTGTTCGAGGCCCTGGACATCGCCCCGACCATCGTCGATCCCGCCGACGCCAAGGCCTTGCCGGCCGGCGACAGCACGATCGCCCTGGACCACGTCACCTTCTCGTATGGCGCCGAGATTGCGGCCCTGTCGGACGTCTCGATCCAGGCGCGCAAGGGCGAGACCGTGGCCCTGGTCGGCCCCTCCGGCGGCGGCAAGAGCTCGATCCTGAACCTGATCCCGCGCTTCTACGACGTGACGGCCGGGGCGGTGACCATCGACGGCCACGACGTGCGGTCGGTGACCCTGGCCTCCCTGCGCGACCGCATCGCCCTGGTCACCCAGGAGCCCTTCCTGTTCGACGACAGCATCCGCGCCAACATCGCCTATGCCCGCCCCGGCGCCAGCCAGCTGGAGATCGAGGCCGCCGCCCGCCAGGCCGCCGCCCACGACTTCATCCTGGAGCTGCCCGAAGGCTACGACACCGCCGTCGGCGAGGCCGGCGCGCGCCTGTCGGGCGGCCAGCGTCAGCGCATCGCCATCGCCCGCGCCTTCCTGAAGGACGCCCCGATCCTGCTGCTGGACGAAGCCACCAGCGCGCTCGACACCGAGAGCGAGGCCCAGGTCCAGGCGGCGCTGGAGCGGCTGATGGCCGGCCGCACCACGATCCTGATCGCCCACCGCCTGTCGACCGTGAAGAACGCCGACCGCATCTACGTGATCGAGAAGGGCCGCGTGGTCGAGACCGGGCCCCATCCTGAGCTGGTCCGCGCCGGGGGCCTCTACGCGCGCCTGGCCAAGGCCCAGGACCTGGATCACGTTCCGGAGGCCAGTGCTTGAGACCTCTGCGTTCGCCGTTCGTGATCTGGCTCTTGTCCTCGATCTTCGCCGGCTACTCAAAGCTCGTCTTCAAGACCCTGCGCATGACCGTCGAGGGCGCCGAGCAGGCCGAGGCCGTCTGGGCCCAGGGCCGCGAGACCGGCGCCGGGGCGATCCTGTGCTTCTGGCACTCGCGCATCCCGATGTCGCCGCTCAGCTGGCCGCAGGACCTCGCGCGCCGCCAGGACATGCGCGCCCTGATCTCGCGCTCCAATGACGGCGAGTTCATCGCCCGCACGGTCGAGAAGCTGGGCTTTCCGGCGATCCGGGGCTCGTCGGCCAAGAAGACGGACCTGGCCAAGAACAAGCACGGCGAGCAGGCCTTCCGCGACATGGTCAAGTGGGTCAAGGACGGCGGCGGCGTCGCCATCACCCCGGACGGCCCGCGCGGCCCGGCCGAGCACATGGAGAAGGGTACGCCCTCCCTGGCCCGCGTCACCGGCGCCCCGGTGATCTTCGTGGGCCTGGCCGCCCGGCCCTGCATTCGCCTGGGCTCGTGGGACAACACCATGATCCCCCTGCCCTTCGCCAAGGCCGCCATGGTCTGGGACGGCCCGACCGGCGCCGGACGCGGAGATGACGTCGAGCAACTGGCGGAAGATTGGGCCGATCGCCTCTCGGCCGTCACCCGACGGGCCGAAGACCTGGTCGAAGATTGATCCGACCCGCCCTTGATGGGATGTAGGGCCATGCCGCACGACGCTCACGACCACGCTCACGACCACAAGCATGGGCACGACCATGATCACCGCGATCATGCGCACGACCACGGTCACCATCATCACGGCCATGGCCACCACGGCCATAGCCACGCCCCCAAGGACTTCGGTCGCGCCTTCGCGATCGGCACCGCGCTGAACCTGGGCTTCGTGGTCGTCGAGGCCGGCGCGGGCCTGCTGACCCATTCGCTGGCCCTGCTGGCCGACGCCGGCCACAACCTGTCGGACGTTCTGGGCCTGCTGCTGGCCTGGGGCGCGGCCGTGCTGGCCAAGCGCGCGCCCAGCGCCCGCCGCACCTACGGCCTGCGCAAGGGCACCATCCTGGCCTCGCTGGGCAACGCCGCCCTGCTGCTGCTGGCCGTCGGCGCCATCGGCTGGGAGGCCGTCCGCCGCTTCGGTGCGCCCGAGCCTATCCAGACCGGCCCGGTGATGATCGTCGCCGCCATCGGCATCGTCATCAACACCGCCACGGCCCTGATGTTCATGAAGGGCGGCAAGGACGACCTGAACGTCCGCGGGGCCTTCCTGCACATGGCCGCCGACGCCGCCGTCTCGGCCGGCGTGGTGGTCGCGGCCCTGGCGATGGCCTTCACCGGCTGGCTGTGGCTGGATCCGGTGGTCAGCCTGGCCATCGTCGCCGTCATCGTGCTGGGCACCTGGGGCCTGCTGCGCGACTCGCTGGACATGGCCCTGGACGCCACGCCGCGCGGGATCGATTCCGAGAAGGTCCGCGACTGGCTGACCGGTCGCCCTGGCGTCAGCGAGGTGCATGACCTGCACATCTGGGCGATGAGCACGACCGAGACGGCCATGACCGCCCACGTCGTCCGCCCGCTGGACGCCGACCACGACCAGTTCCTGCACGACGCCTGCGCCGAGCTGGCGAGTAGATTCAAGATCGGCCACGTGACCATCCAGGTCGAGACCAGCCACGGCGCGCACGCCTGCCGCCTGGCGCCCCACGACGTGGTCTAGGGTGACCCTGTCCCTGGGCCTCTACCGGGCCGCCACGGGCCTGCTGGAACCCATCGCCCCCGCGCTGCTGGCCGACCGCGCCCGCAAGGGCAAGGAGGACCCGGCGCGCCTGGCCGAACGCCTGGCCAAGGCCCCGACGGCGCGGCCCGACGGCCCGCTGGTCTGGCTGCACGGCGCCAGCGTCGGCGAGAGCCTGTCGATCCTGCCCTTGGTCGAGCGGCTGCGGGCCGAACGCCCCGAGGTTACGGTGCTGGTCACCTCCGGCACCACCACCTCGGCCGCCCTGCTGGCCAAGCGCCTGCCGCCGGGCGCGATCCATCAGTACGTCCCGATCGACGCCCCCGGCGCGGCGCGGCGCTTCATCGCCCGCTGGAAGCCGTCCCTCGCCGTCTTCGTCGAGAGCGAACTGTGGCCCAACCTGCTGCTGGAGGCCAAGGCCGCCGGGACGCGCCTGGCCCTGGTCTCGGCCAAGCTGTCGGACCGCAGCTTCGCGCGCTGGCGCCAGCGCCCCGACGCCGCCCGCCAGTTGCTATCCGGCTTTGATTTGATCCTGGCCCAGGACGCCCGCGCCCACGCGCGTTTCGAGGCGCTGGGTGGCCAGGTCGCCGGCGAGGCCGACCTGAAGTTCGGCGCCGCGCCGTTGCCGGTCGACGAGGCCGAGCTGGCGAAGCAGCGCGCGCGCTTCCCGCGTCCGCCCCTGCTGATCGCCAGCACCCATCCGGGCGAGGACGAGATCGCCCTGGACGCCGTCTTCACCCTCCCGGACCGCCCGCCCATCGTCCTGGCCCCGCGCCATGTCGAACGCGGCCCCGCCATCGTCGCCCTGGCCAAGGCCCGAGGTCTCTCCGCCGCCCTGCGCGGCCAGGCGCCGGACGCGAGCGCCGACGTGATCGTCGCCGACACCCTGGGCGAGATGGGCCTGTGGTTCCGGCTGGCCGGGACCTCGATCATCGCCGGCAGCCTGGTCCCGGCCATCGGCGGCCATAATCCGCTGGAGGCCGCCCGCCTGGACTGCCCGGCGATCAGCGGTCCGTTCGTCGAGAACTGGGCCTCGGCCTTCGCGGGACTCGAGGCGGCCGACGGCGTGGTCATGACCTCGCCGGCCGGCCTGCGCGACGCGCTAGCCGTCGACCTCGCCGATCCCACCGCCGCGAAGGCGCGCGCCGCGCGCGCGCGCGCCTATGTCGACGCCCGCGACGCCGAGGCCCGGGCCGGCCTCTCCCGCATCCTCGAGCTGGTTCCCGAGATAGTCACATGAAACTCGGCACGCCCCGCTGGTGGTACGTGAAGAGCGGCGGCCCCGCCCCGCTGACCCGCGCCCTGCTGACCCCGCTGTCGTGGATCTGGGCCGACGCCACCCGCCGGCGCATCGCCCGCACCACCCCGGCCATCGTCGGCGCGCCGGTGATCTGCGTGGGCAACGTCACCATGGGCGGCGCCGGCAAGACCCCGATCGTGCGCGAGCTGCTGCTGACCTTGACCCAGCGCGGCGTCGCCGCCCACGGCCTGTCGCGCGGCTATGGCGGCCGGCTGAAGGGGCCGGTGCGGGTCGACACCACGCGCCACACCGCCAAGGACGTCGGCGACGAGCCGCTGATGCTGGCCCAGGATTTCCCGATGTGGGTCTCGGTCGACCGCGTGGCGGGCGCCAAGGCCGCCGCGCGCTGGGGCGCCGAGGCGATCGTCATGGACGACGGCCACCAGAACCCGACCATCCGCAAGGCCCTGTCCCTGGTCGTCGTCGACGGCGAGACGCGCGGCGGCGAGTGGCCGTTCGGCGACGGTCGCGTCTTTCCCGCCGGCCCGATGCGCGAACCGCTCAAGGTGGGCCTGTCCCGCGCCGACGCGGTGATCGTGCTGCTGCCGGTCGACATGGAGCAGCCCGACTTCGACCTGCTGGTCCAGTTCGGCGACATGCCGGTGTTGGTCGCCCGCCTGGAAGCCGCCGCTCCGGTTCCCACTGGCCCGCAGGTCGGCTTCGCCGGCATCGGCAAGCCCTGGAAGGTCGAGAAGGCCCTGACCGCCGCCGGCTGCCAGCTGGTCGACTTCGCCCCGTTCCCCGACCACGGCGAATACGACGAGGCGACGCTGAAGATGCTGGCCGACCGCGCCAAGGTCTATGACGCCGGCCTAGTCACCACCGAGAAGGACTGGGTCCGCCTGCCCGCCAAGTGGCGCGAGAAGGTGACGCCGTGGCCGGTCAGGGCGCGGTTCGACGACCCGGAGGCGCTCGAGGAGCTGTTGGCGAAGATCGGCCTCTAGCTACTTGTAAACCACCCCGCCCTTGATCACCGACGTCACGCGCTGCAGCTCGGTGACCTCCTTCAGCGGGTCGCCCTTCACCGCGATCAGGTCGGCCGCCTTGCCGGGCGACAGGCTGCCGATCTCGGCCGACAGCGAGAAGTGGTCGGCGGCGTTGACCGTCGCGGCTTGGATGGCTTCCAGCGGGGTCAGGCCCGCCTTGACCAGTAGGGCGAACTCGCCGGCGTTGTCGCCGTGGGCCGAGACGCCGGTGTCGGTGCCGAACGCTATCTTGACCCCGCCCTCGTGGGCGCGGCGGGCCATGGCCAGCATCTTGGGACCAGCGTCCAGGGCCTTGGCGGTCTGGGCGGGCGTCAGGAAGTTGTTCGGCCCCGAGGCGATCCGGTAGACGAAATCGCCCGCCATCAGGGTCGGGACCAGATAGGCGCCGTTCTTCTTGAACAAGGCGATGCTGTCGGCGTCCAGATAGGTGCCGTGCTCGATCGAGTCGCCGCCGGCCTTCAGGAAGCTGTTGATGCCGTCGACGCCGTGGGCGTGGGCGGTGACCTTGCGGCCCATGCGGTGGGCGCTCTCCACGATGGCCTTCAGCTCGTCGTCCGAGAACTGCTGGTTCAGGCCTGCGGCGGTGTTGGACAGCACCCCGCCGGTGGCGGTGATCTTGATGATGTCGGCGCCCAGCCAGACCTGTTCGCGCACCGCCCGGCGGCAGTCGTCGGAGCCCGAGCACACCGAGGTCGGCCGCAGCACGTGCATGACCTCGTCGCTATAGCCGTTGATATCGCCGTGGCCGCCATGAACCGAGACGGCCGAGCCGGCGGCGATGATGCGCGGCCCCGGCACGTCGCCGCGCTTGATACCGTCACGCAGGGCGAAGATCGCCTGGTTGGTGGCGCCCAGGTCGGCCACGGTGGTGAAGCCGGCCATCAGGGTCTTGCGGGCGTAGCCGGCCCCGACCATCGCCTCGTCGGCCGCCGACTGGGTGACGTTGTCCAGCCGCGAGGTCGGCCCCTGCTGGCCGGTCAGGTGGACGTGGCTGTCGATCAGGCCCGGCAGGACGAAGCTGTCCTTCAGGTCCACGACCTTGCCGCCCGGCTCGGCGACATAGCCGTCGACGATGCGGGCGACCTTGCCGTTCTCCAGCACCAGGGTCTTGGCCGTCTCGACCTTGCCCGTCGCCGGATCGGCCAGCAGGCGGCCGGCCTGAACGAACACCGTCTCGGCATGCACGACGCTGCTCAGCGTCCCGGCCAGAGCCAGGGCGGCAACGCCCGATAGCAGTTTCCGCATGTAGCTTCTTACGCCCCCGCCTTCTGCGCGAAGGCCCAGGCGCCCTTGGCCAGGACCGGCACGCGCGCCTCCATCAGCTGCGCATGGGCGCTGGCGGCGGTGCCGTCGCGGACGCGGCCGACGATGCCCTGGCAGATGCCGGCCAGTCTGAAGAGGTTGTAGCTGAAATACCAGTCGAGTTCCGGCAGGCCGTCGCGGCCGGTGGCCTTGCAGTAGCGCGCCACCGCCTGCGGGATGGTCGGTACGCCATAGGCCTCCAGGTCGGAGATCTCCGCCAGGCCGCCGCGCTGGTCGGACGGCATCACCCAGTTCATCAGGAAGTAGCTGAAGTCGGCCAGCGGGTTGCCCAGGGTCGACAGCTCCCAGTCCAGCACCGCCACCACGCGCGGCTCCGTGGCGTGCAGGATCATGTTGTCGAGGCGATAGTCGCCATGAACGATCGAAGTCTTGTCGTCGACCGGGCAGCTCTGCGGCAGCCATTCGATCAGCCGGTCCATCTCGTCGATCGTCTTGGTCTCCGACGCCCGGTACTGCTTGGTCCAGCGGTCGATCTGGCGGGCGAAATAGTTGCCGGGCTTGCCGTAGTCGGCCAGGCCCACGGCGGCGTAGTCGACATTGTGCAGGGCCGCCAGCGTGTCGATCTCGGCCTCGTAGATCGCCCGGCGCTCGGCCGGCTGGTAGTCCGGCAGGGTCCCGTCCCACAGGATCCGGCCTTCGACATTGTCCATGACGTAGAAGATCGTGCCGATGACGTCCTCGTCCATGCACAGGGCATAGGCCTTGGCGACGGGGAAGTGGGCCTTGTTCAGGCCGGAGATCACCTTGAACTCGCGGTCGACGGCATGGGCGCTGGGCAGCAGCTTGCCCGGCGGCTTACGGCGCAGGACGTATTTCTTGGTCGGCGTGACCAGCTGATAGGTCGGGTTGGACTGGCCGCCCTTGAACTGGCGCACCTCCAGCGGGCCGGCATAACCCTCGACATTGGCCTCCAGCCAGACGGCCAGCTTGCCTTCGTCGATCGCGTGGCGCGGGTCGACCGGCTTGGTGCCCGAGTTCAGGTCCTGGGCGGACTGTTCGGCGGCTTCGGCCATGGCGCGCTTCTCCCCAACGCTTGTTTGAAAGGGAGTTTAGAGGGCGCGAGCGCTTAGGCAAGCTCTTGATCCTTCCCCAGCGGAGGAGGATCTCACCCCTTCAGCGCCCGCCAGCCGATGTCGGTGCGATAGAAGCCGCCTTCCAGGCTGATCGTCCCCAGCGCGGCGTAGGCCACGTCACGGGCCTCGTGCAGGGTCGCGCCCAGGGCGCAGACGTTCAGCACCCGCCCACCCGAGGCGACAAGACGCCCCTGGAACTCGCGGGTCGTACCGGCGTGGAAGACCACCGCCTCGTCGCCGAAGTCGGCGTCGGCGCCCTGGATCCGGCCGCCGGTCTTGGGCGCGTCGGGATAGCCCTCGGCGGCCAGGACCACGCAGATCGCCGCCTCGTCGCGCCACTTCGGCGGCGCGGCCGAGGCCAGTTCGCCCTTGGCGGCCGCCAGCAGGATCGGGACGAGGTCACTTTCCAGGCGCAGCATCAGGGTCTGGCACTCGGGGTCGCCGAAGCGGGCGTTGTACTCGACCAGCTTTGGCCCCGTGGGGGTCAGCATCAGACCGGCATAGAGCACGCCGACATACGGGTTGCCCTCGGCGGCCATGCCCTCGACGGTCGGGACGATCAGCTCGCGCCAGGCCTGGTCGATCAGGGCGTCGGTCAGGACGGGCGGCGGCGAATAGGTGCCCATGCCGCCGGTGTTGGGACCCTTGTCGCCGTCATAGGCGCGCTTGTGGTCCTGGGCCGCGCCGAACAGCACCGCCGTCTTGCCGTCGGAGATCGCGAACAGCGAGGCCTCCTCGCCGTGCATGAACTCCTCGATCACCACGCGGGCGCCGGCCGAGCCGAAGCGGCCGCCCAGCATGTCCAGCACCGCCGCGTCGGCCTCGGCCCGGGTCGCGGCGATGACCACGCCCTTGCCCGCCGCCAGGCCGTCGGCCTTGATCACGAACGGCGCGTCCAGCGTGTCGAGGAAGGCGCTCGCGGCGGCCGCGTTCTCGAACACCCCATAGGCCGCCGTCGGCAGGCCGTGGCGCTGGCAGAAGTCCTTGGTGAAGGCCTTCGACGTTTCCAGCTGGGCGGCGCGCTGGCTGCCGCCAAAGCAGGGGACGCCCGCCTCGGCCAGCTTGTCGGCCAGGCCCACTTCCAGCGCCGATTCCGGGCCGACCACGACGAGGTCCGCGCCGATCTCCTGGGCCAGGGCCACCAGGCCGTCGGCGTCGGTCGCCTTGACGGCGCGCAGCTCGGCGACGGCCGCAATGCCGGGATTGCCCGGGGCGGCGACGAGGCGGCCGCACAGCGGCGACTGGGCGATCTTCCAGGCCAGGGCGTGCTCGCGCCCGCCGGACCCGACGAGGAGGATGGTCAGCTTTTCCATGAGCGCGGGGTGTGACGCGCGGGCGCCGCCGGGTCAAGCCATGCTCTCGCCCCCACCCGCCGTCATCCGCCCCATCGCGCTGGCCAGACCCGCCCGACCGGGACACCTGGCGGCCATGGACAAGCTCTTCTTCTCCCCCGCTTTGGCCCTGCACATCGGCTGCGGCTTTATCCTGGTCGCCGTCGGCTTGGCTCCGATCCTCAGCCGCAAGGGCTCGCGCCTGCACCGTACGTCGGGCCGCGTCTTCGTCGGGCTGATGAGCGTGCTGCTGGCCGCCGCCTGGGTGATGACGGCGCTGCATTTCAACGCCTATTTCGCGGCCCTGTCGGCGACGGCGACCATGACCGTCTTCTCCGGCGCGCGGGTGCTGAAGCGCAAGCGTCCGGACCTGGATCCTCGCCAGCGGGCCACGGCGCTGGACTGGGTCGTCACCCTGGGCGTGCTGACGATCGGCGCCTGGGTGCTGGTCCTGGTGGTCCAGGGCCGGACCGGGAACAAGGCCGCCGTCAGCGCCGCCCTCGTCTATGCCTGTTTCACCTACGGCGCCTGGGACCTCTGGCGATTTATCCGCCCCACCGCCTGGCCGTTCTCGCCGAACCTCTGGACCTACGAGCACCTTGTGAAGATGCTGAGCGCTTACGGCGCGGTGATCAGCGCCTTCTCGGGCAACTTCCTGACCTTCCTGCCGACGCCATGGAGCCAGCTCTGGCCGACCCTGCTGTTCCAACCGATGGCCGTGATCTGGATCGCGGTGCTGGCGGCGCGCCGGCGACACGCCTGGTCACCCGCCTGAGGACCGCGCCGACCTCCGCCTGGGTCTGGGCGTTCACGGCCTATAGCTGGCTGATGACCACGGTCAGCGCCGCCTGGTTCGCCCGACGGTTCGCGACCCAGCGCGGGATCGTCCTGGACGTTCCGACCTCGCTGCTGTGGCAGGGCGCCATCTACGCCGCCTGGCTGCCGGCGGCGGGCCTGGTCTGGTGGGTCCTGCGCTGGTTCGGGGCCGGCGCGCGCGGTCTGGCCGCCAGCCTCGTCGCTGGCCTCATGGCCGTCCCGCTGGAGGCCCTGGCCTCCTCGCTGATCGACCAGGCCTTCATCGGCGGGACCGACCTGGCCGGTCGGGTGCTGGGACGGGTTCCGGTCTGCATCCTGCTCTACACCGCCATCGTCGCCGTGGGCCTGGCCGCCGCCCATCACCGCAAGGCCGCCGAGGCGCGCGCCCGCAACGCCCTGCTGGAAGCGGCCTTGGCGCAGGCTCGCGCCGTGGCCGCCCCATCCGAACCCGAACGGCTGATGGTGATGACCGGCGCGCGCCGCGTCCCGGTCGAGACCTCGGCGGTCGAGTGGTTCGGCGCCGCCGACAACTATGTCGTCGTCCACTGGGGCGACAGTCGCGAGGGCCTGCTGCGCGCCACGTTGCAAAGCCTGGAGGCGCGCCTCGACCCCCGCCTGTTCGCTCGCGCCCACCGCTCGGCCCTGATCAACCTGGCCCATGTGCGCGAGGCCCAGCCGCTGTCGGACGGCTCGTGGCGGCTGACCCTGGCCAGCGGGGCCGAGGTGGTGACCAGCCGCACCTACCGCGAAGAGGTGCTCAAGCGGCTGGGACGCTAGTCCGCGCGCGGTGCGTCCTATCGTCTCGTCCGGGGGAAATTGATCCAGGTCAAGCTTGTCAGCTCCACCGCTCGACGGCTCTATGCCATATTGAGTTCGCGCGTCCATTCAACGCCTTAGGGTCGGATGCGCGGGAGGGGAGCGAACGCCGCGCATGGCTTCAGACGAACACGCCCCGCCGGGTCGCGATCCGGCGGTCGCCGCCGACGCCTCGCATCCGACGAAGGCCCTGCACTCGCGCGCCTTCCTCGACGCGGTGGTCGAGAGCGTGCCGGCGATGCTGGTGGTCAAGAACGGCAAGGACGGCCGCTTCGTGCTGGTCAACCGCGCCGGCGAGGCGCTGCTGGGCGTGCCGCGCGAGGCCCTGATCGGCCGCAACGACGCTGACTTCTTTCCCGCCGACCAGGCCGCCGCCTTCGCCGAGATGGACCGTAAGGTGCTGGACAGCGACCGGGTCTGGGTCATCGACGAGGAACCGCTGAAGACCCCGCACAACGGCGACCGCTGGCTGCAGACCAAGAAGATCGCCATTCCCGGCGAGGGCGACGAGAAGCTGCTGCTGATCATCAGCGAGGACATCACCGAGCGGAAGGCCTCGGCGGCGGCGCTGGAGGCGGCCCTGCAGAGCGCCCAGGCCGCCAGCATCGCCAAGACCGAGTTCCTGGCCAATATGAGCCACGAGATCCGCACCCCGCTGAACGGCGTGCTGGGCATGGCCCAGGTGCTGGCCCAGACCGAGCTGACCGCCCGCCAGCGCGAGATGATGGACGTGATCCTCGGTTCGGGCCGGGTGCTGAACGCCCTGCTGAGCGACATCCTGGACCTGGCCAAGGTCGAGGCCGGCGAGGTCGGGCTGGAGACCGCGCCCTTCAACCTGCGCGGCGGCCTGATCGCGGCGGCGGCCACCTTCGAGGGGCTGGCCCACCAGAAGGGCCTGACCTTCTCGCTCGACTTCGCGCCCGACTTCCAGGACCGGGTCACCGGCGACGCCCTGAAGCTGGGTCAGATCGTCAACAACCTGATCAGCAACGCGGTGAAGTTCACCAGCGAGGGCGCCGTCGCGGTCCGGGCCGCCACGCGCCCCGTCGATGGCGGCGCGATCGCGCTGTCGGTCGAGGTCCAGGACAGCGGCGAGGGCTTCACCCCCGAGGTCCAGGCCAGCCTGTTCGAGCGCTTCGTCCAGGGCGACGGCTCGATCACCCGCCGGTTCGGCGGCTCGGGCCTGGGGCTGAACATCGCCCTGCGCTTCGCCAAGCTGATGGACGGCGACATCACCTGCGAGTCGACGCCGGGCCAGGGCGCGACCTTCCGCTTCACGGCCCGCCTGGCGCCCGCCCTGAGCGAGGCTCCTGCGCCCGTCCGTCGCGCCGCGCCCGCGCCGTCGGCCGAGCGGCTGCGCGTCCTGCTGGCCGAGGATCACCCGACCAACCAGCGCGTCGTCGAGCTGATGCTGGGCGAGACCGCCGACCTGGTGGTGGCCGAGAACGGCGCCGCCGCGCTGGAAGCCTTCGGCAGCCAGCCCTTCGATGTGGTGCTGATGGACACCCAGATGCCGGTGATGGACGGGTTGACGGCGATCCGCGCCATCCGGACCCGCGAGCAGGCCGCGGGCGGCGGCCGCATCCCGATCATCTCGCTGACCGCCAACGCCATGCCGCATCAGGTCGAGGCGTGCCTGGAGGCCGGCGCCGACCTTCACCTGGCCAAGCCGATCACCGTCACGGCGCTGTTCGAGAGCATCGCCGCGGCCGCCGACCTCGCCGCCCAGGCGGGCGAGGCCGGGGAATCTCAGGCCGCGTCCAGGTCCAGCGAGTAGCCGGCCGAGCGGACCGTGCGGATGGGGTCGCCGTCCGAGCTGCCGTTCAGCGCCTTGCGCAGGCGGCCGATATGGACGTCGACCGTGCGGGCCTCGACATAGACGTCCGAGCCCCAGACGGCGTCCAGCAGCTGTTCGCGGCTGAACACCCGGCCCGGGTGCTGCATCAGATAGTCCAGCAGGCGGAACTCGGTCGGACCCAGGTGGATCTCCTTGCCGTCGCGCTTCACGCGATGGGCGACCCGATCGATGATGATGTCGCCGACCGTGATGCGGTCGTCGGCCAGGCCCGGGCGGATGCGGCGCAGCACCGCGCGGACGCGGGCGGTCAGCTCGACCATCGAGAACGGCTTCACGACATAGTCGTCGGCGCCGGTGTCCAGGCCGCGGATCCGATCCGTTTCCTCGCCGCGCGCCGTCAGCATGATGATCGGCACGTTGCGGGTCTCGGCCCGGCCGCGCAGGCGGCGGCAGACCTCGATGCCCGAGACCTTGGGCAGCATCCAGTCGAGGATAACCAGGTCCGGGGCCCGCTCGTTGGCCATGATCAGGGCTTCCTCGCCGTCGCCGGCCACGCCGACGCGGTAGCCTTCCTTGTCGAGGTTGTAGTGCAGCAGGGTGGCCAGGGCGTCTTCGTCTTCGACCACCAGAACGTAGGGAGTCACTTCTGATCGCCTCCTGGCTTACTGCGAAACCACGTCCAGCTTCGGACGCTGCGACACCAGCTCTTCACCGGTCAGCTCGAAGTGGATGATTTCCGCGATGTTGGTGGCGTGGTCGCCGATGCGTTCCAGGTTCTTGGCCACGAACAGCAGATGAGCGCAGGCGTTGATCGTGCGCGGGTCGCCCATCATGTAGGTCAGCAGCTCGCGGAAGATCGAGTTGTAGTGCTCGTCGACCTCCTCGTCGCGGCTCCACACGCCGATGGCGCGCTGCAGGTCCGAGGTGGTGTAGGCGTCCAGGACGTCCTTCAGGCGGCTCTGCACCAGCTTGCCCATGCGCTCGATCGACCGGGTCAGGGCGGTCATCGGATCGGCCTCGGTCAGGATCAGCGCGCGCTTGCCGATGTTCTTGGCCATGTCGCCGCAGCGTTCCAGGCTCATCGAGATCTTCAGGGCGGCGACGGCGTGGCGCAGGTCCACGGCCATCGGCTGGCGCAGGGCGATCAGGCGGAAGGCCTTGCGCTCGATCTCACCCTGCAGGGCGTCCAGGCGCTCGTCACCGGCCACCACGGCCTGGGCGAGCGGGCCGTCGCGGCGAGCGATGGCGGCGATGCAGTCGGCGACCTGGCTCTCGGCGATGCCGCCCATGCGGGTGACTTCGGCCGTGAGGTGGGCCAGCTCTTCGCCGTACGACTTGACGGTATGTTCGGTCATCTTACGTGTCTCTTCCCGCCAGATCAGCCGAAGCGGCCGGTGATGTAGTCCTGGGTGCGGCTGTCGCGAGGATTGGTGAACATCTCCTCGGTCGGACCGCTCTCGACCAGCTTGCCCAGGTGGAAGAAGGCCGTGCGCTGCGAGACGCGGGCGGCCTGGGCCATCGAGTGGGTGACAATGACGATGCAGAACTGGGTCCGCAGCTCGTCGATCAGCTCCTCGATCTTGGCCGTGGCGATCGGGTCCAGGGCCGAGCAGGGCTCGTCCATCAGGATCACTTCCGGCGACACGGCGATGGCGCGGGCGATCACCAGACGCTGCTGCTGGCCGCCCGACAAGCCGGTGCCAGGTTGATGCAGGCGGTCGGCGACCTCGTTCCAGAGGCCGGCCTTCTTCAGGCTGCTCTCGACGATGGCTTCCAGCTCGTCCTTGCGCGAGGCCAGGCCGTGGATGCGCGGGCCGTAGGCGACGTTCTCGAAGATGGTCTTCGGGAAGGGGTTCGGCTTCTGGAACACCATGCCGACGCGCGAACGCAGGACCACAGGGTCGACGCTCTTCAGATTGACGTCATTGCCGTCGATCTCGATCGAACCCTCGACGCGGGCCGAGGGGATCGTGTCGTTCATGCGGTTGATGCAGCGCAGGAAGGTCGACTTGCCGCAGCCCGATGGGCCGATGAAGGCGGTCACCGACTTGGCGGGGATGTCCAGGTTGACGTCGAACAGCGCCTGCTTCTCGCCGTAGAACACCTTGACGTCGCGCGCCTTGATCTTGGCCTCGCCGACCGCGGCGGTGGCGTTGGCGTGCGGGACGGTGGTGTGGATCACCGGCGTGTGGGCGGTGTCGTCGGGGCTTTGGACGGTCATGGCGTGTCCCTTGAGAAGGGGCGAAGCGAGAGGGTTCAGGATCGGGGTCATGTGAAACCTACCAGCGGCGTTCGAAGCGGCGACGCAGGATCACGGCCGCGGCGTTCATGACGATCATGAAGACGAGAAGGACGATGATGGCCGCGGCGGTGCGCTCGTGGAAGGCGCGTTCGGACGCGTTCTCCCAGATGAACACCTGGACCGGCAGGACGGTCGCGGCGCCGGTGAAGCCTTCCGGCACGCCGGGCACGAACGAGACCATGCCGATCATCAGCAGCGGGGCGGTCTCGCCCAGGGCGTGGGCCAGCGACAGGATGGCGCCGGTCATCACACCGGGCATGGCCAGCGGCAGCACGTGGTGGAAGACCGTCTGGGTCTTGGACGCGCCGACGCCCAGGGCGGCCTCGCGGATCGACGGCGGCACGGCCTTCAGGGCCGAGCGAGTGGCGATGATCACGGTCGGCAGGGCCATCAGGGCCAGCACCAGGCCGCCGACTAGCGGCGAGGACCGGGGCACGTTCAGCCAGTTGATGAACAGCGCCAGGCCCAGCAGGCCGTAGACGATCGACGGCACGGCCGCGAGGTTGTTGATGTTCACCTCGATGATATCGGTCCAGCGGTTCTTGGGGGCGAACTCCTCGAGGTAGGTCGCCGCCAGCACCCCGACCGGCACCGCGATCAGGGCCGTGATGATCAGCATCATGGCCGAGCCGACCACCGCGCCCAGCACGCCGGCCTGCTCGGGCTCGGTCGAGTCGGAGTTGGTGAAGAAGGCGAAGTTGAAGCCCGACTTGATCACGCCGGCCTTTTCCAGCTGGTCCAGCCAGGCCAGCTGCTGGTTGTCCAGCTTGCGATCGCCCTCGGCCGTCGTGCGCTTGATCTCGCCCTTGAAGTAGAGGTCGGCGTCGGCCTTCAGCGGGCCCGAGAGGGTGATCGTCTGGCCGATCAGCTTCGGATCGGCCTTCAGCTTGTTCAGGATCTGGAAGCCGAAGTCGCGCGACACTAGGTCCTGGACCTTGGTCGAGACCGTGCCCAGGTCGTCGTCCTGCACGCCCAGCTTCTTCATCACCGCCTCGGCGACGATATAGTCGTAGTTGACGCCGCTGAGGTCGGACGTGTCGATGCGGTCCGGGTTCAGATAGACCGGCACGCTCAGGGTGTGGGTCTCGAACGTCGTGTAGCCCTGGGCCACGATGCGGCCGACCAGGACGACCAGGAAGATCAGGGCCACGATGATCGCGGCCAGGCCCTGGGCCTTGAACATCCGTTCGGCGGCGTGACGCTTCTTCAGCCGGGCTTCCATGGCTGTCGAGGCGGCGGAGCGCGGGGCGGCCGCGCCGAGGGTCGCGTCAGTCATATTGTTCCCGGTACTTCTGGACGATGCGCAGGGCGACGATGTTCAGGGTCAGGGTCACCACGAACAGGGTGAGGCCCAGGCCGAAGGCCGACAGGGTCTTGGGGCTGTCGAACTCCTGGTCGCCGGTGAGCAGCGTGACGATCTGGACGGTGACCGTGGTCACGGTGTCGAGCGGGTTGACGGTCATCTTGGCCTGCAGGCCGGCGGCCATGGTGACGATCATGGTCTCGCCGACGGCGCGGGACACGGCCAGCAGCATGGCGGCCATGATGCCCGGCAGGGCGGCCGGCAGGACGACCTTCTTGACCGTCTCGGACTTGGTGGCGCCCATGGCGTAGCTGCCGTCGCGCAGGCTTTGCGGCACGGCGTTGATGATGTCGTCCGACAGCGACGAGACGAACGGGATCAGCATGATCCCCATCACCACCCCGGCCACCAGGGCCATCTGGTTCTGGACTTCCATCAGGTACTGGGCGATCGGGCCCGGCGGCAGGGCCGCGCCGATGGCGTTGAAGCCGGCCCGGAACAGCGGGCCCACGGTCAGGGCGGCGAAGAAGCCGTAGACCACGGTCGGCACGCCGGCCAGGATCTCGAGCAGCGGCTTGACCACGCCGCGCACGGTGCGGCTGGCGTATTCCGAGAGATAGATCGCCGAGTACAGGCCGACGGGCGCGGCCACCAGCATGGCAATCAACATGATCAGGAAGGTGCCGGCGAACAGCGGCACGGCCCCGAAGGCGCCCGCCGAGGCGACCTGGTCGGCGCGCATGGCGATCTGCGGGCTCCACTCGGTGCCGAACAGGAACGACAGCGGGTTGACGCTCTGGAAGAAGCGCCAGCTTTCCCAGACCAGCGAGAGCACGATGCCCAGGGTGGTCAGCACGGCCGCGACCGAGCAGCCGATCAGCAGGACGCCGACCCAGCCTTCGACCCGGTTGCGGGCGCGGAATTCGGTGGAGATGCGCGGGAAGGCCAGCAGGAAGCCGGCCAGGGCCAGCACGCCGGCGCCGGTCAGCATGCCGATGTTCAGCACCGTCTCGATGCGCTTGGCCTCGGCCACCTTGGCGTCCAGGGCGACCTTCAGCTCGCCTTCGTAGGCCACCTCGGACGGCGCCTGCTTGGCGGCGATCGCGTGGGCGTCGCTGTAGAAGACGGCCTGGCGGTCCGGCTCCAGCGCCTGGACGGCGGCGGGGCGGGTGGACTGCAGCATCGCGTCCTCGACGCGGCCGCCGAAGGCTGCGCCCAGCAGCAACAGCAGCGCGGCCGGCACGCCAGCCCACAGGGCCGCGTAGGTCCCGTAGTAGTCCGGCAGGGAGTGGAGGACGCGGGCGCGGCCTCCGGTGGCGGCCACGGCGCGACGGCGGCCGGCCGCGAAGGCCACGCCGGAGAACAGCGCCAGGACAAGGAGCGAGAGCCAGGTCAGCATGCGTGAGGCTAATCTTGCGCGAGTTGTCGAAGGCCTCGCAGGATCGCGGGCCTTCCCCCGGCCCGATCTATGCCGGCCCGGCGCTGTGCTTATGCGACAGTTGCATGACAGTTTGACGACAGTGGCCGGCCCACCTTCCGATCGCGGACGGATACGTGTCGCATAACCGTGTTGGGCGATATGCCGCACCGCTTGGCGAGCGTGACGCAACCCAAATCGGGGCGGGGAATTTCGACGCTATTTCAAGGCGCTATGCCGGGCATAACGATCGCGAACGATAATATCGTCCAAAATCGACCAACCTGCGTCTTCATGCGCCGTGTCGTGTTCAGAACTTGTTGACCAGCTTCGCCGCCAGTGTGGGCCATCCCGCGCTCTCAAGGACAGAAGACGACCATCATGTTCAAGCGTTCCCAAGCCCATGCGGTCGAGACCCTCGCCGCGCTGGACCGCTCCCTGGCGACGATCGAGTTCGATCTCAGCGGCAAGATCCTCTCGGCCAACGCCAACTTCTGCGCCGCCATGGGTTACGCGCTGGACGAGATCGTCGGCCAGCACCACAGCCTGTTCGTCGAGCCGACCTACGCGGCCAGCCCCGAATACGCGGCCTTCTGGCAGAAGCTGGGTCGCGGCGAGTTCGACGCCCGCGAATATCTGCGCATGGGCAAGGGCGGCGTCGAGGTCTGGATCCAGGCGTCCTACAATCCCATCCGTGATGGCCGCGGCCGCGTCTCGCGCATCGTCAAGATCGCCACGGTGATCACCGAGGAGAAGCGCCAGAGCGCCGAGGAACGCGGCAAGATGGAAGCCATCGGCCGCGCCCAGGCGGTGATCGAGTTCACGCCGGACGGCCAGATCATCACCGCCAACGACAACTTCCTGGGCGTGCTGGGCTATTCGCTCAACGAGATCCAGGGCAAGCACCACCGGATGTTCGTCGACCCGGCGGAAGCCGGCTCGCCCGAATATGTCGAGTTCTGGCGCAAGCTGAACGCCGGCGAGTTCGTGGCCGCCGAGTTCAGGCGCGTGGGCAAGGGCGGCAAGGAGGTCTGGATCCAGGCGTCCTACAACCCGATCTTCGATCACATGCGCCGCATCACCAAGGTGGTGAAGTTCGCCACCGTGGTCACCGGCCGCGTCCACGCGGTCAAAGAGATCGCCACCGGCCTGGAGCACCTGGCCAAGAACGACCTGACCTATCGCATCGCGAACGAGGTCGATCCGCAGTTCAGCAAGGTCCGCAACGACTTCAACACCGCCATGTCGGTTCTGGACGACGCCATGGGCGTGGTCGCCCACGCCACCCTGAGCGTCGGCGCCGGCGCCCAGCAGATCTCGACCGCTTCCGAGGACCTGGCGCAGCGCACCGAGCAGCAGGCCGCCAACCTGGAGAAGACCGCCGCGGCGCTGGACGAGATCACCGCCACGGTCAGCCGCAGCGCCGACGGGGCCAAGCAGGCCTCGCAGGCCGCGACCGCCGCCCGCGCCGACGCCGCCCGTTCGGGCGAGATCGTCGGCGACGCGGTGGCCGCCATGGGCGAGATCGAGAAGTCCTCCGGCCAGATCACCAGCATCATCGGCGTCATCGACGAGATCGCCTTCCAGACCAACCTGCTGGCCCTGAACGCCGGGGTCGAGGCCGCGCGGGCGGGTGAGGCGGGTCGCGGCTTCGCGGTCGTCGCCCAGGAAGTCCGGGCCCTGGCCCAGCGCTCGGCCGAGGCGGCCAAGGAGATCAAGACCCTGATCGCCAGCAGCACGGCCCAGGTCGCGCGCGGCGTGCGGCTGGTGGGCGACACGGGCGAGGCCCTGTCGACGATCGTCGACAAGGTCAGCGAGATCGACGGCCTGATCTCCGAGATCGCCGAGTCCTCGCGCGAACAGGCCGTCGGCCTCTCGGAAGTGAACACCGCCGTCAACCGGATGGACGAGGTCACCCAGAGCAACGCGGCCATGGTCGAGGAGGCCAATGCCGCCTCCGCCAGCCTGAAGCAGGAATCCGCCGAGTTGACCGCCATGGTCGGCCGCTTCTCGACCAGCGCCTCGGCCAGGCGCGCGCCCTCGCCGGTCGCCAGCCGCCCCGCTCCCCGTCCCGCCCGCGCGCCGATGCACCGACCGGGCTCGGCCGCCGTGGCGGTGAAGCACGACGAGTGGACCGAGTTCTAGATCTGGAGCGCTAGGCCTCGGCGGTGGCCGGCGGCGGCGCGGTCTCCGCGCCGGCCTTGGCCATCGGCAGATAGACCCCGAAGGTCGCGCCTTCGCCCTGGACGCTTTCCACCGTCAGGCCGCCGCGATGGCGGTTCATGATGTGCTTGACGATGGCCAGGCCCAGGCCCGTGCCCGAACGCTCGCCGCTCTTCTGTCCCTCGACGCGATAGAAGCGCTCGGTCAGGCGCGGCAGGTGCTCGCGCGCCAGGCCCGGCCCCCGGTCGGTGACCCGCAGCACCGCGTAGCGCTCGGACGGATCGTGGTCGGGCGTCAGCAGCGACATCCGCGCGGCGGCCGGGTCGCGGCCGGCGGCGGCGGCCTCGGCGGCCAGACCCGGGAAAATCTCGACCCGCACCACCCCGCCCTTCGGCGTGTACTTGATGGCGTTGTCGATCAGGTTCTGGATCACCTGGATGATCTGGTCGCGGTCGCCGTCGACCACCGCCCCGCCGCGCGGCGGCAGCACGGGATCGAAGCCGACCGCCTTGTCGCGCGCCTGGGGCCCCAGGGCGTCGATCACGTCGATCGCGGCCATCGCCAGGTCGACCCGGCCCAGCGGCGCGATGTGTTCGTTCAGCTCGATCCGCGACAGGCTCATCAGGTCGTCGATCAGCCGCGACATCCGCTCGGCCTGGGCCAGCATGATCGCCAGGAACCGGTCGCGGGCCCCCGGATCGTCCTTGGCGTGGCCGCGCAGGGTCTCGATGAAGCCCGACAGCGAGGCCAGCGGCGTGCGCAGTTCGTGGCTGGCGTTGGCCAGGAAGTCGGCGCGGGTCCGCTCGCTGCGACGGGCGTCGGTCTCGTCACGCAGGGCCAGCAAGGCCAGGCGCGAGCGCCCCGCCCCCTCCTCCAGCGGCCGGGCGTAGGCCAGCCAGGACCGGCCCTGGGCGCCGCCGGTCTCGAACTCGACCGTGCCCTCGACGCCGCCGAACAGCGCCTCGTCCACGGCCTCCAGCACCCGAGGATTGCGGACGGCGGTGACCAGCAGCGCGCCCTGGTGCTGGATCTTGAACAGCTCGCGCGCGGCGGCGTTGGCGAACAGGAAGCGGCGACCGGTGAGGTCGTCGGCCTCCTCGGCGGCGATCACCATCAGCGGATCGGGCAGGCGGTCGAGAATCGCCGCGAAGGGCGGGACCTCCTCGACGGCCGCCGCGGGGACCAGGCGGCCGGAGACCGGCGACTCGGGCGGCGCGGCCACGCGGCGCGAGAACCACCAGCCGGCCCCGCCGGTCGCCAGGGCGGCGACCACGGCCGGTCCCGGCTGGGCCAGGCCCACGACGCCCAGGCCCAGGATCACGCCTGGCCCGATCATCGACGGCCAGAATGCGCTCGCCCAGCGGCGTTCGGATCCGTCCGGGGGCGTGTTCGCCAGCGGCATGGGGCAGGTCCACCGATTTCAAGCGGGAAACGATTCGTCGATCCAGATATGGCGCCCCGCCAAGCCATGCGATAGACGGTTGGCGCTTCTGTACGTGTCACGCGCGAGACTCACCGCAATTTCGCCGCAACGTGACCCGAATTAGGTGCGCCGGTTTCTGTCGAGGTGTCGTTCGTAATGCAGCGCAAGGTCCTGGTCGCGACGGTCGCGGCCGCTCCTCTTTTGGCCATGGGTTTCGCCGCTTTGGCGGAAACCTCGGTCTCCACCGCGCGGACGACGCCGATCGCGACCAGCACGGCGACGGGCACGGCGGCCGACGACATCCGCATCACCGCCGATGGTTCGGTCAAGCCGACGACCTCGGGCGCGATCGTCACGATCGACAGCAACAATAAGGTCACCAATCTGGGGACCATCGGGACCACCGGCGTCAATGACGGCGTGGGCGTGCTGATCATCGGCGGCAGAACTGGCTCGCTGACCAACTCGGCCACCATCTCGCTGCTCGAGGACTATACGCCCACCGACAGCGATTCCGACGGCGACCTGGACGGCGTCTTCGCCCAGGGCTCGAACCGGTTCGGCGTGCGCCTGACCAACGCCGGAACCTTCACCGGCGACATCATCAACGACGCGGCCGGTACGATCAGCATCGAGGGCAACAACTCGGCCGGCATGCTGCTGGAAGGCGCGGTGGTCGGCAACATCACCAACCTGGGCACGATCAGCGTCGTCGGCGACAACGCCTACGGCGTGCGGATCGCCGCGCCGGTCACCGGCAAGGTGACCTTGGGCGGTTCGATCAACGTCCAGGGCTCCGGCGCGGTCGCCCAGGCCATCGATTCGAACATCACCGGCGCGCTGGTGCTGCAAGGCGCGACCAGCGCCACCGGCTACCGGTACACCTCGCGCCCGACCACGGTGGACGCGCTGAACAAGCTGGACGCCGACGACCTGCTGCAGGGCGGTCCGGCCGTCCGCGTCGCCGGCGACGTGACCGGCGGCTTGCTGCTGCAAGGCGTGAACTATTCGACCAAGGTCGGTACGGACGGCAACACCGTCACCACGACGATCACCTCCAGCACCACCGGCACGTCCAGCATCAGCGTCTATGGCGGCGCCCCGGCCCTGCAGATCGGCTCGGCCAGCCAGGACGTCACCCTGGGCGCGGTCGGAACCGGCGACAACGCCTATGGCCTGGTCGCCAAGGGCTCGATCGGCGCGGCGGGCGTCTACAACGGCGTCGCCGCGACGGCCGTCTCGATCGGCGCCGGCGGCGGCCGCGCGACCACCGTCACCGGCGGCGTCCGCAACGACGGCCAGATCTCGGCCACCAGCTACGAGGCCAACGCGACGGGCCTGACCCTGAACGCCGGCGCCACCGCCAACGAGATCCTGAACCGCGGCGCCATCTCGGCCAGTTCGTCGTCCTACGCCGCCTCGGGCGTCACCGCTTCCGCGCGCGGCGTGGTGCTGGCCGCCGGCTCGACCTCGACCAGCCTGCGCAACACCGGGACGATCAGCGCCTCGCGCGTCGGCGAGACCGGGGACGCGATCGCCATCCTCGACCAGGCCGGCACGCTGAAGACGATCACCAACACGGGCGCGATCCGCGCCGCCATCGCCGCGCCGAGCTTCAAGGCCGATGGCACGACGGCGACCGTGACGGCCGGCGGCCAGGCGATCGCCCTCGACCTTCGGGCCAACAATTCCGGCGTGACCTTCACCCAGTCGGGCCCGGTCGACTTCACCTCGACCACGACCTATCCCAGCACCGACACCACGACCAGCACCGACGCCACCACGACCACGGGCGCGCCCAGCACGATCGGCGACGTCCTGTTCGGCGGCGGGAACGACACCCTGAACCTGTGGAGCGGCACGCTGCTGGGCAACATGTCCTTCGGCGCGGGCCAGGATCGGCTGTCGATCGACGGCGGCGCCGTGGCCCTGGGCAAGCTGACCGACAGCGACGGCCGCCTGGATATCGCCGTGGCCAACGGCAGCCTGGGCATCGTCAACACCGACACGATCAATGTCAGCAGCGTGACCCTGGGCAGCAAGGCCAAGCTGCTGTTCTCGGCCGACGCCGCCGCCGGGACCAATACCAAGCTGGTCGTGTCGGGCGCGACCAACATCGCCAGCGGGGCCGAGCTGGGCATCCGCCTGACCAACCTGGTCAAGCAGCCGACCACCTTCACGGTGATCCAGGGCAGCAACGTCAATGTCGGCACGATCGGCGGCGGCCTGCTGGCCGAGTCGCCCTATCTGTACGTGGCCACCAGCCGGGCCGACACCAACAACGTCTATATCGACGTCCGCCGCCGCACCGCCGCCGAGATCGGCTTCAACAAGAGCGAGACCTCGGCCTATGACGCCGTGTTCGCGGCGCTGGGAACCGACTCCACCCTGGCCACCCAGTTCCTGGGCCAGAACACCCGCGACGGCTTCCGCGACCTCTACGACCAGATGCTGCCCGACCAGGGGCTGGGCATGTTCTCGGCCCTGCAGTCGGTTAGCCAGCAGATCTCGGCCGCCACCATGTTCCGGCCGGATCCGGGCGACCGCTACGGTCCCGACAGCATCTGGGTGCAGGAGATCAACTCGCTGACCCGCCGCGACACCGACCAGACCCTCGGTTCGGACACCCAGGCCTTCGGCTTCGTGGCCGGCTACGAGGCCATGGGCGACGCGGGCGGCGCCCTGGGCCTGACCCTGGCCTATGTCAGCGTCGAGGAACACGACACCGTCGCCAAGGTCGGCGAGCAGACCACGGCCTCGTTCGTCCAGACCGGCGCCTACTGGCGTCGTTCGGTCGGCGGCTGGCGCTTCAACGCCGGTGGCGGCCTGGGCTACGGCTTCTTCCAGGGCGACCGTCGCTTCATCGCCCCGGACAGCAACGCCGACGGCGTCGCCGACCTGGTCTTGAAGAACACCGCCGACTGGAACGGCCTGACCGCCAACGCCTATGCGGGCGTCGCCTACGAACAGAAGTTCGGCCGCTTCTTCGCCCGTCCCGAAGGCCGTCTGGACTATGTCACCCTGCGCGAAGGCAAGCGCACCGAAGCGGGCGGCGGCGACGGCTTCGACCTGACGGTCGACAAGCGCAACTCCAGCAACCTCAGCGGCGAGCTGGGCGTGGTGTTCGGCGCCGACTTCGGCAAGAACGTCTGGTGGCGTCCGGAAGTGCGGGTCGGCTATCGCCAGACCCTGGCCGGCTCGGTCGGCGACACGGTCGCCCGCTTCAAGGGCGGCAACCCGTTCACCCTGGCCGCGCTCGACGACAAGGACGGCGCCCTGACCGCCGGCTTCGCCCTGCGGGCCGGCACGCCGATGTCCTATCTGGCTCTGGAAGGCGGCGTCGAAGCCACCAAGAAGCAGAAGCGCTACAACCTGCGGCTGGCCGGGCGGGCGATGTTCTAGGGGGCCGAGCGCCCCTATATTAGCGTTGTTAATGTTGCAAAGCCGCCTCGGGAGACCGGGGCGGCTTTTTCCGTCTACGGATCTTTAACAGCTCAAGCGTCTGATTCCGTGAAGGATTCGCGGCTGAAACCACGGTGCTCAACCGTGTCTCTAGAAAAACTCAAGGCCGCTTTTCCTAATCTCGATTTCAGAGCTAGGAATAATCGTCTTCCCTAGCTCGGCAGGTCGGCCCCGCCCAGCGGCGCCGAGAGGGGACTACACATGAGCAACACAAAAACCGCATTTCGCGCCGCGTTGATCGCCGGCGTGTCGCTTCTGGCCACGGCCGGCGTCGCGTCGGCCCAGACCGCTCCGCCCGCATCGCCAGACGAGGCCGCCGCCCGCATCGCCGCGCTGGAGGCCCAGCTCTCGGCGCTGCAGCAGCAGGTCGCCGATCTCAAGGCCGCCACGGCCGCCAGCTTCAAGGACGTTCGCACGGTCCAGAGCGCCACCACCGTCAGCATCGCCGGCGCCAAGCCGACGATCGCGTCCGGCGACGGCGCCTACAGCGCCACGCTGCACGGCGTGATGCAGCTGGACGCCGCCCAGTACTATCAGGACAAGGGCCTGCCGGCCGTGCTCGGCAACGCCCGCGACCTGAACAACGGCACCAACTTCCGCCGCGCCCGCCTGGGCGTCGACGGCAAGTTCGCCAAGAACTTCGACTACTCGATCCTGCTGGACTTCGGCGGCGCGGGCACCGACGGCGCCGGCCAGCTGCAGGAACTGTATGTCCAGTACAACTACGCTCCGTTCAAGATCCGGGTCGGCGCCTACGCCCCGAACCTGGGCCTGGAGGACGCGGCCTCGACCAACGGCTCGCTGTTCCCGGAACGCCCGTCCTCGGCCGAAGCCGCCCGTGGCCTGGCCGGCGCGGACCGCCGCATCGCCCTGCAGGGCCAGGTGGTCCAGGAGCGCTGGATCCTGTCGGGCGCGGTCACCGGCGCCAAGGCCGGCGACGGCCAGACCTTCGACGAGCAGATCGGCTACCTGGGGCGCTTCGCCTTCATCCCGCTGAAGGGCTATGACTGGCTGGTCCACGCCGGCGTCAACGCCAGCGTCGTGGCCACCCCGGCCCAGAGCACGGCCCTGACCGGCGCCTACGCCGTCACCATCCAGGACCGCCCGGAACTGCGCGTCGACGGCCAGCAGCTGGTCACCACCGGCGCCATCGACGCCAAGGGCGCCCGCCACTACGGCCTTGAACTGGCCGCCCAGAAGCAGAACTTCCTGATCCAGAGCGAGTACTTCGACTACAAGATCGACCGTCGCAATCCGGCCGCCGGCGTCAGCGATCCCAAGTTCAAGGGCTGGTACGTGGAAGGCGGCTGGGTGCTGACGGGCGAGGCCCGCCGGTACAACGCCAACAACTTCGCCTTCGACGCCCCGGCCATCAATAACCCGTTCGATCCCAAGGCCCACAAGTGGGGCGCCTGGGAGCTGGCCGGCCGCTACTCGGTGCTGGACCTGAACCACCACGAGAACGCGACCCTGGCCGGCGACCGCGTGCGCGGCGGCGAACAGACCATCTGGACGGTCGGCCTGAACTGGTTCCCGAACTCGGTGACCAAGTTCTCGGTCGACTACCTGGACGTCGACGTCGATCGCCAGGACCCGGCCGGCGGCCTGCTGCCGCTGAGCCAGAGCTACCAGGCGGTCAACTTCCGCAGCCAGTTCGCGTTCTAGTCTCCAGGCGTCGTCCGCCCCGCCGGTTGATGCCGCGGGGCGGGCGGGCCACCTCTTCGTCAAGCCTCGCCGCGCCAGACCGCGCCGCCTCGAAAAGACTCCAGAAAGGACCGTCCCATGAGTGACATCATCAAGGCTCCGACCCGCCGCGGCCTGCTGGCCGGCGCCGGCGCGGGCGCCGCGGCGCTCTCCACGGGTTTGGCCGCGGGCGCGCTCCCCAGCCTGGCGCAGGCCCAGGCGGGCAAGACCATCACCCTGCTCAACGTCAGCTACGACCCGACGCGCGAGCTCTACAAGGACATCAACGCCGCCTACGCCAAGTACTGGAAGGACCGGGTCGGCCAGACCCTGGTGATCAACCAGAGCCACGGCGGCTCGGGCAAGCAGGCCCGCTCGGTGATCGACGGCCTGCAGGCCGACGTCGTCACGCTCGCCCTCGCCTACGACATCGACGAGATCGCCGCCAAGGCCAAGCTGCTGCCGGCCAACTGGCAGTCGCGCCTGCCGCAGAACTCGACCCCCTACACCTCGACCATCGTGTTCCTGGTCCGCAAGGGCAATCCTTGGAAGATCAAGGACTGGGGCGACCTGGTGAAGCCGGGCATCGACGTGATCACGCCGAACCCGAAGACCTCGGGCGGGGCCCGCTGGAACTACCTGGCCGCCTGGGCCTGGGCCCTGAAGCAGCCGGGCGGCAACCCCGCCAAGGCCGAAGCCTTCGTGAAGACCCTGTTCGAGCACGTGCCCGTGCTGGACACCGGCGCCCGCGGCGCCACCACCAGCTTCACCCAGCGCGGCCTGGGCGACGTGCTGCTGGCCTGGGAGAACGAGGCCTACCTCGCCCAGGACGAACTGCCCGGCAAGTTCGACATCGTCTATCCGTCGCTGTCGATCCTGGCCGAGCCGCCGGTCGCCGTGGTCGACAAGAACGTCGATCGCCACAAGACCCGCACCATCGCCGAGGGCTATCTGAACTTCCTGTACAGCCCGCTGGCCCAGGAGCTGATCGCCAAGAACTACTACCGCCCGCGCAACGCCGACGTGGCGGCCAAGTACGCCAACCGCTTCAAGAAGATCCCGCTCGTCACCATCGACGACACCTTCGGCGGCTGGAAGAAGGCCCAGACCACGCACTTCGCCGACGGCGGCGTGTTCGACAGGATCTACCAGCCGAAGTGACGCCTTCCCCAGGGTCCGCCCGTTCCGGGAAGCGCGGACGGACCCTCGGACAGCGCGGCGGGAGTGCTCCTGGACTCCCGCCGTTTTCGTCGCGCGATCGAAGCTATGTTGGGAACCCGACAGGATCGGGTACGTTCAGCGTCCACGGGGTGGTGGGAGCTTGACCGCAAGCATGAATGACTATTCGGAATCGCGACGCGCCGGGGACCGACTGGCCGCCGGTCATGGGGTCGACGACCCTTTCGCCGCCGCGATCCGGGCCACCCGCATGGCGATGATCGTCACGGACGCGACCCAGGACGACAATCCGATCATCTTCGCCAACGACGCCTTCCTCAAGCTGACCGGCTACGAACGCGACGAGGTCATCGGCCGCAACTGCCGATTCCTGCAGGGCCCGGACACCGATCCCAAGGCCGTCGAGGCCCTGCGCGCGGCGATCGCGGCCGGCGAGGACATCGCCGTCGACGTGCTGAACTACCGCAAGGACGGCGCCACCTTCTGGAACGCCCTCTACCTATCGCCGGTGCGCAACGACAGCGGCCGGATCGTCTACTTCTTCGGCTCGCAGCTGGACACCACCGACAAGAAGGCCGTCGAGTTCCAAGCCCGCGACCACAGCGACGGCCTGCAGCAGATCGTCGACGACCGCACCCGCGAGCTGACCGACGCCCTGGAGCAGAAGACCGCCCTGCTCCACGAGGTGGACCATCGGGTGAAGAACAATCTGCAGCTCATCTCCAGTCTGCTGCTGCTGCAGAACCGGCGTGTGGCCGATCCGGCGCTGAAGGCCTCGCTGAAGGGCATGCTGGGCCGGGTCAACGCCATCGCCACCGTCCACCGCCGCCTGTTCCAGAGCGAGGATGTCGAGCGCTTCGACGTCTCGGCCTTCATCCGCGACATGGTCGCCGACCTGATGGGCTCGGCCATGCGCGACGACATCCGCATGGAGCTGGACCTGGAGCGGGTCGAGATCCCCGCCTCCAAGGCCGCGCCGTTCGCCCTGGTGGTCAACGAGCTGCTGACTAACGCCCTTCGCCATGGCTTTCCGGAGGGCCGCGGCGGCCGAATCTTCGTCGGCGTGACTCGCCAGGAAGGGGAATTCCGGATCGAAATCACCGATGACGGCGTTGGACTCGACAAGGACAGCAAGCCGTCGGGCTTCGGCCTCACCATCGTCCAGCTGCTGTGCCAGCAACTGAAGGCGAAGTGCGAGACCACCGACGCGGAACCTGGTGTTCGCGTGATTATTCTGCTGCCGGTGAACGGCGCGCATTGATCGAGGACTTTCGTTATGAGCGGCCGAACGCTCGAGGTGCTGATTGTCGAGGATGAAATGCTTCTCGCGATCGAGCTGGAACATCTGGTCGAAGAGGTGGGTTGCCACTCGCTCGGCTGCGCGATGAGCTCGGACGAGGCGGTTGACCTGGCCGAAAAGCTGCATCCCGACCTCGCTCTCGTGGACGTCCACCTCAGCGACGGCCCGACCGGCGTCGACGTGGCTCGGAAAATCTCGCAGGACTGTGGGGGCGTGGCCCTGTTCATGACCGCTAACGTCAAGCGCCTGCCCGACGACTTCGCCGGCGCCTGCGGCGTGATCGGCAAGCCCTATTCCGAGCACGGGGTGAAGACCGCCCTCGGCTATCTCAGCTATTGCCTGACCGAGGGCCACGCGCCCGGCCCCGTCCCGGTCGGCCTGACCCTGGCCCCGGCCTATGCCGCGCTGTGGGGCCTCGACGACGTCATGCAACGGACGGCCTGATGGCCGTCCCGCCGGTCGCCGCCGGGGTCGGCACGGCCGCCGCCCTGCTTTCGATCACCAGCTTCGCGCCGCAGATCGTCAAGATCTGGAAGGAGAAGGACGCCTCGTCCGTCTCGCTGCGCACCTATGTGGTCACGGTCACCGGCTTTTCCTGCTGGATCGTCTACGGGATCCTGATCCGCGCCTGGCCGGTGATCGCCTCGAACATCGCCTGCCTGCTGATGTCGGGCGCGGTGCTGGCCATGAAGTGGCGGTTCGACCGCCGGGCCTGAGCCCCCTTTTTGGTGACAGGGGGGGCGGGGTCCGCTATCGAGGCGCCGCCTATTTCCGTATCCCCATTTTTGCTTGAGGGACCGACGCCTTGACCGATGCCGCCGAGGAAGCCGGCTGGGCCACAGCCAAGACCCTGGCCGAGGCCCTGCCCTATATCCAGATCTACGACCGCGAAACGGTCGTGATCAAATACGGCGGCCACGCCATGGGCCAGGAAGAGGTGGCCAAGGTGTTCGCCGCCGACGCGGTGCTGCTGAAGCTGCTGGGCGTCCATCCGGTAGTCGTGCACGGCGGCGGTCCGCAGATCAGCCGCATGCTGGACAAGGCCGGCGTCAAGTCGACCTTCGTCGACGGCCTGCGCGTCACCGACGAAGCCACCATGGAAGTGGCCGAGATGGTCCTGTCGGGCGCCATCAACAAGGAAATCGCCAACTGGATCACCCAGGCCGGCGCCGAGGCCGACGTGCGCGGCGTGGGCCTGTCGGGCAAGGACGCCCGCCTGATCACCGCCGAGAAGGTGACCCGGACCAAGAAGGATCCGGACAGCAACATCGAGCAGGTCGTCGACCTGGGCTTCGTGGGCGAACCAACCAAGATCGACCCGCACATCATCCAGGCCCTGCTGACCTCGGAAACCGACTACATCCCGGTCATCGCGCCGATCGGCGTCTCGGACGCCGGCGAGACCTTCAACATCAACGCCGACACCGTGGCCGGCGCCCTGGCGGGCGCGCTGAAGGCCAAGCGGATGCTGATGCTGACCGACATCAAGGGCGTGCTGGACGCCAATGGCGAACTGATCCGCCAGATGACGCTGGAAGAGGCTCGCGCGCTGATCGACACCGGCGTGGCCACCGGCGGCATGATCCCCAAGCTGGAAAACGCCATCCACGCCGTGGAGTCGGGCGTCGAGGCCGTGGTCATCCTGGACGGCCGCCGGCCGCACGCCATGCTGGTCGAGCTGTTCAGCGAACACGGCGCGGGCACGCTCATCTCCCGATGAGCGCCGACCTCTCGCACGTCGACACCTGGCTGTTCGACCTCGACAACACCCTGTACCCGCTGGAAAGCGAGTTCATGGGTCTGATCGAGGCCAAGATGACCGACTTCGTGGCGCGCGAGACGGGCCTGCCGCGCGACGAGGCCCGCGCGCTGCAGCACGGCTACTTCAAGGAGCACGGCACCACCCTGGCCGGGCTGATGACCAATCACGGCATCGAGCCCAAGGCCTTCCTGGACGAGGTGCACGACGTCTCGATGGACCGGCTGACGCCCGATCCTGCGCTGCGCGCGGCGATCGACCGCCTGCCCGGCCGCCGGCTGATCTTCACCAATGGCTCGCTGGGCCACGCCGAGCGGGTGCTGGCCCATCTGGAGCTGCGCGACCTGTTCTCCGAGATCTTCGCCATCGAGACGGCCGACTACGTGCCCAAGCCCTCGCTGGCGACCTTCGACCGGATCACCAAGCTGCACGCCATCGATCCGCCGATGACCGCCTTCTTCGAGGACAGCGAGAAGAACCTCGTGCCGGCCTCGCGGCTGGGCATGACCACCGTCCTGGTCGGGCCGCACGCGGCGGACTCGACCTCCGAACACGTCCATTTCCGCACCAACGACCTCGCCGAGTTCCTCAGCTCGGCGCGCCTGCAAGGAAGCCCGCAATGACCGCCTCCGTGAGCCTCTCGGATCTGCAAACCGAGATCGAAGCCGCCTGGGAAGCCCGCGCCGACGTCTCGGCCGCCACCACCGGCCCCGTCCGCACCGCCGTCGAGGAATCGCTGCTGCTGCTCGACAGCGGCAAGGCCCGTGTCTCGGAGAAGGTCGACGGCGAGTGGATCACCCACCAGTGGCTGAAGAAGGCCGTGCTGCTGTCGTTCCGCCTGAACCCCAACACCGTGATGCGCGCCGGCTCGCTGGGCGGCGGCGTCGGCCCCTGGTGGGACAAGGTCCCGAACAAGTTCGACGGCTGGGACGCCCCGCAGTTCGAGGCCGGCGGCTTCCGCGCGGTTCCGGGCGCGATCGTCCGCCGCGGCGCCCACATCGGCAAGAACGTCATCCTGATGCCGTCGTTCGTGAACATCGGCGGCTATGTCGATGAAGGCACGATGGTCGACACCTGGGTGACGGTCGGCTCGTGCGCCCAGATCGGCAAGAACGTCCACCTGTCGGGCGGCGTCGGCATCGGCGGGGTTCTGGAGCCCCTGCAGGCCAACCCGACCATCATCGAGGACAACTGCTTCATCGGCGCCCGCTCGGAAGTCGTCGAGGGCGTGGTCGTCGGCGAGGGCTCGGTCCTGTCGATGGGCGTGTTCATCAGCGCCTCGACCAAGATCGTCGACCGCAAGACCGGCGCCGTCCACATCGGCAAGGTCCCGCCCTACAGCGTCGTCGTCCCCGGCAGCCTGCCCGACCCGAACGGCGGCCCCAGCCTGTACTGCGCCGTGATCGTCAAGACCGTCGACGCCCAGACGCGCTCGAAGACCTCGATCAACGACCTGCTGCGGGACTAGTCGCCCAAACCTGGCCACCCTAAGGTTGTCTCCTCACGTGGGGGGAGACAGCCTTGGACTACGCGAAGCTGCTGTTCGGGTTTGAAGGTCGCGCCACGCGCCTGACATACTGGCGCCTCCAGGTGATGCTGACCGCGGTGGGAGCCGCGCTCGTGATCCTGGCGTCATTCGGAACGATCGTGGGGGGCTGGCTTGGCGCGGTGCCGCTCGCCTTTATACCGCCCCTGCTGCTCACCAGTTTATCGATCACTGTCCGGCGTCTTCATGACAGGGGTAAAGGCGCCTTGTGGGCGATCCTCTTCATTGTCGGCCCTTGGGCGCTTGTCGCCCCAGCGCGCACGCTGGAGCATGGCGCCAACCCGCTTCTGATCTTGGGCGCGCTTCTGCTGGCGCTTGGCGGCCTCGCGCTCGGCGCGTGGGCGTGGATCGAGATTGGATTCCTACGCGGCGTGCGAGGAGCCAATCGCTTTGGCCCCTCGCCGTCTGATCTGCGGCCCGGCGATTTCTTCAAGGTCGAAACCGCGCGCTGACCCTAGTGCGTCGCCTCGTTCAGCTGCTTCTTGCTGTCGGCCGCGCCTTCCTTGGCGTCCTTCTTCAGGGCGGAGCCGGCTTCCTTGGCTTCCTGGCCGGCCTTCGCGCCCAGTTCCTTGGCCTGGTCGGCGACCTCGCCGGCCGTCTCCTTGGTGCTCTCCTTGATCGCCGTGCCGGCCTCCTTGACGTCGGGGTCGTTGGCGATGGTGTGGGCGGCGTCCTTGATGTCGGAGGCGGCGGCCTTCGCGCCTTCCTTTACCTCGGTGGCGTGCTCCTGCGAGCAGGCGGTCAGCGTCAGGGCCACGGCGCAGCCGGCGACGAACAGGATGGAACGCATGGTCGTGCTCCCTAGAATTGCTTCTGGTGTGTCGGCTGGATAACGAAGCCCCACGGTCGAGGTTCCGACTCCGGCTTTCCCCGGCGGCTTTGGACGTCTAAACCCCCGCCATGCGCATCGCCTTCCTCGGCACCCCCGATTTCGCCGTCACCTGCCTGGCCGAGCTCGTCGCCTCGGGCCACGAGATCGTCGCTGTCTATTCCCAGCCGCCGGCCCCGCGCGGGCGCGGCCACGAGCTTAAGCCCTCGCCGGTCCACGCCTTCGCCGAGGGCCTGGGCCTGCCGGTCCGCACGCCGGTCTCGATGAAGACCCCGGAAGAGATCGAGGCCTTCCAGGCCCTGGACCTGGACGCCGCCGTCGTGGTCGCGTTCGGCCAGATCCTGGTCAAGGCCGTGCTCGACGCGCCCCGCTACGGCTGCTTCAACCTGCACGCCAGCCTGCTGCCGCGTTGGCGCGGCGCCGCGCCGATCCAGCGGGCGATCATGGCCGGCGACCCGGTCACCGGCGTCCAGGTCATGCGGATGAGCGAGGGCCTGGACGAGGGTCCGATCCTGATGTCGCAACAGGTCGCCATCGCCGACGACGACACCGTCGCCAGCCTGCACGACAAGCTGGCCGCCACCGGCGCGCGCCTGCTGCCCGTCGCCCTGGCCGCTATCGAGCGCGGCGTCGTCCGCGAGACGCCGCAAGCCGAAGAGGGCATCACCTACGCCAAGAAGATCAAGTCGGCCGAGGCCCGCATCGACTGGACCCGCCCCGCCGTCGAGGTCGACCGTCACATCCGCGGCCTGTCGCCCTTCCCCGGCGCCTGGTTCGAGGCGCCATCGGATAAGGGTCCCGTCCGCGTGAAGGCCCTGCTGTCGCGCGTCGAGACCACTTCAGGCGCGCCCGGAACGGCGCTGGACGACAGCCTGCTGATCGCCTGCGGCGAAGGCTCCGTCCGCCTGCTGAAGGCCCAGCGCGAGGGAAAGGGCGTCCAGGACGCCGAGACCTTCACGCGCGGCTTTCCGATTTCCGCCGGGACCGTGCTGGCCTGATGCCCCGCTACCGCCTCCTCGTCGAGTATGACGGCCGCCCCTATGCCGGCTTCCAGGCCCAGGCCGTGCTGCCGTCGGTGCAGGGCGCGATCGAGGCGGCGGTGAAGGCGTTCAGCGGCCAGGATGTGCGCATCGCCGCCGCCGGCCGCACCGACACCGGCGTCCACGCCACCGGCCAGGTGGTGCACGTCGACCTCGACAAGGACTGGCCGGCCCAGACGGTGTTCAACGCCCTCAACGCCCACCTGACGCGCGAGGCGGTGTCGATCCTGTCCGCCGAGATCGCCGAGGAAGGCTGGCACGCCCGCTTCTCGGCCAACGAGCGGCGCTACTTGTACCGGATCCTCAACCGTCGCGCTCCGCCGGCGCTAGACAAGGGCCGGGTCTGGCACATGAAGAAGGAGCTGGACCACGAGGCCATGCACGCCGCCGCCCAGCATCTGTTGGGCCTGCACGACTTCACGACCTTCCGCGACATGCACTGCCAGTCCAAGAGCCCGGTTAAAACCCTGGACGTCGCCCGCGTGCGCCGGGTCGGCGAGGAGATCCATCTGGACTTCGAGGCCCGGTCTTTCCTGCATAGGCAGGTTCGCTCGATGACCGGGACACTGGTCGAGGTCGGCGCTGGCCGCTGGACGCCCGACGACGTCAAGGCGGCGCTTGAGGCCAAGGACCGCCGCGAGTGTGGGCCGGTGGCGCCGGCCGATGGGCTGTATCTCGTGGGGGTCGGGTACGGGGACACTCCCCCCACCTGACCGCTTCGCAGTCGTCCGCCCCCAAAGGCGGGCGGAAGGTGATCCGAGATCCTTCTTCCCCCTCCGGGGGAGGAGGGAGGAGGGCTGAAAGCCCAGAGGGGGCTAGTGGCCGCCTACAGCACCGAGCAGTTGGTGATCTGGCTGAACGCTTCCAGCGCCGCCGCGCCGACCACACTTGTCCCGAACCGGTCCAGCTCCGGCGACCATACCGCCACCGTCGCCTTGCCGGGGATCACCGCCACGATGCCGCCGCCGACGCCGCTCTTGGCGGGCAGGCCGACGCGGTAGGCGAAGTTGCCGACGCTGTCATAGATCCCGCAGGTCAGCAGCAGGGCGTTCAGCCGGCGGGTCAGGCGCTCGGGGAACACCGTCTCCTGCGCCACCGGCGAGAAGCCGCCGGCCGCCAAGGGCAGGAAGGCCCGCGCCAGCTGGCGACAGCTCATGGTCAGGGCGCACTGGCGGCAATAGGCGGCCACCACGCTCTCGGGATCGTGGTTCAGCGTGCCCTTGCCACGCATAAGGCTGGCGATGGCTCGGTTCTGCCAGGCGTTGGCCAGTTCGGACGCGGCCACCGTGGGGTCGATTTCCAGGCGCTCGTCGGCGAGGAAGCCGGCGAAGTCGCGGACCAGCGCCGCAGGATCCCTGGTGACGTCCATCAGCACGTCGGTGACCGCCAGCGCCCCGGCGTTGATGAATGGGTTGCGCGGCACGCCCTGCTCGGCCTCGAGCAGGGAGAGGTGGTTGAACGGCGTGCCCGACGGCTCCTTGCCGACCCGCGTCCAGGTCTCGTCGCCCAGGCGGTTGAGCGCCAGGCCCAGGGCGAAGACCTTGGTGATGCTCTGGACCGAGAAGCCCTCGTCGGCGTCGCCGATCACGTGCTCGCCGCCGTCGACCGTGCGCACGGCCATGCCGAACTTGCCGCCCGGCACATCGGCCAGTTCGGGAATGTAGTCGGCGGTCCGGCCCTTGCCGAAGTGCGGCTTGACCAGCACCGCCACCTCGGCCAGCACGTCGGGGATCGAGAGCGCCTTCATCGCCGACGCCGCGCCCTTTAAGCGAACGCCGCGAAGTAGCGGTTGATCAGCGCCTCGTAGGCGCCCGCCAGTTGGCGGACCTCCTCGACCGGAACCCGCTCGTCGACCTGGTGCATGGTCGAGCCGACCAGGCCGAACTCGACCACCGGGCAGAGGTTGCGGATGAAGCGGGCGTCGCTGGTGCCGCCGGTCGTCGACAGCTCCGGCACGCGGCCCGTGGCGTCGCCGACGGCGGCCACGATCACGTCGGTGAAGGTCCCTGGCTCGGTCAGGAAGGCCTCGCCGCTGACCTTGCACAGCGCCTCGACGCGGCCCGAGAAGCCCTCGGCCGCTTCGCGGCACTCGCTTTCGATCCAGGCGGCCAGGTCCTTGCCCTTGTGGGCCGGGTTAAAGCGGATGTTGATCCGGGCCTTGGCGCTGGCGGGGATGACATTGGTGGCGGTGTTGCCGACGTCGACCGTGGTGACCTCCAGGTTCGACGGCTGGAAGCCGGTATAGCCCTCGTCCAGCACCCGGCTCTGCAGGCGCGAGAGGATGTCGACCATCACCGGAATCGGGTTGGCCGCCCGATGCGGATAGGCCACGTGGCCTTGCTTGCCGTCCACCGCGATCCAGGCGTTGATGCTTCCGCGCCGGCCGATCTTGACCATGTCGCCCAGCAGGTTGGCGCTGGTCGGCTCGCCGACGATGCAGTGGTCGATAATCTCGCCCTCGGCGGACAGGGTCTCGACGACCTTGACGGTGCCGTCCTCGGCCACGCCCTCCTCGTCGCCGGTGATCAGGAAGCTGATCGAGCCGGCGTGCTCGGGGATCTTGGCCACGGCGGCGACGAAGGCGGCGATGGCCGACTTCATGTCGACCGCGCCGCGGCCGTACAGCACCCCGTCCTTGATCTCGGCCTCGAACGGCCCGGCGGTCCAGGCCGCGTCGTCCCCGACCGGCACCACGTCGGTATGGCCGGCGAAGCAGAGGTTCGGCCGCGCCGTCCCGCGCCGGGCGTAGAGGTTCTCGATCTCGCCGAACTTCATCCGGCGGCAGTTGAAGCCGAGGCTCTCCAGCTGGCGCTGCAAGGTGTCCATCGCGCCCGCGTCGGCCGGGGTCACCGACGGACGACGGATCAGGGCCTGGGCGAGCTCGACCGGGTCGATGCTGACGGAAGCGGGCGCGGGGCTGGTCATGATCCTGCCTTTAGGCTTCCCTCCCCTCGGACGCAAACCCCGCTCAGGTCGACCATGCCCAAGATCGATATCGCCACGGCCCCGACCCGCGTCGGCACGGCCTATCCCGCGCCGTTCAACCGGCCCTGCCTGCTGCGCCATCGCACCAAGCTGGGCGACGCCGTCGGGCTGGACCAGTTCGGCGTCAATCTGCTGCGCCTGCCGCCCGGCGCCTGGTCCAGCCAACGCCACTGGCACACGGCCGAGGACGAGTTCACCTGGGTGGTCGAGGGCGAGGTCGTGCTGGTCGACAACGACGGCGAGACGGCGCTCCGGGCCGGCGACTGCGCCGGCTTCAAGGCCGGCGTCGCCAACGGCCACCACTTCCAGAACCGTTCGGACAAGGACGTCCTGCTGCTGGAGATCGGCTCGCGCAAGCCGGCGGAAGACGGTTGCGACTATCCGGACATCGACCTCGTCCTGCGCGATGGCGAGGAGATCTACCGTCATCGGGACGGGACGCCGTACGAGACCGACGAGGGACGGAAACGTTAGCGGCCAAGCTGGCCAAGTCGCGCGCGTTGGGTCACCTTGAGGTTGCGGTCCAGGAGCACGCCATGATCCAGAGATTTTCTCGCGCCCTGGCGGCGCTGTCCGTCGCCGTGGCCCTGCCCGCCTTGGCGCCGGCCGCCGCCCAGGCCCAGGCGACCTCGCGTCTCTGTTCGGGGCAGGCTGGCGAGACGCCCGGTCCGGCCTGTCTGGTGGCGCACGAGGAGCTCGGCGCCCTGCCCGCCGGTCCCCTCTATTGGACGATCGACGCCTTTCCCGATGTCGAGACCGCCACGCGGGCCAAGCCGCCGCATGGCGCAGTGGTGCAGGCCTTCGGCCAGGTCTGGCTGTTCGCCGTGGGCGACAAGGGCAAGGTTCTACCGGGCGGCCGTCACCTGGCGGACATCGGGCCCCTCCCCCTGGACGAGGGCGCCGCCGGCGCCTTCAGCGTGGAATATCTGAAATCGACCTTCACACCCGGCATGACCGCGCCGGTGCACGTCCATTCAGGGCCCGAGGCCTTCTACGCGGTCAGCGGCGGCAGCTGCCTGGAAACGCCGGACGGGGCCCAGGTGGCGCGTGGCGCGGGCCATTCGCTGATGGTGCGACGCGGCCCGCCGATGCTGCTGATGGCCATCGGCTCGGAGACGCGGCAGGGCTTCGCCCTGATCCTGCACCAGGACGGCAGTCCGCCGACGACCCTGACATCCGACTGGACGCCCAAGGGCCTGTGCCCGAAGACCTGAGCGGGCGGGTTACGCCGCGCGGCGCGACTTCTTGACCTTGGCGATGGCCCGGTCGCGGCGCAGGCGTGAGAGGTGGTCGATGAACAGGACGCCTTCCAGGTGGTCCATCTCGTGCTGGATGCAGACGGCGAACAGGCCCTCGGCCTCCTCGACGATCGTCTCGCCCTGGTAGTTCAGGTAGCGGATGGTGACCTTCGACGGGCGCTCGACCTCGTCGAAATATTCCGGCACCGACAGGCAGCCTTCCTCGTAGCCGAGGGTCTCTTCCGAGCTCGACAGGATCTCGGGATTGACGAAGTAGCGCGGGGCCGGCTCCTCGCCCTCGCGGGCCAGGTCCATGGTGATGACGCGGACCGGCTCGCCGACCTGCACGGCGGCCAGGCCGATGCCGGGGGCGTCGTACATGGTCTCCAGCATGTCGTCCATCAGCGCGCGCAACTCGTCGGTGACGGTCTCCACCGGGGTGGAGATCTTCTTCAGAACCGCCAGGTCGGCAGCGTTATCGACGGTGAGGATGCGACGGATAGCCATGATGAATGTCAGGTAGGCGTCTCATTTCCGAGCGTCAAGGTGGGGGATTGCCCCACGTCCAGCTTGGTGACGGGCCGGACGGCCGTCTCGATGGCGGGCACCTCGTCCATCGGCTTGCCGCCATGGTCGACCTTCAGCTTCTCGAACTCGCGGGCCTTGGGCAGGACACGGCTCTCCAGCGACCCGACAAAGGCGTTGTACTTGTCGACCGCCGCCGACAGCGAACGGCCCACGCCCGCGACGTGGCCGCCCATGTCCGCGATGCGCTTGTAGAGTTCGCGCCCCAGGGCGGCGACCTCGACGGCGTTCTTGGCCTGCTCCTCGACCCGCCAGCCATAGGCGACAGCCTTGCACAGCGCGAACAGGGTCGAGGGCGTGACGATGATCACCCGCTTGTCCATCGCCTCGGTCATCAGCTCGGGCGCGCGCTCGAGCGCGGCGGTCAGGATGCCGTCGCCGGGAACGAACATGGTCACGAAGTCGGGCGAGACCTCCAGGGCGTCCCAATAGGCCTTGGCCGACAGCTGCTGAACGTGGGTGCGCAGGCTGGCGGCATGACGGACATATGCCGCCTCCCGCACGATCTCGTCGCCGGCGTCCTGGGCCTCCAGATAGGCGGTGAGCGAGCACTTGGCGTCGATCACGAAGGCGGCGTTCCTCGGCATGCGCACGACGACGTCGGGGCGCAACCGGCCGGAGTCCAACTGAACCTGCTCGGTGAAGTCCACGCCATGCTTCAAGCCGGCCATCTCCAGCACGTTGCGGAGCATCTGCTCGCCCCAGCGGCCCTGGACCCCGGCTCCGCGGCGCAGGGCGGCCGACAGCTTGCGGGCCTCGGCCTGGGTGGCGGTGGAAGCTTCCAGCAGGGCGGCGATCTGGGCCTTGAGGCCGCCGGTCTCCTCGGCGCGGGCCTTCTCGACGGCGGTGACCTGGGCCTCGAACTTGGCCAGGGTCTCGGCCACCGGCTTCAGCTGGGCCTCGAGGCGGGCCTGGGTCAGGTTATCGCGGCTCTTGGCGTTCTCGTCGGCGCGCTTGATCAGTTGCTCGGCGATGGCGTTGGCGCTCTGGGCGGCCTGGGCCTTGATCAGCTCGATCTGGGTGGCGCTCTGGTCTTCGAGGAGGCGATGGCGCTCCTCGGCCTGGGCGACGCGCTCGTTCAGCATCCAGGCCTGGGCCTCGGCCTTGGCGGCCCTACGCTGGCTGGCGACCGCCCACAGGGCGCAGGCAATGGCCGCCAGGGCGAAGACGACGGCCAGGATCAGGAACGGGTCAGAAAAGTTCATGCTCCGTTCTTACCGGGAGTCGGCGGCGGCTTAAAGGCCGCCGCCGCTTTGATCAGTCGTCGCCGTCGGCGAGGTCGGCGATCATGCCGCTGATCGGTTCACCGCCGAAGCCGGTGACATTGTGGCCCCTGTCGACCACGCCGACCTTGGCCGGGTGCGGGGCTTCGGTTTCGACTTCGGGGGTCTCGTCTTCAGGAGTGCTCATCGGAAAGTCTCTCCGCTCGCACGGCGACGATCGCCGGCGTGGCGAGGCTGAGCTTGCCACCGCCTTCGCGGTCTTGTCAGGGCGTGATTGCTTCGACCTGGAGATTTTCCGTCAAGCCGGTCGCCGGGCGCGCAGCGCCTGGGCGATGGTGCCGTCGTCGAGCCAGTCGAGATCGCCGCCGACCGGCACGCCGCGCGCCAGCATGGTGACCGGCACGTTGGTCCGCGCCAGCCGGTCGGCGATGTAGTGGGCGGTCGTCTGGCCATCGACCGTGGCCGGCAGGGCCAGGATCACCTCGGCGACCTCGCCCTCGCCGACCCGGGCGGCCAACTCGCCGATCCGCAGGGCCTCGGGACCCACGCCGTCCAGGGCCGACAGCAGGCCGCCCAGCACGTGATAGCGGCCCCGGAACGAGCCGCCGCGCTCCATCGCCCAGACCGAGCCGACCTCCTCGACCACGCACAGCAGGCGCTGGTCGCGCGAGCCGTCGGCGCAGATCGAGCAGGGATCGGTGACGTCCAGCGAGCCGCACGTCGAGCAGGTCCGGACCTTGGCCTGCGCCTCGGCCATGGCGGCGGCCAGCGGCGCCAGCAGGGTGTCGCGCTTCTTGAGCAGGGCCAGGGCCGCCCGCCGGCCTGAGCGCGGACCCAGCCCCGGCAGCTTGGACAACAGGGCGATCAGGCGCTCGATCTCGGGTCCGGCGGAGGCTCCCACGCTTTTCCTTTCATCCCTTCCCGACGGAAAGGGCGGCCTAGAACTTCATCCCGGGCATGCCGCCCATCAGGCCCGCCATGGGCCCTGCGGCTTCCTGCATCATCTGGGCCTGCTTGGCGTCCAGCTTCTTCTTGGCGTCGGCGTGGGCGGCGACGATCAGGTCGGCGATGACCTCGCCCTCGCCCGGCTCGATCAGGCTCTCGTCCAGCGTCACCTTGGCCAGCTCGCCCGTACCCCTCAGCACGACCGTGACCATGCCGCCGCCCGAGGTCCCCTCGACGGTGCTTTCGGCCAGGCGCGCCTGGGCGTCGGCGAGTTTCTGCTGCATGGCCTGGGCCTGCTTCATCAGGCCGCCGAGGTCTTTCATCTCACGTCTCCAACTTTCGAATTCCCCGCCCCTCGAGGGGGAAGGGCCTATCCCTCTTCCTCGTCCGGCTCCAGCGGAGGCGTCTCGGGGGTGAGGAGCTTGCGGATCTCGACGATCTCGGCGCCGGGGAAGGCCGACAGCACCGACGAGACAAAGGGATCCTTCTTGATCTCGTCCAGCGCCTCGCGCTCCTCGCGCTTCTGGCGCTCCATCAGGCTCTCGGCCCCGCCGCCGCCCTCGGCGGCGACCAGCCAGGGCTGGCCGGTATGCTCCTTCAGGAAGCGGACCAGGCGGCCGGCCAGGTTGCCGGGCGCGCCGGGACCGGCCTCGAAGGTGATGGCGCCGGGCCGGAAGCTGATCGGGCGGATATACTGCTCGGCGTCCAGGCGCAGACCGATGTCGCGCTTGGCCGCGATCAGGGCCATGACGTCGTCGAACGAGGCCACCACCGGCATGGCCTGGGCGCCCGGCGCGGCCATGGTCATCGGCGCATGGGCGGCCGAGACCGCGCCGCCAGCCGCGCCACCGCCCACGGCGACGCCGCCACCCGGACCACCGCCGCCGATCGGCGCGCCGTCGCGCAGGGCCTTCAGCGCCTCTTCCGGACCGGGCAGGTCGGCGGCGTAGCACAGGCGGATCAGGGCCATCTCGGCCGCGGCCATGGCGTCGGGCGCGCGGCGCACCTCGTCATGGGCCTTCAGCAGCATCTGCCACAGGCGCGAGAGCGTGCCGGCCGAGGTATGGGCTCCGATGGCCGCCAGGCGCGCGGCCTGCTCCTTGGGCAGCGACAGGGCGTCCGGCCCCAGGGCCTTGGACACCGCCGAGGCGTGGCAATGGTCCAGCACGTCCAGCATCACCACCGCCGGATCGGCCCCGAAGCCCCACAGGGCCCGGAAGCCCTCCAGGGCGTCCTTGGTCTTGCCGGCCATGACGTTCTCGAACAGAGCGATGGTCTGGCCGCGATCGGCCAGGCCCAGCATGTCGCGCACGACAGCGGCGGTGACCGTCGCCCCGCGATCGGTCTGGACGATGGCCTGGTCCAGCAGCGACAGGCCGTCGCGCACCGAACCCTCGGCCGCGCGGGCGATCAGGGCCAGGGCGTCCATCTCGATCCGCGCCCCCTCCTTGGCCGAGATGCGGTCGAAGTGCTTGACCAGTACGTCCGGCTCGACCCGGCGCAGGTCGAAGCGCTGGGTCCGCGACAGGATCGTCACCGGCACCTTGCGGATCTCGGTGGTGGCGAAGATGAACTTGGCGTGCGGCGGCGGCTCTTCCAGCGTCTTCAGCAGCGCGTTGAACGCCGCCGTCGACAGCATGTGCACTTCGTCAATGATGTAGACCTTGTAGCGCGCCTCGACGGGCGCATAGCGCACCCCGTCCAGCAGCTCGCGCATCTCGTCGACCTTAGTGCGGCTGGCGGCATCCAGCTCCAGCACGTCCATGTGCCGGCCCTCGATGATGGCGCGGCAGTGATAGCCTTCGGTGGTCAGGTCGACCGAGGGGCCCTTGACGGTGTCGGTCTCGTAGTTGAGCGCCCGAGCCAGCAGGCGCGCGGTCGTGGTCTTGCCGACGCCTCGCACGCCGGTGAGCATGAAGGCGTGGGCGATGCGGCCCGTGGAGAAGGCGTTGGCCAGTGTGCGGACCATGGCCTCCTGGCCGATCAGGTCCTCGAAGGTGCGCGGGCGATACTTGCGCGCCAGCACCGTATAGGCGTCGCCGGTCTCGGGCGGCGGATCCTGGACCACGGGGCGCGCCTCTTCGGCCGCGGCGGCCGGCTTGGGCGCCTCGCCGAAGATGTCGGCGGTGTTCTCGTCCCGCTCGGCCAAATCTTCGCCGGGGGGAGCCTCGTCCCACGGCGGCGCGGAATCAGGCGTGAGGTCGTCGTGGTCGGCCATGGGCTGAGTGTAGTGGGGCGAAGGGCGCGGCAAAAGACCCGGTCCGGGCGGACTGGCCATCTGCTGACAGATTTCGCTGATTTTGAGGGAAGGTGGAGACCGGACAGCGACCCAGAGGTGATCTCGTTGTGGCTGCTGCCTCTCGGCCCTGACCAGGTTGGCGAGGCTTCCGTCCGCGCCGATCTCCGAGGCCTATATCGCGACTCATCGCGGCGGATGCAAGGCGCATCACACATCTGCGACGTCGTGACGAGCGTTCACGCTCGCGCTAGAGAGTCGAAATGCCTCTCTCGATCATCACCAACACCTTCGCCGGCAACCCCCTGAACCGCGACAGCGAGCGACGCGGCGACGAGGCCTGGATCGCGGAAAAGCTGGCCGACGCCGAGTCGCTGGCCGTGGCGCTGTGGAACGGCAAGCCGCTCGTCGAGGACATCCTCGGCGAGGAGGGCAAGCCGACCGGCGTCCAGATCGCCTATCTGCGGGCCGACATGGCCCAGGACCTGGCGGGCGGCGCCGAGAAGCTGCTTTATCTGGGCCTGTGGAAGGACATCGCCGTCTTCGCGGTCGATATCGACACGGCGTCGGACCCGGCCGAGGGCCCGCTGCAGGGCCTGGGGCGGTTCGAGGAGCTGCGCGGCGCGGCGGCGACCATGCCGCTGGCCGACGCCGGCATCCTGGCCACGGCCAAGTCGATGTTCGAATGGCGCCGCCGCCACCGCTGGTGCAGCGCCTGCGGCCAGAAGACCGAGGTCGCCGACAGCGGCTGGAAGCGCATCTGCCCCTCGTGCGACGCCGAGCATTTCCCGCGCACCGACCCGGTGGCGATCATGCTGGCCATCCACGACGGCAAGTGCCTGCTGGGCCGCCAGGCCGCGTGGCCGCCCGGCATGTTCTCGGCCCTGGCCGGCTTCATCGAGCCCGGCGAGACCATCGAGGAGGCCTGCGCCCGCGAGTTGCACGAGGAGGCCGGCCTGAAGGCCACGACCGTCCGCTACCACTCCAGCCAGCCCTGGCCCTGGCCCTCATCGCTGATGATGGGCCTGATCGCCGAGGTCGAGAACGCCGACGCCGCCCCGGACCAGACCGAACTGGAGGCCGTGCGCTGGTTCAGCAAGGAAGAAGCCGTCCAGCTGATCAAGGGCGAGATCGAGGGGCTGTTCGCCCCGCCGCCCCTGGCCATCGCGCACCAGCTGATCAAGGCCTGGGCGGAAGAATAGGCGGGCTACTTGCCCCCTCTGGGCCTGCGGCCCTCCGCCCCCACCGGGGGGGCGGACGATCGCGTAGCGATCAGGTGGGGGCCTGCCGAGCCGGCCGCCTTACCGGAACGGCGGCTCGTCGAACGCCCGCAGTTTGCGCGAGTGCAGGTTCGGGCCCTCGGCGTGCAGCAGCTTGCAGGCCATGATGCCGATCTGCAGGTGCTGGCTGATCGCCCGCTCGTAGAAGGCGTTGGCCTGGCCGGGCAGCTTGATCTCGCCGTGCAGCGGCTTGTCCGACACGCACAGCAGCGTCCCGTACGGCACCCGGAAGCGATAGCCCTGGGCCGAGATCGTGGCGCTCTCCATGTCGATGGCCACGGCCCGGCTCTGGTTGAAGCGCAGGGCCGAGAGGCTGTGGCGCAGTTCCCAGTTGCGGTCGTCGGTGGTGACGACGGTGCCCGTGCGCAGGCGTTTCTTCAGCTGGTCGCCGCTGTCGCCGCTGATCGCCTTGGCCGAGTCGTAGAGGGCCCGCTGGACCTCGGCGATCGAGGGCACCGGGATCTCCGGCGGCAGGACGGCGTCCAGCACGTGGTCGTCGCGCAGATAGGCGTGGGCCAGGACGTAGTCGCCGATGGTCTGGGTGTCGCGCAGGCCGCCGCAGTGGCCGATCATCAGCCAGGCCTGGGGACGAAGGACGGCCAGGTGGTCGCAGATGGTCTTGGCGTTGGACGGGCCGACGCCGATGTTGACCAGGGTCACGCCCGAACCGCCCGGGGCCATCAGGTGGTAGGCCGGCATCTGGTGCTTGCGCCAGGTCGATTCCGCCACCGCCAGTTCCGGATTGGCCGTGTTGGCGGTGATGGTCAGCCCGCCCGAGCATGACAGGGCCGTGTAGGGGCTGTCGGGTGCCTTCAGCTGCTCGATGCCCCAGCGCACGAACTCGTCGACATAGCGATGGTAGTTCGTGAACAGGATGAACTGCTGCACGTCCTCGGCCGGCGCGCCGGTGTAGTGCCGCAGGCGGGCCAGCGAGAAGTCGGTGCGCAGGCCGTCGAACAGCGACAGGGGCCGCGTCTCCTCCAGGGCCGGGTTCCAGACGCCGTCGGCGATCTCGTCGCCGATGAAGGCCAGGTCCGTGGTCGGGAAGAAGCGGGCGATGTCCTCGCTGCGCACGTCGGCCTGGTTCAGGTCGATCGAGGCGTCCAGCACGTAGGGATAGGGGATCTCCTGGCGCGAGCGCTCGACCTCGATCTCGACCTCGAAGTCATCCATCAGCAGGGTCAGCTGCTCGACCAGATAGTCCTTGAACTGGGCCGGCTTGGTGATCGTGGTCGAATAGACGCCGGGACGGCTGACGCGGGCGTACGAGCGGGCCAGCTTGGGCGGCAGGGCCTCGGGATCGTAGGTCAGGCGCAGCTCGGGATAGGCGAACGTGCCGTCGAACCGCGTCTGCGGGTCCGGGCGGGTTCCGTTTTCGAGATAGGCGCGCAGGGCGGTCCGGAGAGCGTCGACGGCGCGTTCGTATTCGTCATTCAGCCGTTCGACGACGGCGATTGCTTTTTCTTGGTTTGACATGGGTCCTTATAGCGACGTTTCGCGACATTGGCGAGACATCGGCCCCGCCCCGGGGAATGATTTCTTACTTAGACGAGATGAGGAAGCCCGATGGCCTTCCGTCTCTACAGACTGAGCCTGTTTATGCGGCTTGCCTCGAAACTACCCAGACCGGACCGCCTCAAGAGCATGGACGAACCCGCCCGGGTCGGCCACAAGGGCGGAAATGCTCAAGGAAGGAGCGAATGGCGGCGCGGGCGTTCTCGCGCGTCGTTCCTTCCATAAACCAGAATACGCCGTCGACGCTCACGTGGAGCGTCAGGGGGACTGAATGAACAAACGCTTCGCCATTCTGATCGTCGCGGCCATGGTGCTGGGCGTAACCGTGGGCTGGGCCTGCAACCAGTTCCTCGATCCCGCGCACGCGGCCGAGGCGGCCAAGTGGTTCAAGCTGGGCACCGACCTGTTCCTGCGCCTGATCAAGATGATCATCGCGCCGCTGGTCTTCACCACCCTGGTGGCGGGCATCGCCCACATGGAGGACGCCGCCTCGGTCGGCCGGATCGGCGTCAAGACCATGGGCTGGTTCATCAGCGCCTCGGCCGTGTCGCTGCTGCTGGGCCTCCTGATGGTCCACCTGCTGCAGCCGGGCGCGGGCCTCGCCCTGACCGACGCGGTCTCGGGCGGCGCGGCGCCGCCGGCGGCCTCGACCGAAGGCTTCACCCTGCAGACCTTCATCACCCACCTGGTGCCGACCTCGATCTTCGACGCCATGGCCAAGAACGAGATCCTGCAGATCGTCGTCTTCTCGCTGTTCGTCGGCACGGCCGTCGCCTCGCTGGACAACAAGGCCCCGCAGATCATGGAACTGGCCGAGCAGGGCGCCCAGATCATGCTGAAGGTCACCAGCTTCGTGATGAAGCTGGCTCCGCTGGCGATCTTCTGCGCCCTGGCCGCGTCCATCGCCACCCAGGGCATCTCGATGCTGCTGGTCTACGGCAAGTTCGTCCTGGGCTTCTACGCGACCATGGGCGTGCTGTGGGCCCTGCTGTTCGTCGCCGCCTTCCTGGTGATCGGCAAGCGGGTCTTCCCGCTGTTCGGCGTGATCCGCGACCCGGCCCTGCTGGCCTTCTCGACCGCCTCGTCGGAAGCGGCCTATCCGCGCATCCTGGACGGCCTGCCCAAGATCGGCGTGCGCCGCCGCATCGTCTCGTTCGTGCTGCCGCTGGGCTACTCGTTCAACCTCGACGGCTCGATGCTGTACTGCACCTTCGCCACCATGTTCATCCTGCAGGCGCACGGCGTGCACCTGTCGATTCAGCAGCAGATCTTCATGCTGGCGCTGCTGATGGTGACGTCCAAGGGCATCGCCGGCATCCCGCGCGCCTCCCTGGTGGTGATCATGGCCACCCTGACCCACTTCGGCATGCCCGACGCCTGGATCGCCCTGGTGCTCGGCGTCGACCACCTGCTGGACATGGGCCGCAGCGCCACCAACGTCGTCGGCAACAGCGTCGCCGCCGCCGTGGTCGCCAAGTGGGAGGGCGAGCTGGACGACATCGAGCCGGACGTCGAGCCCGCCAAGGCCTGAGCCCTTTACGACAAGACTTTTCGAGACGGCCCGCCCTCCCCGAGCGCGGGCCGTTTTCGTGTACAGTTTCAAATGTACAGTAAAAACTTGACAAGGCCCGGGAGAGGCCCAATCTCTTGATCCGAGGGACCTTTAGGACGACCACGCCATGAGCAAGCTCACCCACGTCACGCGCCCCGCGCTGATCGGGCTCGCCATCGCCGCTGGCCTGAGCGCGACGGCCGCTTCGGCGGCTCAGGGCGACGTTCAGGCCAAGCCCGCGAAGCCCGCCCGCCAGTGCTTCTACCTCTCCGACTGGCGCGGCTGGACCGCCCCGGACAAGGACACCCTGTACATGAAGGTGCGGGGGCGCGACGTCTATCGCGTCGACCTGTCGTGGGGCTCCAACCAGCTGACCTGGCCGGGCACCCACCTGGTCTCGATCGTCCGCGGCAGCGACAGCATCTGCAACCCGCTGGACCTGGACCTGCGGGTCTCGGACGGCATGGGCTTCTCGACGCCCATCCGCGCCAAGACGATCACCAAGCTGACCCCCGAACAGGTCAAGGCGATCCCGAAGAAGTACCAGCCGTAGGCTGGGTTCGAAACCTCGCCCCTACCCCGCCGCCGCGTTCAGCAGGGCCACGATCATGGCGTTGGCGGGGGTGGCGATGCCATGCGCCGCGCCCTTGCGGACGATGACGCCGTTGCGGGCGTCCAGCTCCATCGGCCGGCCGGCGGCGCGATCGGCCAGCAGCGAATTGACCATGTCCGGCGGCCCGGCGCGGTAGCCCTCGACCACCTGCTCGCCGATGTCGTCGGAGAGGGTCGCGCCCTCGGCCCGGCCCACCGCCACGCATTCGGCGACCAGGGTCTTCATCACCTGGGCCGCGCCCCGATCGCGCGCGACGCCGGAAGGCTTCAGGGTCATGGCGTTGACCGCTCCGGCCGCGTTCAAGGCCAGCTTGCGCCAAGCCACCGAGATGAAGTCGTCGGTCGTCGCCACGTCGATCGGACAGTCAGCGAACAGCGCCGCGAAGGCCTCGCCGTTCGCCCCCGCCGGAACCCGGATCCAGCCGTAGCGCCGCTGGCGGAACACCCCCGGCCCGGGCCGCTCGGCCGGGAAGTCGACGATCACTGGAACCAGGTTCTCGTCGGCCACGCGGCCGGCGAAGGCCTCGCGGTGCTCGACCCCGTTGCGGATCACCGCCACCTTGGTGTTGGGCCCCACCAGGGTCTTCAGCCACGGCGCGGCGGCCGCGTCGTCATAGGCCTTGGTCGCCACCAGCACCCAGTCGACCGGCGAGAGGCCTTCCGGCGAGGTCGCCAGGCGCGGCGAAGCGGTCACCTCGCCGTCGGGCGTCTCCAGCACTAGCCGCTCGAACGGCGTGCGCACGCAGACGGTCAGGTCCAGGTCGCTCCGCTGGGCCAGCCACGCGGCCAGGGTTCCGCCGATGGCGCCGGGTCCGATCAGGGCGATGGTGGTCATGGGCAGGCTCCGACTGAGGTCGGCCCGTCCTAGAGCGCGTTCGCGACGGGGTCACGCACTTCTAGCGCTTGCGGACGCCGGCCTCGGGCGTGAAGACGCTGCCCTGCAAGGGAATGGAGCAGGGCGTGCGCCCCAGACGCACCTCGCCCTGGCGGCCCTTCGACTTCTTGCCCGCGCCGAACTTGATCGAGCAATTGAGGACGCGGAAATAGTCGGCGTCGGGCGTCGCGGCGCCAGGCTTCGGATCGCCATAGGTCCCGCCCGACGGCCCTGCCGCGACGACGGCGTCGTAATAGGCCCGCTTGCCCGGATCCATCGGCGCGTCATAGCTGGGCGCCCCGGCGCGCAGCCGGCCCAGCTTCTCCTCGCAGGCCTCGCGCGCCTCACGCGACATCGGCCGCGTACAGCCGCCGCCGCCTGTCCGGAGCGCGGCGCGCAGGGCGTCCGGAACGGCCTGCCCCGTCGACGCGGGCGCCGGGACAGCCACGACGCCGGGCGGCGGCGAGACCATCGCCTCGGCCTGAGCCGGTCGGGCGACCGTCGGCCGGGCGGAGGCCGCGGCCGGGCGCGTGGCGGCCGGCTTCCGCGCGCGCTTCGGCGAGGGCGACGACGAGGGCGGCTTCATCAGCTCGACGGACATCAGCGACAGGTCGGGCCCCGCGGCCAGCAGGTTCGGCGACGTGGGCCAGGCCAGCCAGACCAGCACCAACGCGTGCAGCGCCAGCGAGAACGCCGCGATGAAGACCAGCCGCCGCCGTCGGAAAACCTTCATCCCCGCCCCCAAGCCGAGGCCGCGATAGCACCCTTCGGTTGTGTCGGAAGCGGGGCCGCACCAAGGCGGAAACGGTCAAGGTCGGCGGGCGGCGAGAACGAAGAAGGGCGGAACCGGCTCTCGCCGATCCCGCCCTTCCTCCGCCCCTCTTGAAGCGATTATTCCGCCGGCGTCAGGTCCGAGCGCTTCTTCATCATCTCGTCGAAGCTGGTCCACACGCCGTCCGAACCGTGCCACTGGCCCTTGGTCGCGGCCTTGGAGTACTCGGTCGCCCGGGCCTCGAAGAAGTTGGCGTGCTCGACGCCCGACAGCAGCGACTGCAGCCAGGGCAGCGGGTTTTCCTTCACGCCGTACACTTCCGGCAGCTGCAGCTGGCGCAGGCGCCAGTCGGCGATGAAGCGGATGTACGACTTGATATCGTCGGGGGTCATGCCCTGGATGTCGCCGGCCTCGAAGGCCAGGTCGATGAAGGCGTCCTCCATCTTCACCACGGTCTTGCAGCAGTCGACGATGTCGTCGGCCACGGCCTTGGTCACCGCGCCCGTCTCCTTGTTGAAGGCGTGGTACAGCTTGATGATGCCGTCGCAGTGCAGGCTCTCGTCGCGGATCGACCACGAGACGATCTGGCCCATGCCCTTCATCTTGTTGAAGCGCGGGAAGTTCATCAGCATCGCGAACGAGGCGAACAGCTGCAGGCCTTCGGTGAAGCCGCCGAACATGGCGAGCGTCCGGCAGATGTCGGCGTTCGAGTCGACGCCGAAGGTCTGCATGTAGTCATGCTTGGCCTTCATGGCCTCGTATTCCATGAACGCCGAGAACTCGGTCTCGGGCATGCCAATGGTCTCGAGCAGCAGGGCGTAGGCCGCGATATGGATCGTCTCCATGTTCGCGAACGAGGCCAGCATCATCTTCACTTCGGTCGGTTTGAACACCCGACCGTAGCGCTCCATGTAGTTGTCCTGCACCTCGACGTCGGACTGGGTGAAGAAGCGGAAGATCTGCGTCAGCAGGTTCCGTTCCTTGTCGTTCAGCTTGACGGCCCAGTCCTTGAGGTCCTCGCCCAGCGGCACCTCTTCCGGCATCCAGTGGACCTGCTGCTGCTTCTTCCAGAAGTCGTAGGCCCACGGATAGCGGAACGGCTTGTAGCCGCCCGAAGGGGTCATCAGGCCGGGCAGGATCAGCGACGACGGAGCGGACATGACAGGGCCTCGGGGCAGAATCGACGAAGAGCGGTAAGCTTCATAACCCTATCAAAGCGGCCGCGTTCATCTAGTGGTGTCGACGTCGCACCCACACAAGATGTTGTGAGCAGCCTGTGGATAAGCCGGAGTCGCCCATGACCGCCTATCGTCTGTTCAGCGCCCTCGGATCGGGCGGCGTGCCGGTCGAGGCGGCTATGTCCTTGATCGGCCTGCCCTATGAGATCGTCGAGGCGCCGACCTGGGAGGGCGAGGCCGAGCAGGCCAAGGTCGCGACGGTCAATCCGCTGAAGCAGATCCCGGCCCTGGTCACCCCCGAGGGCGAGACCATCACCGAAAGCGCCGCCATCCTGATCTGGCTGGCCGACCGCTTTCCGGAGGCCCGGCTGGGCCCCGCGATCGACGACCCAACCCGCGCCCAGTTCCTGCGCTGGATGACCTTCATCCCGGCCTCGATCTATTCGCTGTTCTGGGTGCGCGACGACCCGTCACGCCTGGGCGGGCCCGATCCAGAGGTCCAGGCGCGGATCAAGGCGGCGACGGCCGAACGGATCCTGGACTGCTGGCGGATGATGGAGAGCCAGGTGAGCCCGGGGCGGTATCTGCTGGGGGACGAGCTTACGGTGCTGGACCTGTACGTGACGGTCGTCAGCCGCTGGGGGCCACGGCGGGTACGGTTCTACGAGGCGGCGCCGAGGATGGCGGAGGTGGTGAAGCGGGTGGACGCGGATCCGCGGCTGGCGGGGTTTTGGGCGGAGAGGTTCCCGTTCTTTGACGGGTGGGAGCGGTTGGGGCAGCAGGCCTCCTAACCCCTCCCTCTCTCTATGAGAGAGGGGTTTGGATGCCCGACCTCCCCAGGTCGGTGCGGTCCTTAATCTCTTGCAGGCTGGAGCGTGCAGGGCTCCTTCTCCGGAGAGAAGAAGCCTCAGCCACCCCATCACCGCTCATCCCCGCGAAAGCGGGGACCCAAGCGGATTGTCGGGATGTCGCACGGACGGAGCTCAATTCGCTGACTCGGCTTGGGTCCCCGCTTTCGCGGGGATGAGCGGAATAGGGGCGCGAGCGAAGCATATTTTGCCCAAGGGCCAACCCCTGCGCGCCCGCGCCGCATCATTATTCCCCGCCCCGCCCTTTACGCGGCCACGCTTCCCCGCTATCAACCGCGCCGATGCAATTCGCCGTGACCCCAATTATTACCCGCAAAACGACCCACTTCGGTGGGGCGGCGGGTATGCGCGCGATCTAAGCGGCATCCTCGAACCAGCCCCGCCGAACGGCGCGGGGCGGCTCTCACTGCACGAGACCTGACAGCTCCCCGCGCTCCCCACACCAGGAGTACGCACTGTCATGAGCTTCAAGTTTTCCCGAGCCAATCCCCCCCGCGTCGGCGTCGTCGGCGCCACCGGCCTCGTGGGCGGCATGATGCGCGAGCTGCTGGCCGAGCGGGACTTCCCGCTGGCCGGCCTGCGCCTGTTCGCCTCGGCCCGCTCGGCCGGGAGCAAGATCGACTTCAAGGGCCAGGAGATCGTCGTCGAGGACGCCGGGACCGCCGACTTCGCGGGCCTGGACATCGTGTTCTTCTCGGCCGGCGGGAGCACCTCGCGCGAGCTGGCGCCGAAGGCCGCCGCGGCCGGAGCCGTGGTGATCGACAACAGCTCGGCCTGGCGCTCGGATCCGGACGTCCCGCTGGTGGTCGCCGAGGTCAATCCGCACGCGCTGGCGAACATCCCCAAGGGCATCGTCGCCAACCCCAACTGCACCACCATGGCCGCCATGCCGGTGCTGAAGCCCCTGCACGAGAAGGCCGGCCTGAAGCGCCTGACCGTCAGCACCTACCAGGCCGCCTCGGGCGGCGGGGTCGAGGGCATCCAGGTGCTGTCCGAGCAGCTGCGCGCTGGCTCCGCCGGCGACCTGGACGGCCTGGCCCAGTCGCCGAACGCCGCGCCCCTGCCCGCCCCGCGCAAGTGGGCCGTGCCCCTGGCCTACAACGTCGTGCCGCTGAACTACGTGCTGGGCGAGGACGGCTATACCGAGGAAGAGCTGAAGCTGCGCGACGAGAGCCGCAAGATCTTGGAAATCCCCGGCCTGCCGGTCTCGGGCACCTGCGTGCGCGTGCCGGTCTTCACCGGCCACTCGCTGTCGATCAACGCCGAGTTCGAGCGCCCGCTGCCGGTCGCCGAAGCCACGGCCCTGTTGAGCGCCGCGCCGGGCGTGGTGGTCGAAGCCGTGCCGAACCCGCTGGCCGCCACCGGCCAGGACCCGGTGTTCGTCGGCCGCCTGCGGCCCGATCCGACCGTCGCGCACGGCCTGGCCCTGTTCGTGGTCGGCGACAACCTGCGCAAGGGCGCGGCCCTGAACGCGGTGCAGATCGCCGAGGTGATGCTGGACGCATAGGACCTGGAAGGGCGGGCGCTACGGCGTCCGCCCCACCGGCCAGTCGACATCGACCTCCGCCGCCAGGAAGTCGATGAACGCCCGCACCCGCGCCGGCAGCGGGCCGGCGTGGCCGACATAGACGGCGCTGATCGTCTCGACGTCGCCGGGATTGAAGGCCTCCAGCACCGGGACCAGCCGACCGGCGGCGATGTCGTGGGCGATGTGGAACATGGAAAGCCGCGTGATCCCCTGCCCGGCCAGGGCCAGGCGCCCGGCGCTCTCGCCGTCGCCGACCATGGCCCGGCCGTGCGCGGTCCGCCACGCCCGCTCGCCATCGACCAGAACCGGCCACTCGTCGCGATGGCGCGAGAAGTTGAAGGTGATCAGGTCGTGCGCCGCCAGGTCGTCGGGATGCTTCGGCGTCCCGCGCCGGGCCAGATAGTCCGGCGAGGCGACCAGCACCATGCGGCTGTCGCCCAGCTTCTTGGCCACCAGCTGCGACGGCTTCAGCGGCCCGACCCGGATCGCCAGCTCGGCGCGTTCGTCCAGCAGGTCGATCACCTGGTCGGTCAGGGTGACGTCGATCTGCACCTCGGGATGCAGGGCCGAGAACCTCGGGATCAGCGGCAGCAGGTGGTGGATCCCGAACGGCACGTTGGAATTGATCCGCAGCCGCCCCTTGGGCACGGCGCAGGACGCCACCGAACGCTCGGCCTCGTCCAAGTCGGCCAGCACCCGCAGGGACCGTTCGTGGAAGGTCAGGCCCTCGGCGGTCAGCTGCAGCTTGCGGGTCGAACGGACGACCAGGCGCGAGCCCAGGCGGGCCTCCAGCCGCGCCACCAGCTTGCTGACCGCCGACGGGGTCATCGACAGCGCCTTGGCCGCGGCGGTGAAGCCGCCCTCCTCCACCACCCGGGCGAAGACCTCCATCTCTCCGGAGCGGTTGATCTCCTGGCGGGCCATTGTTCCCTCAAGTCACAGGTGAAGTTCCTGGCCGCAATCTAATTCATCGAACAGCGACACGCTATCTCCTGGCCCAGAGCCACCACGGAGCCGGCGCCATGCCCCTCGCCCTCTATGCCCTGACCGTCGGCGCCTTCGGCATCGGCGTCACCGAATTCATTATCATGGGCCTGCTGATCCAGGTCTCCGCCGATCTCGGCGTGTCGATCCCGGCCGCCGGCCTGCTGATGACCGGCTACGCCCTGGGCGTCTTCGTCGGCGCGCCGATCCTGACCCTCCTGACCCGCCGCCTGCCGCGCAAGACCACCCTGCTGGTGCTGATGGCGATCTTCACCCTGGGCAACGCCCTGGCCGCCATCGCCCCAAGCTACGGCGTCCTGATGGGCGCGCGGCTGGTCACGGCCCTGGCCCACGGGACCTTCTTCGGCGTCGGCGCGCTGGTGGCCGTCAGCCTCGTGCCGCCCGAGCGCAAGGCCTCGGCCATCTCGATCATGTTCACAGGCCTGACCATCGCCACCCTGCTGGGCGTGCCGTTCGGCGCCTGGCTGGGCCTGGCCTTCGGCTGGCGGATGGCCTTCTGGGCCGTGGCCGGCGTCGGCGCCCTGGCCTTCGTCGTCCTGGCCGCCCTGGTCCCCAAGGCCCAGGAGACGGTCGAGCCCGCCCCGCTGCGCGAGGAGTTCGCCGTCCTGGCCCGCCCGCAGGTGCAACTGGGCCTGGCCATGACCGTCCTCGGCTTCGGCGGCGTGTTCGCGGTCTTCACCTACATCCAGCCGATCCTGACGCAGCTGGCCGGCTTCTCGAAGGAAGCGGTGTCGCCGATCCTGCTGGTGTTCGGCGCGGGCCTGGTGGCCGGCAACCTCTTCGGCGGCCGCTGGGCCGACAAGGGGCTGAACGCGGCCCTGGTCGGGACCCTGGTCCTGCTGACCCTGGTCATGGGCGGCTCGGCCCTGGCGTTCCACAGCCAGGTCGGCGCCGTCGTCGCCGCCTTCGGGCTGGGCGCGGCCGCCTTCGCCACCGTCGCGCCGCTGCAGATGCGGGTGCTGAGCCAGGCCGGCGGCGCGGGCCAAGGCCTGGCCTCCAGCCTGAACATCGCCGCCTTCAACCTGGGCAACGCCTTCGGCGCCTGGCTGGGCGGAGCGGTCATCGCCCACGGTCCGGGCCTCTCGGCCGTGCCCCTGATCGCCGCCGCCGTGCCGCTGTCGGCCCTGGCCCTGGCCGTCTTCAGCCTCGGCCTCGAACGCCGCGCCCGCCCCGCCCTCGCCTAGGAGACATCGCGATGGAATACCGCACGCTGGGCCGCTCCGGCCTGAAGGTTCCCGCCCTGAGCTTCGGGGCCGGCACGTTCGGCGGCCAGGGGCCGCTGTTCTCGGCCTGGGGCGACACCGACGTCGCCGGGGCCCGCCGCATCGTCGACATCGCCCTCGAGGCCGGCATGACCCTGTTCGACAGCGCCGACGTCTATTCGAACGGCGCGTCCGAGGAGATCCTGGGCGCCGCCCTGGAGGGCCGCCGCGACCAGGCCCTGATCTCGACCAAGCTGGGGCTGAACGGTGGAACCTCGCGCCAGCGCCTGATCCCGGGCGTCGAGGCCGCCCTGAAGCGCCTGAGGACCGACCGCATCGACCTCCTGCAGTTGCACGCCTTCGACGGGACGACGCCGGTCGAGGAGACCCTCTCCGCCCTCGACGATCTCGTCCGGGCGGGCAAGGTTCTCTATGTCGGCGCCTCGAACTTCGCCGGCTGGGAGCTGATGAAGTCCCTGGCCGCCGCCGACCGGCTCGGGCTGCCGCGCTACGTGGCCCACCAGGCCTACTACTCGCTGATCGGCCGCGACTACGAGTGGGAGCTGATGCCGCTGGGAGCCGACCAGGGCGTCGGGGCGATGGTCTGGAGCCCGCTGGGCTGGGGCCGCCTGACCGGCAAGATCCGGCGCGGCCAGCCGCTGCCGGAACAGAGCCGCCTGCACCAGACCGCCGACGCCGGCCCGCCGGTGGACGACGAGCGCCTCTACCGCGTGGTCGACGCCCTGGACGCGATCGCCGCCGAGACGGAGAAGACCACGCCCCAGGTCGCCATCAACTGGCTGCTACGGCGCCCCACGGTGTCCAGCGTGATCATCGGCGCCCGCACCGAAGAGCAGCTGCGCCAGAACCTGGGCGCGGTCGGCTGGAGCCTGACGGCCCAGCAGGTCGCGCGCCTGGACGCCGCCAGCGCCGTGACCCCGGCCTACCCCTACTATCCGTACTGGCGCGAAGGCGGGTTCCGGGCGCTGAACCCGCCGCGGGTCTAGGGCTTGCCCGGACCGCCCAGCACCCGGCGCAGGAAGGCGGTCATCTCGGCCTCGCGCCTGGCGTCGGGCTTGGCCTCCAGCACGCCGCGCCGGCCTTCGGGAATGTGCGCGGCCGGGTCGCCGTTGGCGTGGAAGACGTAGTGCTCGAAGAAGGCCCGCCACGCGTTGCGCTGCTTGGCGGGCAGCCGACGGACATTGCGCAGGGCGTGGACGAAGGCGTCGAACGGCTGGCCGCCGATCCCATTGGCCAGCATGTCGGCCGGCTCCCACCAGTAGTTGACCAGCATGTTCAGCGGCCCGGTCGCCTGGACGTGATGCCACCACAGGGTCGGGATGTAGATCGCGTCGCCCGGCTCCAGTTCGGCGACCAGGGCCGCCTCCAGGGCGTCGGCGAACCTGGGGAAGCGCTCGAGATCGGGCGGGTCCAGCGGCGCCAGGCTGATCGGCCGCCCGGCCGGGGTGAAGTCCAGCGGCCCGACATAGAGGTTGCCCACCTGGTCGGGTGGAAACAGCGTGAAGCGCCGCCGGCCGCCCACCACCACGGCGATGTTGTCGGACATGTCGTGGTGGGTCTGGATGATCGAGGCGTTGCCGATCCACAGGCGCGGCGCGATCCCCTCGTCCAGCAGGTCCAGGGCGTTGGCCGCCTCGAAGCCCGGCAGCGCCTGGGCCACGGGGGTCGAGCCCACATAGATCGCCGGCGGCTCGGGATGGTCGGCCAGGCGCAACAGCTCGTCCAGCGCCTTGCCCAGCGGAACCGGGCGGCGGTCGAAGTTCAGCCCCTGGCCGGTCTCGTCATAGAAGAACCGCCCGCCGATGGCCGGCGCGCCCAGCATGGCCTCGACGGTCGCGCCGCGATCGAAGCCCTTCAGATAGTCGGCCAGGGCGTGGGGCGAGATCCGCGCGGCCCTCACCGCCGGCCAGTCGCGGGCGATCCCGCGCAGCACGGTCGGCTGGTACAGCGGCGTCAGGTCACGCGCGAAGGTCTCGGCGTCGATCTCGTGGATTTCGGACAGCCGTCCGGGCGGAGCCATGCGGGGCGACTTCGTGGGGGTGAGCGCGGTCAGGCTAGGCGGGCAAATCGGCGGATGCGTTACCGAACGTTGCAGTTCCGCAAAGAACGGCCGAACGATCTCGCCAAATGGCGGAATACTGCTAAGCCTCGGCCATGCTGACCGATCCGTTCTTCTACGCCGTGGCCATTCCCGCCGTGATCCTGCTGGGCATGACCAAGGGCGGCTTCGCGGGCATCGGGGTGATGGCCGTGCCGCTGATGGCCCTGGCGGTCCCGCCGGTCATGGCCGCCTCGATCGTCCTGCCGATCCTGCTGGTCCAGGACGTGGTCAGCGTCTGGGCCTTCCGGAAGAGCTGGGACAAGGGCCTCCTGATCCTGATGCTGCCGGCCTCCGCGGTCGGGATCTTCCTGGGCTGGGCCCTGGCCGCCTTCGTCAAGGAGGCCGCCGTCGAGCTCACCGTGGGCGTGATCTCGGTGGTCTTCGCCCTGCAGCGCCTGTGGGCCGAGCGCGCCATCAAGGCCGCCGAACAGATCGAGGCCGGCCCGGCCCGGCCCTGGCTGGGCGTGCTGTGCGGCGGGATAGCCGGCTTCACCAGCCAGATCGCCCACGCCGGCGGTCCGCCCTTCCAGATCTATGTGCTGCCGCGCCGCTTGGCGCGCGACACCTTCATCGGCACCAGCGCCATCTTCTTCGCGATCGTGAACTGGATGAAGGTGCCGGCCTATGTCGCGCTCGGCCAGTTCACGCCCAAGGTGCTGGCCACCGCCGGGGTGCTGCTGCCGCTGGCCATCGTCTCGACCTGGGCCGGCGTCTGGCTGGTCCGCCGCGTGCCGGCCGAGGGCTTCTACAAGGTGATCTACGTGCTGCTGGTGGCGGTCGGCGGCAAGCTGGCCTTCGACGGGGCGCGAGGGTTGTTCTTCTAGCGGTCGATTTCCGCCACATCGTGTCGCGGACGCCCTTTCGCGGCCACGATGATCGACGCTTATATGTCACGGAACGAACCTACCGTTCGCACGTACTCCCATCGGATTGGGCGGGGCCATGACTGCGACCACCAACACGACCGACATCGTCGTCACCGAGCAACCGGTCGCGACGCACTACCCCACGGCGGGCGCCAAGTGCGCCGACCTGGTGGTGCATCTGGCGGGCCTAGCCTGCGCCCTGCTGGGCGGCGGCATCCTGCTGGGCCTGGCGTTCGGTCTGGGCGACCTCAAGCAGGTGGCGGCGGTCAGCGTCTACACCGTGGGCCTGATCCTGATGCTGTCGCTGTCGACAGCCTACAACTTCGCCAAGGCCCGCTGGCGGCCGCTGCTGCGCCGCTTCGACCACGCCGGCATCTTCGTGATGATCGCGGCATCGTACACACCCTTCACCACCCAGAACCTGCACGGCTGGTGGGCCATTGGCATGACCACGGCGGTGTGGACCGTGGCGGGGATCGGCGTGGCGGCCAAGCTGTTCCTGCCCGGCCTGGACAAGCGCTTCTGGGTCGGCCTTTACCTGGCGCTGGGCTGGCTGGTCCTGGTCGCCATCAAGCCGATGATCGACGGCCTGTCGTGGGTGGCCCTGCTGCTGCTGGCGATCGGCGGCGTCGTCTATTCCACCGGAACCATCTTCTACCTGATGCGTCGCCTGAAGTTCCGCCGCGCCATCTGGCACGGCCACGTGATCGGCGGCGCCGGCCTGCACTACGCGGCCGTCCTGGTGGGCGTGGTCCTGTCCAGCGCCCGCTAGGAAGGCCTTCGGAGAGTTCAGCTTGGATCGGGATCCCACCGGCAAGATCAGCCTTCAGGGCTTCTTCAAGGACTGGAAATCCGGCGATCCGCTGCGCGGCAAGCGCCTGCCCGCCCCGCCCTCGGACCGCCCGGTCCAGGCCGTCGGCTTTCCGGGCGTGCGCCTGAGCGTCGACCAGGCCGACGACGCCCTGCGGCAGGCCGCCGACCGCCTGGCGCCGTTGCGCTCGCTGATCGGCCGCGACGAGTTCAACATCCTGGCCCTGTCCGGCGGCGCGTCCGGCGGCGCCTACGGGGCTGGTGTTCTCGCGGGCCTCAGCAAGGCCGGCCGCCGGCCCGACTTCGCCATCGTCACCGGGGTCAGCACCGGCGCCCTGATCGCGCCCTTGGCCTTCCTCGGCCCGGCCTGGGACGACCGCCTGACCGACGCCTATGTCGGCGGCCACGCCACCGAGCTGCTCAGCCTGCGCCGCCTGGGGCCCGCCCTGGGTCCCAGCATCTTCAAGGGCGAGTCGCTGGACGCCCTGGTCGAGACCTTCGTCGACATGGAGATGGTCGAGGCCGTCGCCGTCGAGCACGCCCGGGGCCGGCGCCTGCTGATCGCCACCACCAATCTCGACAGCCAGCGGGCCGTGGTCTGGGACATGGGCGAGATCGCCACCCGCGGCGGCGAGGAGGCCCTGAAGCTGTTCCGCACCCTGCTGGTGGCCTCGTCCTCGGTGCCCGGCATCTTCCCGCCCAAGCTGGTCGAGGTCGAGACCGACGGCCAGACCTATCAGGAGATGCACGTCGACGGCGGCGTCGCCGCGCCGCTGTTCCTGATGCCCGACGCCCTGCTGCACTGGCGCAACCTCGGCCCCCGCTTCCGGCGCGGCCGGGTGCACGTGATCGTCAACACGGTGCTGGATCCCTCGACCCAGTCGACCCCGCCGGGCGTGGCCTCGATCATGGCCCGCAGCTTCGACACCATGCTTCGGTTCTCGTATCGCCAGGCCCTGAGCCTGGCCGCCGGCTTCTGCTCGCGCCACAACCTTCCGCTCAGCGTGGCCTCGATCCCCAACAGCTTCGAGGGCATGAACCTCCTGAAGTTCGAGACCGACCTGATGCGCCGCATCTATGACGCCGGGGTCGAGCAGGCGATGCAGGGCTCGGTGTGGACCAGCGCGGTCGAGGAGCAGAGCCTGTGGCGCGGCCTGTTCAAGAAGCCGCTGTCGGCCTCGGCGGCCGCCGGCACCGGCGTGATGATCCGCGACGCCCCCGGCCCCGTGGGCATCGAGGCGCCGCTGGAGCCCTAGGGGCGAGCGGCGAACACCGTTCAGCCACGGTTCACACGGCCAAGCTCTAAGCTCTTCCGACATAAGGGGAGCTTTTTGAATGCCGAGCCCATCGATGCGGAGCCTGGTCGTCGGGACGCTGGTCGCCGTCGGCGCGCTGATCACCGCCAGTTGCGCGACCATCAGCAAGGAGCAGTGTATGCGCGGCGACTGGGGCGCGGTCGGCTATGACGATGGGCTGGACGGCCGCCCGATGAGCCGGCTCGACGACCACGCCAAGGCCTGCGCCAAGGTCGGGGTGACGCCGGAGCCCGTCCCCTATTTCGCGGCGCGCGCCGAGGGGCTGAAGCGCTATTGCACCGAGCCGAACGGCTTCCGGGTCGGCCGCGAGGGCCAGACCTATGCCGGGGTGTGTCCGCCCCCGGCCGAGGCCGAGTTCCTGGGCGGCTACGCGGACGGCGAACGGGTCCACGCGGCGACGCAGCGCCTGGAGTCGGCGCGGTCGGATCTCAGCGCGGCCGACGCCCGGGCCGAGAAGCGGGCCCGCCAGGCCGACGGGGTCGAGGACGAGCTGCGCAATCCCAAGCTCACCGACGAGCAGACCCGCGAGCTGCGCGACCGCTTGAACCGTCTGCGCCGCGAGCGCCGGGACGCCATCGAGGATGGCCGCCGGGCCGACGCGGCGATCCGCGACGCCGAGCGCGAGGTCGACGACCTGAGAGCCCGCTTCTCGCCGCGCTACGGTGGGTGGTGACCGTCGGCTGGACAGAGCTTCACGGATGATCGATCATCAAATACCGACATTTGATTTCTGATCGTCCACATGGATCCTCTCAGCGACGTCATCGCGCTGCTCCGGCCGAACTCCGTCGTCGCCAAGCCGATCACCGGGCGAGGCCGTTGGGGCGTGCGCTACGCCGCCCATGACGCGCCCGGCTACACGATCGTCCTGAAGGGCCGGTGCTGGATCACCTTCCAGGGCCAGGCGCCGCTGAAGCTGGAGACCGGCGACTTCCTGCTGCTGCCGTCCACCCCGGCCTTCGTCCTGGGCAGCGACCCGGACGACGACGGCGCGCTCCGCGATCCCGGCGACGCGCCCGTGCGGCACGGCGACCAGACGGGCGAGGCCGAGTTCGAGTCCCTGGGCGGCGCCTTCCGGATCGAGACGGTCAACGCGCCGCTGCTGCTGGCCCTGCTGCCGGGCATGATCCACATCCCGGCTGCGGAGGGACGGACCGCCCGGCTGGGCGCCGTGATCGCGCTGATCATGGACGAATGCGCCGGCGAGGATCCGGGCCGCGACATGATCCTGCAGCGCCTGCTGGAAGTGCTGCTGGTCGAGGCCCTGCGCTGGCGCGGCGTGGCGCGGGACGACGCCCGGGCCGGCCTGCTTCACGGCCTGCGCGACCCGGCCCTGGCGCGGGTGCTGCGCGCCATGCACGCGGACGTGCGGGCCCACTGGACGGTCGCCGGCCTGGCCCGGGTCGCGGGCCTCTCGCGGTCGGCCTTCGCCGCGCGCTTCGGCGAGGTGCTGGGCTGCGGCCCGATCGAATATCTGGCGCGCTGGCGCATGGCCCTGGCCAAGGACGCGCTGATCGGCGGGGCCAAGACCCTGGACCGGATCGCCGACGAGATCGGCTACGAGTCGGCCAGCGCCTTCAGCACCGCCTTCCGCAAGCGGCTGGGCTGCTCTCCCGGCCGGTTCGCGCGGGCGGGCGGCGCGGTCCCCGCCTAGGCTCCGCGCAGCGCCCAGGTCCGCGCGGCGTGGCGGATGGCGAGCGCGCCATCGGACGGCTCGAGCGTCAGCTCGCGATAGTCCAGGATCGCCGGATGCGGGAAGTCCATCGGCGCGTGATGGGTGGCGGTCACGACCAGCACCATCGCGCCGGCGCTTTCGGCGGCGGCGACGCCGGCCACGGAGTCCTCGACGACCAGGCAGCGGTCCGCCGTGGTCCCCAGCCGCTGGGCCGCCAGCTGGAAGCAGTCGGGGGCCGGCTTGCCGCGCGCCACGTCCTCGGCGGCGATCAGCAGCGGCGGGACGGGCAGGCCGGCCGCCTCGATCCGCCGCAGGGCCAGGGCGCGCGGGGCCGAGGTGACGATGGCCCAGCGATCCACCGCGAGCGCGGCCAGGAAGGCGGCGGCGCCGGCGATCGCCTCGATCCCGACGACGTCCGCGATCTCGGCCCGCGTGATCGCCGCGGCCTCTTGTTCTGGATCGACGCCGGGCAGGCCCAGACGCCGAATGGTCTCGACCGACTGGACGCCATGGATCGTCGGCAGGAAGGCCTCGACGTCGAGACCGCGCCCCACCGCCCAGGCGGCCCAGACGCGCTCGGCCGCCTTGATCGAGGTCAGGATCGTTCCGTCCATGTCCAGGAGAACCGCATCGATCGGCCGCGTCCGCATTCCGCTCTCCTCTTCCCGTGGGGCCGATGGCCCTGCGCGCCGTCCTATCATCGCGTCCCGGATATGGATAGTTGGAAACGAATTATGGATCTTTGATTATCGTCCGTCCCAGCCTTTGCCCGTAGTGAAGCGATCGTCCCATCCTTGGAGGTCCTTCATGCCCACCATCCTGATCACCGGCGCGTCCTCCGGCTACGGCCTCGAGACGGCCCGCCATTTCCTGGCCAAGGGCTGGAACGTCGTCGCCACCATGCGCCGGCCCGACCCCGCCATCCTGCCGCGCTCGGAGGCCCTGCGGATCGCGCCGCTCGACGTCACCGACCCGCGCAGCATCGCCGACTGTGTCGAGGCCGTCGGGCCGATCGACGTCCTGGTCAACAATGCCGGCATCGGCGTGGTCGGCGCCTTCGAGGCCACGCCGATGGCGCATATCCGCAAGGTGTTCGAGACCAACACCTTCGGCGTCATGGCCATGTGCCAGGCCGTCATCCCGCGAATGCGGAGCCGCCGTGCAGGCGTCATCGTCAATGTGACGTCCAGCGTCACCCTGGCCGCCTTCCCGCTCGCCGCGGCGTACAAGGCCAGCAAGCAGGCGATCGAGGGTTTCTCGGAATCCCTGGCCCTGGAGCTTGGCTATTTCGACGTCCGCGTGAAGCTGGTCGAGCCCGGCTACGCCCCCACCACCCGGTTCACCCAGAACACGTCGATCAATCCGCTGGACCTGATCCCCAAGCCCTACGAGGGCTTCGCCGCGCCGATCTTCACGGCCTTCGCCACGCCCGCGATGACGACGAAGGAGATCGACGTCGCCCAGGCAGTCTGGGCGGCGGCGAACGACACCACGGGTCGGATCCATTTCCCGGCCGGCGAGGACGCCGTCGATCTGGCCAAGCGGCGCGCGTTCGGCGGCTGAGCCCGCCGGCGCGTCAGGCCTTCTTCAGCCAGCGGGCGCGCAGCTTGGCGACGTTCGGCGGGTCGGCGCGGAAGTCCGAGGCCAGGCCCAGGCGGGCGTTGCACGAGGGGCAGCGGACATGGTCCTCGTCGGCCAGCTCGGCCGGCGGGTCGAAACGGGCGCCACAGGGCTTGCACTTCCAGTCGCCCGTCGGCGCGGGGGGCGGCGGGGGCGGCGGCGCGGCCTGGGACCCCGTGAACACGGTGGTGCGGGCCGACGGCTTGACCATGCGTTCGAGCGGCGGCGGCCCGCCGGGGGCGGCGACCGGGCTCTTCAGGCTCAAGGTCTTGCGGCGCGGGGGCTCGCTCTCGCTCATGATCTCGCTGGCGGCAGTGGACGGGACGGCGCTTGCTGCATGATAGCGGCCGGAAACACAAGCTTAATAGGGGAAAAGAGCCCCTACCAGTGCGGCTTCAGGCTGAATGACAGGGCGACCACGTCATCCTTCTGGGTCGCCAGACCCATGATGCCTTCCTTGGCCCGGATCTCTCGGTGGATATAGCCCAGCGAAGCCTGCATCGGCCCGCGCCGCCAGGCGACGCCGGCCTGGCTGTCGCCGATCAGGCGGCTGGTGACGTCCTGGGTCAGGCCCGCGCGGCTCCAGTCGCCGTTCTGGCCGCGCAGCATGTTCAGGCCCACGGCCCGGCCGCTGGCGGCGGCGAAGATGTACCAGCGCCCCCGGTCGCCGAAAGCCTCGTCGCCCTCACGCACGCCCAGGGCGTCGTTCACCCGGTCGCCCATGTTCTTCTTCTTGCCCAGGCGCACGGTGGCGCCGGCCTCGGCCGAGCCGCCGGCCCCGCCATAGCCGATCCCGGCGTGCGGCGTGACGTCCAGGGCGAACTTGCGGCCCTTCAGCGAGACGGCCGAGGGCCAGCCCCGCGTGACGGTGACGTCGACGTCCTGGACGTCGTAGGCGTCGCTATCGGGACGGACCAGGGTCAGGGGCGCGACGGCGGCGGTCTTGGCCACGCCGGCCATCGAGACGCGGACGCTGTCGATCGGGCCGCCGGCCTGGGCCTGGCGGGTGAAGGCGTTCGAGCGCCAGGTCACCGGGCCCGCGCCGTCATAGTAGCGGTCGGCGTCGAGGAGGCGGGCGTCGCCGGCCACGGCGGCGGGCGAGAGGGCGAAGCCGCCATCCAGCTCAGCCTCCGGCGCGGCGACGTCGCGCGCGGCGAAGCCGGTCATGCCGGCGGAGTCCATCTTCGCCGGATCCAGGGGGCGCAGGGTCTCGGGCTTCAGCTGGAAGGACATCTGGGCGGGAGCGGGCGTCACAGGGGCCTTGGCCGCCTTGGCGGGCTTGCCAGCCTGCTTGCCGGCCAGTTGGGCCGCGCAGGCGCCGCCCGCGTACGCGCTGGCCATGGTCGCCACCAAGGCCATCAAGCAGAAGACGGTACGCTCCCCAGCGACCCGCATCTCGGATTCCCCAATCCCAATGGACGTCCAGCCTACGCGCTTCTCGCCGCCTGTCCACGGTGACGAATGCGCACATGGTGAACCGCCATCAACGTCTCGGGTTCCCCCACGGAGCCGAAACGCGAAACGGCGGCGCCGATCGCTCGCGCCGCCGCCCGGATATCATACGCTCGTGACGCCTTTATTGGCAGGCGAGGCACTCGTCGTAGTCGGTCTTTTCCGGAACGTCGAAGCCGCTGGCGACCGCTTCGGCCTTGTCCTCGGCGCCGGCGTAGGCCGCGCGCTGCACCGACTTGGAGCGCAGGTAGTACAGCGACTTCACGCCGCGCTCCCAGGCCATCCAGTGCAGCATGTGCAGGTCCCACTTGTCGACGTCGCCCGGCAGGAAGACGTTGACCGACTGGCTCTGGCAGATTTCCGGCGTGCGGTCGGCGGCCAGCTCGATCACCCAGCGCTGATCCAGCTCGAAGGCGGTCTTGTAGACGTCCTTCTCGTCCTGGTTCAGGAAGTCGAGGTGCTGGACCGAGCCCTCGTGCTCCAGGATCGAGCCCCACACCGCGTCGGTGTTCTGGCCCTTCTCCTCGAGCAGCTTCTCCAGATAGGGGTTCTTGACCGCGAACGAGCCCGACAGGGTCTTGTGGGTGTAGATGTTGGCCGGGATCGGCTCGATGCCCGCCGAGGTGCCGCCGCAGATGATCGAGATCGACGCGGTCGGGGCGATGGCCAGCTTGTGGGCGAAGCGCTCCTTGGAGCCGCGATCGGCGGCGTCCGGGCACGGGCCCTTCTCCTCGCCCAGCGCGATCGAGGCCTTGTCGGCCTCGCGGCGCAGGTGCTTGAACATCCGCATGTTCCAGCTCTTGGCCAGGGCGCTCTCGAACGGGACGTTCTGGCTCTGCAGGAAGCTGTGGAAGCCCATCAGGCCCAGGCCCACCGAACGCTCGCGCATGGCGGCGTAGGCGGCGGTCGAGGCCGCGTCGGGCGCGCGGTCGATGAAGTCCTGCAGGACGTTGTCGAGGAAGCGCATGACGTCCTCGATGAACGTCGGGTGGTCGCGCCATTCCAGATAGGTCTCGGCGTTGACCGACGACAGGCAGCAGACGGCGGTGCGCTCCTGGTCCAGGTGATCGGTGCCGGTGTGCAGCATGATCTCGCTGCACAGGTTCGACTGGCGCACCTTCAGGCCCAGCTCACGCTGGAACGAGGGCATGGCGCGGTTCACCGTGTCGGAGAAGATCAGGTAGGGCTCGCCGGTCTGCAGGCGCAGTTCCAAAACCTTCTGCCACAGGGCGCGGGCGTCGACCTCGCGCAGGACCTCGTTGGTCTTGGGCGAGCGCAGGCCGAACTTGGTCCCGTCACGCACGGCGTGCATGAACTCGTCGGTGATGCTGAGACCGTGGTGCAGGTTCAGGGACTTGCGGTTGAAGTCGCCCGACGGCTTGCGGATCTCGAGGAACTCTTCGATTTCCGGGTGGTGGATGTCGAGATAGACGGCGGCCGAGCCGCGACGCAGCGAGCCTTGCGAGATGGCCAGGGTCAGCGAGTCCATCACGCGGATGAAGGGGATGATGCCCGAGGTCTGGCCCTGGCCCTTGACCTTCTCGCCGATGGAGCGGACGCCGCCCCAGTAGGTGCCGATGCCGCCGCCATTGGCGGCCAGCCAGACGTTCTCGTTCCAGACGCCCAGGATGCCGTCCAGGCTGTCGTTGACGGCGTTGAGGAAGCAGCTGATCGGCAGGCCGCGGTCGGCGCCGCCGTTCGACAGCACCGGCGTGGCCGGCATGAACCACAGGCGGCTCATATAGTCATAGACGCGCTGGGCGTGGTCGGCGTCGTCGGCGAAGGCCGTCGACACGCGCGCGAACATGTCCTGGTAGGACTCGCCCGGCAGCAGATAGCGATCTTCCAGGGTGGTCTTGCCGAAGTCGGTCAGCAGGGCGTCGCGCGAGCGATCGACCTCCACCTTCCGCACCAGCGCCAGCTGGGGCCGCTTGCTCGGCTTGATCGCCGCCAGCCGGGCTTCTTTCCGAACGCTCGTCTTCGCCGCTTCACTGCCGTTCATGACCAAATTCCATTGCTCAATCAGCGTGTTCCGGAGAAGGGAATAACCCCGGTCAGCCGCTATATCTTGTGGCTGAGGAGCCCCCTCAACCCAGATATGGGGCCACAGTGGTGAACGACTCGTCAACGCCCCTGGGCTGAGTTTTTCGTTAACAAGCTGTGAACGGCCGCAACTTGCCTAGGCGGGACAAGGGGTTGCCTGAGCGAACTTTTTTCAGCCGCCGCGGTACGCCGCAAGAGCCCCCTGGACATCCGCCCCCGGACAACGCCGTTCGTCAACAAGCTGACCACAAGGGATAGTGGTCGACGGTGGACAGCGCCCCTTCGGATGTCGCCGGGGACCACCTCGACGAAAGCCCCGGAAACCGGGCCTTCGGATCAAATGTGGGATCGATGGACCCGGCCGCCAAGCGTCGCCGCCCCGAGATTCGGCGTTGGAGTCCGGACAAAGAGAAAGGGCCCGGCGTTTCCGCCGGGCCCTCCCGAGTCTTCAGTCGATTCGATCTTAGAAGTTGATCGAGATCGTCGAGCGACGGTTCAGCGGTTCCTTCACGCCATCGCCGGTGGCGACGGCCGGAGCGCTTTCACCCTTCCAGTCGACGGCCAGGGCCGACGTCGGGACGCCTTGCGAGGCCAGGGCGTCAGCGACGGCCTTAGCGCGGCGTTCCGAGAGCTTCACGTTGTACTTCGGCGAACCCGAGGTGTCGGTGTGGCCGACGACAACGATCTTGGTCGCGTGACCGTCGTTGGCGTACTTCGCGGCTTCCGTGACCACCGATTGCGCTTCCGGCGTCAGGACCGATTGGTCGAACGGGAAGTACACGATGAACTCGCGGGCCTCATACTGCGGCGGCGGCGGAGGCGGCGGCGGCGGGGGAGGCGGCGGAGGGGGCGGCGGCGGAGGCGGCGGCGGAGGGGGCGGGGGCGGCGGAGGCGGCGGCGACGCGAACGAGTAGCGGAGACCCACGGTCACCGACTGGTCCTTGTACTGGCCTTCGAAGGCGCCCGGCTGGATCGCGCTGGAGCCCGTGGTCTGCCAGGTGTGATCCGCGCCCGTGATGTAGCGGTAGGTGAAGTCGATCTTCAGCTTGTCCGTCGCCTTGATCGAAGCGCCAGCGATGGCCTGCCAAGCGACGGCCAGGTCGTTGTCGTCGACGGTCAGGTTCTGGATGGCGGGGTTCGTGGTCGTGATCGCGCCAACGCCGCTGAACTGGCCCAGGGCCTTGACGTCCAGACGGTTGATGCCGACGCCGGCGCCCAGGAACGGGTTCAGCCAGGAGTCCGGAGCGAAGTCATAGATGACGTTCGCCATCAGGCTCCACGACTCGATCGAACCGTCCGGCGAGCCGCAGGTCGGAGCGGCGGCGGTGCGGGTCACGCCCGGGGTGCAGAGGCCGACGGGCTGGGCGCGGACGGCGTTGCCGTGAACGCTCTTCAGGTCGCCGGGGCGATAGCCGCCCTCGACTTCAGCGCGCCAGTGCGGGTTGAACTGATAGCCGAGGCGGACGAAACCGGTCCAGTCCTTCTCGGACTTCCACGACCAGTGATAGTGCGCGCCGTCCGAAGCGTTCTGGTCCGACTCGGACTTGATGCTCTGCGGCCAGTGGTAGCCAAGGTCGACCGCGCCGTACCAGCCGGTCTCTTGGGCCGAAACGCCCGACGCGGCGAACACCGCGGCCAGAGCAGCTCCCGCCAGGAGGTTGAGTTTCATCGTTGAAGAGCCCTCTATTGCCCTGCCCAGGCCGGAGACCGACCGAGCACTGTTATACCAAGGCGAACGCCACGGGAAAGTGTCAGCAGGGACACACTCGTCAGGTTTCGCCCCCTGCTCTTTGCTCAGGAAAGCTAAACAAGACCGCCCCTCAGAATCGTCTTCCGAGCGTGTCCGCCGACATCCACGAGAGATAAGCGTCAGCTGTGTTGGGTTCGCACGTGAACCGTTTGCACGCAAGGGCTCCAAGCCAGGAAATGGCCAAGCATTCGCGGAGCGTCGCCGAAAATCCTCACCTTTTGGCGGACTTCGTCAGGTCCTCGACGGACTCTTAACGAAACGTGACCTAGTCCAGCGTGGTGCGATAGCGCGCCATCGCCAGCCCCGAGACCACCAGCACGAACAGTCCGAGGGCCGCGAGACTTGGCCATAGCTGAGCCATGTCCAGCCCCTTGAGCAAGGCGCCGCGCACCACCCTCAGGAAATGCGTCACCGGGATCACGCTGCCCAGGGTCTGGGCCCAGCCGGGCATGCCCCGGAACGGGAACATGAAGCCCGACAGCAGGATCGACGGGAAGATGTAGAAGAACGACATCTGCATCGCCTGCAGCTGGGTGCGCGCCACGGTCGAGATCAGGAAGCCCAGGCACAGCGAGCCGACGATGAACAACAGGACGCCCAGCGACAGCGCCGCCCAGCCGCCGGCCATGGGGATGCCGAACAACGCCCGGGCCAGCATCAGGATCACCGCCGTCTGGATCAGACCCACGGCCACATAGGGGGCCAGCTTGCCGATCATCACCTCGATCGGCCTGGCGGGGGTGGCCAGCAGGCTCTCCATGGTCCCGCGCTCGTATTCTCGGGTGACGCCCAGCGAGGTCATCATCACCAGGGTCATCGACAGGATCACGCCCAAGAGACCCGGCACGATATTGTACGCGGTGATGGCCTCGGGGTTGTAGCGGCGGTGGATCACCACCTCGAACGGATCGCTCCCGGATTTGGCCACGGCGCCGACCAGGTCGCGCGACAGGGCCACGCGGGGCAGGCTGGCGAGAGCCGCGATCGCCCCGCCGGTGGCGGCGGGGTCCGAGGCGTCGGCCTCGACCAGGATCTGGGCCGCGTCGCCACGCACCACGCGGCGGGTGAAGTCAGCCGGGATGGTCAGGGCGAACTGCACCTCGCCCCGCGCCACCGCCTCGTCCAGCTCGCGAGGCGATCCCGCCACGCGGACGATCTCGAAATAGCCGCTGTTGACCAGGGCCGAGAGGGTCGAGCGGGCCATCGGCCCCTGGTCCTGGACCAGCACCGCCGTCGGCAGGTCGCGAGGATCGTTGTTGATGGCGTAGCCGAACAGCAGGAGCTGCACGATCGGCATGACCAGGATCATGGCGTAGGTCAGCCGGTCGCGGGTGAGCTGGATGAACTCCTTGATCAGCACCGCCAGTATGCGGGCGCCGGAGAGGCCTCGCCTTCTCTCTCGGGTCGCGCTCATTGGAAGTTGTCCGAGGACTGATCCATCAGGCGGATGAAGACGTCCTCCAGGGTCGGCTGGACCTCGGTCCATTCCAGGGGCGCCTGGCGATAGGGGGCGATGGCGGCCTCCAGCGCGGCGCGGTCCGTGCCGCTGACGTGCAGGGCCGCGCCGAATGGAGCGGCCATGACCACGCCGGGCTTGTCGGCCAGCGCGCGCGCCAGCCGGTCCGCCCCCATGCCGTCGGCGGTCTGCCCTTCGGCGCGGAAGGTGACGAGACCGCTGGCGGCGATCACCTCGTCCGCCGTGCCCCGCGCCATCAGCCGCCCATAGGCGATATAGGCGATGTCGTGACAGCGCTCGGCCTCGTCCATGTAGTGGGTCGAGACCATGACGGTCAGCCCCTCGCCGGACAGGGCGTGGATCTCGTCCCAGAACTCGCGCCGCGCCTTCGGATCGACGCCCGCCGTGGGCTCGTCCAGCAGGAGCAGCTTGGGCTGGTGCATGACGCTGGCGGCCAGGGCCAGGCGCTGCTTCCAGCCGCCCGACAGGCTGCCGGCCAGCTGCTTCTTGCGGGCGGTCAGGCCCAGTCGGTCCAGGCTCTCCTTCACCCGCTCGCGCCGCCGGTCCAGTTCGTGGACCCGGGCGACGAAGTCGAGGTTCTCCTCGATCGACAGGTCCTCGTAGAGCGAGAACTTCTGGGTCATGTAGCCGGTCTGGCGCTTGACGGCCTCGGCGTCCTTGCGGAAGTCCAGGCCCAGCACCGCCCCCTCGCCACTGTCGGGCGTCAGCAGGCCGCACAGCATCCGCAGGGTGGTGGTCTTGCCCGAGCCGTTGGGGCCGAGGAAGCCGGTGATCCGCCCCTTGCCCACCTGGATCGAGACGTCCTGCACCACGTGGCGCGGGCCGAAGCTCTTGTTCAGCCCCCGGACGTCGACGGCCAGATCGCTCACTTCTCGTCCTCCAGCGGAACGATGTCGACCGGCTGGCCGACCGCCAGGGGCGCGCCCGGATCGGGGCTCGCTTCGGGCTTGGCCTCGACCAGGAACACCAGCCGCTGGCGGGCCTCGCGGCTGTAGATCACCGGCGGGGTGAACTCCGAACGCGGCGAGACATAGTTGATCCGCGCCGCGCGCTCGGCCCCGCAGCCGTCGCACGAGAAACGGACGGTCATGCCCGGCCGGTAGCGCGCCACCTCGGCCTCGGGCACGAAGAAGCGCACGCGCACGCGGCTGTCGGACAGCAGGGCCACGACCGGCTGGTTGGCGGCGGCCCATTCGCCGGGCTGGTAGAAGACGTCCTGCACCCGCGCCGCCGCCGGGGCGCGCGGGCTGATCTGGTCCAGGCGGTCCTGGGCGGCGGCCAGGGCCTCGCGGGCCGAGGCGACCGCGGACCGGGCCGCGCTCACCGCGTCCGGCCGCGCCCCCAGGGTCCCGACGTCCTTGCGGCGGGCCACGGCGGCGGCGTTGGCGCGGGCGGTGTCCAGGGCGGCCTTGACCTGGTCCAGCTTGGCGGGGGCGTAGACGCCCTTGCGCACCAGTGGGGCGAAACGGTCGTAGTCGGCCTGGGCCTGGCGGACCTGGGCCTGGGCCGCGGCGCGCTCGGCGTCGTAGACCGCCAGCTCCTGCGGGCGCTGGCCCTTCTCGGCGTCACGCAGCTGGGCCGAGGCGATGGCTGCCTGGGCGGCGGCCTGGTCGCGGGCGGCGGTCAGCTGGGCCGCGTCCAGGGCGAACAGCGGCTGACCCGCCTTCACCTGGTCGCCGCGCTGGACGGCCACAACACTGACCAGGCCCGCGTTCGAGGCCCCGACATACAGCGTCTCGCCCTCGACATAGCCCGACAGGCGGTGCGGCCGATGGGCGTCGGGTCCCAGCAGCTTCCAGCCCAGGAAACCGGCGACGCCGACCACGGCCGTGACGGCGATGATCCGAACCGCGGGCCTCATGGCAGCATGACCACGCGCGAGGCCAGGCCCGTCAGCACGGTCTCGCAGTGCTGCAGGGCCAGGGCCTCCAGGTCGAGGGCCGACGCCCCCACCGGGGTGAACGTTTCCTGCCAGATCACCCCCATCAGGACCGGGCCGACGATGCTGAAGGCCTGCAGGCGCGGATCGCCCGGGCGGATCTCGCCCCGGTCCTGGGCCTTGGCCAGCGCGCCGGTCATCGCGCCGAGCGCGCGGCTGACCACCTCGTCGTGCCAGACGCGGGCCAGCTCCGGGAAGTTGCGCGACTCGCCGATGACCAGCTTGGCCACCGCCCCCAGGCGCGTGGTCCCGATGACCTTGACGATGCGGCCGATCACCAGGCGCAGCAGGTCCGGAAACGGCAGGGTCGCCTGGGCCAGCAGGCCCTCGACCATGTCCAGATTGGGGGCCACCGCCTCGCGCACCACCGCGCGGAAGATGTCCTCCTTGGTCTCGAAATAGAGATAGAGGGCCCCCTTCGAGATCCCAGCCCGTGCGGCGATCTCGTCCAGCTTCGCGGCGGCGAAGCCCTTCTCCGCGAACACCTCGAGCGCCGCCTGGACGATCTCGCCCGGCCGCGCCTCGCTGCGCCGCCGCCATTTGGGGGAACGGGCCTGCATTTTCTCGAGTCCATATATAACTGACTGGTCGGTTATATATGGACCTGTGGAAAACTCAAGGCGCTCCGCCTTTCCGCTTTCGCCGGGAAGAGCGGATGTTAGGGGCGCTACCCCTCCGCCGAAACCAGCCAGCAGGCCGAGTTCATGTGAGCGACGCCGTCCTTCACATGGGGCTCCAGCGCCCGCGTCACGGCTTCGCGGACCTTTTCGCGCACGGTCTCGTCCTGGTTCGCCAGGGCCGGGTTCAGCGGGCCGACGCGCAGGCTCATGGTCAGGAGCTCGTCGAAGCTGACCGGGGTCGGATCGTCCAGCCGATCGATGCGGACATCATGCCAGCCGGCGGCCTCCAGAATGGTTCGCGTGCGGTCAGGATCGGCCAGGCCGAAGCGGCCCGGCGCGTCCTTCTCGAACGCCGGGACCGCCGGCAGGAACGGCGCGGCGGCTTGCAGCGGGACCAGCGAGATGGCGTTGTCCTCGGGTCCGCGCCAGCTGGCGAAGACCAGCCGCCCGCCCGGCGTCACGGCGCGCCGCAGGTTGGCGAAGGCCGCGACGGGATCGGGGAAGAACATCACCCCGAACCGCGAGACGACGGCGTCGAAGCGCGGCGCGAAGGCGTGGGTCTGGGCGTCCGCCAGGACGAAGTCGACGCCCTCCAGCCCCGCCTCGCCCGCCCGGCGGCGCGCCAACTCGACCAGGGCCCCGGAGATGTCGGCCCCGACGGCCTGGCCCTGCGGCCCGACCCGCCAGGCGGCCTCGAAGGTGGTCGCGCCCGCGCCGCAGCCAACGTCCAGCACGCGCTCGCCGGCCCGCAGATCGGCGCGATCGACCACCGCCTTGGCGATCGGCGCGTAGAGGCGGTCCAGCAAGGCCTGCTGCTCGACCCAGACCTTGCCGGCCCGGTCCCAGTAGGCCGACATGTCCTTCTCCAGAACGGTGTCGCTCATCACGCCTCTCCTCTTTTCGCCAGAGGCTGATGTCGGCGGTGGCGCGCCCCGGTTCAAGCCGCGTCCAGTTTCACCGACCGCAGCCGCAGGGCGTTGCCGACCACACTGACCGACGACAGGGCCATGGCCGCCGCGGCGATGGCCGGCGACAGGGTCCAGCCGAACACCGGATACAGCGCGCCCGCCGCGATCGGCACGCCGGCGACATTGTAGGCGAAGGCGAAGAACAGGTTCTGGCGGATGTTGCGCATCACCGCCCGCGACAGCCGGCGCGCCGAGACGATGCCGCGCAGGTCGCCCTGCAGCAGGGTGACCCCGGCGCTTTCGATGGCGACGTCAGCCCCCGCGCCCATGGCGATCCCGACCTCGGCGGCGGCCAGGGCCGGAGCGTCGTTGACCCCGTCGCCGGCCATGGCCACGCGGCGGCCCTCGGCCCGCAGCCGCTGGACCACGGCGGCCTTGTCGCCGGGCAGCACCTCGGCCTCGATCTCGGTGATGCCCAGGCGCGCGCCGACCGCCTGGGCGGTGGCGCGGTTGTCGCCGGTCAGCATGACGATCCGCACGCCCTCGGCCTGGAGCGCGGCGACGGCGTCCCTGGTCGTCGGCTTGATCGGGTCGGCGATGGCCAGGGCCGCGACCGCCCGCTTGTCGACGGCCAGCAGGATCACCGTGGCGCCGGACCGCGCCAGGCCCTCGGCCCGCGCCGGCAGGTCGCCGGCCTCGACCCCCGCCTCGGCCAGGAAGCGCGTCGAGCCGATCAGCAGGTCATGGCCCTCGACCACGCCCAACACGCCGCGCCCGACCGGCGAGTCGAAGCCGCTGGCCTCGGCCAGAGCGAGGTTCCGCTCGGCGGCGGCGCGCAGGATGGCGGCGGCCAGCGGATGCTCGCTGCCCCGTTCCAGGCTGGCGGCCAGACGCAGGGCCTCGTCGGCCGGAAAGCCGTCGACGGTCAGGATCTCGATCAGGGCCGGCCGGCCCTCGGTCAGGGTGCCGGTCTTGTCGACCACCAGGGTGTCGATCGTCTCCAGCCGCTCCAGGGCCTCGGCGTTCTTGATCAGCACGCCGGCCCGCGCGCCGCGCCCGACCCCGACCATGATCGAGATCGGCGTGGCCAGGCCCAGGGCGCAGGGACAGGCGATGATCAGCACCGACACCGCCGCCAGCAGGGCCCAGGCCAGACGCGGGCTGGGCCCGACCAGCGCCCAGGCCGCGAAGGCCAGGACGGCGACGGCGATCACGGCCGGCACGAACCAGCCCGACACCTGGTCGGCCATGCGCTGGATCGGCGCGCGGCTGCGCTGGGCAGCGGCCACCATGCCGACGATCTGGGACAGCAGGGTGTCGGCCCCGACCTTCTCGGCCCGCATCACGAACGAGCCGGTGCGGTTGAGACTGCCGCCGATCACCGGGTCGCCCGGATGCTTGGACACCGGCATGGACTCGCCGGTGACCATCGACTCGTCGACCGAGGCGACGCCGTCCACGACCCGGCCGTCGACGGGGACCTTCTCGCCGGGCCGGACCCGCAGGTCGAAGCCGGCCTCGATCGCCTCAACGGCGACCTCGACGTCCTGGCCGTCGACGAGGCGGCGGGCGGTGCGGGGCGCCAGGTCCAGCAGGGCGCGGATCGCCCCCGAGGTCCGCTCGCGGGCCCGCAGCTCCAGCACCTGGCCCAGCAGCACCAGCACGGTGATCACGGCGGCGGCCTCGAAATAGACGGGCGGCGTCCCGTCCATGCCCCGGAAGGCCGGCGGAAACAGGCCCGGCGTCAGGACCGCCGCGACGCTGTAGAGCCAGGCCACCCCGATGCCCATGGCGATCAGGGTGAACATGTTGAGATGGCGGGTGACCAGCGAACGCACGCCCCGTTCGAAGAACGGCCAGCCGCACCACAGCACCACCGGCGTGGCCAGGGCGAACTGGATCCAGGCGCTGGTCGGCCCGTGCAGATGCAGCGGCAGGCCCAGGTGTCCGCCCATCTCGAGGACGAACACCGGCAGGGCCAGGACCAAGGCGACCCAGAACCGCCGGGTCATGTCGCGCAGCTCGGCGCTGGGCCCGTCGTCGTCGAGCGTGACCGTCAGCGGCTCCAGGGCCATGCCGCAGATCGGGCACGCCCCCGGCGCGGGCAGCCGGATCTGCGGATGCATCGGGCAGGTGTAGATCGTCCCCGCCACGGCCGGGGCGACCGGCGGCGCCGGCGCGTGGGCGCCATGGTGGTGATGGTGGTGGTGGGCGTCGTGCGCGTCAGGCTCGGCCATTCCCGTCTCCCGCTGAGGCGACCATACGACGCCGCGCCGTTTCCACCGCCTTGATCGGCGTCAAGCCTAACGCAGGCTGGCGTCCCGCAGTCGCCGTCGCCGCCCGCCCAGGGCGTCGGGACGGTTCAGGACCTTGCGATATTCGTCGCGGCGCTCGTGGATCGAAGCGATGACCAGACCCATCGGCACGCCGATGTCGACCAGCACGGCCTCGGACAGCTGCAGGGACGCCTCGATGGTCTCGGGCACGGCGTCGGTGGCCCCCAGCTCGTAGAGGCGGGCGGCGTGGCGGGCGTCGCGGGCGCGGACCACGATCGGCACGTCCGGCCGGGCTCCGCGCGCGGCGGCGACCACCGCCTCGGCCACCTCGAAGGCGTCCATGGTCACGACCACCGCCCGGGCCGTGGCCAGGCCGCAGCGCTCCAGCAGCTCCAGCCGCGAGGCGTCGCCGTAATAGATGCGATGGGCCTCGCGCCGCCCCTGCTCGACCAGACGCGCCTCGCGGTCGATGGCGATCCAGGGCAGGTCGTGGCGGCCCAGCATGTCGCCGACCAGCTTGCCGACCCGGCCATAGCCGATGACCAGCACCTGGCCGGCGGGCTCGGGGCCGACGCGGTCCGGCTCGCTGGCCGTGGACGGCGGGGCCTCGCTGACCGGCAGCGGCGCGCTCTTGCGGCCCAGATAGCCGCCCAGCGCCGCGAGGGCCGGGATCAGGAACATGGTCAGGGTGGCCGAGACCAGCACCGCCTGGCCAATGGCGGGCGACACCACCTCGGCCCCGATGGCGTTGTCCAGCAGCACGAAGGCGAACTCGCCGCCGGCCGCCAGGATCAGGGCCGCCTCGATCGCCGCGCGCCGGTTCAGGCCCATCAGCAGGCCGCTGCCGAACACCACCACGGTCTTCAGCACCAGCAGGCCCACCGCCGTGGCCAGGATCGCGGCCGGCTGGGCGGCCAACAGGGACAGGTCCAGGCGGATGCCCAGCGAGACGAAGAACAGGCTGAGCAGCAGGCCCTTGAACGGCTCGATCTTGACCTCGACCTCGTGGCGGTACTCGGTCTCGGCCAGCAGGATGCCGGCCACGAACGCCCCGAGAGCCATCGACAGGCCCGACATCTGGCTGACCAGGCCCGCGCCGATGATCACCAGCAGGCAGGCGGCCATGAACATCTCTTCGCTCTTGGCCTTGGCGACCGACTTCAGCATCGGGCGCAGGGCCAGGCGGCCGACCAGCACGATCAGGCCCAGGCCCAGGGCCGCCGGCGCCAGGGCCAGGAGGTCGGCCATCTGGAAGGCGCCGTGGCCGCGCCCCAGGATCGCCAGGGTGATCAGGATCGGGGCGACGGCCAGGTCCTGGAACAGCAGCACCGAGAAGGTCGCCCGCCCGGCCTCCGAGTGCAGCCGCCGCCGCTCGGCCAGCACCGGCACGGCGATGGCGGTCGAAGACAGGGTCAGGGCCGCGCCGATGGTCAGGGCCGCCACCGGGCTCTGGCCCAGCAGCATGGCGCCGCCGCCCAGCACCAGCGAGCAGCCGATCACCTGCACGGCGCCCAGGCCGAACACCCACTTGCGCATCAGGCGCAGGCGCTCCCACGAGAGCTCCAGCCCGATCATGAACAGCAGGAAGACCACCCCGAACTCGGCCAGCTGGGCGATTTCATCGGGATTGTCGACGGTGACGTAGTCCAGCCAGGGCGCGACGCCAATGAACCGGCCCAGGCCGAACGGCCCCAGGATCACCCCGGCCAGCAGGTAGCCTAGGATGGGATTGATCTTCAGGCGCTTGAACAGCGGCGCGACGATGCCGGCGGTCGCCAGGAACAGGACGAGGTCCTTGTAGCTCTCTGGTGAAACGTCGTGCGCCACTGCCCCTCCTGGATGCTGCCCGTCAGATCGGTCGCTTCAGCCGCACGCCCGGTCCCGCCTCGTCGCCGCCAGCCTGGTCGGGCTTGATCAGCGACACCCCGCCGGCCTCGATCGCGTCGATCAGCAGGCGTTCGGTGCTATGGTGCAGGGCGTGGCGCTCGGTCTCGAAATCCTTGACCGTGCTGCGCGACACGCCCGCCCGATCGGCGAGCTCGCCCTGGGACCAGTTGATCAGCCCGCGGGCGGCCCGGCATTGCGCCGGGAGGAGAATTTTTGCGTGTGGCATCTAGCGTACCTGGGTTTTGTCACCCATATTGGTTGAGTACGCCCGAAAAAGATGACCGTCAAGGAGGACCTTTGCACCATACCTCGCTGATCGCCACCATCGTCGCGGGCCTGGGCCTGGCCTTCGTCTTCGGCGCCATCGCCAACCGGCTGAAGCTGCCGGTTCTGGTCGGCTACCTGCTGGCGGGCGTACTGGTCGGGCCGTTCACCCCCGGCTACGTCGCCGACCAGGAGCTGGCTCCGCAGCTGGCCGAGATCGGCGTGATCCTGCTGATGTTCGGCGTCGGCCTGCACTTCTCGCTGAAGGATCTGATGGCGGTGAAGAACATCGCCATTCCCGGCGCGGTCGTGCAGATCGGCGCGGCGACGGTGATGGGCCTGGGCCTGGCGATGGCCCTGGGCTGGGGCGTCGGCGCGGGGGTGGTGTTCGGCCTGGCCCTGTCGGTCGCCTCGACCGTGGTGCTGCTGCGGGCCCTGCAGGAGCGGCGGCTGATCGAGACCGGGCGCGGCAAGATCGCGGTCGGCTGGCTGATCGTCGAGGACCTGGCCATGGTGCTGGCCCTCGTCCTGCTGCCGGCCCTGTCGGGCGTGATGGGCGGCGAGGCGCCCACCGCCCAGGGCGGAGCGCACGCCTTCCTGGGCGGTGGCGTGATGGCCGCCTTCGCCATCACCATCGGCAAGGTCGTGGCGTTCGTCGCCTTCATGCTGATCGTCGGGCGGCGGGTGATCCCGTGGATCCTGCACCGCATCGCCCACACCGGCTCGCGCGAGCTCTTCCGCCTGGCCGTGCTGGCCATCGCCCTGGGCGTGGCTTTTGGTTCAGCCGCCCTGTTCGGCGTGTCCTTCGCCCTGGGCGCCTTCTTCGCCGGCATGATCATGGCCGAGAGCGAGCTGTCGCAGCAGGCCGCCAACGACACCCTGCCGCTGCGCGACGCCTTCGCGGTGCTGTTCTTCGTCTCGATCGGCATGCTGTTCGACCCGATGGTGCTGATCCGCGAGCCGGTCGCGGTGCTGGCCACCCTGGCGATCATCGTCGTCGGCAAGTCGATCGCCGCCCTGGTCATCGTCCTGGCCTTCCGCCGCCCGATGAGCACGGCCCTGACCATCTCGGTCAGTCTGGCCCAGATCGGCGAGTTCTCGTTCATCCTGGCCGGCCTGGGCGTGTCGCTGAAGCTGCTGCCCGACGACGGCCGCGACCTGGTCCTGGCCGGCGCGATCCTGTCGATCCTGCTCAACCCGCTGCTGTTCGCCTGGCTGGACAGGATCCTGCCCGGGATGATCGCCAAGGAGGCTCAAAACGCCACAGGGGCGGCGGGCGAGGAGCCCGCCATGACCGCCGCCGCCCAGCCCCACGCCCTGCTGATCGGCTACGGCCGGGTCGGCAAGGCCGTGGCCGAGGGACTCAAGAGCAAGAAGATGCCCCTGGTGGTGATCGAGGACGACGTCGAGCGCGCCGACGAGCTGCGCAAGGCCGGCTTCGAGACGATCGGCGGCAACGCGGTCAAGCCCGAGGTGCTGCTGAAGGCGGGCCTAGACAAGGCCACCCACCTGTTCGTCGCCGTGCCCAACCCGTTCGAGGCCGCCCGGATCATCGAGCAGGCCCGCGCGGCCAATCCCCAGTGCGAGATCGTCGCCCGCGCCTATACCGACGCCGACGTCACCCTGCTCAAGCAGATGGGCGCCACCCACGCCCTGATCGGCGAGGAGGAGATCGCCAAGGGCATGCTGGCCCGCGCGCCACGCAAGAAGCCGCCCGCCCAGGCCCATCACTGACGCCGGTCATCCGGACGAGGTTTCGCGCCGACAACGGCATTTTCGCTGGCCTTAACCGCACATGAGCGCTAACCGCGCCTGATGATCCAGCCTCACGCCTCGGGCGGCTACATCCTCGAAGAGCTCTCCGTCGGCATGACGGCCGAAAAGCACGTCCCCATCAGCGAGGAGCGCATCCGCCTGTTCGCCGAGGCGTCGGACGACTTCAATCCGGTCCACATGGACGAGGCCTACGCGGCCAAGACGGCCTATCGCGGCCGCATCGCCCACGGCCTGCTGTCGGCCTCTTTCGGGTCGGCGGTGGTCGGCACCATCCTGCCGGGAGCCGGCTCGATCTATCTGTCCCAGACCCTGGCCTTCCACCGGCCGGTGCGGATCGGCGACGTGGTCACCGCCCGCGTCACCGTCGCCGCCATCGATCCCGAGAGCGCCCGCGTTACCCTGCGCTGCGAGGGCCTGGTCGGCGAGGACCTGATCATGGACGGCGAGGCCGTGGTCCGCGTGCCGCGCCGCCGCCGTCCCGCCAAGGACTGAACGCTTCAAGACCTGGGACGGGCCGTCCGGGACCCTATCTGTCGCGCGACGCCACGAGAGGACCCCGATGCCGACCCCAGCCCCTACCCTCGCCAAGATCACCGCGATCCTGACCGCTCGTCCCGGCAAGACCGACGAACTCCAGGCCCTGCTGCTGGGCATGGCCCCCGCCTGCCGAGCCGAGCCGGGCAACCTGCGCTGGGACGTCTGGCGTGACCAGGCCAACGCCGACCGCTTCGTGCTGGACGAGCTGTATGTCGACAACGCCGCCGTCGCCGCCCACCGCGAGACCCCGCACTTCAAGGCCTATCTGGCCCGGATCGGCGACCTGGCCGAGCGGACCTCGATGGTCTGCGAGCCCGTCGATCTGGGTTAGGCGCGGCGCCGAAGGTAGAGCTCGGCGACGATCAGGTTGGGGACCCAGCACAGGAAGGCGATGGCCCGGTACCAGGGCAGGAACGGCAGATCCAGCACGCCGACCAGGGGCAGGTAGAGCCGCAGGGTGACCGCCGCCAGGGTCAGGGCCCACGAGCGGATCATCCAGCGGCGATGATCCTCGAAGCGCCGGTCCAGCGCCGCGCGCCAGCCCAGCAGGTTCACGGCGATCCAGACCACCGCCAGGCTTCCGAACCCGGCCGAGGCGATCGGGCCGGCGGAGGAGCCGGGGGCCAGAACCAGCCCCGCCGCGCCACCGACCAGGCAGCCCAGCACATAGGTCCGGCCGATCCAGCGATGGGCCCCGACCCGGCGCAGCCCGGGCGCGAACTGCAGCGAGCCCAGCACCAGCGCCGTCACCGCGCCGCCGACATGGACGACCAGCCAGGGAACGCCCAGCGGATTGCCCAGGGCCTCGGCCGGCGTGCGCGGCGGATGCAGCAGGTAGCGGGCCGAATAGGCGGCGATGGCGACGCTGAGCAGCGCCGCCAGGATCCAGAAGACCCGGGGCGGCCATCGGGCCTGGAGACGGGTCTGGGCGAGCGCGGTCATGGTCGGAACGGTCCTCGGCGATGGCGATGTCGCCCGATGGATTGCGGCGCGCGCGGCGTCTCGCTAGGCCTTGCTTCGTGAACGGCGCCAGGGCTGCGCGAACGGGACCGTGATGGGCGAGGCAGACAGGGCGAGCGCGCGACGATGGGTTGTCGACCTGGCGGTGCTGGTCGCCATCGGCCTCCTGATGGGTTTCCTGGGCCCCTTCGGCTCCGACCAGATCCCGGCCCCCTATCGCTACGCCTACTGGATGAGCTGCATGGTCGTCGGCGGGGGGATCGGCTTCGTGCTGGATCGCCTGCTCGAGACGCGACTGCCCCATCCGTGGCGGCGCGCGCTCCTGGTCTCGGTCCTGATGACGCCGCCGGTCACGCTGTGGGTGCGGACCAGCGAGGCGGTCCTGCTGGGCGACGGCTTCGACTGGCGGGACTACGCGCCGCTGCTGATCCAGGTGCTGCCAATCTCGCTGGCGGTGATGCTGGTCCGGGCCCTGGTCTGGCGGCCGCGTCCCACCCGGATCGAGACCCGCACGGTCGTGGCCCCGCCCACGCCCGAGGCCGAGACGGCCTTCCGCAAGCGCCTCTCGGCTAGACGCCGCGGCGCCCGGCTGATCGCCGTCGAGGCCCACGACCACTATCTGAAGGTCCACACCGACGCCGGCGAGGAGTTGATTACCCTGCGCTTCGCCGACGCCCTGGCCGAGCTGGACAAGGCCCACGGCTGGCGCATCCACCGCTCGTGGTGGGTCGCGGCCGAGGCGGTCGAGGCCGTGCGCTGGCGGCGCGGGACCGGCGAGGCCCGCCTGGCCGGGGGGCTCGTAGCCCCGGTCAGCCGCACCTACGCCCCTGTGCTGAAGGAGGCCGGCTGGCGGGGGTAGGGCGCTACTAGGCTCAGATCTCGCCCCCAACGTTCGCTCATCCCCGCGAAAGCGGGGACCCAAGCGGCGCGCGAAGATTCATCCGCCGCCCACGCCACCAACTGAGAATCGGCTTGGGTCCCCGCTTTCGCGGGGATGAGCGGTGTTTGGGGATCGAAGGATCGTGGGCGGCGTATCGATCCCCCGCCCTCCTCAATACTGCTTCACGCCGATCGCCGCCGAGTCCGGGCGACGGGTGTCGGCCGCGCCGTAGAAGACGCCGTCCGGGCCGATCATGATCGACTGGGTGCTGCCGATGATCTGAGAGCGCTCGACCTTGTGGCCCTTGGCCTCCAGCCCGGCCACCAGGTCCTGCGGGATCGACTCCTCCAGCTGCAGCGGGCCGTCGATGCCCGACTGGTAGACGCGCGGACGCTGGGCCGCCTCGGCGACGTTGAGCTGGTAGTCGATCAGGTTCGACAGCATCTGGGCCATGGTGCCGATGATCGTGCCGCCGCCCGGCGTGCCGGTGGCCACCCAGGGCTTGCCGTCCTTGAAGACGATGATCGGCGAGATGGTCGACTGGGCCCGCTTGCCCGGCTCGATCCTGTTGCCAAGGCTGGTCGCCCGCTGGCTCCAGTCGAAATTGCCCAGCGAGTTGTTGAGCAGGAAGCCGGTGCCCGGCGCCACCACGTGCGCCCCGAACGAGGCGGTCAGGGTGTAGGTGTTGGAGACCACGTTGCCGTCCTTGTCGGCGATCGAGAAGTGGGTGGTGTCCGGCCCCTCGAAATTGTGCGGGTCCAGCGCCGTCAGGGTCTTGGAGTCCAGCGACCTGTCCATCGAGATCAGCTTGGCGCGCTCGGCGGCGAATTCCTTGCTGGCGATGCCCTTCGCGGGCGTCTTCCACTGCGGTCCGCCGCCGGAATAGCGGCGATCCATGGTGGCGATCTTCAGGGCCTCGGCCATCACGTGCATCGAGGCGACGTTGCCCTGGCCGAACTTGTCCATCGGGAACTGCTCGAGGATGTTCATCACCTCGGCGACGCTGGACGCGGCCGAGGTCGGCGGCATGTAGGCGATCGGGTAGCCGCGATAGCTGGACCAGATCGGCTCCAGGACATTGGCCTTGTAGGCCGCCAGGTCCTTCAGCGTGATAATGCCGCCGCCGGCCTTGATCCCGGCGACCATCTTCTCGGCCACCGGCCCCTTGTAGAAGCCGTCGGCGCCGCGCGCCTGGATCTGCTTCAGCGTCCAGGCCAGGTCCGGGTTCTTGAACACCTCGCCCGGCGCGTAGGCCGAACCGTCCGGCTTGAAGAACACCTTGAGCGCGCCGCCCGGATCCTTCGACATCGCCTTCTTGCGCTGGGCCAGGGCCTGGGACTCGTCGTCGCTCATCACCACGCCCTGGGTCGCCAGGTCGATGGTCGGCTGGATCAGGGTCGCCCAGGGCAGCTTGCCGAAGCGCTTGTGGGCCTCCCACAGGCCGGCCACAGTGCCGGGCACGGTCACGCCCTTGAACGACTCCACCTTGGCCGGATCGACCCGGCCGTTGTCGCCCAGCAGGAAGTCCGGCGTCACCTCCAGCGGCGCCTGGCCGTAGTACTCGATGGCGACCGTCTTCTTCGAGGCGGCGTCATAGACCAGCATGTAGCCGCCGCCGCCCAGATTGCCGGCGCGCGGCAGGGTCAGGGCCTCGGCGATCCCCACGGCCACGGCCGCATCGACCGCGTTGCCGCCCTTGGCCAGGATGTCCGCGCCGATCCGGGCGCCGATCTTGTTCTGGGCCACGACCATGCCCCCGCGCCCGACCACCGGATGGTGGATCGAGCCGTAACCGATCAAGTCGCCGCCGGTCCTGGCGATCGCCGGCGCGGTTGCCTCGTCCTGAGCGAAGGCCGGCGCGAACGACAGGTTCGAGACGACGAGCACGCTCGCCAGCGTGACGCGCAGCAACGCCGTGCGCGCGGCGAGGGTCAACTTACGCATGTTCCGATTTCCCCAACTGACAGAGAGACGTCGCCCTACCGACGTCTCGCGGCGACACGACCGCCATCCGGGCGGCGTGTCAAAGTCGTTCCTCCGCGACTCCCAGCGCTCTCGCCCCAGCGCCGCGCGATTGATCAGCTTGGCGCCGGTTCCGGGCGCGCCTCTATCGGTCGCGCGGCTCGACCGGTTGCGCCATGCCAAAACAGCGCAGGGCATAGACCTTCACCGGCCGCCGGCCCCACCGGTCCAGGCTCGCGCCACGCGCCGAAAGATAGACCCGCTTGATCCTGGACTCGCGCGGCGTCCGAACGGGCGCCCGAGGGTCGTCGCGATCGCGAAAGCCGATGCTGTCTCGGAAGCGCACGTCCCCACCGTCTATCCTGCCGTCCTTATCGTCGTCGAAGTAGGGCAGGTAGCGCGCCTGGATCTCGACGCCTGCCGGAAAGGTGTCAACGTGGATGAGGCGCCCCGAGCTGGTCATACGGCTAGCGCTCGCCGTCGACTTGCGGCAGGCCGGGTCGCTAGATCCCGACTGCCCGGCGTCCGCCCGCGCGCCGACGAACACGACCAGCGCGACGGCGATCCAGAGTCGAGGCGTCGTCATGGTTCCGCTCCGGTCAGGCGCACGATAGCCGAGAGGATACATGCCGCGTCCTCTCCCTCTAGGCGAGCGCGCATGAACGAGAACTCGCGTCCCTTAAGCGTTCGCGCGCGCATCTGCCTCACGCGCGCCTGATTGACCCGCCCGCCGCCGCGCCCTACTCAGCCGGGACCATGATCGCCCGTTCCGGACAGTTCCGAGCCTTGCTCGCCGCGCTCGCGGCGATGCTGGCCGTGTTCGTCCAGGTGATGACGCCCGCCGCGGCCATGGCCCACGACCTGCGCGAAAGCGGCTCGGCGATCGTCATCTGTTCGGCCGAAGGCTCCAAGGTCGTGATCCTGAGCGAGGACGGTTCGGTCCGCACCGCGCCGGCCAAGGGCTTCATGGGCCTGAAGTGCTCGGATTGCGTGGGCCCGACCCTGGCGGTCACCCTGGACACGCCGGTCCCGGCCATCGCGCCCGTCCAATACGCCGAGTTCGCCCCGACGCCGGTCCAGCGCGTCCTGGGCGTGCGCGGCCATGCTCGCGCGCCCCCGCGTCCGCCCAGCCAGGGCCCGCCCGCCAACCTGAACGCCTGACCCTACCTCGCCGCGCCGCGTCCGTGACGCCGCGCGCCTCGTCACGCTTTCAGGACTTCGCGTTCCATGTCGACCTATCGCCACGCCCTCACGGGCGCCGCCGCCTTCGCCTGTCTTTCCGGGGCCTGCCTCGCTTCCGACGCGCACGCCGCGCCCGATCCCGCCCCGCCCTCCGACGGCGCCGAGGTCTCGTCGGTCATCGTCACCGCCCGCCTCAATCCCGAGGATCCGCCGGTCGTCGCCGCCGCCCGCAAGCGACTGTCCGAAACGCCCGGCGCGGTGTCGGTGATCTCGCAGGAGAGCTACATCAACCGCGAGGCCCTGGCCCTCGACGACATGCTGCGCGACGCTCCCGGCGTCTACGCCCAGCGCAAGTGGGGCGGCGACATCCGCATCTCGATCCGCGGGTCGGGCATCGGCAACGCCAGCCACAACCGCGGCCTGCTGCTGGCCCAGGACGGCGTGCCGCTGAACGAGGCCGACGGCTATGGCGACAGCCAGGTCGCCGACCCGCTGAACACCCGCTACGCCGAGGTCTATCGCGGCGGCAACGCCCTGCGCTTCGGCGGCGCCTTGCTGGGCGGGGCGATCAACATGGTCACCCCCACGGGCAAGGACGCCGGCTTCGACAACGAGGTCCGCCTCGACGGCGGCTCGTGGGGCCTGCTGCGCGAGCATGTCGCCATCGCGCGACAGTCGGGCGACTGGGACGTCTATGCCGCGCTGACCAACCAGACCGGCCAGGGCTGGCGCTCGCAGAGCCAGCAGAACATCCAGTTCGGATCGCTCAACATCGGCCGGTCGTTCGGCGAGGACCGCGAGGTCCGGTTCATCGTCAACGGCTCGAACGTCAACCAGGAGATCCCCGGCGCCCTGACCCTGGCCCAGTTCCAGGCCGATCCGCATCAGACCGCGGCCGCCAACCTGGCCAGCGACCAGGGCCGCAACCAGCGCGGCCTGCGCGGCTCGCTGCGCACGACCTGGCGGCTCTCCGACCAGCTGGTCTTCGAGGGCGCGGTCTACGCGGTGTGGAAGGACCTGGACCACCCGATCTTCCAGGTCATCGACCAGCAAAGCCGTAACTACGGCGCCTTCGGCCGCTTCGACTGGGACGGCGAAATCGGCGGCAAACGCGCCGACGCCTTCTTCGGCGCCTGGTACCGGACCGGCGACATGGACTCCAACTTCTACGTCAACAATCGCGGGGCGCGCGGCGCGCCGACCTCGCGGACGCAGCAGAACGCCAAGGCGATCGACCTGTTCGGCGAGGGGCGCGTCTTCGTCACCGACCGCGTCGCCGTGGTGGCCGGCGCGACCTGGGGTCAGGCCAGGCGCGACTACGCCAGCTTCGCCGTGCCGGGCGTCGCCACGACCTTCAATCTCAAGGCCGACAAGACCTATGACTGGATCTCGCCGCGCGTGGGCCTGCTGTGGCAAGACGAGACGGGGAACCAGCTGTTCGCCAACCTGACCCGCTCGGTCGAGCCGCCGAACTTCAGCGCCATGACCCCGACCAACACCGGCTTCACCCCGGTCCGCGCCCAGAAGGCCTGGACCGGCGAGGTCGGCGCGCGCGGCCACAAGGGCCCGTTCACCTACGACCTGACGCTCTATCGCGCCAAGCTGAAGGACGAGATGCTGCAGTACGCGGTGACCTCGTCGATCCCGGCCGCCACCTTCAACGCCGACAAGACCGTCCACCAGGGGATCGAGGCGGCGCTGGACTGGGCCCCGGCCAAGCACTGGCGCGTCCGCCAGACCTGGACGTATTCGGACTTCCGCTTCAAGGACGACGTCCAGTTCGGCGACAACCGCCTGCCGATCGTGCCCCGGCACTTCTACCGCTCGGAGGTCCGCTACGACGACCCGCGCGGCTGGTTCCTGGCCCCGTCGGTCGAGTGGTCGGCCAGCGACCAGTGGATCGACTACAAGAACACCCAGACCGCGCCAGGCTATGCCATCCTGAACCTGAACGCCGGCTGGAAGGTCACCCCGGCGGTCTCGCTGTTCCTCGACGCCCGGAACCTGACGGACAAGGCCTATGTATCCAACACCCAGGCCGCCGTCGCCTGGACCGCCGCGACCGCCACGCTCTGGCCCGGCGATGGCCGGTCGGTGTTCGGCGGCGTTACGCTGAGCTTCTAAAGGGAGGACGACATCATGAAAGCCCCGCTGATCGCCCTCCTGGCGCTCCTCGCCAGCCCCCTCCTGGCCACGGAGGCCGCCGCCCACGTGGTGGCGGTCCCCGACACCGCCAAGGCCGGCTCGTATTCCGCCATCGCCTTCCGCGTCGGCCACGCCTGCGCGGCGGGCGACGTGACCTTGAAGGTCCGCATCGAGATCCCCGAGGGCGTCGCCTCGGCCCGGCCGCAGGTCAAGCCCGGCTGGACCTACGTCCTCGAGCGCGGAACGGACCCGAAGGCCGCCCCCACCGCTATCACCTTCGAAGGCCGCCTGCCCGACGAGGCCTTCGACGACTTCGCCATCCTGATGAAGCTGCCCGCGACCGGAGACCGCCTCATCTTCCCGGTCGTCCAGACCTGCGAGAAGGGCGAGAGCCAGTGGACGGAGTTCGCCAGCCCCGACGCTCTGGACGAGAAGCTGACCCGTCCCGCCCCGGTCGTCACCCTGATCCCCAATGGCGCGGCGCCCGCCGCCCACCAGCACTGAGAAGGAGCGCCCATGTCGCGCCTGTTCGCCGCCGCCTTCGCCCTCGCCGCCCTCGCCGCTCCGCTGGCCCACGCCGGCGACTACAAGCTGGGCGCCCTGACCGTCCGCCAGCCCTGGAGCCGCCCGGCCCAGGCGGGGATGAACGGGGTCGGCTTCTTCACCGTGGTCAACGCCGGCAAGACGCCGGTGACGCTGCAGCGCGTCGAGAGCCCGGCCGCCGCCAAGGTCGAGATCCACCAGTCGGCCATGGCCAATGGCGTCATGACCATGCGCCGCCAGGACGCCGGCGTCGTCGTCCCGGCCGGCGGCCAGGTCGCCTTCGCGCCCGGCGGCTATCACCTGATGCTGCTGTCCCTGAAGGCGGCCCAAGGCGTGGGGCAAAAAGTTCCGGTAACGCTGATCTTCGATAACGGTCGCAAGGCCCAGGTCGAGCTGACCGTGCAACTGGCTCCGCCGCCCGGCGGGCAGGCTTCGCCCATGGGCGAGCACCACCACTGATCCTGCCCGAAACGCGGAACATGAACTTTTTTTAAGGGAGCAAATATTCCGCGTCCGTGCAGATTGCCGCCCAGCTCACTCCAACGGATACGACTTTCCATGAAAAGAGTTTGGTTCGGCGCCGCCGCCGCGGCGGCCCTGTCGATCTGCGCCTTCGGGGCCCAGGCCCACGAACAACACGCCTGCATCGACGAGGCCTGCACCGTGCAGTCGCTGATGCCGACCCTGGCGGAGGGCGTCGCCGGCGACGTCACCTCGCTGGAGTCGCCGCGCTACGGGACCTGGGGCTTCGACCTCACCGGCATGGACACCTCCGTGAAGCCGGGCGACGACTTCTACAAGTTCGCCAACGGCGCCTGGGACGCCAAGACCGAGATCCCGTCGGACCGCGTCCGCTACGGCAATTTCGACAAGCTGGCCGAGCTGTCCGAAGCCCGCACCAAGGCGATCATCGAAGGCGCCGCCGCCGACAAGACCGCGACGGGCGAGAAGGCCAAGATCGGCGCCGCCTACCGCGCCTTCATGGACGAGGCCGGCGTCGAGAAGCTGGACGCCAAGCCGATCCAGCCGTGGCTGGACGGCGTCAAGAAGGTCAAGACCAAGGAAGAGTTCACCGCCCTGATGGGCAAGAGCTCGGTCACGCCCTACTCGACCCTGATCGGCCTGGGCGTCTCGACCGACGCCAAGAGCCCGCAGCGCTACGCCGTCTACGCCCAGACCGGCGGCCTCAGCCTGCCCGACCGCGACTACTATCTGGACGCCAAGTTCGCCGACAAGAAGACGGCCTATCTGGCCTATGTCGAGAAGATGCTGACCCTGGGCGGCTGGGAGAAGCCGGCCGAGAACGCCAAGGCCATCGTCGACTTCGAGACCAAGCTGGCCGAGGCCTCGTGGACCCGCGTCGAGCGCCGCAACCGCGACAAGACCTACAACCCCGCCACCCTGGCCGAGCTGCAGGCCCTGACGCCGGGCTACGACTGGAACCGCTATCTGGTCGGGACCGAGCTGCCCAAGCTCGACCGCTTCATCGTCACCACCAACACCTCGTTCCCCAAGTACGCCAAGATCTACGCCGACACCCCGCTGGAGACCCTCAAGGCCTGGCAGGCGTTCAAGGTGATCGATGGCGGCGCGCCGATGCTGTCCAAGCGTTTCGCCGACGCCAGCTTCGAGTTCCGCAACAAGACCCTGGCCGGCCAGCCCGAGCAGAAGCCCCGCTGGAAGCGCGGCGTGGCCCAGGTCAACGGCCTGCTGGGCGAGGCGGTCGGCAAGGAATATGTCGCGGCCTACTTCCCGCCGGACTCCAAGGCCAAGATGGTCGCCCTGGTCGGCGACATCCGCACGGTCCTGAAGACCCGCATCGACGGCTCCGACTGGATGGGTCCGGAGACCAAGGCCAAGGCCCAGGACAAGCTGGCCAAGTTCACCGTCAAGATCGGCTATCCCGACAAGTGGCGCGACTATTCCAAGCTGGAGATCAAGGAAGGCGACGCCTACGGCAACGCCATCCGCGAGGGGGCCTGGGACTATCGCCACGACGTCGAGCGCCTGAACCAGCCGGTGGACAAGACCGAGTGGGGCATGACCCCGCAGACGGTCAACGCCTACTACAACTCGGTCAACAACGAGATCGTGTTCCCGGCCGCCATCCTGCAGGCGCCGTTCTTCCATCCGGACGCCGACCCGGCCGTCAACTACGGCGGCATCGGCGGCGTGATCGGCCACGAGATCGGCCACGGCTTCGACGACCAGGGCCGCAAGTCCGACGGCGACGGCGTGCTGCGCGACTGGTGGACGGCGGAAGACGCCGCCAAGTTCGAGGTCCAGAAGGTCAAGCTGGGCAAGCAGTACTCGGCCTTCGAGCCCTTCCCGGGCATGCACGTCAACGGCGACCTGACCATGGGCGAGAACATCGGCGACATGGCCGGCCTCGGCTTCGCCCTGGACGCCTACCACGTCTCGCTGCAGGGCAAGCCCTCGCCGGTGCTGGACGGCTTCACCGGCGACCAGCGCGTCTATCTGGGCTGGGCCCAGGTGTGGCGCCAGAAGTCGCGCGACGACGCCCTCAAGCAGCAGATCGCCAGCGACCCGCACTCGCCGGCCTACTATCGCGTCAACGGCACGATCCGGAACCAGCCCGGCTGGTACGCGGCCTTCGACGTCAAGCCGGGCGACAAGCTGTACGTCGCGCCGGAAGACCGCGTGAAGATCTGGTAGGCCACAGCGCCGACCAGGTGGATAAAAAGAAGGGCCGCCGGACAGACCGGCGGCCCTTTTCTCTGGCGGATGGGGCCGCCAGAGCAGGTGGGTCCGCAGGCGACCGTCAGGTCAGAGATTGTACTCGGGCTTGCCGTACTGGCCGACCAGATCGACGTTGAAGGCCGCCCCGTCGGCGAGGTCGGCGAAATAGGCGTTGTTGGCCCCGGCGAACATGCCGACGTCCGCCTTCATGGCTTCGGCCAGCAGCCAGCCGACCATGGCCGCCTTGGCGCCGATGTCGGTCTTTCCGTAGGCGGTGAAATAGTCGGTGCGGGTGTCGATCAGGGCGTGGACCTTGGCGTCGTCGGGCGTGGCCCCGAAGATCTTGGCATAGGCGCTGCGGGTGGCTTCGAAGAAGCTCTTGCCGCCGTACTCGGCCTCGAACGCGGCCTTGCCCTCGCCGTCGCGGCCCAGGTTCACCGCGAAGTTGATGTAGCGGTTCTCGGCGTTGAACGACTGGTAGTAGGCGCTGTTGAGGTTGTTGCCGTTGGGGCCGATCGGCGACAGCAGATAGTCCATGCCGCCCTCGCTCGGCGCATGGCCGGTGAAGAAGGCGTACGACACCGTCGCCACCGCCGAGGAGGCGTCGGCCAGGTTGATGATCGCCTTCAGGGCCGAGGCCTCGGTCAGCTGGCCCGCGACGACCTTGTCGGCCAGCCCCTGGACGTAAGCCCGGTCGGCGTCGTTGGCCGGGGCGTAGCGCAAGATGTTGTCGAAGGCGTTGGTCAGGCGGACCAGGGTGTTGGCGCCCGTCGCCGTCAAGGCGTTGAACTCCGCCAGGGTCGCCGTGACCTTCTCCACGCGGATCGTGCCCCCGTCCCAGGTCAGGGTCGTGCCGCCCGCGCCGTCGCTGGCCGCGGCGGTGAATTGCTTGCCATCCAGGTCGAAGCGATCCCCGTCGGCGATGGAGAAGTCGCGCACCAGGTCGTTGCCCTGGCCGACGCCCGAGAAGGCGAAGCGGTCCGCCCCGGTCCCGCCGTAGAGCTGGTCGTCGCCCGCGCCGCCGATCAGGATGTCATTGCCGCCGTTGCCGTACAGAAAGTCGGCGCCGGCCCCGCCATCCAGCTGGTCCTGGCCATCGGTGTTCAGGGCCGCGTCCTGGTCGCCCGACAGGGTGTCAGCGCCGTCGCCGCCGATCAGGCGGTCGTGGCCGCCGTCGCCGCGCAGGCTGTCGCTGCCGCCCTGGCCGCGCAGGGTGTCGTTGTCGGCCATGCCGTATATGTAGTCGCCGCCGTCGCCGCCATAGAGGGCGTCATGGCCGTCGCCGCCGTGGATCTTGTCGTCGGCCGCGCCGCCCTTGACGCGGTCCGAGGCCGCGCCAGTCCAGATCTCGACCTGCTCGACATTGGCGATACTGCCGCCGCCGGCGATCGACTGCAGCGCCGTGCTGTTCATGTCGAGGATCACCGACACGACCGACTGCGTCAGGTTCAGATAGGCGAAGTCGCCCTGGGCGCCGTTGGCCCCGCCGTCGAAGTGGTCGCCGACGCCGCCGTACAGACGGTCGAAGCCGGCGCCGCCGTTCAGGCGATCCGAATAGCCGTCGGAATCGTTCGTGCCGCCAGCGTACAGATAGTCGTCGCCGTCGTCGCCGTTCAGGGTGTCGGCGCCGTCGGCGCCCCAGATCTGGTCCGCGCCGCCCTGGCCCGACAGGGTGTCGTTACCCTTGCCGCCGTTGATCTGGTCGCCGGCGTCGCCGCCCGTATAGATGTCGTCGGCGTCGCCGCCCGTGAAAACCGCCACTTTAGCCTCATGGTCTTGGGGGAAGGAAATGGCGGTGGGGGACCGCCGTCTCCTCGCAAAGCCATGCGAACCGAGCGGATGGGATTCTCGTGCGACGAGCGCGGCGCCGAATTCGACCAGAGGTGACGCCGGCGCGATGAACTCGCCCTATTCGGGACCCGCGATCATGCCGACCTTGAGGTCGCTGGCGGTGTAGACGCATTCGCCGTCGGCCAGCAGGCGGCCGTTCGCCAGGCCGAGGGCCAGCCTGCCGCGCCGGACCTGGCGCAGGCTGATCTCGTACCGCACCAGCTTCACCTCGGGCGTGACGTGGCCGCGGAACTTCACCTCGCCCACCCCGATGGCCCGCCCCTTGCCCGGCGAGCCCGACCAGCCCAGCCAGTAGCCGATCACCTGCCACATGGCGTCCAGCCCCAGGCAGCCCGGCATCACCGGGTCGCCGATGAAGTGGCAGTCGAAGAACCAGAGATCCGGGGTGATATCCAGCTCGGCCGCCACGAAGCCCTTGCCGAAGTCGCCGCCGTCCAGGGTGATGTCGGTGATCCGGTCCATCATCAGCATCGGCGGGGCCGGCAGCTGCGCGTTGCCCGGCCCGAAATAGCCGCCCAGGCCGGACTTCAGCAGGTCCGCCTTCGTGTAGTGGTCCTGCGGAACGTGGAAATCGTGCGGGTTCGCCAAGGCGCCCTCCCCCTATGGATTTCCCGCAGGCTGCGGGCGCGGGGCGGCGCGCGTCAAGATTGAGCCCGCAAAGCCCGACCGCATAAGCGTTTACGCACTATCGTCACAGACTCGCTCAGGTCTTTCCTGAAATAATACTTCCTGCCCGCCGTGATCCATGCAAGCTAAGGCTAAATCAGGTTGCGGAGGCTATTATCATGGCTAGTTACGCGCATCTGTTCACCTTGCGACGCCTTTGGCTAATTTTGACGCTCGGCGTCGTCGCGATGTTCTCTGTACTGCTATTCTTCGGGCGCGAGATCTATCACGCCGCCCCGCCCATTCCGGCGGCGGTCCAGACCACCACGGGAACGACGGTCTATACCCGCGAGGACATCCAGCGCGGCCAGGCCGTGTGGCAGGCCATGGGCGGCATGCAGCAGGGCTCGATCTGGGGCCATGGCGGCTATCTGGCGCCGGACTGGAGCGCCGACTGGCTGCACCGGGAAGCGGTCGCCCAACTGGACGCGCGGGCCAAGGCCGACGGCGCGGCCACGTTCGCAGCGCTGGACGCGCGGCGACAGGCCGCCGAGCAGGCCGTCCTGCGCGTCGACATGCGCCGCAACACCTATGATCCCGCCACCGAGGTGATCCGCATCTCGCCCGACCGCGCCGCGGCCGTCGCGCTGGTGCAGGCGCACTATCGCGACCTCTACCAAGCGCGGACGCCGGAGGCCCGCGCGCTGCGGGTCAAGTACGCCTTCCCCACCCACACCCGGCTGAGCGACGCGGACGCCCGCGCCCTGTCGGCCTTCTATTTCTGGACCGCCTGGTCGGCCACCACCGAGCGACCTGGCAAGACCATCACCTACACCAGCAACTGGCCGCACGAGCCGCTGGTCGGCAACACCCCGACGGGGGCGGTCTTCCTGTGGTCGATGATCTCGATCATCGTCCTGCTGGCCGGCGTCGGGGCCATCGTCGCCTACTACGCCCGCGAGTTCGACGCCTGGCGCGCCGACAGCGAGCCCGACGGCGGCTTCGCAGGCGTAGACTTCATGGACCGCGTCACCGTGACCCCGTCCATGCTGGCCGTCCGCAAGTACTTCTGGGTGGTCATGGCGCTGTTCAGCGCCCAGGTGCTGCTGGGCGTCATCACCGCCCACTACCAGGTCGAGGGCCAGGGCCTTTACGGCCTGCCGTTCTCGGACATGCTGCCCTACGCCATCACCCGCACCTGGCACACCCAGCTGGCGGTGCTGTGGATCGCCACGGCCTGGCTGGCCACGGGCCTCTATGTCGCGCCGCTGCTGACCGGCCACGAGCCGAGATTCCAGGTCTGGGGCGTCAACTTCCTGTTTGGCAGCCTGCTGGTCATCGTCGTCGGCGCCTTCGCCGGCCAGTGGGCGGCGGTCAACGGCTTCTTCCACGACCTGACCGCCAACTTCTGGTTCGGCCATCAGGGCTACGAGTACACCGACTTCGGCCGCTTCTGGCAGATCTACCTGTTCATCGGCCTTCTGCTCTGGGTCGTGCTGGTGCTGCGATCGCTGTGGCCGGCGCTGCGCGGCCAGGGCGGCGTGTCTCTGGTGCTGCTGGTCGCGGTCTCGGCGGTCTCGATCGGCCTGCTGTTCGGGGCCAGCCTGATGTGGGGCGAGAAGACCCACATCTCGATCATGGAGTACTGGCGCTGGTGGGTCGTCCACCTGTGGGTCGAGGGCGTGTTCGAGGTCTTCGCCACCGCCATCGTCTCGGCCCTGCTGGTGCGCATGGGTCTGGTCCGCGCCTCGGTGGCGGCCACCTCGGTGCTGTTCGCCACCATCGTCTTCCTCGGCGGCGGGGTGCTGGGCACCTTCCACCACCTCTATTTCAGCGGCACGCCGATCGGGGTCATCGCCCTGGGCTCGGTGTTCTCGGCGCTGGAGGTCGTGCCGCTGGTCGTGGTCGGCTTCGAGGCCTTCAACCGCTCCAAGCTGGAAGGCCAGCAGGCCTGGGAGCACGTCTATCGCTGGCCGTTCCGGTTCTTCGCCGCCGTGCTGTTCTGGAACCTGATCGGCGCGGGCCTGCTGGGCTTCCTGATCAACTCGCCGATCGCGCTCTACTACATGCAGGGCCTGAACACGACGGCGGCCCACGGCCACACGGCGCTGTTCGGCGTCTACGGCATGCTGGGCCTGGGCCTCATCCTCTACTGCCTGCGGGGCCTGACCGACCCCAGCCGATGGAACCAGAAGGCGCTGTCGATCGCCTTCTGGGGCCTGAACATCGGCCTGGCGATGATGACCTTCCTGTCGCTGCTGCCCCAGGGCCTGTGGCAGACCTACGTCTCGTTCAGCGACCACTACGCGGCGGCCCGCTCCGCCGAGATGATGCACCATCCGCTGATGGAGGCGCTGGTCTGGGCCCGCGTGCCCGGCGACGTGGTCTTCGCCGTCGGGGTCGGGGCGTTCGTGGTGTTCTTCGTCCAGGCGTTCCTGTCGAAGGGGAAGACGACGCGGGCGGACTAGCGACCGGTTCGGGGCCCGCGAAAAACTTCTTCTGACACGACGTGAAAAGGGCCTTTGACGCGACTCGCCGGCATGATTTTGTCGCGACAAGCAACGGTTGAGTCGGCCACGGGATGAGCGAACCCTCCATCTTCTTCTCGGAGGTCAATGAGCGCCAGGGCGCCTTCCACCGGCGCGCGTTCCTGCTGGGCGGCTTCACGGGCCTGGGCCTGCTGGCCCTGGGCGGCCGTCTGGCCCAGCTGCAGCTGGTCGAGGCCCGGCGCTACCAGACGCTTTCGGCCGGCAACCAGTTCAACTACCGCCTGGCGCCGCCGCCGCGCGGTCTGATCCTGGACCGCAACGGCGTGTCCCTGGCCTCCAACCGGCCGAACTTCCGGCTGATGATCAACAAGGACAAGGACCTGGACGCCGAGGCCGTCATGGACGACCTAGCCAAGCTGGTCCCGATCGACGGAACGCGCCGCGCTCGCGTCCTCAAGGACCTGGCCCGCGCCCCGCGCAAGGCCCCGGTCGTGGTGATGGAGGACCTGTCGTGGGAAGAGTTCTCGCGCATCAACATCCGTGAGCCGGAGCTGCCCAACGTCACGGCCGACATGGGCGAGGTGCGGGTCTACCCGTTCGGCGGCGCCTTCGCCCACGTCATCGGCTATGTCGCCAAGGCCTCGGACCGGGATCTGGAGGCCGCCAGGGACGACGCCACCCAGGACCAGGCGCTGCTGCACAATCCGGGCTTCCGGATCGGCAAGCAGGGCGTCGAGAAGGCTTTCGACCGGGACCTGCGCGGCCAGGCCGGCGCCACCAAGGCCGAGGTCGACGCCCAGGGCCGCGTCGTGCGGCTGGATCCGGCCGGCGACATCGCCGCGACCGCCGGCAAGGAGATCCGCCTCACCCTCGACGCCGACATCCAGAACCGCGCCCTCGAGGTGATGGGCGAGGAGAGCGGCGCGATCGTGATGGTCGACTGCCGGACCGGCGACCTGCTGTGCATGGCCTCGACCCCCAGCTTCGACGCCAACCGGCTGGTCAAGGGTCTGTCGGGCGCCGAGTACCGGGCCCTGGCGCAGTACGAACGCAAGCCGCTGCTGGACAAGACCATGACCGGCGTCTACCCGCCGGGCTCCACCTTCAAGCCGACCGTGGCCCTGGCGGCGCTGAGCGCGGGGATCGACCCGACCGAACGGGTGGTCTGCACCGGCGGATGGTACTTCGGCGGCCGCACCTGGCACTGCCACAAGAAGGGCGGGCATGGCGTGCAGTCCATGCACGACGCCATCAAGAACTCCTGCGACGTCTATTTCTACCAGATGGCGCTGCGCATCGGCCCGGACCCGATCCACGCGACCGCCACCGCCCTGGGCTTCGGCCAGACCTTCGACCTGGGGATCCCCGGCCAGCGCAAGGGCCTGGTCGGCTCGCGCGAGTGGAAGAAGAAGGCCTTCAAGCGCGATCCGGTCTGGCATCCCGGCGACTCCGTGCCGTACGGGATCGGCCAGGGCTATATCAACGTCAACGCCCTGCAGCTGGCGGTGATGTGCGCGCGCCTGGCCAACGGCAAGCGGGCGCTGAACCCTCGGCTGGTCCAGTCGATCGGCGGGGTCGACCAGCCCCACGGCGACGCGGTGGGCGACCTGCCGTTCCCGCAGGAGCATGTCGAGATCGTCCGGGCCGGCATGGCGGCGGTGGCCAACGACCCGACCGGCGGCGCCTACAAGCAGAGCCAGCTGGGCCTCGGCGACGTCCTGATGGCGGGCAAGACCGGCACGGCCCAGGTCCGCCAGTATTCCCAGACCGGCTCGCGCAGCAACCAGGGGGTGCCCTGGCGGCTGAAGGACCACAACCTGTTCATCGCCTTCGCGCCCTACGACCAGCCGCGCTACGCGATGTCGGTGCTGGTCGAGCACGGCGGCATGTTCGGCTCCAGCGCCGCCGCGCCGAGAGCGCGCGAGGTGATGCGCGTGGCGCTGCTGAAGGACCCCGAGATCCGCGCCCGCATCGAAAGGCCGATGCCCCTGCCGACCCTCGGGCCGGAAGAGGGCGAGCCCTCGGAAGCGCCGACGCCGACCGAAGGCGTTCAGTCGACGGGGTAGCGCGCGACAGGCGATGACGGCGCGGTTGGCCGGCGGCCTTCGCTCCTCACTCGCCCATCCCGAACCATTCCACCCAATCCCCGTAGGGATGGCAGATGGCCAGCACCTTGCTTTCGCCGTCCGGCCAGCGGGTGCAGCGCAGCTGGACCTCGCGGCGGTCGGCGGTCCATTCGAGGCCGATCTCGACGAGCGGCCGCTCGGCCGTCGCCCCGGCGCCGGCGGCGTTCATCATGGCCGCGACCTCGCGCCGGTCCCGATCGCTCAGGTACTGCAGGAACATCGTGTGCACGACGGCGCGGCACAGCCCCTCCGGCTGGCGCTCGGCCAGGCGTTGCGCGAGCCAAAGCTTGGCGTCGCCCCGGTGGACCCGAGGCGGATGCGCGACGGCGATCTGCAACGCCGCCTCGAGGCGTTGCGATCGCATGGGCTGATCGGCCCAGGTGAAGGACAGCAGCCGTTCGCGATCGGCCGGGTCCAGGGCGTTCAGCGGGCTCAGGTCGACGCCCTGGGCCGAGGCGATCGACACCGGGGCGGTCGGCGGATCCGCGCCACGCCATTGCGGCGCGATGCGAACGGCGGAGGCCGGATCCCCCGCGGAGACCGCGCCCAGCCTGTAGGCGTATAGGGCGAGATTGAGGTTCAGGCCGCAGCTCGAGCCGAGTTCCAGGATCTGGAACGGCATAGGCCGTTCCGCGGCGACCGCCATCAGCGCGGACATGATCGCCGCCCCCCGGGCCACCTCGTTTGTCTGGGTCGGATAGCGCATCCAATCGGCGATGAACTGGTCTTCCCGCGTCAACGCCTCGGCGATCGCGCCGTCGAAGTCCTCGTGCTCGCCGTTATAAAGGTCGGCGAGATATCGGGGCGTCCCGCGGCGCGCGAGCGCGTGAAGGGCCCCATTGACGCGAAGCGCGACGGCGGCGGCGGCCGGATCGCCCGGCCAGCCCTGGATCATGCGGTTGCTGATCGGCGCGAGCGGCAGCTGGCGATCGACCGCCTCGAGCACGGCGGCGAGGAAGGCCGAGCCCGTCGAGCGGCAGCTTTCAGCCTGCTCCACGAACGCGTGCGCGGCGCCAGCCCTCGTGAGCGTTTTCATAGGGTCACAATCCACACGAGCAACACGCCCCACGCAATTTAAGGTAAAACGGCTCACGCCGACCAAGCTGAAACAACGCCTGCGTGTAGAATTGAAATCTAGTATTGTCAGTACGGTAGAAACCAATGAACAGCAGCGCCTGTTAAGGCGACATAAATGCCCCGCAATCCTTGGCGAGACTTTATGTCGCAGACCCAAATCGGGGACATGAGGTCGTTTTTAATGACCAGGAAATAACTATTGCCTAGCTGTTGTCATCAATGTCGAGGCAGGAATCCGCGGCGAAAGTGTTCGCAAGAACGGTTCGATAAGCGCCGGGATCAAGGGGATAGCCGGCCGGCTATTAGTGGAACGATGACATCCAAGATGAACATCCCGAAGAAGCTCAGCCTGTCGTTCGTTTTCATCTGCGTGTCGGCGGCGATCATGATGGTCGTCTTTCTCGCGACCATCATGATGGTCCGCGCCTCGACCGAGACCAACAATCGCAGCCAGTCGATTCACGCGGACGCCCTGGCGCTCGAGACGGCCATTCTCAGGCAGAACAGCCAGTTCCGCGGCTTCCTCGTCACCGGGGACAAGAGCTATCTGAAGTCCTACTACGAAGGGCGCGACGAATATGACCGCGTCTCGGAGAAGCTGAAGTCGACGCTCACCGACCCGGTCATGCTGAAGGCCATCGACGACTCGCGCGTCGCGACGCTCACGTGGCGGAAGAACTGGGGCGACCGGATGATCGAGGTCGTCCAGGCCGGACAGCGTGACGAGGCGCAACAGATGGTGCGCGACGCCGGCAAGAAGGTTCTGGTCAGCGCGGCGGTGCTGCCCTTGCGCGACATCCGCGACGCCGAGGCCAAGCACATCGCCGAGGCCGGCGCGCGCCAAAAGACCGCCATCGTCACGGCCTTGGCGGCCCTGGGCGTGGGCGGCGTCGCCCTGATCGCGATCGCGATGACGCTCTCGCGGATGCTGAGCCGCACGATCGCGCGCCCCATCACGACCCTCACCCACGCGATGACCCAACTCGCCGAAGGCGACAACGACATCTCCGTCGACGCCGACCGCGCCGACGAACTGGGAGACATGGCCCGCGCCGTGCTCGTCTTTCGCGACGCGGCCCTGGCCAAGGCCGAGGCCGACCAGGCCAAAGCCCGCGCCGAGCGGGCCAAGGCCGAGGCCGACCAGGCCAAGATCGGCGCCGAGGCCGCCCAGCGGCGCGTCGTGGAAACGCTGGACACGGCCCTGGCCGCGCTCGCTTCCGGCGACCTGACCCACGTCATCACGAGCCCGTTCGAAGCCGAATACGAGCGCCTGCGCCAGTCGTTCAACAGCGCCGTGGAAGGCCTCGAGCAGAGCATCTCGGGCGTCGCGCGGTCCGCGCAAAGCGTCCACCTGGGCGCGGCCGAGATCTACTCGGCCTCCGAGGACCTGTCGCGCCAGACGCAACAGCAGGCCACGCGCCTGCAAGAAACCAGCATGGCGACCAAACAGGTGACCGTGATGGTGGGCGAGACCGCTCAGCGCGCCTTGGACGCCCGGACGGCGATCCAGGTCGCGAACGGCAACGCCATGGAAGGCGGCGCCATCGTGAACGAGGCGATCTCGGCGATGGACGCCATCCAGACGAGCTCGGAAGAGATCAGCCAGATCATCAACCTGATCGACGCCATCACCTTCCAGACCAACCTGCTGGCGCTGAACGCGGGCGTCGAAGCTGCGCGCGCCGGTGAAGCCGGCCGTGGCTTCGCGGTCGTCGCGCAGGAAGTCCGCGCGCTGGCCCAGCGCTCCGCCGACGCCGCGCGGGACATCAAGACGCTGATCCACACGTCCTCGGTCCAGGTCGCCAGCGGCGTGGGCCGGGTCGGCGACACCGGTCAGATGCTGACGCAGATCGGCGCGAAGATCGGTGACACCAACGCCCTCATCAACGAGATCGCGCAAAGCACCGAAACCCAGGCCGACAACCTGAAGCAGGTCAGCAGCGCCGTCGCCAGCATGGACAGCATGACCCAGCAGAACGCGGCGATGGTCAAGGAAGCGACCGCGGCCGCCCGCAGCCTGGCGGCGGAGGCCGATGAGCTCACCACGCTGGTCGCCCGCTTCCGGCTGCGCTCGACCGAGACCGGCTCCAGCGCGTCGGGCGCGACGGGGCGGGGCGCTCGCCCGGCGGCGGCCGCCTAGGAGGGTCGCGCCCATGAAGACGGGCGCGACGAGGAGGAACGGCGGGGTCCGGACGGCCGCTGGCGGAGCGATCCGAGCGGCGCGACCGCCCCCAGCCCGCACGGCCCATTCCCGAAGCCGCATGCCAGCGCGGGCTTCGAGCAATATCCGACAATCAGTATCAAATGTACTTTCAAGTAGAGTGCGAGATATTCGCACATCACTACATGATATAGTGCAATATGTCGCAGCTGCATGTACAAAATGTCGCAGGCTTAACCGGCCACAGCGGAACTTCTATTTACATATAAGTTACGAAAACTGCGCCATTACGGACCCCAGGAAACAAAACTATTCCAAATGGGACTGGGGAAATCCAATGAAGCATCTGTACGTGTCCGCGGCGATCGCGCCCTTCCTGCTGATCATGCCGGCGGCCGCTCAGAGCGCCGAGGCGGCGAAACCCGCCGACAAGGTCATTCAAAGTGCTGGCGGCAAGGCTCACGGCGAGGCCGTCTTCTCGACCGGCGTCGCCAAGGGGCGCGACCGCCTCGACAGCGCCACCTCGACCAGCGCCCTACGCGCTTCCGAATTCGAGACCTACGGCGCCCACTCCTTGGGTGAAGTGCTGCGCAACATCCCTGGGATCCGCGCCGAGTACGCGATCGGGGAAGGCAACGCCAACTACTCGATCCGCGGTCTGCCGCTGTCGGGCACGGGCTCGAAATACGTGCAGCTCCAGGAAGACGGCCTGCCGGTCCTGGAATTCGGCGACATGTACCAGTTCGGCACGGACATGTTCATGCGCGCCGATCTCAACGTCTCGCAGATCGAGACCATCCGCGGCGGCTCGGCCTCGACCTTCGCCTCGAACTCGCCCGGCGGCGTGATCAACCTGATCTCGAAGACCGGCGACACCGAAGGCGGCGCCGTTCAGGCCACGTACGGCCTGGGCTACGGCGAAAAGCGCGTCGATGGCGAGTACGGCGGCAAGATCAGCGACACGCTGCGCTTCCATGTCGGCGGCTTCTATCGCCAGGGCGAAGGGCCGCGCGACGTCGGCTACACGGCCTACAAGGGCGGGCAGATCAAGGCCAACATCACCAAGACGTTCGACAACGGCTATGTCCGCGTCTACGGCAAGTATCTGAACGACCACACGCCCAACTACCAGTTCGTTCCCATCAAGGTCTCGGGCACGAACGCCGATCCGACCTTCACCAGCCCGGCCAACTTCAACGTGAAGACCGACTCGCTGCTGTCGCGCTACGTCAGCAACGTCATCCGGCTGGACGAGAACAACAACCTCACTCAAGACGATCTGCGCGGCGGCCAACACGCCGTGGTCAAGTCCGTGGGCCTGGACGCCCAGTATGAGGTGAAGGGCTGGACCATCAGCGAGAAGTTCCGCTTCTCGGACGTGGGCGGGAGCAACCTGACCATTCGCCCGATCGCCGTGAACCAGGCGTCCGTCCTGTCGGTGGCCTATGGCGGCGTTGGCAACACGCTCAGCTACGCCACGGGCCCGCGAGCGGGTCAGGCCATCACCAGCCCGGCGACGCTGAACGGCAATGGCCTGCTGACCTCGGCATTGCAGCTCACCACCAAGATCAAGAGCTTGAACAACGTCACCAACGACCTGCGCGCCAGCCGCGTCTGGGACATCAACGGCGGGGACCTGACCACCACCGCCGGGTTCTACGCCTCGTCCCAGGACTACGCGGCCGATATGGTGTTCCCCAACGTCCTGCTCGGCGTGGCGGGCAACGGCCAGTCGACGCTGATCAACACCAAGACGGCGGCCGGCGTGCCGTTCACGCAGGACGGTTACGTCTCCTACGGTCTCGGCAACACCTTCCGCCGCAACTACGACATGAACTACGGCGTCAACGCGCCCTACGCGTCGGTCAATTACCACATCGGCAAGATCGCCGTCGGCGGCAGCCTGCGCTACGACATGGGCAAGGTCCGCGGCACGCTTCTCGGCGCCGAGCTGGGCGGCGGGCGGCAGGGCACGGCGTCCTTCGACATCAACCGTGACGGTACGGTCTCGACGGCGGAGACGAAGGTGTCGGTCCTGCCGCTGGGCCAACCGGGCGATGTCCACTACGACTACAACTACCTCAGCTACTCGACGGGCGTGAACTACCGCGTCGCCGAGCAACTGGCCGTCTTCGGCCGCTACAGCCGCGGCGGACGCGCCTCGGGCGACAAGATCCTGTTCACGCCAGCGGTCAACTACAACACCGGCAAGCTGGTGGACGACCAGAGCGCCTACGACACCGTGAAACAGGCCGAATTGGGCCTGAAGTACCGGGTCTCGGGCGTGACCTTCAACGTCACGGGCTTCTCGGCGAAGACAGGCGAGCGCAACACCCAGGTCAGCAGCGGCGCTGATGGCTCAACTCAGATTTACAACATCGTTCGCAGCTACAAGGCCAAGGGCGTCGAGCTGGAAGCGGCTGTTCGCAAGGGCCCGTTCAGCGTGACCGCCGGCGCCACCTATACGGACGCCAAGATCTCCAAGGACGCCCAGCGTCCGGAGCTGGTCGGCAACACGCCGCGCCACCAGGCCGACTTCATCTACTCGGTGACCCCGCAGGTCGAGCTGAAGTACGTGACCTTCGGCGCGAATGTGATCGGCACCACCAGCGCCTACGCGCAGGACACCAACCAGCTGAAGCTGCCCGGCTACAAGCTGGTCAACGCCTTCGTGCAGGTCCGCCCGACCGAGCGGGTGCAGCTGATGCTGAACGTCAACAACCTGTTCAATAAGCTGGCCCTGAGCGACTCCGAACAGGCCACGATCCCGGCCAGCGGCGTCGTGCTCGGCCGCGCCTACCTCGGCCGCACGGCCTCGGCGACGCTGCGGTACACGTTCTGACGAAAGAGGTCGGGACACCCCCTCCCGACCACACCGCCACGAGGCCGCCCCCCTTCGGCGGCCCCGAACGCGCCCACGGCGAAAGCCCCGTCGGTCGAAAGACCGGCGGGGTTTTTGTCATCCGCCTGGGGCGGGCGAAGTCATGCCGCGAGCCGAGCCATCCACCGGCCCGGGGCCAGGCAAGCGCGCCGCCTTAACCTTGCTTGGTCAGTCCGGCTTAAGGCTTGCGGACCAGACTACCGGCGCATCCCTTGAGGAATCGCCGTGCAGGTTTCCGCCACCAACGCCGCCCGTTACGCCGCGCCGCGCCCCGCCGCCTCGCAAGAGGCCCCGGCCCCGGCCGTCGACCTGACCCAGCTGGCCGTGGCGCAGACCAATGTGAAAATGGCGGCGGCGGCCGGCGCGGCCATGGGCCAGACCACCGGCGAACTGACCGGCGTGCTGCTCAACATCTCGGCCTGAGCCGAGCCTCCCATCCACGTTCCGTGAAGACCCTCTGAGCACGTCGCGACGCGGCGGCGCGATACGCCGCGTGGGCGCTCGAAAACCGCTCCGGTCAATTTTGACCATAACGTCAAAAAGCTTGGCTATAGCCCAGATACACCAAACCCGCCGCGGGGGATAATCGCGACGGGCTGGCTATTTTCTCGATCATTCGATCTAGGCGGGCGTTTCCTCCCCGAAACGCCGAAGAACGGGAGCTCTCTGTTGGGCTCGTTTCGCTCTTGCAGTGTCTAGAAACGTCAAATTCATGACGGTGTCAACGCATCAAAACCCTTTTTCGCAACGGGTTCGCCAGATTTTTGACGCGGAAGGCGTAGTTTGGACGCGAAAGTCGAAGATACCCCCGGATTCCGCGTCCATATTTGACAGATATGTCAAAACTTACTTTCGCAGAACCTCGGTGAAGCGATCCAGCACCGCCGACCGCGACTCGAACACGTAGTCCGGGCGCGAGACGGTCACCGGCTCGACTCCGGCGGCCGCCAGGGCGGCGGCGGCGTCGAACAGGTCGCCGGTCGCCAGCAGGGCGCCGTTGGCCCGGCGCGAGCCGCCCTTGGCGACGAAGGCCGCCACGGCCGCCTGGGCCGCCGCGTCCTGCTCGGCCGGCCAGACCAGGGTCGCCAGCTTGCCCGCCCGGCCCTTGGCCTCGACCACCGACAGCAGCCGCTTCAGGCTGTCCAGCTGCTCGGCCGTCCAGCTGGCGATCAGCGAGGCGGTCAGCTGGGCCTGGCTCTTCAGGATCACGCCGTCCGACAGGATCTTCAGGCCGTTGGCGGCCAGGGTCGCGCCGGTGGTGGTGATGTCGACGACCAGTTCCGCCGCGCCGGCGGCGGGCGCGCCTTCAGTCGCGCCGCTGCTCTCGACGATGCGGTAGTCGGCGACGCCGTGGCGGGCGAAGAAGGCCCGGGTCTGGGTGACGTACTTGGTCGCCACCCGCAGGCGGCGGCCGGTGCGGGCCAGGTGCGCGTGCCCAACCTCGTCGACATCGGCCATGGTGTCGACGTCCAGCCAGCTCTTGGGCGCGGTCACCACCAGGTCGGCGCGGCCGAAGCCCAGGGCCCGCAGCAGCATGACCCGGCTGTCCATGTCGTCGCCGCGCTCGCGCAGCAGGTCTTCGCCCGTGACGCCCAGGTGCAGGTCGCCGCTGTCCAGCCCCGCGGCGATGTCGCCGGCCGACAGCAGCCGCACCGAGACGCCCGGCAGGCCGGCCAGCTCGGCCGAATAGCCGCGCGCGCCGCCGGTCATTTCCAGCTTGAAGCCGCACTCGGCCAGCCAGGCCTCGACTTGGTCCTTCAGGCGGCCCTTGGAGGGGATGGCGAAGATCATAGGTGCAGCCGTCATTCGCCGCCTCCCGCATAGGCGCGCGCCGGACGGACCATGAAGCCCACCGCGCCGGTGTTGGTCTCGGCGCCCAGCTTGCCGGGCAGGCCGTCATAGCGGCCGCCCGCAGCCAGCGGCCGCTCGTCGCCCAGGGCGGAAGAGCGGACCTCGAACAGATAGCCGTCGTAATAGCCGAAGGCCCGGCCGAAGGCGGCGGCCAGGGTCACGCGGTCCAGCGGAACCCCGCGCGCGGCCAGGCCCGACAGGCGCGACCGCCAGCCGGCGACGGCGGCCTTCAGCGCCGCGCCGTTCGGACCCGCCAGGGCCGCGATGGCGTCCAGCGCCGCGTCCGGACGATCCGAGACGGCCAGGAAGGCGCGGACCTTGGCGGCCTGCTCGGCGTCCAGACGGCCGGCCTTGGCGGCCTCGGCGCGCTCGACCAGCCTGTGGGCGATCTCGGCCGGGCGGCGGCCGCCGACGGGCTCGATGCCGGCCAGGGACCACAGCTCCTGCAGCACCGCCGAGGCCTCGGCCTCCGGCAGGCCGGCCAGCAGCGAGGCGATGCGGCTCTCCTCGCCGGTCGGCTGCTCCACGTCGCCGTCCAGCTCGGCCTTCAGCTGGCGCGGCTTGGCGAAGGCGCGCTTGAGCCGGGCGGCCAGGGGCGCGGCCAGATCCAGGCTGTCGACGAAGGCGGCGAACAGCGAGACGTCGCCCAGGATCAGGCTGAGGTCGTCCCGCCCGCCGGCGGCCGAGGCCGCCCAGGCCAGGGCGGCGATCTCGGCGTCGGCGGCCACGGGGTCGCCGGCTTCGAAGGCCTCGATCCCGATCTGCAGGAACTCCTCGGCCCGGTCCGAGCCACGTGGCGCGACGCGGAACGCCTTGCCCTCGTAGCGGTAGCGGCCCGCCCCGCCGCCCCCATTTTCGCTTCTGGCGGAAAAGTGCTGCCGGGCCACGGCCACGGTGAAGTCGGGGCGCAGGGCCGCCTCCTCGCCGCCGTCGCCGGAGACGACGAACAGCCGGGCGCGCATGGCCTCGCCGGTCAGGTCCAGCAGCAGGCCCAGGGGCTGCAGCACGGGCGCGTCGGTCGCCACGGCGCCGGCCGCCAGCAGGGGCGCGCGGATGGCGTCGAGCGCCTCCGCCGGAATGGAACGCTCGAGCCTCACCCTATTAGCCCCCGATGATCTTGCGAACCGCGGCGACCAGCTGGTCGCGCGGGATGGTCTGCTGGCCGGGACGCTCGGCCTTCCAGGCGGCGTTGTCGGCCAAGCCCTCGGCGGCCATGCGGCCGGCGTCCAGGTCCTTGATCGTCACCGTGCCGGCGGCGATCTCGTCCCCGCCCAGCATGACCACGGCCGGCGCGCCCCGGCGGTCGGCGTATTTCATCTGCGGCTTCATGCCCGAGGTCCCCAGATAGACCTCGGCCGGGATGCCCGCCGCGCGCAGCTGTCCGACCACGGAGAAGTATTCCGGCATGTGCGCCTGGTCGAAGGTGATCACCACCACCGGCCCGCGCGCCGTCCCACCCGGCTCGCGTCCGGCCGCCCGCAGCGCCGCCGCCAGGCGCGACACCCCGAACGAGAAGCCCGTGGCCGGGGTGACATTGCCGGTGAACCGCGCCACCAGGTCGTCATAGCGCCCGCCGCCGCCGATCGAGCCGAACGAGACCTTGTTCCCCTTCTCGTCCGTGGTCGTCAGCAGCAGCTCGGCCTCGAACACCGCGCCGGTGTAGTATTCCAGCCCCCGGACGATCGACGGGTCGATGAAGGCCTGGTCGTCGGCGATGCCCAGGCTGGTCAGGGCCGCGTCGATCCGCGACAGCTCCAGCAGGCCCTCGTCGCCCTCGGCCGAGCCGGCCACCACCTTGGCGATGTTGTCCAAGGTCGCCGAACGGCCGCCCGCCCCGGCCTGGACAAAGTCCAGCACCGAGTCGATCGCCTTGCCCTTCAGGCCCGCGCCCTTGGTGAAGTCGCCGCTCTCGTCCAGGCGGCCCTCGCCCAGCAGCAGCCGCACGCCGTCCACGCCCAGGCGGTCCAGCTTGTCGACCGCGCGCAGCACGGCCAGCTTCTGGCCGGCGCTGTCGGCGCCCGCCGCCGTCAGCAGGCCGTTCAGCAGCTTCCTATTGTTGATCTTCAGCACCGCCGCGCCGCGCGGCAGGCCGGCCGCCTCCAGCCCCTCGACCGCCATGGCGATGATCTCGGCGTCGGCCTCCGGACGGGCCGAGCCGACCGTGTCGGCGTCGCACTGGATGAACTGGCGGAAGCGCCCCGGCCCCGGCTTCTCGTTGCGCCACACCGGCCCGAAGGCGTAGCGGCGGAACGGCTTGGGCAGGGTCTCCCAGTTCTGCGCCGCGAACCGCGCCAGCGGCGCGGTCAGGTCGTAGCGCAGCGCCATCCACTGGTCGTCGTCGTCCTGCAGCGCGAAGACGCCCTCGTTGGGCCGGTCGCTGTCGGGCAGGAACTTGCCCAGGGCGTCGGCGTATTCGAACGCCCCGGTGTCCAGCGCCTCGAAGCCGTAGCGCTCATAGACCGCCGACACCGCCTCCAGGATCGCCCGCTCGGCCCGCAGGTCGCGGGCGCGCTTGTCGGCGAAGCCCCTGGGGCTGCGCGCCTCGGGGCGGAAGTCTTGGGGCGTGGTGTCGTCTGCGGGGGTAGTCATCGTCGGTCCTTAGTCTTCAAGGCTTCGACGGATGGCGCTTTAGCCAAGCCCCATCCGCTAGGCGGGGCTCTGGCTGGGAGCTTGCGTTAGAGCGAGCGAACCCGGCCGATCCCGCGAGGCGAGGTCGGATGGTGGTGGTGGCCGTGATGGTGCGGCGCGCGGGTCATCGGGCGGGGGTGTAGCGGATGTGGGGCGGTGGGGGAAGGGGAGGATCTAGAATCGTGCTAAAGTTGGTATGTCCTTGCGACAGCTTCTTTGGAGAAAATAGTTACACTCCAAAGGCTTAACACCATGAACGCCGAGGTTTCGTCGCTGTCAAAACTCAATCCCAACGGTCCTTATGAGCGAATGACGATAGAGATGACCGAGCGCTTCCGCGCTGCGCTCGAAGCATTTCGCCGCAACCCAGAAAGCGAGAAACACAGTCTGGAAATGGCTTTTCGAGACCTATCCAAAGGACTGGTGCAGAGCGCATATCGCTTCGACGCTGGCGCGACTTTCTTCCGTGGGCGAATAATGGAGCAGAGGCCTAGCCTCATCAGCGAGATATCCGCCCCTCCTCCTTCGCGCTGTAAGTTGGGACGCGTCAATCAAGAAGGTGAGAGCATCTTCTATGCAGCTACGGCTCGGGCGGCTGTTCCTTTCGAAATAAGAATCCAAGAGGGACAAACGTTCGCTTTGGGCCACTGGAAGCTTAGACGTAAGCTCACCGCGATTGTAGTCGCCCATCATCAATCAATCTTCGCCAGAAATGGCTCGCAGCGCTTCCCTCCCCTCAGCTTCCAAGGACCATGGAGTCAAGAAAATGCCTATCGCATCGGCGAGCAGATGCTCGCTGAAGTGTTCGGCGCTGACTCAAATGATGAAAATCATAAATGCTCATCATTTATCGCATCCATTATCCGAACCATGAAACTAGACGGTGGGTTCGGCTATGGGTTGCTCTATCCAACGATGGCGATGGGCTGCAATGCGGACAACGTCGCAGTTAAGCCTCGCCTTGCTGATAGCCACCTAGAGCTGGAACACGTCGAATTCTTGAGGCTGACAAAATGGGAAGGCCTAGTAGGCTCTCTCGAGACGATCGCTGTCGCCCGTAAATTCTCAAGAGGCAAAATCAACTGGGAAACAGAGAGAGGCATTACTCTAGGCCCAGGCGAAGCCATGAAAGTTTTCGTTGAGAACGGGATGTATCGCTTCGCAAAGGAGCTTCCAGATGGAAGCCTTGGCGCAGTGTGCACACTCTAGAATTTGAGCTTGAAACTCAAATCTGACCCAACAACACATTCCGGGCCCCTTAAATCTCACGGCGAGACGATCGCAGGGCTGATCAGGTCACTCAAGGACCGCCCTCCGGGCGGCCGCTCCGCGGCGGCGAAGCCGTCCTTGACTGACCTGATCAGCCCTGCACGCTGCAGCCTCCAAGAGATGTAAGGCTCGGCCCGACCGGGGCGGTCGGGCGGCGACGGGGGCAAGCGGCTTGGCGCGGCGAGCGCCCCCTCCGGCCCTCTGGGCCACCTCCCCCGCGATGCGGGGGAGGAGAGAGGAGGCGCCCTGCCCCTTTCCGCACCGCCTTTCCCGCCCCGCCCCGTCCCCGCGATTACACTTCGTTACCCAGCGGCCACATCCTGGTCGGCTTCGCGCGCCAGCGTCGCCGCCGTCATCGCCGCCGGAGATCCGCATGAAGTTCGCGACACCCCTCGCCCTGGTCCTGTCGCTGGCGGGAGCCGCGCCGGTCCTGGCCCAGGTTCCGGCCGACGCGCGGTCGCAGATGGTCAAGACCTACAGCCAGATGTGCCGGCAGGGCGGCGTCAACGTGCTGGGTCCGGCCGGGGAGTCGGACATCAAGGACGCGCCGCAGCTGGCCGCCTATTGCGACTGCTTCGGCGGCAAGTTCGCCGACCGGGCCCTGGCCAGCCTGGGCAAGCCCAAGGGGAGCAAGCCGCTGTCGCAGTCGGTGGCCGAGGAATACGACATGCGCAACGCCTGCCGCCGCGCGCAGGGCCTGCCCCAGGTCAAGGCGCCCTAGGCCCGGACGGCGCGCCCTGGGCAGTCACGGGCGCTCCGCACGGGGCCAGCACGGGCGTTCAGCGCGCTCTATCCTCGGAATTCGCGAGATCGACTCCCGCGAAATCAACGGCTTGTCGATTTTACGCCCCGCTGAATGATCCGCGTTCAAACCGCCCCCCATACTTGTCCTCGCCCCACCGCAGGGGAGGCCGTCCAGCTGGCGACCTGACGGGCGGTGCGGGGCGGTCGAGCGGGTAGCGCTCGTCGGCCTCTTCCTTGGGAGAGGCGCCGTCGCGACGGATCCAGCACGGGCTCCCTGAAACATCGGGACGAAAGGCTGGCGGCGACGGCTTCGACGGCGCGCCAGGCGCGGGCTGAAATCCCCCGCGCGTTCCGGGAGGGTCGCTTCCCTCCCGCCCGCCGGAGGCCTCTCATCGGGAGCGGATCAATACCCCGCGCCCCGAGGGCTTCCGCACCGACGATCGCGCGGAGCGCCCGTGTCACGTCGAAACGGTATCTCCCATCCAAACCTCCGGGCGCGGCCCGGACGCTCCGCCGCCTCCCCAGCCCGCCGGCTTTCCCGGCGGAAGACCGTCGCCTCACGCCTCAAACCCGGAAGGAAACATCGATGCCCAGGCGCAATCCAAAGGCTAAGGCCGGCCCTGCCACCGCTCGCCCTATCACCGCCGACAGCTCCGCCCTCGACATCCTTCGAGAGAACGTCCGGCTCCAGCTGGAAATCATGCGGCGAAGCGCCTGGGAGCGCCACCAGGCGCTGCGGGCCGAGCTGGACGCGCTGCCGCCGGCGCCCGCGTCGTTCGAAGATCCGCTGGACGACCTCTGACCTTCACCGCCCTATACACGAATTGTTAAGTCATTCGCCGAGTCAGGCCAGACTTATCCACAAGCCTCCCGGTATTTCTGGCCGTATAGAAACATGAACCCCGTGTAATATGACGACGAAGTAACCCACCTTTCGGTCTTGTAACTTGAGATCAGCGGGCGCGGCGGTCAGACCTCTCCTCACTGAGGGGAACAGTATGACCAAGACCATCTGGCTGGCCACCGCGGCCACGCTTCTGCTGGCCAATGGGGCCTTCGCCAGCGCGGCTTACGCCGGCGAGGCCGCCCAAGGCCAAGACGCTTCGGGCCAAACGCCGCCGCCGACCACCGCGCCGCCGCTGGCGCTGGATCCGGCCAACGCCCCGACCGGCGTGCTGGTCTTCCAGCCCGACTTCTTCGCCGCCCAGCGCCCGAACACGGCCCTGGACATGGTCGACCGGGTGCCCGGCTTCGACATCGACGACGGCTCGGGGGCCCGGGGCTTCGAGGGCGCGGTCGGCAACATCCTGATCAACGGCAGCCGCCCGGCCTCCAAGAACGACACCGGCTCCAACGTCCTCTCCCGCACCCCCGCCAACCGCGTCGAGCGCATCGAGCTGATCCGCGGCGGGGCGCCGGGCGTCGACATGCAGGGCTACGCCGTGGTCGTGAACGTGGTGCTCAAGAAGGGCGTCAGCCACCAGTCGGTGCTGACCTGGAACAACCAGCTCTTCGACGGCGGCCACGACGTCTGGGGCGGCAGCTACCAGTTCACCGCCACCAACGGCGACCGCAGCTGGGGCGTGACGCTCAGCGACGGCACCTCGTCCAGCGACAGCAACGGCAAGGGCCGCAACGTCCGCCACGACGGGACGGGCAAGCTGATCCGCGACGAGGCCTTCATCAACGACGGCTGGGGCGGCGGGCGCTCGATCCGGGGCAACTTCAACGGCCCGGTCGCCGGCGGCAAGCTGGAGGCCACGGCCCGCTACGGCGTCAACGACTGGAAGGAATGGCAGGAGCTGAGCTCGGACGTCGCCTTCCGCCGCAGCGATTACGCCGAGGAGAGCCATTCGGGCGAGCTGGGCCTGACCTGGACGCGGCCGCTGAGCGCGCGCTGGAAGCTGGAGACCCGCGCCATCCACAGCTTCGAGGACTTCGACAACGTCTCGACCGGCGACCAGACCCTGTCGGGGGTCAAGGACGCCCAACAGCGCTTCGCGGCCGACGGCGACAGCTCGGAGTCGATCCTGCGCGGCCTGGTGCGCGGCGAGGTCTCCAAGGCCCTGACCCTCGAGGCCGGGGGCGAGTTCGCCTACAACATGCTGGACGTGCATCAGGCCTACAGCGTCGGCGGCGTGGGCGTGCCCCTGCCCTCGGCGTCGGTCAAGGTCGAGGAGCTGCGCGGCGAGGCCTTCACCAAGGCCACCTGGCGGGTGAACCCGAAGCTGACCCTGGAGGGCGGCCTGCGGCTGGAGACCTCGACGATCAAGCAGTCGGGCGACGCGTCGAACAAGGAGAGCTTCTTCTACGCCAAGCCCCGGTTCCTGGCGACCTGGACGCCCAAGGCCAACAATCAGGTCCGCCTCCGCTTCGAGCGCGAGCTGGGCCAGCTGGACTTCGAGGACTTCGCCGCCTCGTCGGACCTGGACGACAGCACCGTCTATGGCGGCAATGTCGACCTCAAGCCCGAGCAGCGCTGGATCAGCGAGATCAGCTACGAGCGCCGCTTCTGGGGCGAGGGCATCGTCTCGATCGGCTATCGCCACGACGAGATCATCGGCGTGATCGACCGCCTGCCCCTGCCGGGCGGCCTGTCGGCGACCGGCAATATCGGCGACGCCACCCTGGACCGGCTGTCGCTGAACATCGTGGTGCCGACCGACAAGTTCGGGATCAAGGGCGGCCGCTTCACCTTCAAGAACGACTGGAACGAGACCCACGTCACCGACCCGACCACGGGCCGCGACCGGCCGATCTCGGGCGTTCGTCCGACCCAGGCCAATATCGGCTTCCAGCAGGACCTGACGCGCTGGAAGACCCAGTGGGGCGTCAACTGGCTGCCGCTGCTGGGCCAGGGCACCTACGACGTCGACCAGACCAATGTCTGGCGCGGCTCGGGCTATTACGAGGCCTTCGCCGAATACAAGCCGACCCCGACCCTGGCGATCCGCGCCCAGCTGAACCTGTGGGACGACTTCACCATCCGCCGCACGGTCTTCGCCGACCGCGCCCCGAACCGGGCGGTGGCCTTCGTCGAGGACCGCGCGATCAACCCGCGCACCTTCGTCTCGCTGCGGGTGCGCAAGACGTTCTAGAGGTTGCGGGAAGGGCGGCGGCGCGGCACGGTCGGCGGGTTCTTTCGAGGGGCCCTTCCGCATGCGTCGTCTGCTCACCGCCGCCACCGCCCTGGCCGGCGCGCTCGTCCTGCCTCTGGCCGCCCTGGCCGCGCCGACCGTCGAGGTCTCGTTTCCCAAGGCGATGAGCGCCGCGCCGCTGGACGGCCGGCTGCTGCTGCTGCTGTCCAACGACCCGTCGGCCGAGCCGCGCACCCAGATCTGGTTCGACCTCAAGACCCAGATGGTCTTCGGCCAGAACGTCCAGGGCCTGGCCCCGGGAGCGGCCGTCACCGTCGACGACAAGGCCTTCGGCTGGCCGGTGAAGAGCCTCTCGGGCGTCAAGCCGGGCAAGTACCGGCTGCAGGTCGTGCTGAACCGCTACGAGACCTTCAAACGCAGCGACGGCTCGGTGGTCAGCCTGCCGCCCGACCAGGGCGAGGGCCAGCACTGGAACACCAAGCCGGGCAACCTCTACTCGACCCCGGTCGAGGTCGAGATCGGCGCGAACGGCGAGTTCGTCGGCGCAGCCAAGGTCGCCGTCAGCCTGGACCAGAAGATCCCCGAGATCGCCCGCCCGGCCGACACGCCCTACATCAAGCACGTCCGCATCAAGAGCGAGCTGCTCAGCAAGTTCTGGGGCCGACCGATGTATCTCGGGGCCCACGTGCTGATCCCCGAGGGCTTCGAGACCCACCCCAATGCCCGCTATCCGCTCATGGTCTTCCACGGCCACTATCCGGACGACTTCGGCGGCTTCCGCACCACCCCGCCCGATCCGGACCTGAAGCCGGACTATTCGGACCGCTTCCACCTGGCCGGCTACAACCGGATCCAGCAGCAGGAGGCCTACGACTTCTATCGCCAGTGGACCGGCCCGAACTTCCCGCGCTTCCTGGCCATCGAGATCGAGCACGCCAATCCCTATTACGACGACAGCTACGCGGTGAACTCGGCCAATCTCGGCCCCTATGGCGACGCCATCAACAAGGAGCTGATCCCGGCGATCGAGAAGCAGTTCCGGGGCATCGGCCAGGGCTGGGCGCGCTTCACCTACGGCGGCTCGACCGGCGGCTGGGAGGCCCTGGCGACCCAGGTCTTCTATCCGGACATGTACAACGGCGCCTTCGCCGCCTGCCCCGACCCGATCAGCTTCCGTCAGTACACGACGATCGACCTCTACAGGGACGACAACGCCTATGTCCTGAAGGGCGCCAACCGCTCGATCGAACGGGCCGGCTATCGCAACTATCTGGGCGAGGTCTTCGCCACCCAGCGCGACGTCAACACCTACGAACTGGCCCTGGGCGACAGGGGCCGCTCGGGCGAGCAGTACGACATCTGGCAGGCGGTCTACGGACCCCAGGGGCCGGACGGCTACCCCAAGCCGATCTTCGACAAGGTCACCGGCCAGATCGACCGCTCGGTCGCCGACTACTGGCGCGAACACTACGACCTGACCCACATCATCCAGCGCGACTGGAAGACCCTGTGGCCGAAGCTCCAGGGCAAGATCCACGTCTATGTCGGCCGCGGCGACAACTACTTCCTGAACAATTCCGTCTACGTCGCCGAGGAGGTCTTCAACGGCCTGAAGGACCCGCCCTACGGCGGCGAGGTCGCCTATGGCGACAAGGACGAGCACTGCTGGAACGGCGCCAAGGACCTGCCCAACGCCATCAGCCGGCTGCGCTACAACACCATCTACCTGCCCAAGATCCTCAAGCGGATCGAGGACACGGCCCCGCCCGGCGCGGACCTCAAGAGCTGGCGCTACTGAGGTCCAGCCGGGACGAAGGGCCTATTTCTTCAGCCGCTGGATCAGGGCCGTGGTCGACGGGTCGTGCTGGCCGGCCGCGCCGCTCTCCAGCTCGGGCAGGATGCGGCCCGCCATCACCTTGCCCAGCTCGACGCCCCACTGGTCGAAGGAATTGATCCCCCAGATCACGCCCTCGACGAAGGTCTTGTGCTCATAGAGGGCGATCAGGGCGCCGAAGGTCCGGGGCGTCAGGCGCTCCAGCACCACCAGGGTCGACGGGCGGTTGCCGGCGAAGGTGCGCTGCGGGGCCAGGGTGGCGATCTCGGCCTCCGAGACGCCCTTGGCCTGCAGTTCGGCGACCACGTCCTCGGTGGTGCGGCCGACCATGAAGGCCTCGGCCTGGGCCAGCAGGTTCGACAGCAGCTTCTCGTGCATGCCGGCCGGGCCCTCGTCCGACTTGGCGACGCCGATCAGCTCCATCGGCGTGATGTCCGTGCCCTGGTGCATGCACTGGAAATAGGCGTGCTGGACGTTGGTGCCCTCGTCGCCGAACACCACCGTGGCGGTGCCGCGCTGGGCGGGCTTGCCGTCCGGACCGACCGACTTGCCGTTGCTCTCCATCTCCAGCTGCTGGAGGAACGAGGCCAGGCGGCGCAGGCGGTGCGAATAGGGCACGACCGAGCGGGCCCGGCGGTCCAGGCCGTTGCGGTTGAAGATCTGGGCCAGGGCGACCAGCACCGGAGCGTTCTTCTCCAGCGAAGCGGTCTTGAAGTGCTCGTCCATGGCCGCGCCGCCGTCCAGGAAGCCCTGGAAGGCGTCCCAGCCGGCCGCGACGGCGACGGACAGGCTGACCGACGACCACAGCGAATAGCGGCCGCCGACCCAGTCCCAGAAGCCGAACACGCGGTCGTCCGGCACGCCGAAGGCGGCGGTCTTGTCCAGGGCGGTCGAGATGGCGGCCAGGTGCTGGTTGGCGCCCTGCTCGCCCAGGGCTTCGACCAGCCAGGCGCGGGCGGCGTTGGCGTTGGCCAGGGTCTCCTGGGTGGTGAAGGTCTTGGAGACGACGATGACCAGGGTCTCTTCCGGGTCCATGTCGGCCGTGGTCAGGGCGAACTCGGCGCCGTCGACATTGGCCACGAAGCGCAGGTCGATCTGGGTCTTCACTGGGCGCAGGGCGTCCCACAGCAGGCGGGGGCCCAGGTCGCTGCCGCCGATGCCGATGTGCAGGATGGCCTTGAACGGCTTGCCGGTCGCGCCCAGAATCGCGCCGGAGCGGACGGCCTCGGCGAAGGCCTTCATCCGCTGGCGGACGCTCTCGACCTCGGCCATGACCGGCTGGCCCTGGGCCTTGAAATCAGCGCCGGCCGGCGCGCGCAGGGCGGTGTGCAGGACGGCGCGGCCCTCGGACGAATTGATCGCCTCGCCGCCGAACATCCGGGCCCGGGCGGCCTCGACGCCGGCCGCGTGGGCCAGGTCCAGGGCGGCCTCGAGGCCAGCCTCGTCCCAGGCCTGCTTGGAGAGGTCCAGGTGCAGGCCGGCGACGTCCAGGGTCAGGGCGTCCAGGCGCCCCGGCTCCGCATCGAAGAACTCGACAATGCGCTTGTCGCCCGCGGCCTTGGCGGCGGCTTCCAGGCGGTTCCAGGCGGTGTCGAGATCGGCCATGCGGGACGTCCTTTGGAAAATCGGTGTTTGTGCAACGGGCCTTACCAAACAGGCGCCGCCGCGTCATGGCAGACCAATGACGTTTTTTGCGGAAACCACCGATGTCCCCCGCGCCGAGGCAGATCTCGGCAGGCCCGGACGCGCCTCGCCTCAGGCGTCCTTGTATTTCACCGAACAGCCGTAGGGCGGCGCGAACGGCGTGGCGACCTTGCGGCCCGCCTTGACGTCGGCCAGGGCCGCGGCAACCAGGTTTCTGGCCTTGGGCAGGTCCTCGACCTTGCTGGTCGGGATGTCGTCGATGGCGCCCTCGTAGACGACCTGGCCGGCCTTATCGATGACGAACATGTGCGGCGTGGTCTTGGCCTTGTAGGTCGTGGCGACCTTGTTGTCGGGATCGAGCAGCAGGGCCGTCGGCTTGGCGCCCTTGGCGTCCATCCAAGTCTTGGCGGCCGCGCCGTCCGGGAAGTAGCCCTGCTTGCCCGGCGCGGACGAGGCGATGGTCAGCCACACCACCCCGTCGGCGCGGGCGGCTTGCTGCAGGCCCTGCATGTTCCCCGAATAGTGCTTGCGGACATAGGGGCAGCCCTCGTTGACCCACTCCAGCACCACGGTCTTGCCGCGGAATTCCGACAGCGAGCGGGTCTTGCCGTCGGCGTCGACGGCGGTGAAGTCGGGCGCCGGCTTGGCCTGCGCCAAGGTCGGGACAAGCGCGGTCAACGGCAGACCGGCCCAAAACGGAAAACTGGCGACGAGACGGCGAGTGATCGACATGTCGGTTCTCCAGACCAGAAAGCGCCCCCGCCGAAGACCTTCTCACGGATCGCGGATTTGCGAAACGGTCGCAGGGCCAATCGAGACGACGGCCGAAACTTCGCCATTCTTGCTTGATCCAAAGGGCCCTCGCGCCCAGAAGACCCTTCGTCCTCCCCTGCTGCTCTCTCGCTCGATGTCCCGCACCAAGTCCTTCGCCGCCCTCGTCGGTTCCGGCCTGCTCCTGGCGGCCTGCGCCACCGAGACCAACACCACCGTCTTCGTGCCGGTCGTGGCCCCGACGCCGCCCAGCTCGCTGACGCCGCAGCCGATCATGCTGTTCAACCAGACCAAGGACGGCCGCAAGCTGTTCACCCTGGACGCCGAGTTCCCCTATTGCGACGTCGAGACGGGCAAGGTGATCGTCGTGCCGCGCTGGTACGTCACCGACTTCGCCAGCGTGCCCTGGTACGGTCAGGGCTTCGTCGACCCGCAGGGCCCGACGGCGCGGGCGGCCATCGTCCACGACTGGCTCTACACGATCGGCGAGCCGGGCAAGCGCGAAGAGGCCGACCAGATCTTCCTGCGGGCGATGCTGAAATACGGGGTCACGCCCTTCCAGGCCAACCTCGCCTACCAGGCCGTGCGGCTGGGCGGCGAGAAGGGCTACGGCCTGCCGACCGACTGGCGGTTCGTCGATCCCAAGCGCCAGGACATCGTCCAGCCCGCCCCGTTCGCCAAGCCGCGCGCCGGCATGGTCCGCTACCTGCCCAAGTGCCAGGGCTTCGGCGCCCTGATCCAGACCGGCTGGCGCGCCTATCCTGTCAAGGTCGCCCCGATCGTGGCCCCGCCGCCGGTGGTCGTGACCAAGACGCCTCTGGACCAGGTGAAGGCCAAGCTGCCGTTCGGCGACAAGAAGAAGTAGGCCCTAGGCGCCGGCCTTCTCGATCGCCTCGATGACCATGCCCTCGGTCAGGAGCTGGGGCAGGATGACCGGCGGCCCGCCGTTCTTCGGATAGACCACGTACAGCGGCACGCCGACGCGGTTGAACTGCGCCAGCGCCTTGGCGATGACCGGGTCGCGATTGGTCCAGTCGGCCTTCAGATAGACCGCGTCCTTGGCCTTGAAGGCCTCGGCGACCTTGGCGCCGGACAGGGCGACCTTCTCATTGACCTGGCAGGTCACGCACCAGGCTGCGGTGAAGTCGACCAGGATCGGACGGCCGGCGGCCCGCAGCTCGGCGACCTTCTCCGGCGACCAGGTCTCGGCGACCAGGCCCGGACCAGCCGGAGCCTCGGCCGACGTCGTCGGCGTCGTCGGCGGCTTGGCCGCGAGGGCGGCCGAGGCGGCCAGGGCGATAGCGGCGACCACGGCCAGCAGCCCGACGACCAGCGAGACAGTCGAGCCCTCGCCCGCCGCGCGGCGGTTCTGGGCCAGGCCGTAAAGCCAGGCCCCGAAGGCGGCCAGCACGCCCGCGCCCAGCACCTGGCCCAGGGCGATCGGACCGGCCTGCTGGGCGAACACCCAGGTCAGCCACAGGGCCGCGCCGTACATCGGGAAGGCCAGGCCCTTCTTCAGCACGTCCATCCAGGCGCCGGGGCGCGGCAGAAGCTTCAGCAGGCCGGGGATGAAGGCCACGGCCACGAAGGGCGCGGCGAAGCCCAGGGCCAGGGCCAGGAACACCGCCAGGGCCACGATGGCCGGCTGGGTCAGGGCGTAGCCCAGGGCGCCGGCCATGAACGGCGCGGTGCACGGGGCGGCGACCACCACCGCCAGGGCGCCGGTGAAGAAGGCCCCGCTCGCCCCGCCCTGGGCCGAGGCGCCCGAGCCGACGTTCTGCACCGAGGTCCCGATCTCGAAGACGCCCGACATGTTCAGCGCGACCAGCAGCATCAGCAGGGCCAGGCCCGCGATGACCAGCGGCGACTGCAGCTGGAAGCCCCAGCCCACCGCCGCGCCGCCGGCCCGCACGGCCAGCAGCAAGCCGGCCAGGACCAGGAAGGTGGTCACGACCCCCGACAGGAAGACCAGGCCCTGCAGGCGGGCCTTGCCGCCATCGTGGGCGTGGCCGGCCAGGCTGGCGGCCTTCATCGACAGCACGGGGAAGACGCACGGCATCAGGTTCAGGATCAGCCCGCCCAGGAAGGCGAAGACCAGGGCCCCGACCAGGCCGCCCCGAACGGCGCCGCCCTCGGCGGGCGCGGTCTCGGCCGGCGGCGCGCCCAGGCCGCTGGCGGTCGCGGGCGGCTCTCCGGCCGTGGCGGTGACCTCCCAGGCTCCGGCCTTGGTGGCCAGCACGCCTTGCAGCTCGGCCGGCGGCGTCCCGCCGCCGACGAAATCGTAGCCCGGCTTCAGCGACAAGGTCAGGCCCTCGGGGCCGCGCTCGATGACCTGCTCGGCGGCGTGCTCGATGACCTTGGACGAATAGGGGAAGAAATAGGCCCCGGCCATGTCCGCGCCCTTCAGCGGCCCGCCGATGACGGCCAGCTTCAGGGTCTGGCCGTCCAGCTTGAACACGGCCTTCAGCCCGGCCGGCTTGGGGGCCTTGGCCAGGACGTCGGCGACGACCGGACCCCATTTCGGATCCGCCGACGGCGCGCCGGCCACGACCGGCAGTAGCAGGGTCAGCTTGGCGTCCTCGGGCACGCAGACCTGTTCGCAGACCAGATAGGCGACGTCGGCGTTCAGGCTGATCGTCGTCCCGACCTGGGCGTTGGCCGGGGCGCTGATCGGCACCGGGATGAAGACCTCGCCCTCGTAGGCATAGTCCAGCAGCGGACCCAGCTTGGCCTTTTGCGGCGTCGGCCAGACCATGTCGCCGGCGCTCCAGCCGGCCGGCAGGGTCCAGGCGATCTTGGTCGCCTCGCCCGCGTCGCCCGGGTTGCGCCAATAGGTGTGCCAGCCGGGAATGATCTTCTGGCGCAGGGCGACATAGACCGTGCCGCCCGGCGCGATCCCCGCCTCCTGGGCGACCAGTTCGGACTCGATGTGCCCGGAATTGACCACGGGCGCGGCCATGGCCGCGCCGGCCAGGAGAGTCGCCGCCAGCAAGGCTTGCAGGGCGAGGACGGCTTTCTTCAGGAACATCGGCGGCGGGCTCGGCGGAAAAAGAACGCGGACGAACACATGGCCCGCCAGCCTGCTCTCGACAATGCTCAAGTCGCGACGGACAGTCGATTACAGAATCATCCGGAGCCGCCCATGCCCGCCGCGTTCGACGACATCGAGATCGGTCAGGTCGTTTCGCTGGGCACGCGCGCCGTCGACGGCAAGGCGCTGGAGACCTTCATCGCCGCCTTCGCGCCGGGCTGGCCGATCGAGAACGGCGCGCCCGACGGCATGGTCTTCGCCATCTGGACCCGGCTGGACGCCGAGGCCAGCGCCGCCTGGCCGCAGACCAAGCGCCTGGGCGTCGACGCCCTGCGCTGGATGCGCAATCCGCCCGTTGGCGAGCTGCTGCGCGGCCGGATGACGGTGATGGGCAAGGACCCGGTCGGCGAGGGCAAGGGCATCGTCATCGCCCAGCACGACCTCCTGGACGAGGCCGGCCGCCTGGTCTTCTCGTGCCTGACCCGCAGCATCTTCGCCCGATAGCCTGGCCCAAGAAAAAGGCGGCGGAGCCGAAGCCCCGCCGCCCTCTCGTCTTCAGCTGACGTCGAACCCTAGTTCAGGTTCGCGGCCTCGGCCTGCTTCAGCATGGTCTTGTTGATCAGGCGGTCCCAACCCAGCAGCGACACCAGGTGCGCGTAGATCTGGGCCAGGGCGCCGTTTTCCTGCAGTTCCTTCAGCTTGGCGGCCGACAGGCCGTTCAGCTTCTCTTCCGAGACGCCGAAGTACTCGGCGACGGTGACCGGTTCGCCGGCCGGAGCGCCGGTTTCGTCCTGCGGCTGGAAGATCGCCTTCTTCAGCTCGAACAGGTCCAGGTCCTTCAGGAGCTGGACGAACGAGTCGGTGCGGCGGCGCTCGATCTCGAAGTCGTCGCAGAACTTGATGCAGTTCTGGGTGTATTCGGTCGGCTCGCCCTTGGCGTCGAACAGCGGGGTCTGGCCCTGCTCGGTCAGCAGGTCGGAACCGGTGTCGATGCAGACGATCAGACGGTCTTGCGTCTCATCGTTGGCCAGGACGAACGGATAGCGGCGGATGTAGGCCGGGATGTAGACGTTCGCCTCGACCGAGCCGTCGGCGTTGATGAACAGGTTTTCCTGCTGGTTCAGGCCCATCACGGCCAGCGGAACCTTGTCCTCGCCGGCGAAGATCACCGGGAAGGTCAGGGCGGCCGGCGCGAATTCCGAGACCGTCAGCGGCACGGCGGTGCCGGCGGCGGCGAAGCCGTACGGCTTGTCCTTGTGGACCAGGGCCAGCTTGGCGTGCTGCTCGCGGTTCAGCGGCTCCGGCGAGTTGTAGAACAGGACGTTGCCGGAGATCTCGCCGGCGGACTGGGACGTGGTCATGAAGAGCTCTACGACAGAATTAGAAAACGGACGCTCGAACGCTTCAAGACGACCGCAAAGGCTCGGCGTTCTAGCCGATCCTTCGAGACCGAGCAATCTGGGCCGCTGTCGTCGCGAGACCACGGGTCTCGGATTCATCTCCGACGCGAAACGGTAAGCTTGCTTGCCGCCCTCGGCGGGCGAGCAGTCCGGGGCCTGGAAGGGGGGAGGACGTCCAGGCCCCGGCGCGGGACGGGACCCCGGGGGCTGCTGGGGTCCCGCGCTCTCGTCCGACGCTAGAAGCGCCAGGCGAAACCGGCGCGGACCGAGCGGCCCGGCGAGGGCGCGAAGTCCTTCAGGAACGAGGCGTGCTCGCGGATCGTCTCGTTGGTCAGGTTGCGGCCGTCGACGAACAGGCGAAGCGCCGAGTCCGCCACGGGTTTGAAGGTGACCATGGCGTTGACCTGGGTATAGCCGTCGGTCGGCAGCTCGAAGTCCGCCACCCGGTTCTGGCTGCCCACGCGGCGCACCTCGGTCTGCACGTCCAGGCGCGGGCCGCTCCAAACCACGCGGCCGGTCAGACCCCACGGGGGCACGCGGGCGGGCACGCCCAGGTCGGTCTTGCCCCGCACATAGTCGTAGACGCCTTCCAGTTTCAGGGTGTTCTCGCCGCCGCGCCAGGCGACGTACGAGGTCTCCAGCTCGGCGCCGTGGAACTTGGCGTCGGTCTGGAAGTACTGGAACACCGGCAGATCGTCCTGGACCGCGCCGGTCGGGGCCTCCTCGATGAAGCCGTCGTACTGGGCGCCCCACAGGTGGCCCTCCACCCGCAGGCGCTCGCCGGTGTAGCGGTAGGTCGCCTCAAGCGAGGTGACCTTCTCGGACTTCAGGTCCGCGTCGCCGACCTCGTAGCCGCCGGTGCCCGGGTGCGGGCCGTCGGCGAACAGCTCGAACTCGGTCGGGGCGCGGCCGTTGCGCGACAGGGTCAGGGCCACGAACTGGTGGTCGGCCGGCTTGTAGAACAGGCCCAGCGAAGCCGAGACGTTGTCGAACGACTTCTTGGTGAAGTCGGTCTTCAGCTCGCGGCTGTCGAAGCGCAGGCCCGCGTCCAGGCCCCACACGCCCTTGTCCAGACGCTGCAAGGTGAAGACACCGTATTCCTTGATGTCGGTCGAGGGCACGAAGGCCTCGTCGCCGATGGCCGAGAAATGGCGCTCCAGGGCCTGGAAGCCCACCGCGCCCTGCCAGCCGTCGCGCTCCTTCTGGACCAGCTCCAGGCGCCCCTCGGTGCCGTCCGACAAGAAGCGGGTGCCGACCTCGCCGCTGTCGACCGAGACCTCAGCATGCTCGTACTTGGCGTGGCCCGCCGACAGGCGGATCTTGGCGAACGGACCCAGATCGACGTCCTGCTCGCCGCGCAGGTCGTAGCGGGTCTGCTGCAGGTGGATCGAGACCGGGCCCTCGGCGTCCGGGTCGATCGGAGCCAGGACCTGCAGGTAGGGGACGCCGTAGGTGGTGTCGGTCTTCTTGACCGACACCCCGAAGAAGCCGCTGTCATGCACGTAGCTGACGCCGGCGCCGTAGGCGTCCATCTCGACGTCGGTGTTCTTGACGGTCTTGTCCGGATCCGGCGTCAGGCCATCGCGGCGCGCCAGGCGCGAGGAGACCGGGGCGGTCGGGACGTCGTAGTCGCTGCTCTCGCGGTGATCGGCGTCGATGGCGAAGACCAGCGGGCCCTTGCCGAACTTGGCCGAGCCGTTGATCGCCTTGCCGTCGTCGACCGACGAGACCGAGCCGGCCACCCGGCCCTCGAAGCCGTTCGCGGCGGGGCTGGAGGGCACGCGCTCGTCGATGATGTTGACCACCCCGCCGATGCCCGAGCCGCCATAGGCCAGGGTCGAGGGACCGCGCAGCACCTCGACGCGCGTGGCTTCGCCAGGGTCCGAGGCCACCGCGTGGTCGGGCGACAGCGACGAGGCGTCGACCTGGCCGACGCCGTTCTCCAGCACCATGACGCGCGGACCCGACAGGCCGCGGATCACCGGGCGGCTGGCGCCGGGACCGTAGAAGGTCGAGCGCAGGCCTGGCTGGCCATTCAGGGTGTCGCCCAGGCCGGCCGGCGGCGCCACGTCCAGCTGGTCACGGGTGATGACGTTGACGCTGCTGGTCACGGTGTCCAGCGACACCGCGTACGGCGCGGCGGTGATGACGACCTTGGAGACTTCCGTATCGCTGTCCGGCGCGGGCGCCGCCGGGGCGGGCGCGTCAGCGGCATGGGCGGAAACGGCGGCGGCGAGCGCGAGGAGGCTCGCGGCGGAGAAGGCGACGCGACGAAGCATGGGGGTCTCTGGAACCGATGAAACTTGACCGGGGGAGCGGTCGTGATGGAGTGTTATGAAATAACATATCCATTCGTCAATCCGCTTTCTCTTGACGCATGAACTTCCCCGCTCTCTGTGGGCGGATGACCTCAGGGACGCATTCCATGACCCGTTTCGTGCTCATCGCCGCTGTCTCCGGCCTGGTCCTCGTCGGCTGCTCGGCCGATGGCCTGCGCGCGCCGCCGGCCAAGCCGGCGGCCGTGGCCACCACCGCGCCATCGGCCGGCTGGGTGAAGCCGCCGCCGGGCTATCTGGGCGGCGACGGCGGCATCGTCGCCACGACCATCATCGGCCCGCCGCCCGCCCCGGACTCGCCGCGGGGCAAGGCCGAGCGCGCCCAGTTCGACGAGACCCGCAAGCTGGCGAACACCGAGGCCTGGAGCCGGGCGATCGCCGACGCCGACCTCTCGGGCAAGAACGGCCTGAAGAGCTTCTCGTGCGCGGCCGGCGTGACCCTCAGCGCCGAGGCGACCCCGACCCTGGCCAACATGCTGCTGCGCATGACCGACGACGCGGCCAAGATCTACCAGCCGGCCAAGGCCGCCTTCCAGCGTCCCCGCCCCCCGGTCGGCAACACCGCGCCGATCTGCGTGCCCCGCGAGGACTGGATCAACACCGACGGCTCCTACCCGTCCGGCCACGGCCTGATCGGCTGGGCCTGGGCCTCGGTGATCGCCGAGCTGGTCCCCGACAAGGCCAGCCCCATCCTGGCGCGCGGCAAGGCGTTCGGCGACAGCCGCATCGTCTGCGGCGTCCACTTCCAGAGCGACGTCGAGGCCGGCCGCTATCTGGGCTCGGCCCTGGTCACCCGGCTGCACGACGATCCGGGCTTCCTGAGCGATCTGGCCAAGGCGCGGGCGGAGGTGGCGGCTTCGAAGGCCAAGGGCGCGCCGGAGGGCTGCGGCGCCTAGGCGGGCCGCGCCACGAACACCACGTGCTGGCGCAGCGGATGATCCTGCGCCAGGCCCGGATGATCGAAATCGCGGGCGGGCTCGTGCGCCATGCCGATCCGTCGCATCACCGCCTGCGAGGCCAGGTTCGTGCGCGCCGTGAAGGCGATGATCTCCGGCAGCTTCAGCGTCTCGAAGCCGTAGGCCAGCGCCGCCTTGGCCGCCTCGGTGGCGTAGCCCTGGCCCCAGGCGTCGGGATGGAAGCGCCAGCCGATCTCGACCGTGTTCGGCATGTCCATCTCGGGCGGAACCCACCAGACGCCGGTCATGCCGATCACCCGGTTGTCGGCCTGGCGCTCGACCACCCAGAACCCGAAGCCGTGCTCCAGGTCGTGCGCCTGCACGCGGTCGACGAAGGCGTCGCTCTCGGCGCGGCTTCGCACGCCGCCCAGCCAGGCGCCCACCTCGGGATGGGCGTTGAGCTGGGCAATGGCGTCCCGATCGGCGTCGACCGCCGGTCGCAGCACCAGGCGGTCAGTTCCGATCATGCAGGCCGGCCGCTGGCCAGGGCCTGGTAGAACTCCGGCCGGCGATCGCGGAAGAAGCCCCAGGCGGCGCGGTGCGTCGTCAGGAAGTCCAGGTCGAAGGTCGCGTTGACCAGACCCTCGTCGGCGCGGCCCAGCTCGCTGACCAGGTCGCCGCGATGGTCGGCGATGAAGCTCGAGCCATAGAAGGTCTGGCCGCCGTTCGGATAGCCGTCCCACGGCTCGAAGCCGATGCGGTTGGCGCCGATCACCGGAATGACGTTCGAGACGGCGTGGCCCTGCATGGCCCGCCGCCACGGCAGGGCGGTGTCGAGGCTGGGGTCGTGCGGCTCGCTGCCGATGGCGGTCGGGTAGAACAGCGCCTCGGCGCCCATCAGCGCCATGGCGCGGGCGGCCTCCGGGTACCACTGGTCCCAGCAGATGCCAACGCCGAGGCGGCCAAAGCGCGTGTCCCAGACCTTGAAGCCGGTGTCGCCGGGCCGGAAGTAGTACTTCTCCATGTAGCCGGGACCATCGGGGATGTGGCTCTTGCGATAGAGCCCCAGCAGCGAACCGTCGGCGTCGGCCATCACCAGGCTGTTGAAGTAGTGCGGGCCCTCGCGCTCGAAGATCGAGATCGGGATCACCACGCCCAGTTCGCCGGCCAGCGGCGCGATGGCCTTGACCACCGGATGCTCGCGCCACGGATGGGCCTCGGCGAACCAGCGCTCCTCCTGGGCGACGCAGAAGTACGGCCCCTGGAACAGCTCGGACGGCAGGATGACCTGGGCGCCCTTGGACGCGGCCTCGCGGATGAAGCCCTCGGTCTTCTTGATGTTGGCCTGCAGATCCATGCCGTACGAGGTCTGGATCGCGGCGACGCTGAGCGTGCGGGCCATCAGGCGGTCTCCGGCTCTTGCTGGCTGATGCAGTGGAACGAACCGCCGCCGGTCAGGATGGCGGTGGACGGCAGGCCGATGACCTGGCGCTCGGGGAACAGACCCTTGATCACCTCGACGGCGAAGGCGCCCGACTCCTCGGCGTAGATCGGCACGATGACCGCCTCGTTGGCGATCAGGAAGTTCATGTGCGAGGCCGGGATCGGCTCGCCGTCCTCGTCCAGGATCTTGCCCGGCGAGGGAATGCGGGCGACCTGCAGCGGCGAACCGCGCGCGTCGGTCATGCCGGCCAGCAGCTTGGCGGTCTCAGCGTAGACCTCCGCATTCGGATCGTCGGCGCCATAGGCCATCGGGCAGGCGACGACGCCCGGCGCGACGAAGCGGGCCAGGTTGTCGACGTGGCCATCGGTATGGTCGTTGAGCAAGCCATCGCCCAGCCACAGCACCTTCCTGGCGCCCAGGGCGTCAGCGAGGGCGGACGTGGCCGAGGCCTCGTCCCAGCCGGCGTTGCGGTTGGCGTTCAGCAGGCACTGGCGGGTGGTCAGGATCGTACCCAGGCCGTCGTGGTCCAGGGCGCCGCCCTCCAGGATGAAGCCGTTGCGGACCAGCGGCGCGCCCGAGGCGGCGGCGATCTGCTCGGCGACGATGTCATCGCCTTCCAGGCTGTACTTGCCGCCCCAGCCATTGAACTGGAAACCAGCGGCGCTGGCGGCCCCGTCGGCGTCGACGAAGATCGGGCCGGTGTCGCGCAGCCAGATGTCGCCGAACTGGCCCCGGACGATCTCGACGCTCGTGTCGGACAGCAGCGCGCGGGCGGCGGCCTCGGCCTCATCGCCGACCACCATCAGACGCACACGCTCGCCGCCCGGGCCAGCCAGGGCGCGGGCCAGGGCGGCCACTTCAGCTTGCGCCTGCTCCAGGTCTTCCTGCCAAAGCTCGGCATGGCTGGGGAAACCCACCCACATGGCGCGGTGCGGAGCCCACTCGGCGGGGACGATCACGGTCATTTGGAGGCCCAATGAAAACGAAGGGGGCGCAGATGGCCCCTCGGTGGCGCGAGGTCAAGCGCCGCCTAGTTAGCAAACGAAAATGACAAAGAAAAAGGGCGGCCCGAAACCGGACCGCCCCCTCTCTCCCTGACGGGAAGCTTGCGTGGCTTAGAAGTCGACGCGGAACGTCACCTGAGCCGTGCGCGGCGCACCAATGTAGCCGTAGGGCTGGTTGGTGATGCCGTACAGGGTCTTGGTGGCGGCCGAGGCGGCCGTCACCTGGGTGCCCAGGCTGCCGTAGTATTCCTTGTCGAAGATGTTCCAGACGTTCAGCTGGACGTAGGAGTTCTTCAGGACGGCGTCGAGCTTGTAGCGCATGTCCAGGTCGAACAGGGCGTAGCCGTCGACGGCCAGGTCGTTCATGTCGGTGGCGTAGCGCTTGCCGGTGTACTTGCCCTGGATGCCGATCGAGAACGGACCTTCTTCGTAGTTGATCCGGCCGCCGAACATGACCTTCGGGGTTTCGACCAGCTGCTTGCCGTTGATCGGCGCGTAGACGTTCGGCTTCACGACCAGGAGCGGGTCTTGGTACTTGGCGTCGGTGTAGGTCGCCGAGGCGGCCACCGACAGTTCCGGCGTGATGCGGCCGCCGACTTGACCTTCCAGACCCTTGATATCGACCGAACCCACGTTGCGTTCGCGGTAGGTGTCGCTGTCGGGGTCATAGGTGCTGACGACGCGGTTCTTGAACTGCGTCTTATAGGCGCTGACCGTGGCGTAGTAGCCTTGGGCGTTGAAGCGCCAGCCCACTTCACCGGTCTTGGTGGCTTCCGGCTTGGCGCTCAGCGAGGCGATCGAGCCGTCGGCCTGGCGCTGGACGGTGTAGTAGCTGTCCGTACGCAGAGCCGAGATCTGCTCCGAGTAGCTGCCGTAGAACGAGTTGTGGCTGTCGAGGTTATACGACACGCCCACGTTCGGCAGGGTCTTCTTGACCTTGGCGTTGTAGGCGAACGGCGCGATGTACTGGGTCGTCGACGTGCCGAAGGTCACGTTGCCGTTGGCCAGCGGAGCGTTCGGCGCCTGGGTGGTGCAGAGCACGGTGCTGGTGCCGTTCGAGGTGTAGCAGTACTGGTTCAGCTCGCGGCTGAACTCCTTGTGCTGCACGCCGATCGTGACGTTCAGCTTGTCGTCCATGAAGCGGCCGCGGTACTCGACGGCGATCTGCTGCAGCTCGGCGATCGAGAAGCGGTCGCGGAAGCGCAGCAGGGCGCCATCGGCGCCGACGATGCGATCACCGCCCCAGGTTTCCTTGCCGCCGAACCAGTTCTTCATGAAGCCGGTCGACTGATCGACATAACCGGCTTCCGAGGTCTGACGGTGACGGCCGCGGTCGAAGGTGTAGGCCAGGCGGAAGGTGTTGTCGTCGTTCAGGCGCCAGATCAGCGAGGTGTTCAGGCCGTAGCGACGGGTGTTGGTGTTCGAGGGCGACATGTAACGGACCGAGTCCATGCAGTCGCCGTCGCCGTTCAGGTCGACGCCGCGGTTCGTGGCCGAGATCGTGCCGACCTTACAGCTGGCGAACGTGGTGGCCGTGCCGACCAGCTTGGCGTCGTATTCGTTGATCGACACCTGCTGGGTGCCGCCGTTGGCCATCACGTACTGGAACGACGGGTCGAACGTGAAGATCAGGCTGTCGGTCAGCGTGAACCGCGACTTCAGGCGGATGTTGCCGGTGTTCGACGGGTTGATGCGGCCGCCCCACCAGTTGCTGCCATTGGCGTCGACGTCACGCGAGCCGGCGACGGCGGTCGGCTTGATCCAGTCGTAGATGCCGGTCGTGGCCGTGGTGTTGTTGCGGTAGTCCCAGTCCCAGCCGTACTGCGCGGTTTCCGGCAGGATCGTGCCGTCAGCGGTGCCCAGCTGGGCGTAGTTGTAGTTGAAGTTGCGGTTCAGGTTCCAGTGCGCCGACAGGGCGATGTAGTCGCCCTTCGAGCCGATGTCCTGCCAGATGCGGGCGTTGAACTGCTTCTTCTCGAGGTCGCCCTCGCCCTTGAACTTGTCGTACTTGGTGTACGAAGCCGAAGCCCAGGCCTTGGTGCCCCAGGGGCCGAATTCGCCGCTCTGGATCAGACCAAAGAAGCGACGGTAGTTGAAGCTGCCGTACGAGGCGTCGGCGGTCACGCCGAAGTCCTGGGTCGGCTTCAGGGTGGTGTAGTTGATCACGCCGCCGGTGGCCGAGATGGTCGGGGTGTCGACGTCGGTCTGGCCGGTGGTGACGTTGGCGCGCTCGATCAGTTCCGGATCCAGCTGCTGGTTCGAATACAGAGCGTAGTTGCCGGTGTCGTTCGTCGGGATGCCGTCGAAGGTCAGCGAGATGCGGTTACCGTCGAAGCCACGCAGACGGATGTTGCCGCCGCTGTTGCCGTACGGGTCGTTGTTGGTGAAGTTCAGGCCCGGGACGTTGTTCAGCGTCTGAACGATCGTCTGACCGGCGGCCTGACGGCCGATGTATTCCTGGGTGATGGTCGAGCGCGACTTCGGCGCGGTCTCGGCGACCACGGCGCCGTCGATCGACTTCTGGCCGGTCGCGGTGACGACGACCCTATCGACTTCGGTGGTGCCCGACGATTGGGCCATGGCCGCGCTGCTGGCGACCAGGCTACCGACCAGCGCGGTCGTAGCCAGGGCGAAATTTCTCATACGCATTCGAAGGATCCCCTCATTTTTTCGACACGCCCGCCGTATGACCGGCATGGTTCCGCGTCGTTGGGGCCGTTTAACGAAAGTTTTAGAAGGTTTGGTGACGGAAAGGCCACGCCCGCCCGCAAACTGTCATAAAGGCCCGTTAACGCGGAACAATTGGTCAGTTTTTTCTTACTTGGCTAATTAGGCGTCATGCAAGCCGCTCACGAATCTCTGAAATATTCGGTCGAGGAACGCGCCTGGCGGCTGACGCTGCTGATGGTCGCGGGACTGACGATCATACGGCTGATCGCCCTGTTCACGACGCCCCTGGAGCTGTACCCGGACGAGGCGCAGTACTGGCTGTGGTCGCGCGAGCTGGCGTTCGGCTACTTCTCCAAGCCGCCGATGATCGCCTGGCTGATCTGGCTGACCACCAAGATCGGCGGCGACGCCGAGCCGTGGGTGCGCCTGTCCGCCCTGATCCTGCACGCCGGCGCGGCCCTGGTGATTCACCGCATCGCCCGAACCCTCTACGGCGGCTGGAGCGGACTGGTGGCGGCGGCGATCTACAGCCTGATGCCGGGCGTGGTGCTGTCGTCGGGCCTGGTCGCCACCGACGCGCCGCTGCTGTTCTTCCTGGCCCTGACGATCTGGGCCTATGTCGACCTGGCCACCGCGTACGCGCCGCGCCGCTACTTCGTCGCCCTGGGCATGGGCGTGGCCCTGGGCTTGGCCTTCCTGTCGAAGTATGCGGCGATCTACGCCCTGGGCAGCATCGTTCTGCACGCGCTGATCTCGAAGGAGGCCCGCAAGCGCTGGTGCCCCGCCGCCATCGTGCTGTTCATCACGGCCTTCGTTTTGACCCTGGCCCCGAACTTCGCCTGGAACGCCAGCCACCAGTTCTCGACGGTCAAGCACACGGCTTCGAACGCCAACTGGGGCGCGCACACCCTGTTCAACTTCCGTGAGCTGATCGAGTTCGTCGGCTCGCAGTTCGGCGTGTTCGGCCCCGTGCCGTTCGCGGTGCTGCTGGGCGGGTCGATCTGGCTGGGCGTGAAGCGGAAGCTGGCCTCGCCCGACCTCTTGCTGCTGTGCTTCGCCGCGCCGCCGCTGATCATCGTGGCCGGCGAGGCCTTCGTCTCGCGCGCCAACGCCAACTGGGCCGGCGCGGCCTTCGTGGCCGGCTCGGTGCTGGCCGCAGGCTGGCTGCTACGCTGGAACGCCCGCCGCTGGCTGATCGGCGGCCTGGCCTTCCAGGCCCTGTTCGCCCTCTTCTTCGTCGCCTGCATGATCAGCCCCAAGGTGGCGGATGCGACGGGCCTGTCGAACGGCTTCAAGCGCGTTCGCGGCTGGGACCAGACCGTCCAGGCCATCATCGAGCGGTCCCGCGAGGAGCAGGCCCTGCGCGGCGAGCTCAGCGCCGTCGCCATGGACGACCGCTTCGTCTACAACGCCGCCGCCTACTACGGCCGCGACTATTTCGGCCAGCCCGGCGCGCCGCCGCTGCGCATGTGGGTGCACGAGGCCCATCCGCAGAACCAGGCCGAGACCTCGGCGCCGCTGGACGCCCACTACGGCCGCCGCGCCCTGATCGTCAGCCTGGAAGGCGGCTATCGCCCCGAGATCGAGCAGGACTTCAAAGCCCATTCCGGCCTGCAGATCGCCCGCGTGCGCCTGGACAGGAAACGCTCGCGCCGGATCGACCTGTTCGTCGCCGAGGGCTTCGCGCCCCTGCCCCGCGACCCGATCACCGGCCTGCCGCCGCGTCCCAGGCGCCCATGAGAAAGGGCGGCGGCCTCGAGGGCCGCCGCCCTTCGTCTTTCCACGAAGCGCGTTTCTAGAGCGCGACCTCGAACGCCGCCTCGGTCTTGGCCTTGACCTCGTCGACCGTCACGCCGGGGGCCAGTTCGATCAGCTTCACCGGCGTCTTGCCGCGATTGATCTCGAAGACGCCCAGTTCGGTGATCAACAGGTCCACCACCCCGGCGCCGGTCAGCGGTAGGGAGCATGCCTTCAGCAGCTTCGGCGCGCCGGACTTCTCGCAGTGGTCCATGACCACCACCACGCGCTTGACGCCGGCGACCAGGTCCATGGCCCCGCCCATGCCCTTGACCATCTTGCCGGGCACCATCCAGTTGGCCAGGTCGCCGTTCTGCGCCACCTGCATGCCACCCAGGATCGACAGGGCGATATGCCCGCCCCGGATCATCGCGAAGCTGTCGGCCGACGAGAAGTACGAGCTGGACTCCAGCTCGGTGATCGTCTGCTTGCCGGCGTTGATCAGGTCGGCGTCCTCCTCGCCCTCGTAGGGGAAGGGGCCCATGCCCAGCATGCCGTTCTCGCTCTGCAGCGTCACGTGCATGCCTTCGGGGATGTAGTTGGCCACCAGGGTCGGGATGCCGATGCCCAGGTTCACGTAGAAGCCGTCCCGCAGCTCCTTGGCGGCGCGGGCCGCCATCTCGTCGCGCGTCCAGGCCATCACGCTTGCTCCTTCTGGCGGGTCGTGACCCGCTCGATGCGCTTCTCGAACTTGGCGCCCTTGATCAGGTGGTCGACATAGATGCCGGGGGTGTGGATGGCGTCCTTGTCCAGGGCGCCGATCGCGACCAGTTCCTCGACCTCGACAACGGTCTTGCGACCCGCGGTGGCCATCATCGGATTGAAGTTCCGGGCGGTCTTTCGGTAGATCAGGTTGCCCTCGGCGTCGGCCTTCCAGGCCTTAACGATCGCGAGGTCGGCGGTCAGGCCGCGCTCCATCACGTACATCTCGCCGTCGAACTCGCGGACTTCCTTGCCCTCGGCCACCAGGGTGCCGTAACCGGTGCGCGTGAAGAAGGCCGGGATGCCCGCGCCGCCCGCACGGATGCGTTCGGCCAGGGTGCCCTGCGGATTGAACTCCAGTTCCAGTTCACCGCTGAGGTAGAGCTGTTCGAACAGCTTGTTCTCGCCCACATAGGACGAGACCATCTTCTTGATCTGGCGGTTCTCCAGCAGGATCCCCAGGCCGAAGCCATCGACGCCGCAATTGTTGGAGATGACCGTGAGGTCCTTCGTCCCCGCCTCTCGGATCGCCGCGATCAGGTTCTCCGGAATGCCGCAGAGGCCGAAGCCGCCGGCCATGATGGTCATGCCGTCGAACAGCAGCCCGGCCAGGGCCTCGACGGCGTCTGCCTTCACCTTGTCGACCATGGTGTCTCCCTATTCCGAACTCGCGGGCTATCGCGAACTGGCCGGATCTTTTTATCCAAGACGGATGAAAAGCCTGCCTGTCAGCTTTCGTCCGGCTCTCGGCGAACCGTGTCGCCCGAGCCGCAAAAGAATTCAACCCTTGATGAATATTTTTCCGCCACGCGGAGGGGTCCAGTGATGAACGACGCTAACACCGGCTCTGTGACACCCGCCACCCCGGGTGTGCTGCTGGTCCTGGCCCACCCGGCTCTTGAACGCTCGCGCGCCAATCGAGCCCTGGCCAAGGCGGCGAAAGGTCTTTCCGGCGTCACCTTCAAGGACCTGTACGAGACCTATCCGGACTTCGTCGTCGACATCGAGACCGAGCAGGCGACCCTCGTGGCGCACGACGTCGTCGCCTTGCAGTTCCCACTGTTCTGGTACGCGACCCCAGCCCTGATGAAGGAGTGGCTGGACCTGGTCTGGCTGCACGGTTTCGCCTATGGCGAGGGTGGCGAGGCCCTGAAGGGCAAGCGCCTGTTCGTGGCCTGCACCACCGGCGCCAGCGCCAAGGCCTATCACGCCCACGGCTACAACCGGTTCTCGATGGACGAGTTCCTGCGGCCGCTGGAGCAGACCGCGCACCTGTGCGGCATGGAATGGGAGACGCCGTTCGTGGTGCATGGCGCTTCGGTGAAAGACGACGCGGCCCTGAAGGCCGAGGCCGAGCGCTACAAGGCGCGCGTGGCCTCGCTGCTGCCTTCCCCTATCGTCCGCACGGAGGCTTGAGAGTTGGAGAACTTCCTCACCCAGACCCTGGTCTATCTGGGCGCGGCCGTCATCTCGGTGCCGATCGCCAAGCGGCTGGGGCTCGGCTCGGTGCTGGGCTACTTGATTGCCGGCGTCGTCATCGGCCCGTTCGCCCTGGGCCTGGTCGGCGAGCAGGCCGACGTCATGAAGTTCGCCGAGTTCGGCGTGGTCATCCTGCTGTTTCTGATCGGCCTCGAGGTGCAGCCCTCGATGCTGTGGGACATGCGCAAGGCGATCTTCGGCCTGGGCGGCGCCCAGGTGCTGGGCACGGCCGGCGCCATCGCCGGCGCGTCGCTGGCCCTGGGCCTGCCCTGGCAGACCGCCCTGGCCGTGGGCCTGGTGCTGGCCATGTCATCGACCGCCATCGTCCTGCAGACCCTCGACGAGAAGGGCCTCAGGCAAGGTCCCGTCGGGCGGGCCGCGTTCGGGGTGCTGCTGCTGCAGGACCTGGCGGTGATCCCGATGTTCGCCCTGCTGCCCTTGCTGGCCACGGGCGCGCCCGGTCACGCCGAGGCGGGCGGCGGCCATGGCGGCGGCAGTCTGGTCGCCCACCTGCCGATCTGGGCCCAGACCCTGTCGGTGTTCGCGGCCGTGGCGGGCGTGATCGGCGGCGGCCGTTATCTGGTGCGCCCGGTGTTCCGCTTCATCGCCAAGGCCCGCCTGCGCGAGATCTTCGTCGCCGCGGCCCTGTTGATCGTCGTGGCCGTGGCCAGTCTGATGCAGATCGTCGGCCTGTCGCCCGCCCTCGGCGCGTTCCTGGCCGGGGTGGTGCTGGCCGAAAGCGAGTTCCGCCGCGAACTGGAAAGCGACATCGAGCCGTTCCGCGGCCTGTTGCTGGGCCTGTTCTTCATCACCGTCGGCGCCGGCGTGAACCTGCCGCTGGTGGCCAGCCAGCCCCTGACCCTGGCCGGGATCGTCATCGGCCTGATGGTCCTGAAGTTCCTGGTCATGTACGGCATCGCCCGCCTGTTCGGCGCCCAGAAGCGCGGGGCCATGGCGGTGGCCACAGCCCTGGCCCAAGGCGGCGAGTTCGCCTTCGTGTTGCTGAGCTTCACGGTCGGGGCCGGCGTGATCGGCGTGCAGCTGGCGGCCCTGCTGACCGCCGCCGTCGCCGTCTCCATGGCGCTGACGCCGGTGGCCATGATCCTGTACGAGCGCATCGCGGCCCTGATGGACGCAGCCATCCCCGACGTGGTGCCGGAAACCGGCGACTTCGACGAAGGCGAGCCCGACATCATCATCGCCGGGTTCGGACGTTTCGGGCAGATCGCCGGCCGCATGCTGACGGCCAACGGCTTCAAGTCGACGATCCTGGACAGCGACATCGAGCAGATCGAGCTGCTGCGCCGCTTCGGCCGCCGGGTGCACTATGGCGACGCCACGCGTCTGGACCTCCTGCGCGCCGCCGGCGCGGAGCGGGCCCGCATGCTGATCGTCGCCCTGGACGACCGCGAGAAGGCCGTCGAACTGGTCGAGACCGCCCGCGAGGCCTTCCCGAACCTGGTGATCCTGGCCCGCGCCTGGGACCGTCGCCACGCCTACGACCTGCTGTCCAACGGCGCCGACGCGGTCGAGCGCGAGACCTTCGAGTCGGCCCTGGCGCTAGGCGCCACGGCGCTGCAGAAGCTGGGCTTCCGCGCTCATCGGGCCCATCGCGCCGCGGCCTTCTTCCGCCGCCACGACCGGCGGATGTTCGAGGAGCTGCGCCCGATGTGGGGCCAGGAGGAAGCCTATATCCTGGCCTCGCGCGACGCGGCCCAGACCATGGACCGCCTGCTGGACGCCGACCTGCACCGCATGCGTCCGGGCGACGCCGGCGGCGCCTGGGACACGGCCAGCCTGGACGAGGAACTGCGCGAGCGGGCCCAGCAGGAAGGGACGAACTAGGCGGCGTCCAGCGCCTTCAACCAATCCGGCAGCCCGCCGTTCGCCGCCTGCAGCACGCTGGCCCGCGCCGCCGCGGCCACGCCCAGCCCCCGAGCCTCGCCGGGCGTCATGCCGAACCGCGCCTTGAAGGCCCGGCTGAAGCTGGACCACACCGTGAAGCCGTAGCGCTCGGCGACCTGGGTCATGGCCAGGGTCTGGGCGGGATCGGACAGGGCGTCGAACACCCGGCGCAGGCGACGGTTGCGGATGTGCTCGCTGACCCCGCCCAAGGGCGCGAACAGGCGATAGAGCGAGGCGCGCGACACCCCGAACTGGCGGCACAGCCTCTCGGCGCCCAGGTCCGGATCGTTCAGATGAGCATCAATGAACCGGCGCATCCGGGCGCGCTGGGTCTCGGCCGCCGCCCGTCGCGCTGCGTCACCGCGCTGACCCAGGGTCAAGCCGGCCAGGAGGTCGGTGGTGGCGCGCCCCACGCCATAGGCCTCCTCGGGACGCAGATCCGGGGCCACGCGCATCAGGCTCTCGGCGTGCGCCTTCAAAAGCTGGGCCCCGGCGCTGTCGCGCCGCAGGACCAGGCCATGCAGCGGATCCAGGTCGATGTCGCGGGCGTCGAAGGCGTCGCGCGGCAGGGCCAGGTTGATGTTGGTGCAGCGCGCCGTCTGGGACTGGAAGGTCCGGGTCAGGTCCAGCAGGCAGACGTCGCCCGGACGCGCCGTGATCTCGTCTCGTCCGGCGCGCCTCACGTCCTCGCCGTCGACGATGATCTGCACCAGGATCAGTTCGAGCCCCGTGGCCGCGATCTTCCGGACGTCGCGGCCGTAGGTGAAGGCGGCCTGGCTCATATGCGCCTGGCCCAGCAGCAGCGGACCGATGTTGAAGCTGTTGATCCCCAGGTCCGGCCCGGCGTCGCCGACGTCGCGCAGTCCGACGTCGAAGACCGGCGCTATGGCCTCGGCATAGGCCTCGGCGCCGAGGCGGCCGGGCGTCACCCGGGTGCCTGCCTGGAAGTGGGGAAGCGTCGACTCTGACGACATGAGCAACTCGAACGAACGCTACGCGACCTTTCGAGCCAGACCCCGAAAGGCGATCGGCGTCAATGGCTTCGGGCGCCGCGTCTCAGATTCATGACCCGCCGTCTCAAACCCTCGGGTCCCCGTTGCTCCGCCCACGACACGGCCGTACGGAGCGGCCGGCGAGCGGTCGTCGCTTCCAGTCCTGGACGGTGGCCACGCGCCGAGCGGTCCGGTCCGGCCTGTCCAGGGTGGGGAACTTTTGGATGGTCCGGACCCGCCGCGTGAAGACTTCCATAGCCTCCGCGGCGCGGGCTCCCGCCGGGTCCGCGCCGCTTCTTTATTCGGCGGCGAGCTTCTTCCGGCCGACGCGGACGAACAGGTCGGTCAGGGCCTCGAACAGACCCTTCTCCGAGGCGCGGTGATAGATCGAGTCCGCGCCCAGGGCCTGGGCCAGGCGGGCGTGGGCCTTGCCGAGGTTGTGATACGGCAGGCGCGGCAGCAGGTGGTGCAGGGCGTGGTAGCGCAGGCCCACCGGCGCCCAGAGCTCGGACGCCAGGTTCGGCGGCGGGACGTTGACCGAGTCCAGGAACTGCTCGTCCAGCGTCATCTTGCCGCCGTCGTTGTCCCAGTGGTGGGCGACCAGAGTGCGGGCCTGATTGACGAAGGTGGCGACCGAGAAGATCGCCAGACCCGTCAGCACGAAGCGGACCGGCAGGACGCCGGCGACGGTGGCGGCGATCACCGCCCACGACCACAGCCAGCAGGCCACGTCCTGGACGACCCATTCGGGGCGCCAGCGGTTCAGGTCCTCGCGCACGAAATCGGGATTGATGATCAGGGCCGACAGCTTGGTCTTCAGGTAGCGGCGCAGCGGCGGGATCCCGAACGACAGCGGGATCAGGATCGCCGAGCGGATGACCACGCCCAGCGGGGCCAGCAGCGCCACGAACAGGAAGCCGGCCAGCTTCAGCGGCGTGAAGCGCGACAGCGGCAGGTATTCCGGATCCAGCGCCGTGCCGAAGCGGTCCTTGATGTGGTGGATGTTGTGCACGCCCTCGTACATCAGCGACGGCGTCATCAGCGGCACGCCGACCAGAACGTTCCAGCCGACGCGGAAGCCCGGGGCCTCGTCGTCGCGGATGTGGGTCAGCTCGTGGATGAAGGAGAGGGCGCGATAGAGGGCCAGCACGCTGACCAGACCCGCGACCAGGCCGATCGCCAGGCTGGCGGTCGTCGCCGCCACGAGGAAGCCGCCCCACATCAGGGCGGCCGAGATCACGAGATCGATCCAGTAGATCGTCGCGTTCGGCGTCATCAGGTCGCCGGCCAGGGCATAGGCCTGCTTGGTCAGACTGACGCCTTCGCTCGCCAACTTGTTCACGTCCACCTCACGCCGCCCACCGATCCGCACAAGAGTGACGAATTGGCGACGGCGCGAGGGAAAAGCAACAACTTGGATCAAGGGCGCGACGATTCCGCGCCCTTAAGCGGATTTAGGTCAACGGCCGCAGGATGATCTCGACCCGGCGGTTCTGGGCGCGTCCGTCCGGGGTGGAATTGTCCGCGATCGGCTGGCGCTCGCCCATGCCGGCCACGAAGACGCGGTCCTGCAGCACCCGGCCCGGACCGGTCAGGTAGCCGGCCACGGCGCTGGCCCGGCGCTCCGACAGGGTCTGGTTGTAGTCGTCCGGACCACTGCTGTCGGCGTGACCGACCACGTCGATCGTGGTCTGCGGATAGGCGTTCAGCGTGCGGGCCACGTCGTCGAGGACGCGGGTGAACTGCGGCTGGACGTCCGACTTGTCGACGGCGAAGGTCACGTCGCTGGGCATGACCAGCACGATCTGGTCGCCGTTGCGCCGGATCATCACGCCCGAGCCTTCCAGGCTGCGGCGGAAGTCGGCCTGCTGGCGATCCATGTAGTTGCCGATGGCGCCGCCCGCGAGCGCGCCGATCCCGGCCCCGATCAGGGCGTTCTTGCGGCCCTGCTCGCCCTTGTTGGTGTTGGTCAGATAGCCCAGCACCGCGCCGACCCCAGCGCCAGTCAGCGCGCCCGTGCCGGTGTTGTTGCGCACCGGCATGCCGGTATAGGGGTCGGTGGTCGTGCAGGCGACCAAGGCGCCGGCGCCCAGCAGGACGGCGGCCAAAGCGAACTTGCGCGTCATCGCATCCCTCGTCGTTTTGCGTTAGATCAAAGTCCGACGGGCAAACGCCCGGCTTATGGTCAAGTTCCATTCTCACGCCCACGCCCGCGATGAACGGCCTTCGTTTCGCCCGGCGCTCGGTGTAGTAAGAGGGAACTTACTCATTCCCCAGGCTCGCATTCCAAGGCTCGCAGACGTGTCCACCTCAGCCATCGAACCGGTTTCGTTCTCTCTCTACAGCAAGGACTTCCCGCGCTTCGCCCAGGAGCTGGGCGCCTCGTTCGAGCGCTACGGCTTCGCCGTGCTGTCCGAGTACGACATTCCGCAGGACCGCATCGACGCGGCCCTCGCCGACACCAAGGCCTTCTTCGCCCTGCCCGAGGAAACCAAGAAGCAGTACGCCGGCGTGAAGGGCGGCGCGCGCGGCTACATCCCCTTCGGCGTCGAGACCGCCAAGGGCGCCACCCATCACGACCTGAAGGAATTCTGGCACATGGGCCGCGACCTGCCGCCCGGCCACCGCTTCCGCGCCACCATGGCCGACAACGTCTGGCCGGCCGAAATCCCGGCCTTCAAGCACGACGTCAGCTGGTTCTACAACGCGCTCGACGACATGGGCGGCAAGGTCCTGGAGGCGATCGCCACCTACCTGAAGCTGGACCGCGACTTCTTCAAGCCGACCGTCGAGAACGGCAACAGCGTGCTGCGCCTGCTGCACTATCCGCCGATCCCGCAGGACGCGACCGGCGTCCGCGCCGGCGCCCACGGCGACATCAACACCATCACCCTGCTGATGGGCGCCGAGGAAGGCGGGCTGGAGCTGCTGGACCGCAACGGCGACTGGCTGCCGATCAACCCGCCGCCTGGCTGCATCGTCATCAACATCGGCGACATGCTGGAGCGCCTGACCAACCACGTCCTGCCCTCGACCATCCACCGCGTGCAGAACCCGCCGCCCGAGCGCCGCCACATCCCGCGCTATTCCACGCCGTTCTTCCTGCACTTCGCGTCGGACTATGAGATCAAGACGCTGCCGAACTGCATCACGCCCGACAATCCGGACCGCTATCCGGAACCGATCACGGCGGACGAGTTCCTCCAGCAGCGGCTGCGCGAGATCAAGCTGGCCTAGGACGGCCTGGATCGAAGAGTACGAAGAGGGCGACGGCGCGAGCCGCCGCCCCCTTTTGCTATTTGGCGATCCGCAGTTCCGAGATCTCCTGGGCGATCGCCTTGAACGCCGTCTTCAGCTCCGAGCCGTTGGCGGGGAAGAAGGCCTTGCTGCTGTCGCTGGCGCAGGCGGTCAGGAACGACTTGGCCGTCGCATCGGACCCGACGTCGAAGCCGACGGTGTAGACGACGACGCCGGTGGTCGTGGCCTTGATCGCGTCGCACAGCGCCCGACTCTGGACGAAGGGGGCGCCGTTGGTCGCCGCGCAGTTGATGTGGTCGCTGGAACTGCCGCTGCCGCTGCCGGCGTCCGAGGCGATCACCCCCTTGCAGTAGGGCGTGTTGAACGCGCCGTCTGTCATCAGGATGACGAACTTCAGAAGATCCTTGGACTTGTAGGGGGCCGGCCTCTGCGCGGGGTCGGGCCACAGGTAGCCGAAGTTCGGCGCGATCATGTACCAGCCCCAGGCCAGGCCGATCTGGCCGGCCGTCGAGCCGTCGGCGGTCAGGGCGCCGATCTGGTTCTTCAGGGTCACCCGGTCGCTGGACAGCGGCGTGATCGTCGCGCTGGGACAAGGATTCGGCGAGCTCGTGTCCGCCGACGTGCTCGGATAGTTGGTCCCCACGAAGGCCGTGCTGGGCGCGGCGTCGGTATAGGCCTCCGCCCCCGTCCGCTCGCTGACGCAGGTGCTGCGATTGCGGACCTCCGACGTCCACGAGGCGCTGGTGTAGGCTAGCTTGTTGCAGCCGGGATTGGTGCTCTGTTCACAGGTGGCCGCGCCGCCGCTCGTATAGGTTCCCGTGCTCGAGTTGCCGACCACGCCGGTGTCGAAGGTTGTCGCGGTCAGATTCGTGATCGTCCGGGTCGTGCCGTTCAGCGTGGTCAGGCCCGACAGGCCAGCGAAGCTGATCTGGTCGTCGGTGATGAAGCCGTGCGCGGTCGAGGTGGTGACCACGATCGAGCAGGCGCCGGTCAGGCACTTGCGCACCGTCCCGCCGCCGTTGCTGTAGTTGCCGAAGGCGCCGGTGTTGGTGTTCTGCAGCGAGAAGCTGTCCGCATTCACCTTGGTGATCGTGTAGGTCTTGCTGTTCAGCGAGCTCATGTTGCCGCTGATCCCAGAAATATAGACCTTGTCGCCGGTCGCGAGGCCGTGGCCGGTCACGGTGACGACCGCCGGGTTGGCCTTGCTGATCCCCGTGATCGACTTGGCCGAGGCCAGCCAGGCCGCGCCGCTGACCCCGCGCACCGGTACGGGGCCGCGCGCGGCGTCGGCATAGGTTCCCACGTTGACGCCGGCCGCGTAGGGCACCAGCGCCACCTTGGAGTAGAACGGCGCCTGGTTGTCCTTGACGATGATATCCACGAGGTCGGAGGCGGCGGTCTTCAGGTCGGCGATCCGCGTCCCCTTCATCGAGCCGGTGATGTCCAGCACCAGGGCGACTTCCAGGTTCTTGGACGACCGCAGCACGTCCGAGGTCGCCTTGACCGTAAAGTCGGCGCTGGTCCAGAGGTTGGCGATGACCGGCTTCAACGTCGCCGTGGCCGTGCCGATGATATGGTTGTCGGTCCCGGCCTTGAACGTGGCGTTCGCGGCGGTCAGGCCCAGGTTCAGGCTGGAGACCTCGGCCAGGAAGGCGGGATCGCCGATGGCTTCCATTTCGGCGTCGGTCGTGGCGGTCGAGCGCGCCGCGATCAGCGTGGCCGCGTCCAGGGCGTCCTGCATCTGGCGGCGCTGCAGACTGATGCGGCCCAGGTCCACCAGGGCGAACACGATCACCGCCAGCGGGATGACCAGAAGCGCGAACTGGACCGCGATCGCCCCGCTCTGATCCCGCCGCAGCCGGGCGGCGCCTTCGCCCAGGCGTCGGAGGATGCGGCTCAGGGTAGGCATGGGCGTGTCCAGGCGAGACTTCTGCGCCAGACCTTTCCCCCACGAGGGTGAACAAGGCGAAAACACCTCTGGTGAATGGCCCCTTCGACTCTCGCGCCGGGTGCGGCTAAAGAGCGCCCATGCCGTTCACCGCCACCGTCCTGACCATGTTCCCCGAGGCCTTCCCCGGCCCGCTCGGCGTCTCGATGATCGGGACCGCCTGGAAGGAGCAGGACCTGTGGCGTCTGGAAACGCTGGACATTCGGGCCTTTTCCAAGGATAAGCGCGGCTTCCTCGACGACACCCCCGCGGGTGGCGGCGCGGGAGCCGTGCTCAAAGCGGACGTCATCGCCTCTGCGCTGGACAGCGTGGACCTCGATGGTCGGCCGCTTTTGTACATGAGCGCCCGGGGCAGGCCCCTGACCCAGGCGCGCGTAAGAGAGTGGTCCAAGGCGCCCGGTATCGTGGTGCTGTGCGGCCGCTTCGAGGGGGTGGACCAGCGGGTGCTCGACGCCCGCGGGTTCGAGGAGGTCTCGGTCGGAGACGCGGTTCTCGCCGGTGGCGAGGCGGCGGCGATGGTCGTGATCGAGGCGTGCGTTCGACTGGCCCCGGGTGTGCTGGGGAACATCGAGAGCACGCTGGAAGAAAGCTTCGAGGACGGTCTCCTCGAGCATCCGCAGTACACGCGACCGCGGACGTTCGAAGGACTGGATATCCCCGAGGTGCTGCTGTCGGGCGATCACAAGCGGATCGACCAATGGCGGCGCAGTATGCGTGAAGAGACTACTCGCGAGCGGCGTCCAGATCTCTGGGAAGCGCATCTCGCCAATCAACAGGCAAAAGGCGGCCCGAAAACGGGTAAGCCCAAGGAGAAATGATCATGGCGATCAACATCATCGCTCAGCTCGAGCAAGAAGAATCGGCCCGTCTGCTGGCCGCCCGCGCGATCCCGGAATTCCGTCCCGGCGACACCCTGCGCGTCAACGTGAAGATCAAGGAAGGCGAGCGCGAGCGCGTTCAGGCCTACGAAGGCGTCTGCATCGCCCGCGCCGGCACGGGCGTCCACGAGAGCTTCACGGTCCGCAAGATCTCGTTCGGCGAAGGCGTGGAACGTCTGTTCCCGCTGCTCTCGCCGAGCATCGAAAGCATCGAAGTCAAGCGTCGCGGCGTCGTCCGTCGCGCCAAGCTGTACTACCTGCGCGACCGTCGCGGTAAGTCGGCCCGTATCGCCGAACGCGCTGGCAGCCCGAAGGCCGCGGCGGCGACCGAAGAGTAATCTTCGTCGACAGCGAAATGAACGAGGCCCCGGCGGAAACGCCGGGGCCTTTTTCTTTGTCCGTTGCGAAGGCGAGCCCGTCGCGTGATTGAATGGATGCGCAAAGGGAGGCCGCGAACATGATCACCGTCTTCGGCGAAGGGCGCGGCTTTCGGGTCGTCTGGCTGCTCGAGGAGATGGGCCTTCCCTACCGGTTGCGGCCGGTGGACATGCTGGCGGGGGTCGAGAACGATCCCGAGTTCCTGGCCATCAACCCCGCCGGCTTCATCCCGGCGATCCAGGACGGCGACGACATCATGGTCGAGTCCATCGCTATCATGGAGTACCTGATGGGCCGCTACGGGCCGACGCCGCTGGCGCCGGACCCGCGCGATCCCGTCTTCGCGGCCTATCAGCAGTTCCTGCATCTGGGCGAGGCGGGGCTGGCCACACCCATGTTCTTCACCGTCGTCAGCCAGATCCTCGCGCCCGAGGCTGAGCGCGACAACTGGGGCGCCCGCAAGGGTCGGGCGATGTTCACGGGCCGGCTGGGCCTGGTGACCCGCCAACTGGCCCGCGCGCCCTACATGGCGGGCGAGGCCTTCACGGCGGCCGACATCTCGGTCACCTACGCCCTGGAGTTCGCCCACCGGACGGTCGGCTACGCCCTCGGCGAGGCGGAATGGGCGTATATCGACCGGACGACCGGACGCGACGCCTACAAGCGGGCCATGAATACCTGCCAGGCCACCAAGGCCTGGGCGGAGTCGATAGGCCGCCCGGCCTAGCGCGGCGCCAGGACGCGCGGCTGCTTGCGAGGCGGGCTCGGGGCGCGCAGGAGCGCCCACAGCTGCTGCACGGCCAGCACCCAGCCGAACGTGGTTTCCTTATGAGTCTTGAGCGCTTCTTCCATCATCGTCGCCTTCCTTGGCTGCTCGACAGGTGGAAAATCGCTGTTCGGCGGCCGGGTGACAAACGCGGCCTCCTTGGCTATGCATAAGGCTGACTTATGCCAGAGCTCCTTTGTGTCTGATGTCCTCGCCCGCTTGCCGCTCAGCGCCATCCGCGTCTTCGAGGCGGCCGCTCGCCTGAAGAGCTTCACCCGCGCCGCCGACGCTCTGGGCGTGACCCAGGCCGCCGTCAGCTGGCAGGTTAAGGCGCTGGAGCAGCGGCTGGACCAGCCCCTGTTCAACCGCCTGCCGCGCGAGGTGACCCTGACCCCGGCCGGCGAGCGCCTGTCACGGGCGGCGACCGAAGCGATGTCGCTGCTGCGGGCGGCGGTCTCGGACCTGGTCGAGACCGAGGAAGGCGTGCTGTCGATCACCACGGTCCAGAGTCTGGGCGGCCAGTGGCTGGCCCCACGCCTGGGCGGCTTCCAGATCGCCCATCCCCGGATCGCCGTGCGGCTGGAGGCCTCCAGCCGGGTCATTGATCTCACGCGCGAGGGGGTCGACATGGCCCTGCGCGGCGGCCACGGCAAATGGCCGGGCATGACGGCGCACTTCCTCATTCCGGCCGTGCAGACGCCGCTGGTCTCGCCCGAGTTCCTGGCCCGGATCGGCGGCCTTTCGAAGCCGGAAGACCTGCTGGAGGTCCAGCGCATCGGCATCGCCCGCGAGTGGGACGAGTGGTTCCAGGCCGCAGGGGTGACGGCCAGCCCCCAGAAGCTGGATCCGCGCCTAGCCTCGGACGCCCAGGCGCTGGAGGTGGCCAGCGCCCTGGCCAGCCACGGCGCGGCCCTGGGCTCGCCGATCTTCTTCGCCCGCGAGTTGGCCGAGGGCCGCCTGATCATGCCGTTCGAGGTGGTGGCCCGCTACACCGGCGGCTATTGGCTGGCCTATCCCAGCGATCGGGCCCGGGTGCGCAAGATCGCCGCCTTCCGCGACTGGGTGCTGGCCCAGGCCGCCGCCGATCCGCTGATCGCCCACTATGCCGCCATGCCGCCGTTGCGGGCGCCCACCGCCTCGCCGCTGACCCGGTCCCAGCCATAAAGGTCAAGCTTAGGTGTGATCGCACACACCTTGACAAAACCTCGTTCCATGAGATGGTCAGACACCCCCGACAATGTCGGGCTTCCAGACCGTCTCCTTTCTAGTGGACGGCCCTCTTCGGGCGGAGCCATCGGCCCCCGAAGGCTGAAAATGATGCTAGGGCGCGCCGAAACCCATGGCGCGCCCTATGTCGTTTCAGGTCCGCGCTTCAAGCGCTTCGCTTCCGTCGCGGCTGCGCCTTTCGTTCGCGCTCGCGCTCCGCCGCGCGGTCCCGCGCCCGGCGCAGGCGGCGCTGCACGCGGGCGTCGCGGATCAGGGCGGCGGGCACGTCGGTCAGCAGCTTGAGGCCCGCGATCGGCGACAGGTTGCGCACGTCGCGACGGGCCTGGGCGATCACCTCGCCCACCATCGCCTTGCTGTCGACCTCGCCCTCCTCCTTGACCAGGGCCAGGCGGTGGAGGGCGTAGAGGCCCAGCACGAAGGCGATCAGGAAATAGAAGTCCCAGCTGGAGATCTTCAGCGGCATCAGGGTCAGCACGTCGCCGGGACTGGTCCAGCGCAGCAGGATCTCCAGCCGACGGGCGGCGAAGAAGTCGGCGAAGATCCCGCCCAGCACCGGCGCCAGGCCCGCCGCCGCCGAGCTGATCAGGGCGTTGGCGGCGATATAGGCCGTGGCCGAGCCGCGCGGCGACAACTTCATGGCGATATTGCCCGACGACAGGGTCACCCCGGCCGTGGCCAGGCCCATCAGGGCGTGCAGCCCGACCAGATAGGCCATCACCCAGGCCCGCTCCTGGATCTGCGAGGCCCCGACCATGGCGGCGATGCACAGGATGAACAGCGGCGCGGCCACGGCCAGCACCGACTTGTTGGCGAAGCGGTCCGACAGCAGGCCCCATGAGCGCAGGGCCAGCACGTTGGTCGCCTGGCTGACCACGCCCAGAATGACGACGAAGGTGATGTCCAGGCCCAGCTGCTTGACGAAGAACACCGTGAAGAAGGGCGTGGCCAGGTTCACCGCGAACTGCCAGCTGGCCAGGAACAGGATCAGCCGGCGGAAATTCTGGTCCTTCAACGGCGCCTTCAGCAAGGGCAGCAGGCGGATGGTCTCGGTCGGCGCGGGCATGCGCGGCTCGGGGGTCAGGGCCAGCTCGCGACAGCTGAGCAGGCCCATGACGAAGCCGAACAGATAGAGCCCCGCGAAGGCCATCGGCCGCCAGGTCGAGCCCTCGGGGGCGCGGTCCAGGGCGAAGGCGGCGGCCAGGCTCGCGACCAGGGCGACGACGGTGGCGTTGATCGTCCGCTTGGCGAAGATCTGGCCCAGCCTTTGCTCGGGCGCGAGGTCACGCACCCAGGCGTTCCAGGCGCAGCCGCCGAAGGTGGCTATGCCGCAATAGAAGACCTGCAAGACGACCAGCAAGGCCAGGGTCGCCGCCCCGGCGCGCGGCGCGATGGCCAGGAACGCCATGCCGGCCAGGGCGCAACGACTGACCAGGCTGGCCAGGATGGCGATCCGCTTGCGGGTCCTGAGCTTCTCGACCAGCAGCACGCCGGGCGCCTGCAGCAGCTGCACCCAGAAGGTCACGGCCGCCAGCAGGCCGATCGTGGTGTTGGACGCGCCCAGGTGCAAAGCGAAGGCGGTCAGGATCACCCCGCTGGTGACGGCGGTGCACGCATTGGAAAATCCGGCCTCCAGGACCAGGTGTCGCAGACCACGTTCACGTTCATCGTCGTTCAGTTGCGCCGTCGGGGCAAAAAACATGCGCAGCACCAGTCTTACGACGCCTCGGTGGGGCACGAACGGCCGCCACGGGGCGATCGAACAAAGGATTCTCGGCGTTTCCTCGCTTTACGCGCCCCCTCGGAAGGCCTAGATGCGGGGCGCTATGACCCGCACATCCAAGACGCTCTACGACAAGATCTGGGACGCTCACGTCGTCAACGAACAGGACGGCGAAGCGATCCTCTACATCGACCTGCACCTGATCCACGAGGTGACCACCCCGCAGGCCTTCGCCGGCCTTCGCGCGGCCGGTCGCAAGGTGCGCCGTCCCGACCGCACGCTCGCCGTGGCGGACCACAACATCCCGACCGAGGGCCAGGCCCTGGGCGTCGATGCGGTGCAGGACGAGGAAGCGCGTCTCCAGCTCAAGACCCTTGCCCGTAACGTCGCCGACAACGGCATCCAGTTCTTCCCGATGGGCGACATCCGCAACGGCATCGTCCACGTGGTCGGCCCCGAGCAGGGCCGCACCCAGCCGGGCATGACCATCGTCTGCGGCGACAGCCACACCTCGACCCACGGCGCCTTCGGGGCCCTGGCGCACGGCATCGGCACGTCCGAGGTCGAGCACGTCCTGGCCACCCAGACCCTGCGCCAGAAGAAGGCCAAGAACATGCTGGTCCGCGTCGACGGCCAGCTGGGCCCCGGCGTGACCGGCAAGGACATCGCCCTGGCCGTGATCGGCGAGATCGGCACCGCCGGCGGCACCGGCTACGTCATCGAGTTCGCCGGCCAGGCCGTGCGCGAGCTGTCGATGGAGGGCCGCATGACCCTCTGCAACCTGACCATCGAGGGCGGCGCCAAGGCCGGCCTGGTGGCTCCGGACGAGAAGACCTTCGCCTACATCCAGGGCAAGCCCGCCGCCCCCAAGGGCGCCGCCTGGGACATGGCCCTGTCGCACTGGAAGACCTTCTTCACCGACGAGGACGCCGTCTTCGACCGCACCGTGGTCATCGATGGTTCGGCCCTGGTCCCGATGGTCACCTGGGGCACCAGCCCCGAGGACGTGATCCCCGTCACCGGCAACGTCCCGGATCCGGAAAGCTTCGCCACGCCCGACAAGCGCGCGGCCGCCCACCGGGCGCTCGACTATATGGGCCTGACCGCCGGCCAGCCGATCTCGGAAGCGAGGATCGACCGCGTCTTCATCGGCTCGTGCACCAACAGCCGGATCGAGGACATGCGCGCCGCCGCCGCCGTGGTGCAGGAAGCCTTCCTGCACGGCCGCCTGGTGGCCCCACACGTCAAGGCGATGGTCGTCCCCGGCTCGGGCCTCGTGAAGGAACAGGCCGAGGAAGAGGGCCTGGACGCCATCTTCAAGGCCGCCGGCTTCGACTGGCGCGAGCCCGGCTGCTCGATGTGCCTGGCCATGAACCCCGACAAACTGGCCCCGCAGGAGCGCTGCGCCTCGACCAGCAACCGCAACTTCGAAGGCCGCCAGGGCCGCGCCGGCCGCACGCACCTGGTCTCGCCGGCCATGGCGGCGGCGGCGGCGATCGCCGGGCATCTCGTCGACGTGCGCACCCTGCTGACGGAGACCGCCCAATGAAGGCCTTCACCCGCCTCGACGGCCGCGCGGCTCCGCTGGAGCTGGCCAATATCGACACCGACCAGATCATCCCCAAGCAGTTCCTCAAGACCGTGGAGCGCGAGGGGCTGGCCAAGGGCCTGTTCTACGACTTCCGCTTCGACGGCGACGGGAACGAGATCAAGGACTTCGTGCTGAACCGGCCGGAGTACAAGAACGCGTCCGTACTGATCGCTGGCGACAACTTCGGCTGCGGCAGCTCGCGCGAGCACGCCCCTTGGGCCCTGATGGACTTCGGGATCATGTGCGTGATCTCGACCAGCTTCGCCGACATCTTCAACAACAACTGCTTCAACAACGGCCTGCTGCCCGTGGTGGTGAAGCCCGAAGAGCTCTCGGTCCTGATGGACGAGGCCAAGGGCGGCAACCACATGGTCAGCGTCGACCTCGAGACCCAGACCGTGGTCTCGCCGTCGGGCAAGACCTTCAGGTTCGAGATCGACCCCGTCCGCAAGGAGAAGATGCTCAAGGGCCTCGACGCCATCGGCGAGACCCTGCAGCACGGCGGCGACATCGACGTCTATGAAAGCAAGCGCGCGATCAGCCAGCCCTGGCTGGAGGCGTAGACCGCCTCCCCTCCGCTTGGATGGATGGAGGGGGAGAGGAGCACCCATGACCCTCATCCTCGCCGGCACGATCCGCATCGCGCCCGAACGCCTGGCCGACCTGCGGCCGCATCTGCGGGCCCAGGTCGAGGGCACCCGCGCCGAGCCAGGCTGCCTGGACTACGCCCTGACTGAGGACCCGCTGGATCCCGGCCTGATCCGGGTCTACGAGCACTTCGAGAGCGAGGCGGCGCTGGAATTCCATCGCGCCACGCCGCACATGGCCGCGTGGCGCGCCGCATGCGCCGAGCTGGGCGTCCACGGCCGCGACCTGAAGTCCTTCGACGTTTCCGCCTACCGCCAAATCTAAGCGCAAAGATCTAGAGAGAGCCCTTCATGTCCACCCTGCTGCTCCTGCCCGGCGACGGCATCGGCCCGGAAGTCTGCGCGGAAGTGCGCCGCGTGGCGGCCGCCCTCACCCCGGACCTGAAGGTCGAGGAAGCGCCCTATGGCGGCTCCAGCTACGACGCCCACGGCACGCCGCTGCTGGACGAAGTGCGCGACCAGGCCATCGCCAGCGACGCGGTGCTGATGGGCGCCGTCGGCGGCCCGCAGTGGGCCAACGCCCCGCGTCACCTGCGCCCGGAGGCCGGGCTTCTGAACCTGCGCCAGGCGATGGATGTCTATGCCAACCTGCGCCCGGCCTACTGCTTCGAGGCCCTGGCCAGCGCCTCCAGCCTGAAGACCGAGCTGGTCTCGGGCCTGGACATCATGTTCGTGCGCGAACTGGTCGGCGGCGTCTATTTCGGCCAGCCGCGCGGCATCGACACCCTGCCGGACGGCCAGAAGAAGGGCTACGACACCGCCGTCTACACGACCAGCGAGATCGAGCGCGTCGGCCGCGTGGCCTTCGAACTCGCGCGTGGCCGGACCAACAAGGTCCACTCGGCCGAGAAGTCGAACGTCATGGAATCGGGCCTGCTGTGGAAGCAGGTGATCACCGAGCTGCACGCCCGCGAATATCCGGACGTCCAGCTGGAGCACATCCTGGCCGACAACTGCGCCATGCAGCTGGTGCGCGCGCCCAAGCAGTTCGACGTCATCGTCACCGACAACCTGTTCGGCGACATCCTGTCGGACGCGGCGGCCATGCTGACCGGCTCGCTGGGCATGCTGCCCTCGGCCGCCCTGGGCGCGCCGGGCAAGCCGGGCCTGTACGAGCCGATCCACGGTTCGGCCCCCGACATCGCGGGCAAGGGCCTGGCCAATCCGCTGGCCGCCATCCTGTCGTTCGAGATGGCCCTGCGCTGGTCGCTGAAGCAGGTCGAGGCCGCCGACGCACTGCTGGCGGCGGTCAAGGCCGCGCTGGATGGCGGCGCCCGCACGCGCGACCTCGGCGGCGCCCTGACCACCGCCGAAATGGGCAGCGTCGTTCTGTCGCACCTCTAGAACACAAAACGGGGGGCGCTCCGCCCCCCGGAAAACTTAAGTTTAACGCCTGGCCTCTAGACGCTTGAACCCATCGCAAAGGCGTTTGGGGCCCGGCATGAACTTCCAGAATCTTAAGATCTCCGCCAAGTTGGCGGTCGCTTTCGGCACCTTGATTCTGGCCTTCGTGGCGTCGGCCGTCGTCGTCCTGATCAGCCTCAACCAGATCCAGGAGGCCTCGACCTCCAGCCAGCGTTCGCTGGTCCTGGCGGCCCAGGCCGAGGCCATGGCGACCCTCGCCGAAGAGCAGCAGAACGCCCTGCGCGGCTACGTGCTCGCCGGCGACCCCAACCACAAGCAGACCTACGAAGCCGTCGGCAAGAAGTTCGACGACGCCCTGGATGCGTTCGAAGCCAAGACGACTCAAGCGGCCCAGAAGAAGCGCGCGCAAGCGATTCGCGCCGCCATGAGCGATTGGCGCCGTGACGTCGGCGCGCCCACGCTCGCCGCCATGAACGACCCGGCCGGCAGGGAGCAGGCGGCGGGCATCGTCGGCAAGCCGTCCCTGACCAAGCTGCGCGCGCTGCAGGAAGACATGCGCGCGGCCGCCGTGGCTCGCGTGTCGGTCCGGACCAAGGAACAGGCCAGCGCCCTCTTCATGGCCAAGACGTCGATGATCGTGGGCGGCCTGGTCTCCCTGGCCATCGCGGGCCTGATGGGCTGGCTGCTGTCGGCCACCATCGGCGCGCCCGTCAACCTGATCACCACGGTCATGCGCCGCCTCGCCTCGGGCGACAACGGCGTCGAGATCCCCGCCATCGGCCGCAAGGACGAGGTCGGCGAGATGGCCGACGCGGTCGCCGTCTTCAAGGACGCCGCCATCGAGAAGCTGCGGGTGGAGGCCGAGGCCGTCGCCCAGCGCAGCGCCGCCGAGGCCGAGCGCGGCGAGCGCGAAAGGGAAAAGGCCGCCGAGGCCGAGGCCGACGCCTTCGCCATGGACGCCCTGGGCCAAGCCCTGGATCGCCTGGCTTCCGGCGACCTGACCTACCGCATCAACGCCCAGCTGGCGCCCAAGACCGCTCAGCTGAAGAACGACTTCAACGCCGCCGCCGGCCGCCTGCAGGACGCCCTGCGCGGCATCAACGGCGCCACCGGCGGCATCAGCGCCGGCTCCGAAGAGATCGCCCAGGCCTCTGACGACCTGTCGCGCCGCACCGAGCAGCAGGCCGCCAGCCTGGAAGAAACCGCCGCCGCCCTGGACGAGATCACCGCCACGGTCCGCAAGACCGCCGCCGGCGCGATGGAGGTCTCCAGCCTGGTGGCCCAGGCGCGCGCCGGGGCCGAACGCTCGGGCGCCATCGTCGATCAGGCCGTCTCGGCGATGAGCGAGATCGAAACGTCGTCCAGCCAGGTCAACCAGATCATCTCGGTCATTGACGAGATCGCCTTCCAGACCAACCTGCTGGCCCTGAACGCCGGGGTGGAAGCTGCTCGCGCCGGCGACGCGGGCAAGGGCTTCGCCGTCGTCGCCCAGGAAGTCCGCGCTCTGGCGCAACGCTCGGCCGAAGCCGCCAAGGAGATCAAGGCCCTGATCTCGACCTCGACCCAGCAGGTCGGCGCGGGTGTCGACCTGGTCGCCCAGACCGGCGAAGCCCTGCGCGCCATCGTCGGCCAGGTCGCCTCGATCGACGCCCTGGTCAAGGAGATCGCCGCCTCGGCCCAGGAACAGTCGACCGGCCTGCACCAGGTCAATGTCGCGGTGAACCAGATGGACCAGGTCGTCCAGCAGAACGCCGCCATGGTCGAGGAAGCCACCGCCGCCACCCACTCGCTGAAGGGCGAGGCCGGCGAGCTGGCCGTTCTGGTCGGCCGTTTCCAGGTCGACGGGGCGCAGGTTGACGCGCATCAGCGCTCGCGGGCCGCCTAACACCTTTCACTGAACAGCGATCACGTTCTAGGTTCCTCCCAACGATAAGGTTGGGAGGAGCGCATGATCCCTGGGCTCATGCAGACGACGCCGCTGATGATCAGCGGCATCCTGAACTACGCGGCCCAGGCCCACGCCGGGCGCGAGATCGTCTCGCGCCTGATCGACGAGCCGCTGTGGCGCTACGACTATGCCGGCCTGTCCCGCCGCGCCGCCCAGGCGGCCCACGCGCTGAAGCGTCTCGGGATCACGTCCGGCGACCGGGTCACGTCCCTGGCCTGGAACACCCACCGGCATCTCGAGCTGTTCTACGCCGTCCCCGGCATCGGCGCGGTGCTGCACACGGCCAATCCGCGCCTGTTCGACGAGCAGATCGTCTACACGATCAATCACGCCGAAAGCGCGATCCTGTTCTTCGAGCGAAACTTCGCAGCCCTGGTCGAGCGGATCGCACCGCATCTGACCACCGTGAAGACCTTCGTCATGCTGTCGGACGCCGAGCGGACGATCCCCGGCGCGGTCGGGGCGATCAGCTACGAGACCCTGATCGCCGGCGAGCCCGAGACCTTCGATTGGCCGGTCTTCGACGAGAACGCCGGGGCCTTCCTCTGCTACACCTCAGGCACGACGGGCGATCCCAAGGGCGTGCTGTATTCGCACCGGGCCGTGGTGCTGCACGCCATGGCCGGCGGCCTGAACAGCGCGTTCGGCTTCACCGCCTTCGACGTGGTCCTGCCCTGTTCCAGCCTCTACCACGCCACCGCCTGGGGCCTGCCGTTCAGCGCACCGATGTGCGGGGCCAAGATCGTGCTGCCCGCCGACAGGATGGACGGCGCCAGCCTGCACGAGCTGATCCAGGGCGAGGGCGTCACCTTCACCGGCGGGGTGCCGACAATCTGGACCATGTATCTGGACTGGCTGGACAAGACCGGCCAGCGGCCGGACAGCCTCGAGCGCGTCGTCATCGGCGGCAGCGCCGTGCCGCGCGCCATGGCCGAGACCTTCAAGCGCCGCTACGGCGTCCAAACCCTGCAGATCTGGGGCATGACCGAGACCTGCCCGATCGGCGTCGTCGCCACCCCCACGCCCGCCCTCGCGGCGCTCGGCGAGGACGCCATGGACGAGGCGATCTGGACTCGCCAGGGCCGCCTGCAATTCGGCATCGAGCTGCGGGTCGAGACCGAGGACGGCCAGGACGCGCCCTGGGACGGCGAGACCTCCGGCGCCCTGCTGGTGCGCGGCCCCTGGGTGGTGCGCCGCTACTTCCGCAAGGAGGCCGACGCCGCCCGCCCCGACGGCTGGTTCGACACCGGCGACATCGCCACCCTCGACGCCAACGGCTTCATGCGCATCACCGACCGCCAGAAGGACGTCATCAAGTCCGGCGGCGAATGGATCAGCTCGATCGACTTGGAGAACGTCGCCGTCGGCTGCCCGGGCGTGAAGATCGCCGCCGTGGTCGGCGTGCCGCATCCCAAGTGGGAGGAGCGCCCGCTGCTGGTCATCGAGGTTCACGAAGGCTCGGTCGTCGGCAAGGCCGAGGTGCTGGCCTATCTGGCCCCCCGGATCGTCAAGTGGTGGACGCCCGACGACGTGGTCTTCGCCTCGGTGCCCCTGACCGCGACCGGCAAGATCGACAAGAAGGTGCTGCGCGAGGCGTGGAAGGGCCACCTGGGCGGCTAGAACTTCAGCCGCCAGCTCTCCGACACCAGCCCCTCGGCGAAGCCGTCATAGTCCCAGCTCTTCTCCAGTTCGAACCCGAACCGGGCGTAGAGGCGACGGGCCGGCAGCAGGTTGGCCTGGGTCCAGAGCACCACCTCGGCGTAGCCGGCCTCGCGGGCCCGCGCCAGGCAGGCCGCGACCAGCGCCTCGCCGACGCCCAGGCCGCGCGCGGAGGGCTCGACCAATAGCAGGCGCAGGCGACCCACCGTGTCGGTCTCCTTGGCCAGCATGATCGAACCGACGGGACGCCCCTCGTGCTCGGCGATCCAGCAGGCCTCACGGGCGGGATCATGGGTTTTGACGTAGTCAGCCACCACGCCGGCCACCACGCCCTCGAAGCGATGATCCCAGCCTTCCTCGGCCGCGTAGAGCTGGCCATGCCGCTGGATGATCCAGCCCAGGTCGCCCGGGCCGGTAGGACGCAGGGTGACCGTCATGCCTTCCCCTGGGCCTCGACCAGCGCCTTCAGCTTGGCCAGGTCGCGGGCCACCGCCGCCGCGTCGCGGTCGAAAGCGGCGTCATCGTACATGGTGGCCGGTCGAAAGAGGGTCAGCCCCACCTCGGCGCCCTCTCCATTGGCCACCACCCGCAGCGGCATATAGAGCTCGGTCCCGTCCGGCAGGGTCACCCAGTGGTCCAGCACGCCGAGGGAATTCTCGGGCGAGAACCGCACCTTCACGTCGCCGCCGGGCCCATGGGCGATCCACTGCAGTCCATTGGGGTCGCCATCGCGGGTGAGGCCCGAGGCCAAGCCCGCCGCCCACTTCGTGAAGCTCTCCGGCGCGCGCGTGAAGGCATAGACCTCCGCCGCCGGCTTGTGGATCCGGATGCTGATGTGCCGGGACTCGAACATGGGCGCTACTCCACCGTCATCTGGGTCTGGGTGACCACCGCCACGAGCTTGCCTTCGTCGGTCTCGATACGCGTGGTCCAGACGCTGGAGCGCTTGCCGATGTGCAGCGGCGTCGCGGTCGCGACCACGGTCGCCCCGACCTTGGCCGGGCCGATGAAGTTGGTCTTGCTCTCCAGGGTCGTGGTGCGCTTGCCCTCGGGCGTCGACAGGAAGGCGCCGATGGCCCCCAGGGTGTCGGCCAGGGCCATGGCCGCCCCGCCGTGCAGGATGCCGCCGGCGGTGCACAGGTCGGGCCGCACGACGAGCCGCCCCTCGACACGGTCGGGGGCGGCGTTGGTCACCGTGACGCCCATCAGGGCGGCGAACGGCAACAGGTCGAGATCGAAGACGGGCGTGCTCATGATCACATCTGACGCCCGTCTCACGACCGGATGCAAGAGGTCAGCGCTCGCTGTCGAGGAACCGCATCATCTGTTCGGCGTAGCGCGCACCCGCCACCGCCTCGGTCGGCACGGCGGCCTCGATGGCGGCGAGATCCCCGGGCGTGAAGCTGACCTCCAGCGCCCCCAGGGCCTCGGCCAGGCGATCACGGCGGCGCGCCCCGATCAGCGGCACGACATCGTCACCACGCGAGGCGACCCAGGCGATGGCGGCCTGGGCCGTGGTCACGCCCTTATCCTCGGCCACCGCGCGCAGGGCCTCGGCCAGCTTCAGGTTGGCGTCCAGGTTCTCGCCCTGGAAGCGCGGGCTGTGGGCCCGGAAGTCGCTGCCGTTCTTGCCGGTGTCCTTGGTCCAGTGGCCGCTGATCAGGCCGCGCGACAGCACGCCGTAGGCGGTCATGCCGATGCCCAGTTCGCGCAAGGTCGGCAGGATGTCCTTCTCGACGCCGCGCGAGACCAGCGAGTATTCGATCTGCAGGTCGACGATCGGCGCGACCTTGGCGGCCCGGCGGATCGTCTCCGAGCCCATCTCCGACAGGCCGATGTGGCGGACATAGCCGGCCTGGACCATCTCGGCGATGGCGCCGATAGTGTCTTCGATCGGCACGGATGGATCCAGGCGCGAGGGCCGGTAGATGTCGATATGGTCGACGCCCAGACGCTTGAGGCTGTAGGCCAGGAAGTTCTTGATCGCCGCCGGGCGGCTGTCGAAGCCGAGGAACTGGCCGTTGGGGTCGCGCAGGGCGCCGGTCTTGACGCTGAGCACCAGCTTGTCGCGCTTGTGGTTCTTCAGCGCCTCGCCGATCAGCATCTCGTTGTGGCCCATGCCGTAGAAGTCGCCGGTGTCGATCAGGGTGATCCCGGCCTCCACGGCGGCGTCGAAGGTGGCCAGGCTCTCGGCCCGGTCGCTGGGGCCGTACATGTCCGACATGCCCATGCAGCCAAGGCCGAAGGCGGAAACGACGGGGCCGGTCTTGCCCAATTGGCGGGTTTTCATGGGGGTCTCTCCTTGAGAAGCGAGGAGGGTTATGCGCCGCCTGAGGCCGTGCGATAATCCAATAAGGTCCGCACGGGCCGTTCGGATTTTCGCACAATGCAGCACGCCGACTTCGCCGATCTCGACGCCTTCACCGCCGTGGCCAACGCTCGGGGCTTCCGGGCGGCGGCGGCGTTGCGCAATGTCTCGGCCTCATCGCTGAGCGAGGCGGTCCGCCGGCTGGAGGCGCGGCTGGGCGTGCGCCTGCTGAACCGCACCACCCGCAGCGTCACCCCGACCGAGGCCGGCCAGAAGCTGCTGGAGCGCTTGTCTCCCGCCCTGGCCGACGTCGCCCTGGCCCTGGACGAGGTCAACGCCTTCCGCGACAGCCCGACCGGCACCCTGCGCCTCAACGTGCCGCTGGTGGTCTCCAAGGTCGTGATGCCGCGGCTGATCCCCAGGTTCCTGGCCCAGCATCCCGGCGTCGCCGTCGAGATCATCGCCGAGGACAGCTTCATCGACGTGCTGGCCGCCGGCTACGACGCCGGGGTGCGCTACGACGAGCGGCTGGAGAAGGACATGATCGCCGTGCCGCTGTCGGGTCCGCAGCGGTTCATGCTGGTCGGCTCGCCGGCCTATTTCGCCGCCCATGGCCGGCCAACGCACCCGCGCGAGGTGCTGGACCACGCCAGCATCCGCCACCGCTTTCCCAGCGGCGTCACCTATGCCTGGGAGTTCGAGAAGGACGGCCAGACGATCCGCCTGGATCCGCCGGCCCGCCTGACCTCGACCAATCTCGACCTGGAACTGGCGGCCTGCGAGGCGGGCGTGGGCCTCCTGGCCACCTTCGAGGACTTCGTGACGGAGTCGATCGCGGCGGGACGGCTGGAGGCGGTGCTGCAGGACTGGCTGCCGCCGTTCAGCGGGCCGTATCTGTACTATCCCAGCCGTCGACACATGCCCGCGCCCCTGCGGGCGTTCGTGGACTTCGTGAAGGCCGAACGGATGGGCCCCTAGACCGGCAGCGGCCTGGGCTTACGGTCCTCGCCGATGGCCACGAAGGTGAAGACGCCTTCGGTGACCTTGTGAGCCTGCTCGCCGTCACGGCGGCGACGCCAGGCCTCGACGGCGACCTTGATCGAGGTGCGGCCGGTGTGGACGACCTTGGCGAACAGGCTGACCTCGTCGCCGACGAACACCGGGCTGATGAAGGTCATGCCGTCGATGGCGATGGTGGCGCAGCGGCCGGCCGCGCGGTGAAAGGCGATCGAGGCGGCCGCCAGGTCCATCTGCGACAGCAGCCAGCCGCCGAAGATGTCGCCTTCGGGGTTGGTGTCGGAGGGCATGGCGATGGCGCGCAGCACCGGCGCCTCATGTGGCCACTCGGCCTTTTCCCAGGCCTTGGCGAGGGTCTCGGCCCGCTGGGCCGTCGGAACGTCGGACACCTAGTGGCCGCCAGCGCCTTCGTAGACGCCCGGGGCCAGGCGCTCGTCCTCGTCGCCCTCGCCGGTCGACGCCACGAAGCGGCGGTCGCAGTACGAGCAGTCGACGAAACCGGCCGCGCCCATCTCCAGCCACACGCGCGGATGGCCCAGCGCTCCGCCGACGCCATCGCAGGCGATGCGGTGTGAGCGGACCGTGATCGTCTCGGGCGCGGGGCCGGCGATCGCGGCGGGATCCATGGCCGTCGGGGCGGTGGAAGGGGTCTTGGCCATCGGGCGAGTCCTTGAAATCTGAACGTGGCCTTGGCGCGACCGCGAACGAGGCATACCTATGCGACGCTGGAAGGCGCCGTCAATGAACGCGCGCCTCATCTGGCGTTTCGGCCTCAAATGGATGAGGCCGTGTTGCTATCTGGACGATTCATGGACCTGCCCGCCTACGCCATCGAAGCCGAAGGCCTGTACAAGACCTACGCCGCCACCAAGACCTCTCCGGAGAAGCGGGCGCTGAACGGCATCGACCTGAGGATCCCGCGCGGCTCGATCTTCGGCCTGTTGGGTCCCAACGGCGCGGGCAAGTCGACCTTCATCAACATCCTGGCGGGTCTGGTTCGCAAGACCTCGGGCACGGTGCGGATCTGGGATCGCGACATCGACCAGCGCCCGCGCGACGCCCGCGCCGCGATCGGCGTGGTGCCGCAGGAGCTAGCCGCCGACGTCTTCTTCACCCCGCGCGAGTCGCTGGAGGTGCAGGCCGGCTTCTACGGCGTGCCCAAGAACGAGCGCCGCACCGACGAGCTGCTCAACGCCCTGGGCCTGGGCGACAAGGCTAACGCCTATGTCCGCCAGCTGTCGGGCGGCATGAAGCGCCGCCTGATGGTCGCCAAGGCCATGGTCCACCAGCCGCCGGTGCTGATCCTGGACGAGCCGACCGCCGGGGTCGATGTCGAGCTGCGCCGCCAGCTCTGGCACTATGTGAAGGGCCTGAACGAACTGGGCGTCACCATCGTGCTGACCACCCACTACCTGGAAGAGGCCCAGGAGCTGTGCGACGAGATCGCCATCGTCAACCGCGGCGAGGTCGTCGCCTGCGAGCCGACCGCGACCCTGCTGCGCCGGATGGACAGCCGCAACGTCGTGGTCACCCCCGATGACCCGGTGACCACCGCCCCGGCCCTGGCCGGCTTCGACACCAAGCTGCGCGCCAACGGCGCCTTCCAGGTCAGCTACCGCACCGGCCAGTCCAGCGTCGAGCAGGTGCTGGCGGCGGTGCGCGCCAGCGGCGTCCACATCAAGGACATCGCCACAGAAGACCCGGATCTGGAGGACGTCTTCCTGGCCCTGACCTACGGCGACCCGAACGCGGCCGATCCGACCAAGGACTGATCACCGCGCGAACCTTCGGCCATCCGGAACGAAGGGCGCTTGCCAGCCTCCGCGAGCCACGCCAGCTTCGCCGCGATTTTCGGCGCGGAGGGGCGTGATGACGATGCGGTTTCTGGGGCTGGTCCTGGCTTTGTGCCTGGGCCTCGCTCCCATAGCCCGGGCGGACGCCAAGCCGATCCCGGTCAAGGTCGTGGTCCTGGCCACCTTCGAGATCGGCGAAGTCACCGGCGACCGCCCCGGCGAGTTCCAGCCCTGGGTCGAGGGCTTGCCGCTGAAGGAGAGCATCGAGGTCCCCGGCCTGCGCCACGCCGCCCGCTGGTCGCCCGAGACCGGCGTGCTGGGCGTGATGACCGACATGCGCGCCCGGGCCCGCGAGAGCGTCGCCGCCCTGATCCTCGACAAGCGGTTCGACTTCTCCAAGACCTATTGGCTGGTGGCCGGCATCGCCGGCGCCGATCCCAAGGTCGCCTCGCTGGGCAGCGCCGCCTGGGCCCGCTACGTCGTCGACGCCGACCCGATCTATGAGGTCGACGATCGCGAGATCCCGGCGGACTGGCCCTATGGACTCTATGCGCTGGACACCGACCGCCCGAACGTGAAGGGCTCGGCCAAGGGCTCCTCCGGCATGGTCTGGGCCCTGAACCCGCAGTTGGTCGACTGGGCCTACGGCCTGACCGCCAGGACCCCGATCCCCGACAATACTGGCCTCGCCGCCCTGCGCGCGGCCTATGTCGGCGAGCCCAACGCCCTGAAGCCGCCCTTCGTGCTCAAGGGCGAGGCCCTGGGCGCGACCCGCTTCTGGCATGGCGAGAAGCGCACCCAGTGGGCGGAGGACTGGGTGAAGCTCTGGACCGACGGCGCGGGAACCTTCACCATGACCGACTGCGAGGACCAGGGGATCCTCGACGTGCTCGACCTCTACGCCAAGGCCGGCAAGGTCGACTTCCAGAGGGTCCTCGTCCTTCGCACGGCCAGCAACTATTCGCGTCCGCCGCTGGGGGCTCCGGCCTTCCCCCGCGCCTTCCACGGCGAGGGGGCGATGGCGGCCTTCGACTCGGCCTATCGTGTGGGCTCGGTTGTGGTGCGCGAACTGGCCGGCCACTGGGATCGGTACGAGACCAACGCGCCCAAGGGGGAGGCGGCGAAATGATCGAGACGTTCTTCAAGCTCAAGGCCCAGGGAACCTCGGTGCGCACCGAGGTGCTGGCCGGTTTCACCACCTTCCTGACCATGGCCTATATCGTGATCGTCAATCCGACGATCCTGGGCCAGGCCGGCATGCCGATCGCGGCCGTCGCCGCCGCCACCTGCCTGGCGGCCGGGTTCGGCAGCATTCTGATGGGGCTGATCGCCAACTATCCGATCGCCCTGGCGCCGGGCATGGGCCTGAACGCCTATTTCACCTTTACCGTCGTCAAGGGCATGGGCCTGCCGTGGGAGACCGCCCTGGGCTGCGTCTTCCTGTCGGGCGTGGCCTTCCTGGTCCTGACCGTCGCCGGAGTCCGCCAGCTGATCGTGGGGGCCATTCCGCGTCCGCTGTTCTCGGCGGTCGCCGCGGGCGTGGGCCTGTTCATCGCCTTCATCGGCCTGAAGGAAGCCGGCATCATCGTCGCCGATCCCGCCACAACCGTGGCCCTGGGCGACCTGACCAAGCCGAACGCCGCCCTGGCCATCCTCGGCCTGCTGATCATGGGCGGGCTTATGGTCTGGCGCGTGAAAGGCGCGATCCTGATCGGCATCCTGGTCGCCGCCGTCGCCGGCTGGGCCCTGGGCCTGGCCAAGATCACCCCTGGGGAGTCGGGCCTCTCCGCCCTGACCGCCACCGCCTTCAAGCTCGATATCCCGGCCGCCCTGCACCTGAACGGCGGGGCCGGCATGGCCATCGCCGAGGTGATCTTCGTCTTTCTGTTCGTCGACCTGTTCGACAATGTCGGCACCCTGGTCGCGGTGACCAAGAAGGCGGGCCTGGTCCAGCCCGACGGCACGATCCCGCGCCTGAACCGGATCCTCACGGCCGACTCCATCGCCACCATCGGCGGCTCGCTGGCCGGCACCTCCACGGTCGTCAGCTATATCGAGAGCGCCTCGGGCGTCGCGGCCGGCGGCCGCACGGGCCTGACCGCCGTCGTCGTGGGCCTGCTGTTCCTGGTCACCCTGTTCTTCGCGCCCTGGGTCCAGGCGATCCCGGCCGCCGCCACGGCCCCGGCCCTGATCATCGTCGGCTCGATGATGGTCGGCGCCCTGGCCGACGTCGACTGGGACGATCCGGGCGTGGCCATTCCCGCCTTCCTGACGGTGATCGCCATCCCGCTGACCTTCTCGATCGCCAATGGCCTGGCGTTCGGCATCACCGCCTTCGCCGGCCTGAAGCTGCTGCGCGGCCAGGCCAAGCCCGGCGACTGGCTGCTGTTCGTCCTGGCCGCCCTGTTCGTCGCCCGCTTCATCTACATGGGCGCGGCCTAAGGGGGGCGCGGCCTGATACCCGGGGGACGGCGCCGGACGGCTCGCGAAGCCATTTGCCCTGGCGCCGCCTTTCGGCTAAGACCCGCTTCCGCCCCGGTCCGCCAGGGCGACACGCACCCGTAGCTCAGCTGGATAGAGCGTTGCCCTCCGAAGGCAAAGGTCACACGTTCGAATCGTGTCGGGTGCGCCATTTCTCCTGATCATCACGTGAAGACCCCCGGCACGCGCGGGGTCGACGCCATGTTCTCGTCCCGCTTTGAGCCTGGTCAAGGAAAGGTCCGGCGCGCGGCGCGACCTTGCTCGCGCTCGGGCCCGTCGGCCTGGGGGCGGCCAAGCGGCGCCGCATCGCCAAGGAGGACGTTCCATGGCCTACGCGACCACCAATCCCTATACGGGCGAGGTCCTGAAGACCTTTCCCGACGCCACCGACGCGGAGGTGGCCAGGGCCATCGAGACAGCCGACGCGGCGTTCCAGGCCTGGAGAACGACCAGCTTCGCCGAACGCGCCCGGGTGATGCGCGCGGCGGCCGCGATCCTGCGGCGCGAGAGCGAGGCCTACGCCAGGACCGTCACGCTGGAGATGGGCAAGCTGCTCTCCGAGGCCAAGGCGGAAGTCGAGCTGTCGGCCGAGATCTTCGAATACTACGCCGACAACGCCGAAGACCTGCTCGCGCCGCAGACGCTACCGGTCAAATCGCCGGCCGAAGGCGAGGCCCGGCTGGTGCACGAGCCGCTCGGGGTCCTGCTGGCCATCGAGCCCTGGAACTTCCCCTACTATCAGATCGCCCGGATCATCGCCCCGCAGCTGTCGGCCGGGAACACCATGCTGCTCAAGCACGCCTCGAACGTGCCCCAGAGCGCGGCCGCCTTCGAGGTCCTGATGCGCCAGGCCGGCCTGCCGGAGGGGGCCTTCCAGAACCTCTACGCGACGCGAAGCCAGGTCGAACGGATCCTCAACGATCCGCGCGTCCACGGCGTGGCCCTGACCGGCTCGGAGGACGCCGGCGCGATCGTGGCCAGCCAGGCCGGCAAGGCGCTGAAGAAGTCGACCATGGAGCTGGGCGGCGCGGACGCCTTCGTCGTCTTGGCCGACGCGGACCTGGAGAAGACCATCCGCTGGGCGGTGTTCGGCCGACACTGGAACGGCGGCCAGGTGTGCGTATCGTCCAAGCGGATGATCATCGTCGACGCGGTCTATGACCGGTTCCTCGAAGGCTACGCCGCCGGCGTCGCGGGCCTGCGTCAGGGCGACCCGCTGGATCCGGACACCACCCTCGCGCCGCTCTCGTCGCAGAAGGCCGCCGACGAGCTCAAGGACAAGATCCGGCAAGCGGTCGAATTCGGGGCCAAGGCGCAGGAGGTCGGCCCCGAGCCGCCCAACGCCGGCGCCTTCGTGCGGCCGACCATCCTGACCGACATCGCCGAGGACAACCCCGCGCGCTATTGGGAGTTCTTCGGTCCCGTCTCGATGCTGTTCCGCGCCAAGGACGAGGATGACGCGGTGCGCATCGCCAACGACTCCCCCTTCGGCCTGGGCGGCTCGGTCTTCACCGCCGACACCCGGCATGGAGCCGAGGTGGCCGCCCGGATCTCGACGGGCATGGTGTTCGTGAACCACCCGACGATGGTCAAGGCCGACCTGCCGTTCGGCGGCGTCCGCCGCTCGGGCTATGGGCGCGAACTGCTGGGCCTGGGGATCAAGGAGTTCGTCAATCACAAGCTGATCAACGTCGTCGACATCGACGCCCCGTTCTGATCGGCCCGGCTGGCCGCCACCACGTCGGTGGCGGCCGAGCCTAGCGCAAGTACTGCAGCAGGCTGACCGACGACAGCGAGCTGATCGTCGAGTACAGGGCCTCCAGCTGGGTCTGGTAGTTGGTGACCAGCACCGCGGCCTGGGCCAGGTCGGCGTCCTTAAGCTGCGAGGCCAGGTCGTCCAGCGTGCCGATCTTGGTCTCGTTGCGCGTGATCAGGCTGGACAGCTGGTCGGCCTGGACGCCCAGGGCCGCCTGGGTCGTACCGATGTCGGTGACCGCCTCGCCGACCAGGTCGAAGGCCGAGGACAGGGTCGTGGTGTCGCTGGGATTGGCGATGATCATCGACAGGGCCCGCGCCAGTTCCTCGAAGCCGGGGGACTGGGCGGTCGTCGACAGGGCGATCTTGGTCCCGTCGACGCTGGTGAAGGTCCGGCCTGCCGACGCCCCCTGATAATAGCCCGTGTCGCCAGCCGTCGTCGGATCGTAGTCGGCATCGGTGAAGTCGACCGGCGCGGTGTCGACGGCCTCGCCGCCGAACACGTAGACACCGCCCACCTGGCTGTTGAGCTGGGTCTGCAGGTCGTCCAGCCAGCCTTGCGCGTAGGTCGCCAGGCTGGCGGCGTCGAGGTTCGAGCCGCTGATCTGGGCGGCCAGCTGGGTCTTGATGGTCGAGGCCAGGTCGGCGATGTCGCCCACCGCCGAATAGGCCGACTGGACGTAGCTGGCCGCGACGCCGGCGGCGGTGTTGTCGGCGGTCAGGCGCGTGGACTGGCTGGACAGGCGCAGCAGCGAAGCCGTGTCGGCCCCGAGTCCCCCGAACGAGGACGACTTCAGGCCCGTCGCCTCCTGGGTCTGCTGATCGGCCAGCTTGGCCTGGGTGCGCAGGCTGGCGGCGATCAGGGCGCTGGAATGGGCGAAGGAGCCGATGCGGGTGATCATCTAGTTCACCATGCTCACCAGGGTGTCGAACAGGTCGCGGACCATGGACACCAGCTGGGCGTTGGCCTGGTAGGCCTGCTGGTACAGCTCCAGTTGGGCCAGTTCCTCGTCGAGATTGACCGCCGTCAGGTTGGCCAGCCGGGTTGTCGCCGCGTCGTAGGCGTCGCTGGAGGTGTCCGCCTGGGTGGCGGCGTCCGAGACCAGGGTGGCGGCGGCGGAGACGAAGCCGGCGGCGCGGTTCACCAGGCTGGACTTGCCCGCCGCCATCTCGCCGACCGCGGCGAACGAGACCTCGGCCGACAGCGCCGCCGAGATCTTGTCCGCCGTCGCCGAGGCGCCCGAGGCGATGGCGACGGCGCCGACGGCCAGCGTCCCGGAGACGTCCAGGGCGGCGGTCGCCAGGACCGAGGAGTCGGCCGCCAGCTTGGTCGACAGGGCGATGTCGCTGGCCGAGGTCCCGCTGAAGATATCGTTGAAGCCGAAATAGTCCGAGAAGCCCTGCCCTCCGATTGAGGCGTCGATGTTCCCGAGGGCCACGCCGTTGGCGGAGTCGGCGGCGGCGATCACCAGCTTGCCGTCGGTGATCGAGGCGCTGACGCCGCTGATGCTGTTCAGGCCGGCGATCAGGTCGCCGACCGTGGCGTAGGCCGAGAGGTTCAGGTCCTGGGTCGAGACGACCGCGCCATTGGCGTCGGTGACCGCCACGCGCAGCGAGCCGGTGGCGCTGAAACTGTCCGTCGCCGACACTGCCGACGCGCTGGTCAGGCTGGCGGCGGCGGGACTGCTGGAGCCGGTGTTGGCTGCGGCGTTGACCTGCTCGATCAGGCTGGCGGCCAGTTGGTCCAGCGCCGCCTGCTCGCCCACCAGGGTGTCGTCGCGCAGGGTGATCAGCCCGCCCAGCTTGCCGGTGGTGATCGAGGTGGTGATGTCCTGGCCGTTGACGGTGACGCCCGAGATCGAGCCCGGATAGGTCGCGCTGGCCGACAGGGCGCTGGAGGCGTCGTAGGACAGGGTGGCCGCCGCCGTGCCCAGCAGTTGCTGGCCGCCCGTGGTGTAGACCATCACCCGGTTGTCCGAGGTCGTGTAGGTCGTCACCCCGATCAGCGACGACAGGGTGGTGACCGCCGCCGCGCGCTGGTCCTCCAAGTCGCTCGTATCCCCGCCCGAGGCTTGCGTGGACACGATCTGGTCGTTCAGCGTCTTCAGGGTCGAGAGCGTCGAATTGATCGTGTCGACGGTCTCGTCGATCTCGCTGTTGGCCTGGGTGCGCAGCGACTGGATCTCGCCCGACAGCGAGCGGATCGACGAGGCCAGGCTGGAGGCGGCCGAGACCGCCGCGGCCTTGGTCGAGGCGGTGCTGGACGAGGCCAGGTTCGTCAGGGCGGTCTGGAACGCCGTGAGCAGGCTGGAGACGTCGTCGCCGCCGTCCACAGAGCCGAGGCTGGCGTCGTAGGACTGCAGGTAGGTGTCGATGATCGCGTCGCGCCCGTTGGCGGCGGCGGTCTTGTCGACGGTCTTGGCCAGGTAGGTGTCGGCCGCCCGGGTGACGGTGGCCGTGGACGCCGCCAGGGTCGCGGTCGTCGCCGTCGTGGCGACGGTCTTGCGGCTGTAGCCGGCGGTGTCGGCGTTGGCGACGTTCGTCTGCGAGACCGCCATCTGGTACTGCGCGGTCGTCAGGCCGGCGCTGGCCGAGGTCAGGATGGAGGTCAGGGACATGGCCGTCAGCGCCTCCCGCGACCGCCGTAGCCGTCGACCGCGCGCAGGCCCTTGTTGACGGCGGTCAGCCGCTGTCTCTGCTCGGCCATGTCGGTCTCGAGCCGGGCCATGCGGCCGTCCAGGGCGCGGCGGACCTCGTCCAGGTTCGACAGCATCAGCAGGCGGTCGTCGCCGGTGAGGCCCTCCAGGCGCTGGGACACCGCCCGGGCCAGAGCGATGGCGTCCGCCACCGTCTCGACGATCGGGGCCTCGCCCTGGGCCAGTCGCGAGACCTGAGCCTTGGCGGAGAGTTTCTCGACGGTCGCCATGGTCAACGCACGGCCTGCATCAGGGTGTCGAACATGTCGCCAGCCGTGCTGACCACCTGCGAGGCCGCCGAATAGGCCTGCTGAGCGATGATCATCTTGTTGAATTCGCTGGCGATATCGGTGGTGGAGCCTTCCAGCGCGCTAGCCACCAGCGAGCCCGCCCCGCCCTCGCCCGGCAGGTTCAGGTGCACCTGGCCGGCGGCGGTGTTCTCGTCATAGGTGGTGCCCGAGACCAGGGTCAGGCCGTTCGGATTGCTGAAGGTGGCGATCGGGATCTGGAAGATCGCCAGGCTGATGCCGTTGTCGAAATTGGCGGTGACCAGGCCGTCGGAGTCGATGGTGATGCCCGACAGCTCGCCATAGAGCGCGCCGTCCTGCTCGGTGGAGACGTTCTCCAGGCCCAGGGTCGACGAGGTCGAGGCGTACTGGGTGACCCCGTCTGTGCCGCCGATGTCGCCGATGTCGAGCGCGATCGTGCTGTCGGCCGCGCCGCTGTTGAAGCCGGTGACGGTGAAGTCCAGGGCCGGCGTGACCGAGCCCAACGAGCCGTCGGTGTTGAAGGTCACCGTGTAGGGCCCGCCGGTCAGGGTGCCCGAGGTCGTCGTGCCGTCCGAGGTCAGCACCGGGTCCGACAGGGTCAGCTCCCAGGTGTTGGTGGCGGTCTTGGTCCAGGTCTGGCCGACCGTGTGGCTGACGCCCAGCGAGTCGATCAGCTGCATGCTGGTCGTGTAGGACGCGCCCGTCGCCGCGTCGGCGGGGACGTTGGCGGTCATCTCGATCGTGGACGTGGCCTTGGCCGTGCCCCCGATCGAGGACAGGTTGATCGCCGAGAGGCCGGTCAGGTCGTTGGTGTTCGACGCCAGGACGTTGCCGTCGGCGTCGGTCGGCCACCCCATCAGGTAGAAACCCTCGGTGTTGACCAGATAGCCGTCGGCGTCTTTCTCGAAGCTGCCGTTGCGGGTGTACATGTCCTCGGAAGCCGCGCCGTTCGGGTTGGCGGTGACCACGAAGAAGCCGGCGTCCTGGATGGCGATGTTGGTGGCGGTGCTGGTCGAGGAGATCGTGCCCTGGACGCTCATGCCCTGGGACGATTTGGCCGTGACCGCGCTGGTCGACGTCGCAGAGCCCTTGGAGCCGCTGACCAGGGTCTGGAAGTAGACGTCCGTGGTCTTGTAGGCCGTGGTCGAGGAGTTGGCGATGTTCTCGGAAATGGCAGAGAGCGCGCGGCTCTGGGCGGTCAGGCCCGAGACGGCGGTGGAGAGGGCGGCGGAGAGCGACATGAGCGCTAGCTCCCCGAGGCCAGCAGGGAGACTTGCGTCAGCAGGTCCGACATCGTGTCCGACATCGTCGTCAGCGTGTCGTTCATGTTGATCTGCTGCTCGAGCCCGGAATAGGTCGCCAGCTGGCTGGTGAACTCGGTGGGATCGGTCGGATCCAGCGGGTTCTGGTTGGTCAGCTGGGTCATCAGCAGTTGCAGGAAATCGGTCGTGCCCAGCTTCAGCGAGCTCGACGAGGACGACGTCGTGCTGGTCGTCGTCGCGGCGCTGGTCGCGGAGGTGACGGTGGTCATCGGAAACCTCGGGGGTTCGAGAGGCGCGACGCCTTGCCGGCGCCGATGACCTGTTGAACGGAGGCTCCCCGCCTGATGGGGCGCAAAAAATTCGCGAAAAATTCCGCTGAAAAAAGACCGCCCCATCCGCCCGGGGCGCTCCGTTCAAGATCCTGAAGTCCGTCCGCGAAGAACCGCGGGCGATGCTTCCCGGTCGGGACTCTCCCCGCCCGGCTTCCGAAGAGAAGCGGATTAGAAGATGCCTGTTATCTCGACCAACACGGCGGCCAACACCGCCCTGCGCTACCTGAACAACAATTCGGCGGCGCAGAGCGAATCCCTGGCCAAGCTGTCGAGCGGCTCGCGGATCGTGAGCGCGAAGGACGACGCCTCCGGCCTCGCCATCGCCACGTCCATGAACGCCGACATCACCGTGCTCAACCAAGCCGCCACCAACGTCACCAGCGGCACCTCGGTGCTGAACACGGCTGACGGCGCGCTGTCCAACGTGGCCGACATCCTTCAGCGCATGAACTCGCTGACGGCCCAGGCCCAGTCGGGCAGCTCCAGCGCCGACGACCTCAGCTACATCGACGCCGAGTATCAGCAGCTGCTCGAGGAAATCGACGACATCACCACGACCACGAACTTCAACGGCGTGGCTCTGTTGGATGGCGCCAGCGACTACTCGACCGGCGTGGACTTCCTGGTCGGCACCGCCAGCACCGACACCATCACGGTGCAGCTGGACGGCGCCACCACGGCGGACCTGCTGATCAGCGGCACCTCGATCACGGACGCGGCCTCGGCCGCGGCGAACATGGACCTCATCTCGACCGCCATCACCCAGGTGTCCGAGATGCGAGCCAATGTCGGCGCGACCCTGTCGCGTTTCGAGTTCCGGGGCGACGTGATCAGCACCTCGCTGGAGAACCTGCAGTCGGCTGAGTCGGCGATTTCGGACGTCGACATCGCGACCGAGCAGACCAACTTCACCAACTATCAGACGCTGACCAGCGCCGCGATTTCGGCCCTCTCGCAGGCCAACTCGATGAGCCAGTCGCTTCTGAAGCTGCTGCAGTAGTCGGCCCGGCACCTCTGGCGGGAGGGCTCAGGCGTCCTCCCGCCGTCTCTTCGGCGATCCTATGACCACCACCAGCACCGTCTCGACCAGCGGGTCGACCAGCTATCTGACCGGCACGATCTCGGGCCTGGACACCGACTCGCTGATCGAGGCGGCGGTGGCCCAGAAGACCGCGCGCGCCGACACGCTGGACGCCAAGGTCACGGCCAACACCACCAAGATCAGCGCCTATCAGTCGCTGCAGTCGCTGCTCACCGACATCACCGACTCGCTATCGGCGCTGAAGTCGGTCGCCTACAGCAGCCTGTCGACCAGCGGCAACGCGTTCGACGAGAAGTCGGCCTATCTGACGGCGTCCGACGGCTCGGACGCCACCGACGTCATCGCCGTCAGCGCCGACGACGACGCGACCGCCGCCTCCTACGCGATCACGATCACCCAGCTGGCCAAGGCGATGAAGGTCGCCTCCACCGCCCAGGACGCCTCGGCCGCCCTGGGTGTCAGCGGCGACTTCACGATCGGCGTCGAGGCCGGGACCAGCGCGACGATCGCCATTACCAGCGACATGACGCTCACCAGCCTGGCGGCGGCGATCAACGCCCAGAGCGGAACCACGGGCGTCAACGCCACCCTGCTGAAGGTCGACGACGGCGATTATCGCCTGGTGCTGTCGGCCAGCGACACCGATGTCGACATCCAGGTCACCGACAACAGCGGCGCGGCCCAGGCCATCGGCCTGACGGACACCGACGGCGCCTTCGCCAACGTGCTGCAGGCGGCCCAGCCCGCCATCGTCACCATCGACGGCCTGGAGGTCACCAGCGCGAGCAACCAGCTGACCGACACCATTCCGGGCCTGTCGATCTCGCTGCTGCAGGCCACCACCGGCCAGACCATCACTCTCGACATCGAGCCGAACTACGAGGACGTGAAGACGGCGATCACCGACTTCATCGACGCCTACAACGCCCTGCGCGATTTCATCGACACCAACCAGACGGTGGGTTCGGACGGCACGGTGGCCGACGACGCGGTGCTGTTCGCCGACTCCATCCTGCGCGGCGTGACCAAGCAGCTGTCCGGCGTTCTGGGCCAGTCGGTCGCCGCGGCCGACGACACCGTCAGCACGCTGGCCTCGCTGGGCATTACGTTGAACGCCGACAACCAGCTTGAGCTCTCGGACGAGACCACGCTGGACAACCTGCTGCTGGAGAACCTGGACAGCCTCCAGGGCTTCTTCGAGACCAAGTTCACCACCAGCGACAGCGCCCTGAAGCTGCTGAAGAACGACACCTCGGCCTCGCTGTCGTTCACCCTGGACGTCTCGGTGACCGACGGCGCGATCACCGACGTCACCGTGGGTGGGGAAAGCGGCCTGTTCACCGTCTCGGGCAACCGCATCGTCGGCGCCAGCGGCACGATCTACGAGGGCCTGTCTTTCGCCCTGGTCGCCACCCAGAGCACCTCGATCGACGTCAGTCTCCAGCAGGGCTTCGCCGACTTGGTGACCACGCTGCTCAACAGCTACGCCGACAGTTCGACCGGCGTGATCCAGAAGCAGATCCAGAGCCTGAACGAGACCAACGCGGCCCTCTCGGACAAGTCCGACCAGATCCGTGACGACGCCGAAACCTACCGCACCAAGCTGGTCCAGAAATACTCCGCCATGGAGCAGGAGCTGTACGCCGCCCAGGTGCTGCAACAGCAGATCAAAGCCATCCTCGGGAGCTCAAGCGATGACGATGAATAGCGCCCTGCGAGCCTACAAAGCCTCGCAGCAATTGAATCAGAATCCTCGCGACATTTTGGCGAATGTTCACGCCGAACTGTATCGCGCCATCGTCTCGGCAAAAGATGCCCACGAGCAAAAAAAGCTCGATGTCATGTGCGAACACGTCGCACGCTCTGTACGGATACTTACCGTCCTTGTTGCGACTTTGAATTTTTCCGCAGTCGGCCGAAACGGAACCACGCTCCGCGCCTTCTATCAAAGGTTGCTGAACCTGATGAATGGTGGCGATCGAGGAGGAAATGTACCCAACTCGTATGAGTTGGCCATCCAATTGCTTCAGCCACTTTGCAAAGAATTTCACAAAACACCGCAGGGATAAGATTCAAAATATAACGATAGATTGTAAGTTAAATCTTCAATGAATACATATTTCTGGCACAAGCATTGCTTTGATTGTTCCGCACAGAACTGCGGAAACTCTCATGTCGAAGCACCTCTCGAACGATCGCATCTCGCCCGCACCTCAGGCCCTGACGGTCTTGTCGGACGAGGCCCTGTTCGGGGCCTCGCGCGATGGCGATGAACGCGCCTTCCGCGTCCTCGTCGACCGCCACGCGGGCGTCGTCCGACGACTGGCGCTCAACATCCTGGGCGACGCGCACGAGGCCGAGGACGTGGCGCAGGAGGCCTTCGTCGCCGCCTGGCGGGCGCGGGAAGGCTGGACGCCCGAGGCGCGCTTCACCACCTGGCTGCACCGGATCGCGGTCAACAAGGCTATCGACCGCTATCGGTCGCGCCGGGCCACGCCCGAGCCGCACGAGGCGATCACCCGCCTGGCCGAGGCCGCGCCAGCCGCCGAGGTCGAGAACCAGCACCAGGCCCTGGAACGCCGCGAGAGCGCCCTGTCCCTACGCGACTGCCTGGCCCAGCTGCCCGACAGCCAGCGCCAGGCGCTGACAATGTTCTATTTCGAGGACCTGGACGTCGCTAGAATAGCGTGCGTCCTGGACACCACCGAACAGGCCGTGCGCTCGCTCCTCAAGCGGGGCAAGCAGAGCTTACGGACCCTCATCCAAAGGCAGAAGAGCCTCCGTGGTCATGGATCTTTCCGAATTCCGGCGACGCCTCTCAATGCTGGGGCCTGACATCCACGCCTGGCCCGACCGGGACGCCGCCATAGCGCTGCTGGCCCAGTCGGACGCCGCGGTCGACCTGCTGGCGGCGGCTGGCGAGGCCACGCCCGAGCCGTCGGCCCGGACCACCGACGCCATCCTCGACGCCGTTCGCGGAAAAGCCCCCGAGTAGTCGCCGGAAACGAAGAAGGCCCGGCGGTTTCCCGCCGGGCCCCTTTCACGCATCGCCGCGTCAGCGGATCAGAAGAAGCGCTCGCCGATGCGGATCGTGTCGCCCGGCGCCACCGTCGTCGACGGCGTCAGTTCGTTCTTCTCTTCGGCGGTTTCGCCGTTGTGCTTGATCCAGACGGTGCGCTTGTCGGCGCGATAGGTGAAGCCGCCGGCGGTGGCCACGGCGTTCAGCACGGTCAGGCCCGAGGTGTAGGGATAGGTGCCCGGCTTGTCGACTTCACCCAGGATGTAGAACGGGCGGAAGGTCAGGACCTCGGCGCTGACGCGCGGGTCCTTCAGATAGCCGTCGCTGAGCGCCCGCTGCACGGTCTGCTGGAACTGGCCGACGGTCAGCCCACCCGCCTTGAGCTCGCCGATCAGCGGCAGGGACATCAGGCCGCTGCCGGTGACGAAGAACTCGCCCGACAGCGACTCCTCGCCGTAGACGGTCACCCGGACCTTGTCGCCCGGACCGAGCAGGTAGTCCAACGACTGGGCCGCCGCCGACACGGGCGTACCGCCGATCGCCGGCTGCTGGGCATGAGCGGGTCCGCCCAGGGCGCCGAACGTCATGCAGACGGCCAGCGCCAGCATCGCGAGCGCGCGCGAGAGTTTCGAAACATCGATCATGGCGAAGCTTCTCACCTTGGAAACTAGTCGAGTCTGGAGGTTGAAATGCCACATCGCACGTGACCGCGAGATGAACAAGGCGAAGTCTCAGGCCGCGCGCGCTTTACTGAACTGAATGATCTTCGGTTCGCCGCCATCAAGTCTAACGGCGGTCAGTACGCCAGTGGCGTAGGCGCCCGTGTCGACATTGATCCGCTGGCGGCCGACGAACACCTCCTCCACTGGCGTATGGCCGTGAACGACGGTGGCCCCCAGGCCGTGCGGATTGTCGAGAAATTCGTTGCGGATCCACAGAAGATCGGCGGCCACCTGGCGCTCCAGCGGCAGGCCAGGCCGCACGCCCGCATGGACGAAGACGTAGTCGCCATAGACCACCATCAGCTCCAGCTGGCGAAGAAAGGTCGCGTGCGCCACCGGAAAAGCCGCGCGAAAGGCCTGCCGGGCCTGCTCCCAGACTTCCGGGTCAGCCCGTCCCACGGGTCGTTGCACGCCGTAGGACGCCATGGTCTCGCCCCCGCCGTACTCGACCCAGGACGGCCCCGCCTGGGAGTCGTCGAGGAAGTGCAACAGCGTCTCCTCGTGGTTGCCCATCAGGGCGCGGAATTCGAAGCGCCCCTCGGCGACCGCCTGGTGCTTCAAGTCGATCAGCCGATCGATCACCGCCGCCGACTGAGCGCCCCTGTCGACATAGTCGCCCAGCATGACCAGCACCGGCGGATCCTGCCGCTCCATGGCCCGGTAGTCCTGGGTCATCAAGTCGACCAGGCCGTCCAGCAGGTCGAGCCGCCCATGAACGTCGCCCACGGCGTAAACCACGCGCCCGTCCGTGGAGGAGGCGCGGCGGGGCTGCTGCTTGGGACGGAACAGGGATTTGAACATCGCACTCGCCAGGTCGGCGACAGGCCGCCGGAACTTTACTTGCCGATTTTGCCCCAGCCAGCGGCGCGGTTCAACGGGGCTTGGACGCGTTAATCTATAATTTAGGACAATTATTCACGTCCAATTTACTGAGTAAATTTTGATATTATTGTAGTTAATTTCAAAATAACTACAGGCCTATATTTGAATTAAACCATCTAAATTCAGCTCGAATTGGGAGCGCGAATGAATACTGACCCCACGAACACAGCGGGGTCAGCATGTTCAACACGCGCAACACTGTTATCGGAATTGCCGCCACCGTCGCGATGATGACGGGCGCCAGCGCCCAGGCCGGCTCGATGCCGTTCATGCCGCGCGGCGAGGGCGTCAGCGCCCCGATGGGCTTCGCCGATCTGTGCCGTCGCGACACCGAGACGTGCGGCCTGCCGAACAGCCAGCTGGCCCTGCTGGGCGTCGGCCCCAACGTCAGCCTCGTCCCGACCTCGTCGGTCGGCGGCGCGTCGCAATATCACCGTGAAGTCGATCCGAAGACCGCCGCCGAAGACGCCCGGCCGACCCCCGTCGAGGCCTCGTCGGCCGTCGCCGTCGAAGACGCTGGCCAGCCCCGCGAGGCCCTGTCCGCGGCGGTTCCGGTCGCCGCCACCATCGTCGCCGCCGTCACCGAACCGGCCGTCTCGGCCTGGGGGGCGCGCGGCGAGCGCGACCAGCTGAAGCTGCTGAACCAGATCAACCAGTCGGTCAATCGCGAGGTCAAGAAGGCCAGCGACCTGGATATCTACGGCATGCCGGAATACTGGTCGCTGCCGCGCCTGATCGACGGCAAGCTGTACGGCGACTGCGAGGACTACGCCCTTGAAAAGCGCCGCCGCCTGATCGCCGCCGGCGTTCCGGAAAGCGCCCTGTCGCTGGCCGTCGCCGTCACCGCTCGCGGCGAAGGCCACGCCGTGCTGATGATCTCGCTGAAGAGCGGCGACGTGGTTCTGGACAACCTGACCCCGTGGGCCACGCCCTGGGAAGACCTGAACTACCACTGGGTCCAGCGTCAGGTTCCGGGCACCGCCCTGTGGACCACCGCCGTCTGATCGACCGACACGGTTGACGAAGTAAGCCCCGCGCCTCCGGCCCGGGGCTTTTTCTTGGCCCCGCCTCGAGCCCGATCCACCGGAAGAGGGTCGTCCGGAATGCGTTCGCGCCCGCCCCGGAGAACCGGAGCGGGCGCGAAAAGCTGTCGTTTCGAGACGGCCGGCGGGCGAACCGTCCGGCCGTCCAGAGCGCGATCTAGAGCAGGTGCGAGACCGTCAGGGCCAGACCGACCCAAAGGCCCAGGGAGACCATGGCGCCAAGACCCAGCCCCACCAGCGGCGGCAAGCGCTTGCCGCGCGCGGCCCCCGACACGTCCACTTGGGCGGCGTCAACTTGGGCGAATGACATTTTGGCGTCGATCATCGATCAGCACTCCTGATGCTGACCGATGTAGCTCCACCACGAATAAGGACGTCTGAATAAACAGAGTCTATTGCGCGTTAAGCATACGCACGACGAGTTGTGGATTTTTCCCCGCGACGCTGTGAGTCAATTGCGCTAGCGTGTGAACGTCGGAACTGGAAAACAGTCCGAGATAGGGCGAGGAAGTTAGAGGGTCATCTGGTGGACGGGGGATCGTATAGCGAATTTCTCGCGCCAGGATTGAGCGGGCCGCTCCCGCGTGTCGCGGTGGACTTGCGTAAACGTGCGCTCGACATCGCCGCCTCCGCCCTGCTGCTTATGTTGTTCGCGCCCCTGCTCCTGCTGGCCGCCTTGCTAATCAAGCTGGAATCGCCCGGGCCCGCTCTCTTCCGCCAGACGCGTGGCGGCCTGGGCGGCGCGCGTTTCCAGATCCTGAAACTGCGCACCATGCACTGCCGCGAGGACGGGCCCGAGCTCGTTCAGGCACAGCGTCGCGACAACCGCGTCACCCGGACCGGTCGGATCCTGCGGGCCACCAGCATCGACGAACTGCCGCAGCTGCTGAACGTCCTGCGGGGCGACATGTCCCTGGTCGGGCCGCGCCCGCACGCCGCCGCCCACGACGATTATTACGGCATGCGGATCCCGGAATATTACGCCCGCTACCAGGCGCGACCGGGTCTGACGGGCTGGGCCCAGGTCAAGGGCCTGCGCGGCGGCACGGACACGGTCGAGGCCATGCGCCGGCGGGTCGAGGCGGATATCGACTATATCCAGACTTGGTCGATCCTGAAGGACGCCAAGATCGTCCTCCTGACCATCCCCAGCCTGTTGGTCGCCGAGAACGCCTACTGACTAAGGCAGCTTGGCTTCGGCCTTGGCGGCGCGTTCGGCGACGATCAGGAAGGCCAGGCCGATACGGCCGGACGGATTCTGGATACTGTTGGCCAGGTCCTTCAGGCGGCGTTCGCCGTTAGACCGGCCATATTCGACCCGCGCCTGATACATGACCTGCTGCCGCGCGGCCGGGCTCAGCAACGGCCAGTTCTCATAGGCCAGGCGCGTCCTGCTGACGAACAGGCTGGTCTGCAGCGGCGCCACGGCCAAGGAATGCTCCAGCGCCGCATTGGCCGCCGCGACGTCTCCGCGCCGGAAATCCAACGCCGACTTACGCAGCCAGGCGGCGCCGGATCCGGGCCGCATCGCCACCTCACGACGGCTCAAGGCTTCCAGACGGGCCTTGGCCTTCGCGTCGGGCGCATTTCGCGCGAGACCCGCCTCGATGCTGGTCGCCAAGACCTCCGCAGGGGCTGTGGGCATGGCCGAAAGGTCGCCGCCAAAGCGGGAGGCGGCCAGCGGGATCGCCACCAGCAGCGAGGCGACCATCACCACGCCCGCGAAGGCGATCGGCCCCCGAGGCGTGACGACTTGAGTATTGCGACGGCGCGGCGCGGGCGCGGACGCCGTCACGGCGCCCAGGCCGACCGCGAACAGGGCCTGCAGGGCCGGAACCTGGACGGCGAAGTCGGAAAGGCCATGCAGCAGCACGACCAGGGTCGCGGCGAGGGTCGCCCGCGCCAGCGTTCCGGCCATGCCCGGCTTGATCGCCTCGCCGCCCGCGCGCCACAGCGCGACCAGCAGCCAGGCCAGCATGAACAGGCTGCCGACGACCCCACCTTCCTCCAGCCATTGAAGATAGAGGTTGTGGGTGGCGCGGACGTCGTACATCACGCTGAGATTTTCGGTGGTCTCGACCAGTTGGTTGACCACGGGGAACGAGCCCAGGCCAAAGCCGAACCAGGGCGAAGACTTGAACGCCTCCCAGTGAGCGGCGAAGATCGCCTGACGCGCGGCGGCGTCGCCTTCCAGGTTCTCCAGGCGCGCGGCCGTCAGGTCGGCGCTGCGCATGGCCAAGCCGACCACGACCAGCAGCGCCGCGGCGCCGCCGATGATCGCCACCGCGCGGACCTTCCGCCCTTGGGCGATGACTTGCCACGTCAGCAGGACCGCCAGACCGACGACGGTCGCGAACGTGCCGCCCCTCGAAGCCGTCAAGGCCAGGGCCACGCCGAACACGGCCGCCACACCCAGGCTCAGGCTGGCGTCCAGGCCCAGCTTGTCGAGCCGAAGCGAGCCGCCGGCGCGCTGGATGGCCTGGGAGAAGAAGGCCACCGCGAAGATGACGCCGACGCCCATCAGCGTGGCGGCGCTATTGGGACTGAGCAGCGTGGCCGTCAGGCGCGACCTGGCGCGGACACCGACATGGTTCATGATCGCCAGGGCGGCGAACGCGCCCAGCGCCAGCAGCAAATACCAGATGAGCGCCCTGCGCCGCGTCTCGGACGCGCCGATGATCTGGCTGGCCACGAACAGGCAGGCCAGGCCCAGTAGACGCAGAATGTTTATGACGAGGGATGAGCGATCGACCGTGATCGACCCGCCTTCCGGGCCCAGATAGCGCCAGACGGGATGCGCCCCGCCGGGGCCAAACGGCGTCAGGCCCCAGGCGACGGCGACCAGCAGGGCCACGAACATCAGGCCGGGCCAGACAGAGGTCAGCCCGCTGGAGACCTTGCGCGCCCATCCGCAGGAAAGCAGCAGGCCCAGCAGGAACGCGGCCTGGAGGACGCCAAACACCGCGGCCACGGCCACATCGCTAGAGCCGAACGCGATAATCTCGGCCAGGATCAAGCTAACGAGAGCGCCGATCGCGACGCTCTCGGAAACTTGCAGTTTTCGACTCTTGGAAGCTCCGGGCGACGGCGCGCCCCCGCCCGATCGCGTCCTAGTCCGCATAGTACTTTCGATAGTTGGCGTAGTAATAGTAGGAGTCGCCGTAGCCGTAGCGGGACTGGGCCTTGAGGTCCATCTGGGTCAGGGCGACGCCGGCGATGAACGCCCGCGTGCCTTGCAGCAGGGCCAGGGCCGACTGCACCGCCTTCACCGGCGTCTTCTTCCAACGCACCAGCATGACCACGGCGTCGGCGTGCGGCGCCAGGATGCGGGTGTCGGCGATCGCCAGCAGCGGCGCCGTGTCCAGAAGAACGATTTCGTAGCGGTTGCGCAGCTCCTGCAGCAGGCGATGCATGGCCGGCGAGCCGAGCACGTCACGCGGCGTATAGGCCGACTTGGCCAGCGGCAGGATCTGAGCGCCGCTCTCGTCGTCGATCAGCGCCTGGTCCAGGGTGGCCACGCCGTTCAGCACCTCCAGCAGGCCGACCGGAGCCGGCTCCTTCAGGAACTGGCTGATGGCGCTCTGGCGCAGGTCGCAGTCGACGACCACGACCTTGGCGCCCGAGCTGGCCAGGGTGCGCGCCAGCGAGAAGGTGGTCGTGGTCTTGCCTTCGCCCGGCAGGGACGAGGTGACCGCGATGACCTTCACCGTCTCGCCGACCTTGGAGAACAGGATCGACGCACGCAGCTTGCGCAGGCTTTCGGCGAAGCTGGAAAGCGGCTTGGCCAACAGATAGTCCGGCGGCGTCAGGCCCTTCAGGGTCTTGGCGTCGTCGACCGTGGTGCCGAGGCTCGGCACCGCGCCCAGATAGGGCAGGCCCAGGCGACGCTCGACCTCGTCCTCGGTGAACAGGCCGGCCATCAGGATTTCGGCCAGCACCACCGCGGCGACGCCCGCGCCCAGGGCGAGCACTAGGCCCAGGGCGAAGTTCAGCGAAGGCTTGGGATAGCTGGGCCCCGTCGGAATCTTGGCGGGCGACACCACGCGGGCGTCGGCCTGTTCGATGCCGTCCTGGGTGGTGGTCTGCTTGAAGCGGGCCAGCAGGGTCTCGTACAACGTCTTGACCGACTGGGACTTGCGCTCCAGCTCGGCCAGGCCGATGGCGGCCCGGTTGTTGCCAGCGAGCGTGCCCTTCGATTGCGAGACGCTGGCCGCCACCGAACCGGTGCGCTGGCGAGCCACCTGAGCCTGGGCTTCCAGGCTCGAGATGATGCGTCGGATTTCCGCCTGGATCTGACCGTCGATGTCGGCCAGTTCGCGACGCGCCTTCAGCAGGTCGGGGTGGCGATCACCGTAACGACCAGCCAGGTCGGCGACCTGAGCGCTCTTGGCGGCGCGCTGGCTGCGCAGCTGCTGCACGACCGGCGAGTTCAGCGACTCACCGACATCTTCACCGGTGCTGCCGCGCGCCAGTTGCTGCCGCGCGATCGAGAGACGGGCGTCCGTCTCGGCCTGCGAGGCGCGGCTCAGGGCCAGCTGCTGGTTCAAGCCGGAGATTTCCTGCTCGGTCAGGGTCGCCCCCTCGGCGCTGAGCAGGTTGTTGGCGATCTTGTATTGCTGGACCGCGGCGTCGGCCTGCTGGACCTGGTCGCGCAGTTCGGCGACCCGGGTGTCCAGCCACTCGTTGGCCTTCGCCGTCGCGTCGAACTTCGCCTCGAGCTGTTCGGTCAGGTAGAGGTTGGCGAAGGCGTTGGCCAGATCGGCGGCTCGCTTAGGATCGACATGCGTGTATTCGATCGAGATCAGATAGGTCAGACCCGCGCGACGAACCTTCAGGCCGTCCAGCACGTTGTCGACGATCCGCTCACGCTGGCGCTGCAGCTCCAGGGGATCCGTGGTCGCGGTCGGCGCCGCGGCCTTCTTCAGCGAAGACAGCCAAGCCGTCGCGCCCTTGGCGTCCGGCAGGTAAGGATTGAAATACGGGTCCTGCTCGAGTTTCAGGTCCTTGACGACCCGGCTAGCCAGAGAACGCGACTTCAGCACCTCGACCTCGGTGTCGACGACGGACGAATCCGCCGGCAGCCCCGAGAGCACCGCGTTCATGTCGGTGACCTGTTCCTTGCGCACGTCCAGCATGACCTGGGCCGTCGCCGTATATTTGGGCGTCTGTTGCAGGGTGAACAGCACCACCGCCGCGAACACCACCACCGCCACGGCCGCGAAGAGCCGGAAGCGTCGCCTGAACGTCGCGATCACGATGTTCAGGTCAAAAGACAACGCTCCGGTGTCATTCACCGGAGCGTTCGAAGTTTCAAAACCGGAGCCGTCCATAACTACTCTCAGTAATCGGCAAACCTTGCCGTTTTGTGGACGTTCTAAGAAGCGTGGCTTAGAACTGCAGGGCGACCGAGGCGATCACCTTGTTGTCCTTGAACGAGGCGCCGCTCTGCGCGCCGCTCGAGTCTTGCTTCAGGTAATTATAGGTCAGGAACAGACCGACGCGGCGGTTCAGCAGATAGGTCGCTGTCGCCGAGAAGTTGTCGCGCTTGTCGTCGCGATCGACGCCCTTGTAGTTGTCCTTGCCGTGGGTATAGGCGGCCGAAACCAGGACGTTCCGCAGGAGTTCGTGATCGATCGAGGCGCCGATGTTGTTCGAGATATAGCCTTGCGAACCCAAGGCCGTCGATTCCTCGATGGTGCGCGAGCCATTCAGAGCAATGGTCGTCAGTTGGGTCGGGAACCACTCAACGCGGCCAGCCGCGTTGAAGCCATCGATCTTCGAGAAGGCCGGGTTGTCGTAGGACTGCTTCATGTAGCCCACTTGGACGTCACCGCGCACGAGCTCGGAGACGTCGAAGTTGGCGCCAACGCCGACGACATAGCCGTCCGACGAGCGGTCGGAAGCGACGATGTTCGTGTCGTAGTCCTTCTTGTTGCCCAGGGCCGACAGATAGACCGCCGTGTCCGGGCTGACCGCGTACTCGGCCTTGGCGCCGTAGTAGATTTCGTTGCGGTCGCGGAAGTCCTGATCAACGACGCCGGTGCCGGCGATGTTGCGAACGTCTTTATAGTTGAAGTCCTTGTCGTCCACGCGACCGGTGACGCGCAGGCGATTGAACTCCTTGGTCAGCACGATCGAACCTTGGTTCAGATCGTATTCGACCGGCTCGCCCGAAGCCGTGGGAGCGGTCGGCGAGGTGCGCGGTTCGATCAGCTTCTGAGCCTGGGCCGAGAGGGCGACGTTGGAGCCGCGGTCGATGTCGATCCGGCCGTTGCCCGCCAGGGTGTATTCCTCGGCGTTCTCGGTGTCGTTGTCGGTATAGCGGATCACGTTGGCGCCGGCGAAGAAGCCCAGCGCGTGACGCGACCAGTCCGAACGGATCGCCACTTCCGGCTTCACGCGCCAGATGGTGTCGTCGGTCTTGCCCGTCGCGACGGCGTAGATGTTGTCGTTATGCTCGACATCCACGGTCACGCGCGGATAGACCGTAAAGCCGCCGGTCTTTTGACCGGTCGCCTCATAGTCCGGGCGCGGGCGCTGACGAACGGAGACGTTCTTGTCGCGCTTGAAGTTGGAGGCAATGGTTTGGTCTTGCGCCTGAGCAATTTGCGGCGCGGTGAACGCGATACAGGCCATAGCGGCCGAGCACGTCAGAATTCGCATATCTTATCCCCACCAGTAAGAGGCGGCCGGCGCGCGTCGTGACGCGCCGGTCCACCCCGAGGTTTCTTAACTTAGCTGCCGCAGTAGGCGGCGATCACGCCCGCGCACGGATCGTACGGCGCCGGAGTGACCGTCGTCGTGCCGCCGCCAGCGCCCGTCGCGGCGTCGCCGCCGGTCGAGGTCGAAGCAACGCCGGCCAGGCTGACCAGCACGCTAGGCGCGCCACCGGCGTCAGTCGCGGCCGTTTGAGTGACGGTGGCCGATTGGCCGGTCGCCGCCAGTTGTTGGGTCACGGCCGGAGCCGAGGCCACTTGCTGCGCCATTTCCGGAGCCACCGCGGCGGCGACCTGGATGGCGACGCCGGCGCTGACCGTGCCGCTCGACACGGCTTGGATCAGAGCGGCGGCGATCACCGTCGGCGAAGCGCCGCTGGCGGCCAGGGCGGCCGAGATCGCTGCCTGGATGGCGGCGAGCTTTTGCGCCGGGGTGCGCTGAGCGAAGCCCGGTTGTTGCGCGGCCGATTGAGCCGCGGCGGCGATGGTCGCCTGCAGCGAGGCGGCCGTCGGGGCCGGCGTGTTTTGGGCCCAGACGGCGCCAGCGCCGATGGGCGCCAGCGCGACGGCCAGGCTAATGGCGATAGCGCGAACGCGATGAGAAGCCATTGCTCCCTCCAATTGAACGGGGTCCCTTTAGGACAACGTAAACCAATGCTCTAGCCCGGAATGCACTTTTTCGTCGATTTCTCGGAGACACCGTCTCCGGAAGATCACACACGGGCGCAATCTTCACGCGAAAGAGAACGCTTACGGACCTTAAGACTATGAATGTGACGTGTTTGCCCCGCCATGGCAGATACGCAGAGTTTTTTCGGCGGTTTGGTTAGGCCTAAAAAATCATGTACGGCCGCGCATGGCAACGCCGCACATGCAGAATCCATGGTAAATGCCGCGAATCTGATCGATTGCGCGTTTTAGGCGACCAAATAGTTCGAATAGTTCGCAGCGAGTTTGGTTAAAACTAAGCGGCTGCAACCGCTGCTGTTTGAACCTGTTGTCGCTGAACAAGGCAGCCGTACCAGCCAAGACCCGCGTAAGTCTCGTAGCCGGGCGTCAATGCATAGCCGACGGTGATCTCCCCGTCGGCGTAGCTTCCCATCGGACCGGCCGAGACATCCAGCGGAAAGACTTCGCTGAGAACACCCTGGTTGTCGGACGAGGCCAATACTCGTCCCTTTTGATCCAGCAGCATCACCCGCGAGCGTTCACGCTCCTCGGGCGTCAGGCGCACGCCGTCCACGACGGCCTGGGCCTGGGGCCGCCAGTCGAAATGCACGCCCAGCACGCCCAGAACCTCGCCCTTGGACTGGCCGCCGGCGCGGATCGCCGTGGCGTAGGTGGCCACCGGCGCGTCGCCCAGCGCGTGGGACCGCTCGATGTCGCAGGCCACGAAGTCGTCGCCGCTGGCCGTGCTCATCCCGTCCTGGAACCAGCGCGCCTCGGCCACCGAACGGCCGATGACGTTCGGGTAGCGGCCCGGCCGGCCATTGGCGACCACCCGCCCCTTGGCGTCGCAGATCCAGAGGTCGAGATAGACGGTGTAGGCGTCCAGGATCACGCCCAGACGCTCGCTAGCGTAGCGGCGCGCGGCGGTATCGTCGCTTTCGGCCAGGCACGCCACCACCGCCGAGTCCGTGGCCCACCAGCGCACGTCGCAGGTGCGTTCGTAGAGGTTGCGGTCCACGATCTCGATGGCGTTGAGAGCAAGGTCGGCCAGGCGCTGACCGCGCATGTGGCCCAGGATCGCCCCGCCGATGGCCGACAGCTCGTCCAGATCGGCGCGCACCTGACTGTCCAGCGCGGCGGCCACGGCGTCGATCTCGGTCGAGATCTTCTTGAATTCCTCGGCGACGATCGCGAAGCCCTTGCCGGCCTCGCCCGCCCGCGCCGCGACGATCAGCGCGTTGATGGCCAGCATCTTGGCCGCGCGATTGACCCTGGCGATCTCGCCGATCTTTTCGCCCGCCACGCTGGACAGACGCTCCGAGAGGTCAAGAATCCGTTCTGGACGGAGACTTGCGTCTTGTTCCATCCGTGCGCCCCCACGCGAAACACTTTCGAGCGAATCAACTCGATCCACGCAAGATGACGCCCTCGTCATCGCGGCGCGATGACGCGGAAGGTCACACCCCAAGCCTGAAGGCCCGCACAACGCGAAAAAGCGCCGGAACGCCCGCGAAGCGGGCGCCCGACGCTTAGAAGACAAGCACTTAGAACGACGTTCTAGACGTCCACCTCGGCATCCAGGGCGTTTTCCTGAATGAACTCGCGACGCGGTTCGACCAGGTCGCCCATCAGGCGGCTGAACATGTCGTCGGCGTCGTCGGCATGGTTCACCCGCACCTGCAGCAGGGTGCGAGCCTCGACGTCCAGCGTCGTCTCCCACAGCTGGTCGGGATTCATCTCACCCAGCCCCTTGTAGCGCTGGATGGTAAGGCCCTTGCGGCCGGCGTCCATCACGGCGGCCACGAGGTCCATCGGCCCCCGGACGGTGGTCGACTTGTCCTTGCGGCGGAACACCGCCCGGCCCGAGAAGATCTCGGCCAGGGCCCCTGCCCGCTCGGCCAGGCGACGGGCGTCGGCGGCATGCAGAAGGCCGTCATCCAGCACCACGGTCTCGGTGACGCCACGACGGACACGCTTGAAAACATAGCCCGTGTCGCCACGATCGCCCGTCCACGGGCCATCGCCTTCCTCGGCATAGAGGTCCAGGCGGGCCGCGGCGGCCGCGATGTCGGGCGTTTCGCCCAGCAGGCCAGCCAGGGCCGACTGCTCGATGGCGAACGATGGCGCGCGGGCGGCCAGGCGATCGATATTGCCCTTGGCCTGGCGGCACAGCTGCACCAAAGCCAGCAGGTCCTGGCTGGTGCGACGTTCGCCCGACGGCAGGTCCAGTTCGGCCCCGTCGACACCCTCGTCGATCAAGAAGGCGTCCATCTCGCTGTCGTCCTTCAGATAGCGCGAGGACTTACCCTTGGCGGCTTTGTAGAGCGGCGGCTGGGCGATGTAGATGTAGCCGCGCTCGATCAGCTCCGGCATCTGCCGATAGAAGAAGGTCAGCAGCAGGGTGCGGATGTGGGCGCCGTCGACGTCGGCGTCGGTCATCAACACGATCTTGTGGTAGCGCACCTTGTCCGGATTGAAGTCGTCGCGGCCGATGCCGGCCCCCAAGGCCGTGATCAGCGTGCCGATCTGATCCGACGACAACATCTTGTCGAACCGCGCCCGTTCGACGTTCAGGATCTTGCCGCGCAGGGGCAGGACGGCCTGGTTGTCGCGGTTGCGGGCCTGCTTGGCCGAGCCGCCGGCGCTGTCGCCCTCGACGATGAAGATCTCGGACTTGGCCGGATCGCGCTCGGAGCAGTCGGCCAGCTTGCCGGGCAGGCTCGTGATGTCGAGCGCGCTCTTGCGGCGGGTCAGTTCGCGCGCCTTGCGGGCGGCCTCGCGGGCCGCGGCGGCCTCGGCGATCTTTGAAACGATCTGCTTGGCCTCGTTCGGGTGCTCCTCGAACCAGGTCGCCAAGCCTTCCTGCACCAGACCTTCGACGGCCGGGCGCACTTCGGACGAGACCAGCTTGTCCTTGGTCTGCGAGCTGAACTTCGGGTCCGGAACCTTGACCGACAGCACGCACGTCAGGCCTTCGCGGGCGTCCTCGCCGCCCAACGAAACCTTTTCCTTCTTCAGGATGCCCGAACTCTCGGCGTAGCCGGTGATGATCCGCGTCAGCGCGGCGCGGAACGCCGAAAGGTGCGTGCCGCCATCCCGCTGCGGGATGTTGTTGGTGAAGCACAGCATCTGCTCGTGGTAGCTGTCGTTCCACCACAGGGCGAGGTCGACCTCGACCTTGTCCTTGACGCCGCGAACCGAGATCGGGGCCTTCAGCAGCGGCGTCTTGACCTTGTCGAGGTGGCGAACGAAGGCCTCGATGCCGCCGTCATAGTGCAGCTTTTCTTCCCACGGCTCGGCGTCGCGATTGTCCTTGAACCAGATCGTCACGCCCGAGTTCAGGAACGCCAGCTCGCGCAGGCGGTGCTCCAGGGTCTTCCGGTCGAACTCGATGAACGCGAAGGTGTCGCGCGACGGGAAGAAGGTCACTTCCGTGCCGGAGAGGGTCTCGCCGGCCTTGGGGCCTTCCGTACGCAACGGCGAGTCGCCCGTGACCTTCAGCGAGGTCACCGCATCCCCGCGCTCGAAGCGCATCTGGTGGACCTTGCCATTGCGGTGGATCAGCAGCTCGAGCCAGTCCGACAGGGCGTTGACGACCGAGACGCCGACGCCGTGCAGGCCGCCCGAGACCTTGTAGCTGTTCTGGTCGAACTTACCGCCGGCGTGCAGCTGGGTCATGATGACCTCGGCCGCCGAGACGCCTTCGCCCTCGTGCATGTCGACCGGGATGCCGCGGCCGTCGTCGGTGACCGTCACCGAACCGTCGGCGTTGAGGATGACCTGGACCTTGGTGGCGTGCCCGGCGAGGGCCTCGTCGATGGCGTTATCGACCACCTCGTAGACCATGTGGTGCAGGCCCGAGCCGTCGTCGGTGTCGCCGATGTACATGCCCGGACGCTTGCGGACCGCGTCGAGGCCCTTCAGCACCTTGATCGAGTCGGCGCCATACTGGGCGGCGGCTTCCTCGGTCGTCATTTCGGGAACTTGGTCTTCGGTGTTCTCGGTCATTCGTCTTCCAGAACGGTCAGGCCGGCCTCGCCCACGCGAACGCCTAATGCCCGACCCTTGAGATGGTCGAACAGCGACTCGTCCGTGCCGGTGAGGAAGGCCTGGAGCTTGAGCGCCGTGAGTTCGTCAGCCAACGCGGCTCGTCGGGTAAGATCGAGATGCGCGGCGACTTCGTCGAGTAGTATTACAGGATTCGGCGCGGATTCCGCACGCGAAAGTCGCGCTGCCTGGGCCAGAACGAGGTTCAGAATCAGGGCTTTCTGCTCGCCGGTCGAGCACTCCGCCGCCGGACGGTCCTTCTCGACGTGGAAGATGGCCAGATCGCCGCGATGCGGACCGGTCAGGGCCCGCCCGGCAGCCCCGTCGCGCGGCCGCGCCGCCGCCAGGGCGGAGGCCAGCCGCTCTTCGATCTCGGCGAACGGAACGCCGTCCAGCGCCATCTTCTCCCACTCGCCGGTCAGGGTCAGGCGGGCCTGTGGAAAGGGCCTGTCGCCGCGACCGTCGATCTCAGCCTGCAGGGCCAGCAGCGTGCGGGCGCGCGCCTGGGACATCAGGGCCCCGGACTCGGCCAGCCGGGCCTCCAGCGCGTTCAGCCAGGTCGCGTCGGGCGGCGCGCCGGCCTCGGCGGCGTCGGTCAGCAGGCGCATGCGCTCACGCTGGGCCTTGTCATAGGCGTTGGCGTTGGCCGCGTGGGCCGGCTCCCCCGCGAAGACCAGGCGGTCGAAGAACCGCCGCCGTTCGGAGGCGGCCTCCAGGAACAGGCGGTCCTGGGCGGGCGTCAGCCAGATCGGGCGGACATGGTCGGCCAGGCGGCCGGGCGAGACGGTTTCGCCCTCGATCCGCACGGCGCGGCGGGCCGCCCCGCCCTGCTCCACCCCGGTGCCGATGCGGACGGGCGCGTCCTCACCGCTCTCGACCTCGGCGGCCACGGCCCAGGCGCGCCCCACGGCCTCGCCGGGCAGGCGGCGGCCGACCTCGGCCATGCTGGCGCCGCGCAGCCCCTTGCCGGGGGTCAGAAGGCTGATGGCCTCGAGAAGATTGGTCTTTCCGGCCCCGTTGGCGCCGAACAGATAGACGCTGCGCCCCTCGGTCTCGAGGCGGGCGCGCTCGTACGAGCGGAAATCCGTCAGGGTCAGGGAAAGCAGAGCGGCCGACGCCATGAGCGCCTAATAGCATTTCGGCGGCGATGCGCAGCCCCCGGACTTCAGACCAGTCGGCTGCGCCCTCTCAGCGCCAGGTGGGCCAGGGTGTGGACCTCGCCACGCGCCAGATGCAGGGCGTGCCGTCCGAAGACAAGCAGCACGGTCCAGAGGCCGATGCTCACCATCACCGCGCCGACACGCTCCCAGGCGATACGCATGCTCATCTCCACATCGGGAGCGACGTGGATGCGCCCCGATAGAGACCGCAAGCGGCCCGGATCGGGGCGAAAGTTGGACCCGTGAAACCTAGCCGATCTTGTAGCCGCAGAGCTTGTTGCCATCGAGGTCGCGGAAATAGGCGAAATAGGCCTTGGGCATCCGCGCGCCGGGCGCGCCCTCGTCCTTGCCGCCCAGCTCCAGGGCCTTGGCGTGGAAGGCGTCGACCTCCTCGACGGTGTCGAAGGCGAAGCCGCCCATCATCCCGTTGCCGATGCAGGCCGGGTTGCCGTCGAACGGGCCCAGCACCCCGAACATGCAGCCGTCGCCACGATAAAGGCGGCCGCCGGACGGATGCTCGAACAACGGCTTGAAGCCGATTGAGCCCAGGAGTCCATCGTAGAAGGTCTTGGCCTTCTCCAGGTCGTTCGAGCCCACCGTCACATAGTTTACCTTGGCCATGGGCCGCCTCCCGTTTTGATATGAAACGGACCTTAGCGCCCTTATGAGCGGGCGCAATATGACCCTTGCGTCAGCCTTGACGGTTCTCCCAGAGCGCGCGGTGGCCATAGACCCAGGCGCCGACGTCGGCGAAGCGGTCGGTGACGATGGCGCAGGTCCTCACGCGGCCCGACTTGCGGGTGGCGATCCAGCCGGCCCGCTCCAGAATCTTCAGGTGCTTCATGAACGAGGTCAGGGCCATGTCGAACGGCGCGGCCAGTTCGCCGACGCTGGCCGCCCCCTGGGCGAGACGATCGAGGATCGCCCGCCGGGTCGGGTCGGCCAGCGCCTGGAAGACCTCGTCGAGCGCTCCGGCGGGCTTGTCCATGCGGCGTCCAGCCCTACTGGGCCGGAGAAACGCCCAGCACCTTCTGCAGGAACTGGGTTTCCACCTCGCGGCGGCGGTCGTTGTTGGCCTTCTTCAGGAAGCCGTGGCCCTCGTCCTTGAACTGGACGTACCAGGTCTCGATCCCCTTCTCGCGCAACTTGGCGACCACCTGGTCGGATTCGGACTTGGGCACGCGCGGATCGTTCCAGCCCTGCATGACCAGCATCGGCTTGGTGATCCTGGAGACGTTGTTCATCGGCGAAATCGTCTCGAAGGCCTTCAGCATCTTCGGGTCGCGCTCATCGCCGTACTCGGCCCGGCGCAGGTCGCGGCGGTAGGCCTCGGTGTTCTGCAGGAACGAGACGAAGTTGCTGATCCCGTAGCGCTCGATCCCGCCGGCCAGGCGGTCGGAATAGTGGGTCATCACGGCCAGCGACATGTAGCCGCCGTACGACTGGCCGTAGACCACCACCCGGTTGGGATCGAGGTCTGGCTGCGTCTTGATCCAGTCCAGCAGCGCGCCGATGTCCTTGACCGAGTCCTCGCGCTTCTCGGCGTTGTCGAGGTTCAGGTAGGTCTTGCCGTAGCCGGTCGAGCCGCGGACGTTGGTGACGATCACCGCCGCGCCCAGCTCGGCCACCGTGTGCTGGTGGAAGGCGTTGAAGGTCGGGCGCGACTGGCCCTCCGGCCCGCCATGGATGTCGATGATCACCGGCGCTCGCTGGCCAGCGGCCAGCTTGGGCCGATAGACAAATGCCGGGATCGAGCGCTTGTCGAACGAGGGGTAGCGGACCAGCTCCGGGGTCGCCAGCGCCTTGGCGTCCAGCCCGCCCAGCTCCGAGGCCGTCCAGCGTTCCAGCTTGGCGTCGGTCACGCCCCAGCTCCAGGCGTCGCTGGCGGCGGTCGGCGCGGCCAGGCTGAAGCCCAGCTTCGAGGCGTCGGGCGAGAAGGCGATGCCGGAGACGACGCCAGCCGGCAGCTCGGGCTGCGGCAGCGCGCGACGGGTGCGGAAGTCCCGCACGACCAGCTTCGAATAGCCGTCCTCGTTGACGACATAGGCCAGGATCCGGCCGTCGTCGGACAGGGCGAAGTCCTCGATGTCCCAGGGACGCTCGCCCGAGACATTGACCTTCGCGCCCGTGGCCAGGTCGATCTGCGTCAGGCGCAGGAAGTCCGAGCCCTCGTCCGACAGCAGCAGCACTGACTTGCCGTCCGGTGTGAACTTGCCGCCGTCGTAAGCGATCTTGGCCTTGCTCGGGTTCAGCTCGGTCAGCGCGCCGGTCGCCACGTCCAGCAGCCAGCGCTTGGACTCGTTGATCGAGAAGTAGCGACCCAGCAGCACCGTCTTGCCGTCGGGCGACACCGCGATCGGCGAGACCTGACCCTGGCCCTTGTAGATCACCTTGGTCGCGCCCGACGGGTCGCGCATCAGCACGTCGTAGTCGGCCGAGCCCTTGGTCGCCCGCGACCAGACCAGCACCGAACCGTCCTTTGACCAGGCCGGCGACTGGTTGCGCGTGCCCGCCTCGGTCAGCTGGACCGTCTTGCCGTCGGCGTCGCGCAGAAAGAGCTGGAACCACTCGTCGCCGCCGGTGTCCTTGGAGAACAGGATCTGGCCGTTCGGCAGGGTGTGGGCCACGCCGACGGGCTCGTCATAGAAGGTGATCTGGCTACGGTCGGCGCCCGGGCCGGCCACCAGGTGCAGCTGATTGGTGTTGCCGAAGCGCGTGGTGACGACCATGCCGCCATTCGCCGCCCAGTCGTCGAAATAGGCCGAGCGGGCGTTCTGGTACTTTGCCAGGCCCTCGCGGATCGCCGGCGCCGCGACCGGCACGTTCTCGAGGATCTGATTGCCGATCTCGCGGCGCTCGACCTGCTGGGCGAGTCCGGGAACGGCGGCGGCGAGGGCCAGGACGGCGGCCGAGGCGGCGAGCAGCTTCTTCATGACAGAACCCCGAAAGCAGAACGGGCGCCTGGAGCCTGCCTAAGCAGGCTCCATCTCTAAGTATTAGAGCGCGATGGCCGCCGAAACCGCCCACACTTTCGGCTATCGCGCTCCAAGCGCCGGCCCATTTGATCTCAGAAACCAGCGCGCGGGATCAGACCCGCAGCGGCATCAGCACATACTTCACGCCCGGATCGACCGGATCGACCACCAGGGTCGGGCTGGCCGGGTCGGCGAAGCGGAACTCGGCCTGCGGGCCGGCGATCTGACCACAGACGTCCAGCAGGTAGCGGGCGTTGAAGCCGATCTCGAAGGGCTCGCCGTCGTAGTCGACCTCGACCTCTTCCACGGCCTGGCCGGCTTCCATGTTGCGGACGGTCAGGGTGATGCGGCCCGGCTCGATGGCCAGCTTCACCGAACGGCTCTTCTCGGCCGAGATGGTGGCGACGCGGTCGACGGCCTTGGCGAACAGGTCGTTGTCCAGGGTCAGGATCTTGGCGTTGTCGCGCGGAATGACGCGCAGATAGTCCGGGAAGGCGCCGTCGATGACCTTGGAGGTCAGGGCGGCCTGGCCGAACTCGAAGCGGACCTTCTGCGGCGACAGCTGGACGTCGACCGTCTCTCCGGCCGATTCCATCAGGCGGCGGGCCTCCGCGATGGTCTTGCGCGGCACGATCACGCCCGGCAGGCCGACCGCGCCCTCGGGCGCCGGCATCTCGGCCAGGGCCAGGCGGTGGCCGTCGGTGGCCACGGCGCGCAGCTTGGTCTCGCCGCCCTCGTTGACCGTGTGGAGATAGAGGCCGTTCAGGTAGTAGCGGGTCTCTTCGGTCGAGATCGCGAAGCGGGTCTTGTCGATCAGGCGGATCAGCTCGTTGGTGTCGACCGCGATGCGGTTCGACAGGCCGTCCGAGCTCATCACCGGGAAATCGCCGGCCGGCAGCACCGGCAGGTTGAAGCGCGAACGACCGGCCTGGATGACCAGGCGGGGATCGTCGCCGCTGAAGGTCAGCGAGACGTCGGCGCCGTCGGGCAGCTTGCGGACGATCTCGTACAGGGTGTGGGCGGGCGCGGTGATCTGGCCGGGGACGTCGATCTGGGCGAAGCCCTCGTCGATGATCTCCATGTCCAGGTCGGTGGCCGAGAACGACAGGCGGTCGCCGTCGGCCGACAGCAGGATGTTCGACAGGATCGGAATGGTGTTGCGCCGTTCGACAACGCTCTGCACATGCCCCAGCGCCTTGAGCAGCGCCGCCCGTTCGATCGTAAGCTTCATAATCCGGTCCAGAACGCGGGAGCGGGGGCGTGCGAAAGAATCCTCGGAATCGCCCCGCCCTCCCGTGGTGAAGGGACCGCCGACATTATCGCAAAGCGCGAAGGGGGAAAGGGGGCGCGGCGGTCATTTCCGCGCCCCGCGAGCCTAAAGTCAGGCTTTCGTGTCGAACGAGCCGCCCGAGCTGTCCTCGTCCGCCCCGGCCCCGGCGTAGGGGTTGGCGGACGCGCCGGCCTGCTCGCCGGTCGACGCGCCCCCTTGGGGCCCCGTCGAGCCCTTGGCCGCGACGGCGACCATGGCCGGTCGCACCAGCCGCCCCATCAGCTCGTAACCGGCCTGCAGCACGGCGACCACGCCGCCGGCGGCGACCTCGGTCGAGGGCTGTTCGGTCACCGCCTGGTGCAGGTGCGGATCGAATTTCTCGCCCTGGGCCGGGTCGATCTTCTTCAGGCCGTTGCGCTCGAAGGCGCTCTGCAGCTCCTTCTCGGTCATCTCGACGCCGATGATGAAGTTCTTCACCGCCGCGTCGGTCGATTCGCGCGGGCTGTGGGCGGTGGCGCGCGCCAGGTTGTCGGCGACGCCCAGCAGGTCGCGGCCGAACTTCTGGATCGCGTAGGCGCGCGCGTCGTTCATCTCGCGCTCGGCGCGGCGCTTGGTGTTCTCGGCCTCGGCGGCGTAGCGGAGCGCCTGCTCCTTCAACTGGGCCACCTCGAGCTTCAGCGCCTCGATCTCCTGCGCGGCGTCGTCGGCTTCGAAAGCGACATCTTCCGCCGGCGTTTGCTCGTCGGTCATCTCGTAAAGTCCTTATCCATCCATCATCCGTCCGAGCACCCGGGCGGTGTAGTCCACCAACGGGATGACTCGGGCGTAGTTCAATCGCGCCGGACCGATCACGCCGATCGCGCCCAACACCTTCTGACGGCCCGTCATATAGGGCGCCGCGATCACGGAGGAACCCGAAAGCGAAAACAGACGCGTCTCGGCCCCGATATAGATGCGAACGCCCTCGGCGTCGCGCACGTCATCCAGCAGCCCGATCAACTGGCCCTTCTGCTCCAGGTCGTCGAACAACTGGCGGACGCGGTCGATGTCCTCGCGGGCCCGGGCGTCGGCCAGCAGGTTGGCCTGGCCGCGCACGATCAGCGAGCGGGCGTCGCCCTCCCCGCCGCTCCAGGCCGCCAGGCCATCCTCGACCAGGCGGGCGGCGGTCTCGTCCAGCTGCCGACGCGCGGCGTCCAGCTCGACGCCCATCTCGCTGCGGGCCTCCGACAGGGTGCGGCCGCGCAGGCGGGCGTTGAGGAAGTTGCCGGCCTCCTGCAGGGCCGAGGGGGTGACGCCGGGCGCCTGGCGCATCAGCCGGTTCTCGACCTGGCCGTCCTCGAACACCATGACCGCCAGCACCTGGCCGCCGCCCAGCGGCACGAACTCCACGTGCTTGACCCCACCCTCGCGGACGGGCGTGACGACGATGCCGGCCCCGCCGGCCAGGCCGGAGAGGATCGACGAGGCTTCGGCCAGGGCTTCCTCGAACGAGCGGCCCCTCACCGCCAGCCGCGCCTCGATGGCCTGCTTGTCGGCCTCGGCCACGTCGCCGACCTCCAGCAGGCCGTCGACGAACATGCGCAGGCCCGCATGGGTCGGCATGCGGCCGGCGCTGGTGTGCGGCGCGTCCAGCAGGCCCAGCTGCGCCAGGTCCTGCATGGTGTTGCGGATCGAGGCCGGCGACAAAGCCAGGCCGCCCTTGGAGATGGTGCGCGATCCGACCGGCTCGCCCGTCTCCAGATACGACTCGACGACGCGACGGAAGATGTCGCGGGCGCGGCCGTCCAGCTCGGTCAGGCCCGGCGTGCGCACGATCGGGCCCGGGAAGAGATGGGTCATGCCATCTCGACCCTGGCCATCTCGGCCGTGGGGAGCGCCCGCGAGGGCGTGTCGTTTGGGACCCGGTCGACGAACAAAAGCAGGCGGCCTCATTCAAGTTCGGCTCTCAATAGGATAAGCGGCCCGTCACACGTATTCAAATGTCCCGGAGTTTCCGCATGCGTCCGTCCGAACGCGCCCCCGACCAGCTGCGCGCCGTCACGCTGGAAACCGGCGTCAATCGCTACGCCGAGGGCTCCTGCCTGATCGCGTTCGGCCACACCAAGGTGCTGGTCACGGCCACGGTCGAGGAGAACGTCCCCGGCTGGCTGCGCAATAAGGGCCAGGGCTGGGTCACGGCCGAGTACGGCATGCTGCCCCGCGCCACCCACACCCGCGGCCGCCGCGAGGCCGCCGCCGGCAAGCAGACTGGCCGCACCCAGGAGATCCAGCGCCTGATCGGCCGCTCCCTGCGCGCCGTCGTCGACCTCAAGGCCCTGGGCGAACGCCAGATCACCCTGGACTGCGACGTCGTCCAGGCCGACGGCGGCACCCGCACCGCCGCCATCACCGGCGCCTGGGTCGCCCTGCGCCTGGCCACCCAGTACCTGCTGGACGAAGGCGTGCTGAAGACCGATCCGATCCTGGGCCAGGTGGCGGCCGTCTCATGCGGCGTCTTCAACAACGTTCCGGTCCTCGACCTCGACTACGAGGAAGACTCCAGCGCCGAGGCCGACAGCAACTTCGTGCTGACCGGCGTGGGCGACATCGTCGAGATCCAGGCCACGGGCGAAAAGCGCGGCTTCACCCGCGCCGAATTCGAGTCGCTGTTCGGCCTGGCCGAAAAGGGCATCAACGAGCTGTTCGCGATGCAGCGCGCGGCGATCGGCGGCTAACCCAGCCGCGACCCTTGCCGGAACGGGGTTACGGTCCCAGATTCCTAGTCTGAAGATTAGGAGTCTCGCGTGCCCACCCCGTTCGAAGGCCATGAAGTCGAAGCCCGCCTGCGCCCGTCGGCCGAAGCCTACCGCTTCGACCTGGACCAGGCGCTGGCCTCGATGGTCGCGCTGGAGGCCCAGGTCCCCGCCGACGCCTATACGGCCGGCATCCTGGGGACCGAGCGCGTCGGCAACGGCGTGGTCGTCGGCCCCGGCGGCCTGGTCCTGACCATGGCCTATCTGATCACCGAGGCCGAAGAGGTCGTGCTGACCCGCAACGACGGCCGCCGCGTGCCGGCCCACGTGCTGGGGCTGGACGTCCGCTCGGGCCTCGGTCTCGTCCAGGCGCTGGAGCCGCTGGACCTGCCGGTCATGACCATTGGCAGCGCCAGGGACCTGGAGGCCGGGTCACCGGTGATCGCCGCCGGCGCCGGCGGCCGCGCCCACGCCGTGGCCGGCAAGGTCCTGGCCCGCATGCCGTTCGCCGGCTACTGGGAATACCTGCTGGACGACGCGATCATCACTGGCCCCGCCCACCCGCACTGGAGCGGCGCGGCCCTGATCGGCCCCAAGGGCGATCTCGTCGGCCTGGGATCCCTGACCCTGGAAGGCCGCGACCAGAACGGCGACGCCCGGCCGATCAACATGTTCGTGCCGGCCGAGCTCCTGCCGCCGATCCTGCACGACCTGGCGCGCGGCCAGGCCCCGCACCCGCCGCGTCCGTGGCTGGGCGTCTTCGCCCAGGAGATGGAGAACCACGTCGTCATCGTCGGCATCTCGCCCAAGGGCCCAGCCGCCCGGGCCGAGCTGAAGGCCGGCGACCTGATCCTGGCCGTCGACGGCGAGCCGGTCTCGGACCTGGCCGAATTCTACGAGAAGATGTGGAGCCTGGGCGACGCCGGCGTCAGCGTGCCGCTGAAGGTGCTGCGCGAAGGTGACGCCTTCGAGGTCGAGGTCCGCTCGATGGACCGCGCCAGCCTGCTGAAGAAGCGGCGGCTGAACTAGGACGAGGCCTAGTCCTCCTCGTCGTCGGCGTCGGCCGGGCCGTATTCGAAGGTCAGCAGGTCGCCGGGCTGGCACTGCAGTTCGCGGCACAGGGCGTCCAGGGTCGAGAACCGCACGGCGCGGGCCTTGCCGGTCTTGAGGATCGAGAGGTTGGCGATGGTCACGCCGACGCGGTCGGACAGCTCGGTCAGCGACATGCGCCGTTCCAGCAGCACGCGGTCGAGGTTCACGCGGACGGGCATGCGGCGTCGCTCCGGGTCAGATCGTGAGTTCGGCTTCGCGGCGAAGGCGCGCGCCCTCGCGGAAGACCTCGGCCAGGACGAAGACGACCAGCACCGAGAACCAGGCGGTCAGGGTGAAGCTGTCGTCGATGACCTTGGCCTTCGGGGCCAGCCAGCGGGCCATCCCCGAGAAGACGTAGCGGCCGACCTCCAGCCCGGCGAGGACCAGGCCGATCAGGCGCAGGCGCACGACGTTGTCGGGATGGAAGGGGTCGCCGGCGGTCAGGGTGGCGAAGATCTTGCGCAGGCGCTCGACGATCACCATCCAGCCGCCCAGCAGCAGCGCCCAGGCGGCCAGGGCCCCGGCGAACAGCGCGCCGTTGCGGCTGACGGCCTCGACGGCGTCGCTAATCGGCAACATCGAGGCCAGCAGTTCCGGATTGAAGCTGAACAGCAGGGCGACCAGCGTGAACAGCGACAACAGGCTGACGAAGATCCACAGCCCGACGTAGATCACGTCGAGGATGATCTTCAGGAAACTCGAAACGGAGCCGGGCCCCAAGGCGCGCATGGCTGCTCCCCAACAGCGACGCTAGCAAACATGCCCCGCGTCGCGGGAGGCGTCAAAACAGCGGTCTCTTAGACCCCGGAAACCCTTGCCGCGCCTAGAGCGTCTGCACCACGAACGCCACGGCCGACACCGGCACGGCCACGATGAGCGCGGCGGTGATCACGGTCATGACGACTTTGTCGGCGATGCGGAACAGGCGGGCGGAGGACATCTTGTTTTCCAGTTTGAGAGACATGGCCGGGGACCGAGCCATTCGACCCTCGCCATGGATCAACAAATAGGGGCCGGTTTGCGTTCCGCCAATCTCGATTATCGAAAAACGATATTAAACTACGGTAATGATGCCTGTGGACAAACGACAGTTGCCGTAAGGTCACACCGCCTGTTCGGGATCGCTTCGCGCCAAACGCCGCGCATCGCGTTAAAGGAGCCTCGACGCACGCATTGCCAACGGAGTGAACGATGCCGCTGACGCTTGAAAAGGGCGCGAAGCTCGTGGCCGCGACCCACAATCCGGGCAAGGTCCCCGAGATCGCCGCCCTGCTGGACGGCCGCTTCGAGATCGTCACCGCCGGCCAGCTGGGCCTGCCCGAGCCGGACGAGACCGAGACGACCTTCGCCGGCAACGCCCTGCTCAAGGCCCGCCACGCCGCCGACCTCTCGGGCCTGCCGGCCCTGGCCGACGACTCCGGCCTGTCGGTCAAGGCGCTGGACAGCGCGCCGGGGATCTACTCGGCCCGTTGGGCCGGCCCCGGCAAGGACTTCGCCATGGCCATGGACAAGGTCGCCGAGCGCATCGAGGAGACCGGTTCGGAAGACCTCTCGGCCTGGTTCACCTCGGCCCTGGCCGTGGCCTGGCCGAACGGTCCGGCCGTGGTGGTCGAGGGCCGCGTCGACGGGACCCTGGTGTTCCCCGGCCGAGGCGCGCGCGGGTTCGGCTATGACCCGATCTTCGTGCCCGCGGGCCACGACCTGACCTTCGGCGAGATGGAACCCGCCGCCAAGGACGCCATGAGCCACCGCGCCCGCGCCTTCGCCAAGCTGAAGGCGGCGCTGTTTGACTGATCCCGACCGCGCGCGTGGCCCTGAGCGACGGGACGGGGGCCTGGGCGTCTACGTCCACTGGCCCTACTGCGCGCGCATCTGCCCCTATTGCGACTTCAACGTCGTCCGCGACCGGGGCCGGACCGACGAGCAGAAGGCCCTGGCCGACGCCATCGTCGCCGACCTGGTCGCCCAGCGCGACCTGACCGGCGACCAGCCCCTGCTGTCGATCTTCTTCGGCGGCGGCACGCCCTCGCTGATGGACCCGGCCCAGGTCGCCCGGGTGATCGACGCCGCCAAGGCCCTGTGGCGACCGGCCGACGATCTCGAGATCAGCCTGGAGGCCAATCCCACCGACGCCGAGGCCGATCGCTTCGCCGCCCTGGCCGAGGCCGGGGTCCAGCGCCTGTCGCTGGGCGTCCAGGCCCTGGACGACGCCTCGCTGAAGGCCTTGGGCCGCAACCACGACGCTGGCGCCGCGCGGCGGGCCATAGCGGCGGCGACGCGGGCCTTTCCGCGCCTTTCCATCGACCTGATCTACGCCCGCCCCGGCCAGACGGACGCCGCCTGGCGCGCCGAGCTGTCCGAAGCCATCGCCCTGGGTCCCGAGCACGTCTCGCCCTACCAACTGACCATCGAGCACGGCACCGCCTTCGACCGCGCGGTCGGGCGCGGGACGCTGGTCGTCCCCGACGAGGACCTGGCCGCGACCCTGTTCGAGACGACGCAGGAGGTCCTGGAGGCCGCCGGCTTCGACGCCTACGAGGTCTCCAACCACGCCCGGGGCGACGCCGCCCGCTCGCGGCATAACCTCGTCTACTGGCGCGGCCGCGACTATGTCGGCGTCGGCCCCGGCGCGCACGGGCGTCTGACCCTGCCCGCCAATCCTGGTTTAGGGGGCCGCGCGGCGACCACCGCCCATCGCGCCATCAAGGACTATGTCGCCGCCGTCGCCGAGACCGGCGTCGGCTTCGAGCGCGAGCTCCTCACGCCCGAGGAGGCCGCCGAGGAGCGCCTGGTCCTTGGCCTGCGAATCGACGACGGAGTCGGTTTCGACGAAATGGCGCCCCTGAGCCTCTCGCCGGACCTGCCCAAGGTCCGCGATCTGGTGGCGGCCGGCCTGCTGGCCGACGACGCCAATCGATTGCGCGCCACTCGGGCGGGACGCCTGGTTCTAGACCGGCTGACAGGGACGCTCGCGACCTGATATGCCTTCTTCGCGAGCATAAGGGACATCCATACGTTGAGCCGCCAGCTTCCCCCGCCAGCCCTGTCCGACGCGCCGCTGGCGCCGGGCCTCTATCTGGTGGCGACGCCGATCGGCAACCTGCGCGACATCACCCTGCGGGCGCTGGACATTCTGGCTGGCTGCGACGTCCTGCTGGCCGAGGACACCCGCGTCACCGGCAAGCTGCTGGCGGCCTACGGGATCCGCACCCGGCTGGAGCGTCACGACGAGCACGTGGCCGAGCGGGCGATCCCGGGCATCCTGGACCGGCTGGAGGCCGGCGAGCGCGTGGCCCTGGTCTCGGACGCCGGCACGCCGATGGTCTCCGACCCCGGCTATCGCCTGGCTCGCGAGGCGATCGCGGCCGGCCATCCGGTGATCCCGATCCCCGGCGCCTCGGCCGCCCTGGCGGCCCTGACCCTGGCCGGCCTGCCGACCGACCGCTTCCTGTTCGCCGGCTTCCCGCCGCCCAAGAGCGCCGCGCGGCGGACCTTCCTGGAAGAGTTCGCCAACACCCGCGCCACCCTGATCTTCTACGAAGGCGCCTCGCGGGTCGCCGACTGCCTGGCCGACATGGCCGTCGTGTTCGGCGGGACGCGCCAGGCGGCCGTGTGCCGCGAGCTGACCAAGCTCTACGAGACCTGCGTGCGCGGTCCGCTCGACGAACTCGCCGCCGACCCGCGCTTCACGGCGCCGAAGGGCGAGATCGTCATCCTCGTGGGTCCGGGCGTGGAGAAGGTCGCTTCGGCCGACGACGCCGAGGCCGCCCTGCGCGAGGCCATGGCCCGCCTGCCGCTGGGCGAGGCCGCCTCCGAGGTGGCCAAGGCCCTGGGCCTGTCGCGCAAGGACCTCTACCGCCAGGCCTTGGCGCTGAAAGACCAAGACGCCAAGGAGCAGGCCTGATGGTCGCCGGTGTCCGCCAAGCTCGTATTCGCAAGGATCGGGGCGCGGCGGCGCGCAAGCTGGGACGGCGGGCTGAGGTGCTGGCGGCGCTGTGGCTGATGGCCAAGGGCTATCGGATCCTGGGCTTCCGCCTGGCGACGCCGCTGGGCGAAATCGACCTGCTGGCGCAACGCGGCAAGGTGCTGGCCGTTGTGGAGGTCAAGCAACGGACCACGATCGAGGACGCCCTGGACGCCGTGACGCCGACCCAGCGTGACCGCCTGCGTCGCGCCGCCGCCCACCTTTCCGCGCACCGCGCCGGGTTGCGCGACCTTTTCGTGCGCCTGGACCTGATCGCCCTGGCGCCCGGCCGCGCGCCGCGCCACCTGCCCGACGCCTGGCCAACGGACTTCGGGCCGGGCGGCCTGAGGATGGGGGGGCCGACGTGACGCGCGAAGAGGCCGAGGCGATCCTGACCCGGGCCGGCGAAGGGCCCGACGAGACCTTCCCGCTGTTCGAGGCGGCCCTGGCCTGCGCCATCCATGACGATCCCGGCCGCGACACCACGCCGGCCATCGACCTGGCCCGCGACGCCGTCGACCGCCTGCGCCGCCGCGCCGAGAGCGAGTCGCCCGAGGAGGCCGTGGCCGAGACCCTGGCCGGCGACCTGCGGCTGACCGGCGACGTTCTGACCTACGACCACCCCGACAACGCCGACGTCATCGCCATCGCCGATCGCCGCAAGGGCCTGCCGGTGGCGCTGGGCGTCTTCTACCTGCACGCCGCCCGCCAGGTCGGGCTGGAGCTCTACGGCGTCGACTTCCCCGGCCACTTCCTGCTGCGCATCGAGACCGAGGAAGGCCCCCTGGCCCTGGATCCGTTCAGCGAGGGTCGGGTGGTGCTGCCGTCCGAGCTGTCGCGCCGGGCCCTGCGCACCGGCCTGATGCCTGACGTGGCCTCGCGGCTGGAGCTGCTGATGGCCCCGATCTCGGACCGCGCCGTCCTGATCCGCCTGCAGAACAACATCTTCGCCCGCGCCCAGCAGGCCAAGGACTGGCCCCGCGCCGAGCGCTCGGCCCTGCGCCGCGCCCTGCTCAACCCGGCCGACCACCGCCCCTGGCTGGACGTCGCCGCCGCCCGCGAAGGCCAGGGCGCCCTGGCCGGCGCGCTGCAGGCCCTGTCGCGCGCCCAGATCCTGGACGGCGGCGCGGCCATCGCGGCCCGGGCCGCGCGGGAGCGGATGCGGCTGAGGCTGAACTAGTAGAGTGGCTTGAGACCCAAAGCGGTCGGCGCCGCCGACACGATTCTGTTCATCGCCGGATCGTCCTCACAGCCGAAGTCGAAGACGCGCACGCGGCGACCGGAATCTGACACCCATTCCACACGCAGGCCCGCGTCGTCGGTATGATAGCTTTGGCACCCGGCCTCACCACCGGCGATGTCGCGCTGACCTCTATAGGGCGCGAGCCTAGCCTTGAAGTCGGCGAACTGCTCGGGCGTGATCTGGCGAACCTCGCGCCGACGCCGCCAGTCTCTGTAGTTCCCCGCCCAGTAGCCCGCCTCGACCCGCAGCACGCCATCGGCGCTGGCGACGAACTTCACCGTCTCGCAGCGCCCACAGAAGGGCGGTGGCGTCGGCGCGAAAGCGATGCGCTCGACGGCAGGGGCGATTGGCGGCGCGCTCGCGCATCCTGCCAGCGTCGTGGCGACAAGGATTGTGGAGACCCGCCAGCCGATCATGCCGCGACCGTGCCAGCAGCGACATCACGCGACAACCTTCCCCTCGCAATCCCTGGAAATCGCCTTAACTAGGCAGTCGCGCCCAGACGCCCAGGAAGACAAAGCCCAGGAGCCCCCATGTCGCTGCGAGTCGCCGTCCAGATGGACCCCGTGCTGGGGATCAACATCGACACCGACACGACCTTCCTGATGATGATGGAAGCGCAGGAACGCGGTCACAAGCTGTGGTTCTACACGCCCGACAAGCTGTCGCTGGAGGACGGCCGGGTGTTCGCCCGGGCCCAACCGCTGGAGGTGTTCGCCGAGAAGGGCGCGCACGCCAAGCTGGGCGAGACGGTCCTGCTGGACATGAAGGACGACATCGACGTCGTGCTGATGCGCCAGGATCCGCCGTTCGACATGGCCTACATCACGGCCACCCACTTCCTGGAAAAGATCCACCCGCACACCCTGGTGGTGAACAACCCGGCCGAGGTGCGCAACGCGCCCGAGAAGCTGTTCGTCACCGACTTCCCCGGCGTGCAGCCGCCGACCCTGATCACCTCGGACCACGAGGCGATCTACGACTTCCGCGCCCGCCACGGCGACATCGTGCTGAAGCCCCTCTACGGCGGCGGCGGCTCGGGCGTGGCGCGGCTGCTAGCCGACGATCCGAACCTCGACGCCCTGCTGGAACTACACGCCATGATCGGCCGCGAGCAGGTCATCGCCCAGAGGTTCGTCCCGGCCGTCAGCAAGGGCGACAAGCGCGTCCTGCTGGTCGGCGGCGAGCCCGTCGGGGCCATCAACCGCGTGCCGGCCGACGGTCAGGTGCGCTCGAACCTGCGGGTCGGCGGCCGCGCCGAAGCCGTCGCCCTGACGGCCCGCGACCTGGAACTGTGCAAGATCATCGGGCCCGAACTAAAGCGTCGTGGACTGATCTTTGTCGGCATCGACGTCATTGGCGAGTATCTTACGGAAATCAACGTTACGTCGCCAACGGGCGCGCAACAGCTCAAGCGTTTCACCGGCGTCAACGCCGCGGCCGTACTCTGGGATCATATCGAGGACATTCGCCGCAACGGTGGGTAACTCTGCGGAATGACGCCAATTTCCTAAAACGTTCGTTTTTTGTTCTTGCTCCATTTCGCAAGCTATGCTGTGAGTTGTGGATAAAATCCATTATCCACGGGGGTTTGCGATGGCCGCCAGGGTGGTCACCGTCGCGTTCGAGGGCGTCGAGGCTCGGCGCGTCGACGTCGAGGTGCAGCTGACCACCGGACACGCGGCCTTCGTCATCGTCGGCCTGGCCGACAAGGCGGTGGCCGAGAGCCGCGAGCGGGTGCGCGGCGCCTTCGCGGGCCTGGGCCTGTCGCTGCCAGGCAAGCGCATCGTCGCCAACCTGGCCCCGGCCGACATGCCCAAGGAAGGGACCCACTTCGACCTGCCGATCGCCCTGGCGGTGATGGCGGCGCTGGGCGTCATCCCGCTGGACGCCCTGGACGGCTGGGCGGCCATGGGCGAGCTATCCCTGGACGGCCGCATCGTCCCGGCCGCCGGGGCGTTGCCGGCGGCGATGGCGGCGGGCGCCCTCGATCTCGGCCTGATCTGTCCCGAGGCCTCCGGCCCCGAGGCGGCCTGGGCCGGCGGCACGCGGATCCTAGCCCCGCGCTCGCTGGTCTCGCTGATCAACCACTTCCGAGGCGCCCAGATCCTGTCGGCCCCGACACCCGGTCCGATCGTCGAGGGCGAGGCCCACAAGGACCTGCGCGACGTGAAGGGCCAGGAGCACGCCAAGCGCGCCCTGGAGATCGCCGCCGCCGGCGGCCACAACCTGCTGTTCGTCGGCCCGCCCGGCTCGGGCAAGTCGATGCTGGCCCAGCGGCTGCCGGGCCTGCTGCCGCCCCTGACCTCGACGGAGCTCCTCGAGACCTCGATGGTCCATTCGGTGGCCGGGCTCATCGCGCGCGGCGCCCTGACCCGCGCGCGGCCCTTCCGCAGCCCGCATCACAGCGCCAGCATGGCCGCGCTGACCGGCGGCGGACTGAAGGCCAAGCCGGGCGAGGTCTCGCTGGCCCACAACGGCGTCCTGTTCCTGGACGAGCTGCCCGAATTCGGGGTCCAGGCGCTGGACAGCCTCCGCGCGCCGCTGGAGACCGGCGAGGTGATGGTGGCCCGCGCCAACTTCCACATCCGCTATCCGGCCCGGGTGCAGTTGGTGGCGGCCATGAACCCCTGTCGCTGCGGCCACGGCGGGGCCGGGCGCGGCGCGTGCGGCAAGGCCCCGCGCTGCCAGAAGGACTACCAGGGCCGGGTGTCGGGCCCGCTGATGGACCGCATCGACCTGGCCGTGGACATGCCCGCCGTCACCGCCGCCGACCTCTCCCTGCCGCCGCCGGCCGAGGGCTCGGCCGAGGTCGCCGCGCGCGTGGCCAGGGCCCGAGCGCTGCAGCTGGGCCGCGCCGAAGAGCACGGCGCGGCGGACGGCCTGAACGGCCGCGCGGAGGGCGCCTTCCTGGAGACGATCACCGCCCTGGACGATCGCGGCCGCGCCCTGTTGGCCCAGGCCGCCGAGGCCGGCCGGCTTAGCGCCCGGGGCTGGACCCGGACCCTGCGCCTGGCCCGCACCATCGCCGACCTTGAAGGCGCGAGCGGCGTCCAGCGCGTCCACGTCGCCGAGGCCCTGGCCTATCGGCGGACCCCGACCCACGGTGAGGAAACAACGTTCGCCTGACTGTCCGGCGCTTGACCCCCCGTTAAGGCGCGTCGGCTAAGCTCTTCGGTCATGAGCGACCAAAAACCTGGCGTCACGCCCGAGCAGCTGGCCACCCTGAGCCACGAGTTCCGCACCCCGCTGAACGGCGTGCTGGGCATGGCGCGGCTGCTCGAGAACACCAAGCTGACGGCCGAGCAGCGGTCCTATGTCACCGCCCTGCGCGAGAGCGGCGACCACCTGCTGTCGCTGGTCAACGACGTGCTGCATTTCGCCCGCCTGGGCGCGGCCTCGATCGAGCTGAGCCTCGCCCCCGTGGATGTCGAGGGCCTGCTGCGCCAGGTCGCCGAGCTGATGAGCCCGCGCGCCCACGAGAAGGGCGTCGAGATCGCCTGGACCGCGCCCTCGCCCCTGCCCGTCATCCGCGCCGACGAGGGCCGCCTGCGCCAGATCCTGCTGAACTTCGCCGGCAACGCCGTGAAGTTCACCGAGGCCGGCGGCGTCATGCTGACGGCCACCGCCACGGAAGGCGGCCGCATCCGCTTCTCGGTGGCCGACACCGGGCCGGGCGTCGCGCCCGAGGCCCGCGTCCGCATCTTCGAGGCCTTCGTGCAGACCGACATCACCCACGCCACCCAGCTGGGCGGCGCGGGCCTGGGTCTGGCCATCGTCGCGCGGCTGTCCGCCGCCATGGGCGGCGAGGTCGGGGTCGGCGGCGAGCTGGGCCAGGGCGCCGAGTTCTGGTTCGAGGCCCCGTTCGAGACCGTCGCCCCGCCCGTCCGCGAGACCCCGCTGGCGGGTCGCAACGTCGCTATCGCCTCGCCCAACGCCATCGTCCGCGCCGCCACCGCGCGCCAGATCGAGACCGCCGGCGGCCGCGCCTTCGTCGCCGTCGACATCGCCTCGGCCCTGTCGGGCGCGCCGGCCGACGCCGTGCTGCTGATCGACAAGACCCTGTCCGGTCCGCGCGGCGCCCTGAAGCTGCCGCCCGGCCGCAAGGCCGTGGTGCTGCTGACCCCCGAGCAGCGCGACCACATCGCCCCCCTGAAGGCCGCCGGCTTCTCGGGCTATCTGATCAAGCCGCTGCGCGCGGCCTCTCTGGTCGCCCAGGTGCTGCAGGCCGAGGCGGCCCAGGGCGAGGACGGCTGCGCGGCCGCCGACGCCTCCGCCCATGACGACCGCATCGCCGGGGCCGTGGCCCATGGCGTGCGCGTGCTGCTGGCCGAGGACAATCCGATCAACGCCTTGCTGGCCCGCACCCTGCTGGAGCGCGAAGGCTGCAAGGTCGACCGCGTCGCTGACGGCGAGCAGGCGGTCGCCGCCGCCGTCGCCGGAGCCTACGACCTGATCCTGATGGACGTGCGCATGCCCGGCCTGTCCGGCGTCGACGCCGCCCGGGCGCTGCGGGCCAAGGGCGTCACCGCCCCGATCACCGCCCTGACCGCCGACGCCTTCGACGAGGACAAGCGCGCCTGCCTGGCCGCCGGCATGGACGACTTCCTGGTGAAACCCCTGACGCAGGAAGCCCTGCGCGACGCCCTCAAGCGCTGGACGTCGGGAAGCGCCGGCGGCGGCATGCCCAGCCGCTGGACGAAACCCGCGACGCGAGCCAAGGTCGCCGGCTGAATCCGGGCGGTCCCCGGACAGGGGAATCGCCATGACCGACACCGCCCAGCCGCCGGAGAAGAAGACCCTTCTCCAGACCCTGGCCTTCTTCGGCGAGCGGCGCAGCCTGGTCATGCTGGGCCTCGGCTTCGCGTCGGGCCTGCCCTACATGCTGATCTTCGACACCCTGTCGCTGTGGCTGCGCGACGCGGGCCTGTCGCTGGCGGTGATCGGCTTCTTCAGCCTGGCCACCCTGTCGTTCTCGTTCAAGTTCCTGTGGGCCCCGCTGATCGACCGGGCCAAGGTCCCGGTCCTGCACACTCTGCTCGGACATCGCCGCGCGTGGATGCTAGTGTTCCAGAGCGCGATGGTCCTGGGCCTGTGGGCCATCTCGACCATGAATCCCGCCCACCAGCTGGGCGTCCTGGCGGCGACGGCCGTAGCGGTCGGCTTCGCCACCGCCTCGCACGACATCGTCATCGACGCCTGGCGCATCGAGGTCGCCGACAAGGAAGAGCAAGGCCCGATGGTTGTGGCCTATCAGTGGGGCTTCCGGGTCGCCATGATCGCGGCCGGCGCCGTGCCGCTGCTCCTGGCCGAACACTATGGCTGGAACATCTCCTACGCGGCGATGGGGGTGGTCGTCGGGATCGGGATCCTGGCCACCCTGTGGGCCCCGCGCGAGGCCGAGCACAGCATCCGGCCGATCCCGACCGACGACGTCGCCCAGCCCAAGGCCCTGGAAGTCCTGGAGTGGCTGGCGCGCTTGGCCGTCCTGGTCATGGGCGCTCTGGTGCTGGGGTCGGGCCTGGCGGGCGACGCCACCCTGCTCTCCAAGCTGGTCGGCGGCGAAGCCCTGGCCGACGCCTGGACCGCCAAGCCCAACGGAATCTGGCTGCAGCTGCTGGGCGTGATCACGGGCCTGGCCATCGTCGTCATCGCCGCCTGGCCTATCCCCAAGGTTCGCACCAAGCCCGGCGTCTACATGTCCAAGGCGTTCGGCGAGCCGCTGGGCGAATTCCTCACCCGCTTCCAGGGCGTGGCCGGCCTGATCCTGGCGGCGATCTGCGTCTATCGCGTCTCTGACTTCGTGCTGAACATCATGAACCCGTTCTACCGGGACATGGGCTTTTCCCTCACCGAGATCGCCGAGATCCGGAAGGTGTTCGGGATCATCGCCTCGATGATCGGCGTGTTCCTGGGCGGCGTCGTGGTGGCCCGCCTGGGCCTGATGAAGGCCCTGGTCATCGGCGCCTTCGCCCAGCCGATCAGCAACCTGATGTTCGCCCTGCTCGCCATGAGCGGCCACAGCATCCCGATGCTGTTCGCGTCGATCTGCCTGGACAATGTGGCCGGCGGCATCGCCGGCACGGCGCTGATCGCCTACATGTCCAGCCTGACCTCGGCCGGCTTCACCGCCACGCAATACGCCCTGTTCTCGTCGCTGTACGCCCTGCCCGGCAAGCTCATCGCCTCGCAGTCGGGCCGCATCGTCGAGGCCTCGGCCCAGGCCGCCGAGCACGGCGGACCGATCGGCCTGCTCAAGGACCTGTTCGTCCGCCTGCCGCCCGAGAGCTTCACGGCCGCCGGCGCCAAGCTGGGCGTCAGCGCCCAGGCCATGGCCGCCGGCTACACGGCGTTCTTCATCTACACGGCGCTGATCGGCGTGGTGGCGATCGTGCTGTCGTTCCTGGTCGCGGCGCGGCAGAAGCCGACCGAAGACGCCGCCGCCTAGACCGCCAGGCACACCACCTGCGCCACGCGCAGGTCCCGCCGCAGCCCGTCGGCCACGCGGCCGTAGTTCTCGGTCGTGATCGGCTCGGCGGGCGCGAATTCCGAAGGGCTGGGCCGGCGGCGCGGGCCCAGCAGGGTCTTCAGGGTCTCGGGGGCGGTCGTGTAGATGCGGCCGCGACGCGGAGCCTCGGCGACGGTCACTCCGATCACCCGTCCGGCGGCGTCCAAGGCCGGCGCGCCCGACAGGCCCGACAGCGTGCCCTTCAGGGTGTCGGTGCGGCCGACCTCGGCCCAGACCAGCACCGGCTCGGTGCGGGCGCCGCGGCCGTGGACGACCAGGTTCTCGCGGCCCAGCAGACGCGAGGCGGCCTCGCCCGGATGGCCTTGCGGGAAGCCCGGATGATAGGCGCGCGCGCCCCGGCGCAGCGGCTGGTCCAGGCCCAGCGGCACGGCCGGCGCCCCGCCCTCGGTGGTCAGGATGGCCGCGTCGGCGGTCGGGTCGACATGGATCTTCGCGGCGACCCCGCGCCCGTCGGCCACGACGATCGCCGCCGACTTGCAGCCGTCGACCACGTGGCGCGCGGTCAGCCAGGCGCCGTCGTCGCCGATCGAGAAGGCCGTGCCCGAGCCCGGCTCGGGGCGGTCGGGCACCTGGACCACGATCGAGGGGTCGAACGGCGAGGACGGCCCCAGCGGCAGCCCCTCCTCGCCGGGCACCGGCGGCGGCGGCGGCGGCGCGTCCGAGCGCTCCTGCCGGCCGACGGCGACGATCACCAGGGCGCTGACCGCCGCGGCATAGACCAGCCAGTCGGGAAGCTTGGGGAAATGCACCGGTACGTCCCCGACCCCCGCCCGATCAGCCCGCCACGGCGGCGGCGAGGATCAGGGCGGTGGCCAGCTTGGCCCCGACCAGCAGGGCGGCGGCCGAGATCTCGCCCTCGTGGATCCGTTCGGGCAGGCCCTTCAGCACCATGTCGGTGATCCGGAACACCAGCAGCTGCACCGCGATGGTCGCCGCGCCCCAGATCATGATCTCGACCACCGAGGTCGAGGCCGTCAGCGAGACGGCCAGCGGAATGGCCAGGCCGACCATCACCCCGCCCAGCGACAGGGCCGCGGCCGAATTGCCCTCGCGGATCAGGGTGATTTCCTTGTGCGGGGTCAGTAGGGCGTACAGCGCCGTGCCCAGGATCAGCATCACCAGGGTCACGCCGGCGTGCAGCAGGGTGACCGGGAAGCCGGTGGCGAAGGCCTGGACCTCGGGCGACTGGAGCTGGGACGGCATGGACGCGGATGACCCCGATAGACTTGCTGCCCCCTGACTAACACGGGTCCATGAGTCTTGCGTAGGGGCGCCCGCGCCGGCGCCGGCTTGTGGATGCCGCCTATTTGTAGAAACCCTGGCGCAGGTTCAGGCCGTGCTCGACGAAGACCTTCATCGCGCACAGCATGCCGGTCCAGCCCTCGCAGTTGCCGAAGGCGGCCTTCTCCCCCGCCGGGGTGTCGCTCCAGCCGGCCTCGTGGATCCGAACGAGGGTGCGGCCGTCGCCGGTGTCGGCGAAGGTCATGGTCACCGTGGTCTTGTTGGTCGCGCCCGGCTCGGCCGAGCCCCAGCGCAGGACGATCTTCTCGTTGCGGACGACCTCGACCACCTCGACCGGGAAAGCGCCCGGGAAGTCGTGGAAGTCCCAGGTGACGGTCGCGCCAGTCTCCAGTCGCCCCTGGGCCCCGCCGGTCGTGAAGTAGCCCGATAGTTTCTTCGGGTCGGCCACGGCCTCGAAGACCTCGGCCACGGGCTTGGCGATGCGACCACTGACGGTGAATTCATGGGACATGGATCATCTCCCTGATCGGGTTTGGCCTTGATGGCCGCGACCATGTGTTATATTCTTATAACATGTCAAGCGAGGACGAAGCCGACCTGATCTTCAAGGCCCTGGGTCACCGGGTGCGGCGCCACATCCTGGATCTGCTGAAGGCCGAGTCGCTGACGACCGGCATGCTGTGCGCGCGGTTCGCCGAGCTGGATCGCTGCACCGTGATGCAGCACCTGGGCGTGCTGGAAGAGGCTGGCCTGGTCGTGGCCGAGCGGCGCGGGCGCGAACGGTGGAACCACCTGGACGCCCTGCCGGTGCACGCCATCCACGAACGCTGGATCGGCCCCTACGCGGCCTATGCGGCGGGGATGCTCAGCCGGCTGAAGAAGGCGGTGGAGGCGGAGGCCTAGGCCGCCTCGTCGTCATCCTCGGACAGCACGCCCGCCATCGCCGCCAGCGACAGCTTGCGCAGCGCGCTCGCCCGGACCTTCTCGCTCTCGCTCTTCAGCTGGCCGCAGGCGGCGAGGATGTCGCGGCCGCGCGGGGTGCGGATCGGCGAGGAGTAGCCGGCCTTGTTGAGGATCGCGGCGAAGGCCTCGATCGTCGACCAGTCCGAGCATTGGTAGTCGCTGCCCGGCCAGGGATTGAACGGGATCAGGTTGACCTTGGCCGGGATGCCCTTGATCAGCTTGACCAGGGCGCGGGCCTCGTCGGGGCTGTCGTTGACGCCCTTCAGCATCACGTACTCGAAGGTCACGCGACGGGCGTTGGAGAGGCCCGGATAGGCGCGGATACCGGCCATCAGCTCGGCGATCGGGTACTTCTTGTTCAGCGGCACCAGCACGTCGCGCAGGGCGTCGTTGGTGGCGTGCAGGCTGATCGCCAGCATGGCCTGGGTCGTGTCGCCCAGCTTTTCCAGCATCGGCACGACGCCCGAGGTCGAGACCGTGATCCGGCGACGCGAGATGCCGATGCCCTCGTTGTCGCTGATGATCTCGATGGCGTCGGCCACCTGGCCCAGATTGTACAGCGGCTCGCCCATGCCCATGAACACGATGTTCGAGAGCACGCGGTCTTCCTTGTCCGACGGCCATTCGGCCAGGTCGTCCTTGGCCACCTGCACCTGGGCGACGATCTCGGCCGCGGTCAGGTTGCGGACCAGGGGCTGGGTGCCGGTGTGGCAGAAGCTGCAGTTCAGGGTGCAGCCGACCTGGCTGGAGACGCACAGGGCGCCAGCGCGACCCACGCCGGGGATGTAGACGCTCTCGACCTCGATGCCCGGCCCCATGCGGATCAGCCACTTGCGGGTGCCGTCCTTGCTGACCTGGCGCTCGACGATCTCCGGACGGGCGATCGTGAAGACCTCGGCCAGGCGGGCGCGGGTCTCCTTGGCGACGTCGCTCATATTGGCGAAGTCGGTGACGCCGCGATGGTGCATCCAGCGGAAGATCTGGGTGGCGCGCATCTTGGCCTTGCCGTGCTCGACCACGCCGCTCTCGACCAGGGCCGCGACCAGCTGCGGGCGCGTGAGGCCCGACAGGTTGATCAGAGGCTTGGGAACGGCGGGGGCGGGCGCGGCGTCGGTGGAGACGCGCGACAGGTCGAGGGTGACGCTCAAGGGGGTGTCCGGCTCTTCGGGGTCGAGGCGGACATATAGCAGGTCCGGGGCGGTTTTCCAAAAGGACCGGGGCGGACGGGACGTCACACCTTCCGGAAGCGGCTTCCCTGGCTGGCCATGAGCGCGAGCGCCCAATCGTCCGGCACGACCTTGGCGATGGCGGCGATGGCCTTGTTCGGAGCGCCCGGCACGCAGATCGAGCGGTTGGCCTCGGCCGCCTCGTAGCCGGCGGCGGCCACCTCGTCGGCGCCCAGCCACAGCCATTCGGGCACGCCCTGGCTGACCTGGGCGCGGGTGCCGTTGACGTCGTGGAACTCCGAATAGGTGAACCCCGGACACAGGGCGGACACATGGACGCCGGTCTGCTGGTTCTCCAGGTGCAGGCTCTGGGAGAACTTCACGAGAAAGCCCTTGGTCGCCGCGTACAGGGTGTGGCCGGCGGCGCCGGGAACCAGGCCCGCCAGCGAGGCGACGTTGACGATGCGGCCGAACCGGCGCTCGACCATGCCCGGCAGGACCTTGTGCGTCATCTCGCAGACGCTGGTCAGCATCACCTGCAGGAACATCGCCTGGTCGGCCCAGCTGGTCGACGCATAGGTCCCGGGCAGGCCGTAGCCGGCGTTGTTGACCAGGGCGTCGACGACGCGGCCCTGATCGGCGATCGCGGCCAGCACCGCGTCGACGCCGGCGGGATCGGCGAGGTCGGCGGGGATGGCGTAGGCCTCGACACCCGAGCGCAGCTTGATCTCGGCGGCCAGGCCCTCGAGACGGTCGGCCCGGCGCGCGGTCAGGACCACGTCGTAGCCGTGGCTGGCGTAGATGCGGGCGGAAGCGGCCCCGATGCCGGCGGAGGCGCCGGTGATCAGGGCGAGGCGGCGGGCCATGCTGGGGTGATCCGGAAGAAGACGAAACTTCGCCGGAGACGAGCACGGCCCGCGCTTCGGTTCAAGCAGCACCCTCGAGAGAAAGGGGGCGGAAGGGGCGCGCCAGGTACGGAACGCGCGCCCCTTCCGGGTCGCGGCTGGGAGGGAGACCGCCGCGACCTTGGGGACTAGTTAGGCGGCCTTGCCGAGACCGGCCGCCGCGCTCGCGCCGACGCTCCAGCGGACGGCGGCCTTGGCCACGCGCTCGCCCAGCAGGCGGGCGGTCTCGCGGTCGCCGGCCGGCGGGGTGATCTCCGGCGAGGCGTTGTCCGACTGGGCGGAGAGGCCGATGAACGAGCCGACGCGGTTGATGGTGTCCGGGCCACGCTCGGCGGCCGTGACGCCGGGAGGGGCGATGCCGAGGTTCACCCAGTTCATGCCGTGCTGGGCCGCGAGGATCGCCAGGCTGTTCAGGGCGTGCAGCTTGTCGCCCGCGAAGCTGTGCGAGTTGGTGAAGCCGGCGGCCAGCTTGTCCTTCCAGGCGCTGGTGAAGAACACCGAGGCGGTGGCGTCGGCGAACACTTTGAACACGCCCGAGACGTCGCCCATGTAGGTGGGCGCGCCGAAGATCACGGCGTCGGCCTTGGTGATCTCCTCGATGAACGGGGCGAAGTCCTGGGTCGCGCTCTCGATCTTCAGCAGCACGGGGGTCTGGCCAGCGTCACGGACGCCCTCGGCGACCTTCTGGGCCAGGACTTCGGTGTGGCCGTAGCCGGAGTGGTAGGCGATAGCGACAGTGGTCATCTGGAATTCCCTCGAATTCGAAACTGAAACGGTAGCGATTACGTAATGCGCCGAAGCGGCGCCGCCAGGGGATCAGCAACAAGATCGAGTGCAATTTTTCTGCGGGCCGGTTTCAGCGGCGCTCAAAGCGCCGGCTCGGCGAACGGCGAAATGCCGCCGCCATCTTGCGACAACGTTGTCAATTCCTTATAGATAAGGGACTTCTGCAATGCAGCATGACGCCCCGGACTCGCCGCTCCCCCGGCGGGCCGCGTCCGTGTTGCGCCACTCTGTGTGTGTGAGGCGCCGACATGACCCCTGACGCTCTAAAGACCGACACCCCGAAGATCCATCCGGGTCTCGTCCTCCTGGCCCTGGCCCTGGGCGGCTTCGCGATCGGCACGACCGAGTTCGCCTCGATGAGCCTGCTGCCCTATTTCGCCAAGGACCTGGGGATCGACGCCCCCACGGCCGGTCATGCGATCAGCGCCTATGCCATGGGTGTGGTGGTCGGGGCGCCGGTGATCGCCGTGGCCGCCGCGCGGCTGCCGCGCCGGGTGATCCTGACGATGCTGATGGCCGTGTTCGCGGTCGGCAACCTGCTCTCGGCCCTGGCCCCCAGCTTCGGCTGGATGATCGCCTTCCGCTTCTTCTCGGGCCTGCCGCACGGCGCCTATTTCGGGGTCGCGGCCCTGGTCGCCGCCAGCGTCTCGCCGCCCGAGAAGCGCGCGCGGGCGGTGGCCATGGTGATGATCGGCCTGACCATCGCCACCATCGTCGGCGTGCCGATGGCCAATGTCGTGGGCCAATGGATCGGCTGGCGCTGGGGCTTCGTGATCGTCGCCGCCCTGGCCAGCCTGACCGCCGTCTCGGTCTGGCTGTACGCCCCGCGCGTCTCGGCCGACGCCAAGGCCAGCCCGCTGCGCGAGCTGTCGGCCCTGGCCAAGGGCCGGGTGTGGCTGACCCTGGCGATCGGGGCCATTGGCTTCGGCGGCATGTTCTGCGTCTACACGTACCTCGCCGACACCATGCTGGCCGTCACCCACGCCTCGCCCGCCGCCCTGCCGGTGGTGCTGGCGGTGTTCGGCGCCGGCATGACCGTCGGCACCCTGGTCTGCGCCTGGGCGGCCGACCGCGCCCTGATGCCGGCCATCGGCGCGATCCTGCTGTGGAGCGCCGGGGCCCTGGCCCTGTACCCGCTGGCCATCGGCGAGCTGTGGACCCTGATGCCGGTCGTCTTCCTGATCGGCTGCGGCGGCGGCCTGGGCGCTGTGCTGCAGACCCGGTTGATGGACGTGGCCGGCGAGGCCCAGACCCTGGCCGCGGCCCTGAACCATTCGGCCTTCAACACCGCCAACGCCCTGGGCCCCTGGCTGGGCGGCCTGGCCATCGCGGCCGGCTACGGCTGGGCCTCGACCGGCTGGGTCGGCGTGGCCCTGGCCCTGGGCGGCTTCGCGATCTGGGTGGTGGCGGCGATCGACTCGCGTCAGCAGCGCCTGGCGCTGGCGCCGGCCGAATAGGCTCTAAGGCCTCAGCAGCCCTCGACGCTGGCGTGCGCGCCGTTCAGCAGGTCGGCGACGGTGATCTGAGCCAGCCGCTCGGCGGCGGCGCGGTCGGCGGCGTGGATGGCCGAGCGCACGGCGTCCGGGATCTTCTCGCCCACCGGGCAGCCCTTCACGCCCTTGGGCGCGACGCCCAGGTGGGCGCAGCCGTTCACGGCCTTCAGCACGACGTCGAGCGTGATCGAATCGGCCGGCTTGAGCAGCCAGGCGCCGCCGTTGGCGCCGGCGCGCGCGCCGATCAGCCCCGCCTTGCCCAGCATGGCGGTGACCCGGCGCACCACGACCGGATTGGTCGGGACCGAGGCGGCGAGCTCGGCGCTGGCCACGGCGCGGTCGGCGGAAAACGCCTCCTTGTGCGCCAGATAGGCCAGGGCATGGGCCGCTACGGGGAATTTCTGACTGTCGGACATCTCGCCTGGGAACGTAAGGTTGTCGCCCGCGCGTTCAACTGAAAACTGTTTCATCTTCGCAACGGTGGCCTTTCTCCACTCCAAGAGACGAGGCCGACGTCGGGGGATGATTGAACCCGTCGCGGATTGGGTGTATCGCGCCGCGCTTGATCGATATGGGTCGGCCGACAGCATTTTGCGAGGGCGGCCCGGAGGGATTGAATGGCTTCCGAAGCCTCAAGCGCCGCCGGCAACGACTGCGCGCCCGCGTCTTCCGACATTCCGCAGCAGGAGGGCGCCCCCTCCAACGGCAATGGCCACGGCCACGGCGACGCGAAGGGTCATGGCTTTTTCGCCCTGGCCCTTGGCTCGATCGGCGTCGTCTTCGGCGATATCGGCACCAGTCCGCTGTACGCCCTGCGCGAGGCCCTGGCCCATTCGCGCAGCACGACGGCGACCGAGCACGCGGTGCTGGGCGTCGTCTCGCTGGTCCTGTGGACCATGACGCTGTTCGTGACGATCAAGTACGTCATCTTCTTCATGCGCGCCGACAACAAGGGCGAGGGCGGCACCCTGGCCCTGATGGCCCTGGCCCAGAAGGCCCTGGGCGGCATCGGCCGCAAGCGCTCGGTCGCGGTGTTCTTCCTCGGCGTGGTGGGCGCGGCCCTGTTCTACGGCGACGGGATCATCACCCCGGCCATCTCGGTGCTCTCGGCCGTCGAGGGCCTGAAGGACGCGCCGGGCGTGGGCCACGTCTTCACGCCCTACATCCTGCCCATCTCGGCCGGCATCCTGATCCTGCTGTTCGCCGTCCAGGCCAAGGGCACCCACCGGATGGCCTCGCTGTTCGGGCCGTTCACCGCCGTCTGGTTCCTGATCCTGGGCGCCCTGGGCGCCTTCCACCTGGCCGACGACCTGTCGATCTTCCGCGCCTTCAATCCCTGGTACGGCATCCGCTTCCTGTTCGAGAACGGGTTCCTGGGCTTCGTGATCCTGGGCAGCGTGTTCCTGGTCGTGACCGGGGCCGAGGCGCTCTACGCCGACATGGGCCACTTCGGGAAGCGCCCGATCCAGGCCTCGTGGCTGTGCCTGGTGTTCCCCTGCCTGGCGCTGAACTATCTGGGCCAGGGCGCCCTGGTGCTGGACCACCCGGCCGCCCGCCACAACCCGTTCTGGGAGATGGTGCCCGGCTTCGCCTACTGGCCGGTGCTGCTGATGGCCACCGTGGCCACGGTCATCGCCAGCCAGGCCGTGATCACCGGCGCCTTCTCGATGACCCAGCAGGCCGTGCAGCTGGGCCTCCTGCCCCGCATCGAGATCAAGCGCACGTCCGAGACCCAGGCCGGCCAGATCTTCGTGCCGGCCGTGAACCAGTTCCTGCTGATCGGCGTGCTGGTGCTGCTGTTCGCGTTCCGCAGCTCGCACAAGCTGGCCTCGGCCTACGGCATCGCCGTCACCGGCGCGATGTTCGTCGACACCCTGCTGGCCTATGTCGTCATCCGCCGCGTGTGGAAGTGGAATCTGGGCCAGACCGCCCTGCTGCTGGTTCCGCTCGCGGCGCTGGACATGGTGTTCATCGCCTCGAACATGTTGAAGATCCCCGACGGCGCCTGGCTGCCGCTGGTGTTCGGCGCGGTGCTGGTGCTGATCATGTGGACCTGGACCCGCGGGGCCAACATCCTGACCGCCAAGACCCGCCGCGACAGCGTGCCCCTGGTCGACCTGATGGAGATCCTCCGCGCCCGCGCCCCGCACCGCGCGCCCGGCACGGCGATCTTCCTGACCTCCGACCCGGACATGACCCCGGTCGCCCTGATGCACAACCTCAAGCACAACAAGGTTCTGCACGAGCGCAACGTCATCCTGACGGTCCGCACCACCGAGACGCCGCGCGTCAACGAGGAGGACCGGGTCAAGATCGAGAAGGTCAACGACGACTTCAAGAAGGTCATCGTCAACTACGGCTTCATGGAAAGCCCGAACATCCCCAAGGCGCTGGCCGTGTGCCGCAAGCAGGGGCTGAAGTTCGACATCATGGCCACCAGCTTCTTCCTCGGAAGACGCTCGATCGTGCCGTCGGCCAATTCGGGCATGCCGCTGTGGCAGGACCGCCTGTTCATCTACCTGATGAAGAACGCGGCCAACCCGACCGACTTCTTCAAGATCCCGCCTGGCCGCGTGGTCGAGCTGGGCGCCCAAGTGACGGTTTAGGGGTTAGGCTCCACACATGGAAACGACCCTGCGCGTGCTGGGCGACGGTCTGTCGATCGCCGCCCTGGCCATCATCGCCACCACCGCCCAGGGCGCCTGGAAGCGGATCCCCAAGGGCGTGGCCATCCCCATGCAGTGGGGCTTCGACGGCAGGCCGACCTGGCGCGCGCCCAAGGCGCTGGGCCTGCTGACCATTCCCGTCCTGTCGATCATCGTGCTGCTGTCATTCACCCTGACCCAGGCGACCTTCACCGACGATCCGATGCGGGCGACCATCATCTTCCTGGTCCGCGCCACCATCGCCGCCAGCCTGGCGCTGAGCCAGCTTTTCCACCTGCGGTTCGTCATCAGGACGTTGCAGGACGAGGGTCAGCTCTAGCGGTCGCTTAAACCGCTTGACCCGCGCGCCCTGATCCCGTTGAAGGCGCGCGACTTTGTGTTTCTCTCCGGAAGGACTCCCTCATGGCCGACAAGTCCGTGAAGAAGGTCGTGCTCGCCTATTCCGGCGGCCTCGACACCTCGATCATCCTCAAGTGGCTGCAGACCGAGTACGGCGCTGAGGTCATCACCTTCACGGCCGACCTGGGCCAGGGCGAAGAGATCGAACCGGCGCGCGCCAAAGCGCTGGCCGCCGGCGTCAAGCCCGAGAACATCTTCATCGAGGACGTGCGCGAGGAGTTCGTCCGCGACTACGTGTTCCCGATGTTCCGCGCCAACACCGTCTATGAGGGCCAGTACCTGCTGGGCACCTCGATCGCCCGTCCGCTGATCGCCAAGAAGCAGATCGAGATCGCCCGCAAGATGGGCGCCGACGCCGTCAGCCACGGCGCGACCGGCAAGGGCAACGACCAGGTCCGCTTCGAGCTGGGCTATTACGGCCTCGAGCCCGACATCACCGTGATCGCGCCCTGGCGCGAGTGGGACTTCAAGTCCCGCGAGGCCCTGCTGGACTTCGCCGAGAAGCACCAGATCCAGATCACCAAGGACAAGCGCGGCGAGGCCCCGTTCAGCGTCGACGCCAACCTGCTGCACAGCTCGTCGGAAGGTAAGGTCCTGGAGGACCCGGCGGTCGAGGCCCCCGAGTTCGTCCACATGCGTACGATCGCGCCGGAAGACGCCCCCGACAAGCCGACCATCATCACCATCGACTTCGAGAAGGGCGACCCCGTCGCCATCGACGGCGTGAAGCTGTCGCCCGCCGCCCTGCTGACCAAGCTGAACGAGCTGGGCCGCGACAATGGTATCGGTCGCCTGGACCTGGTCGAGAACCGCTTCGTCGGCATGAAGTCGCGCGGCGTCTACGAGACCCCCGGCGGCACGATCCTGCTGGCCGCCCACCGCGGCATCGAGAGCATCACGCTGGATCGCGGCGCCATGCACCTGAAGGACGAGCTGATGCCGAAGTACGCATCGCTGGTCTACAATGGCTTCTGGTTCTCGCCCGAGCGCGAGATGCTGCAGGCGGCCATCGACTACAGCCAGACCAAGGTCAGCGGCCAGGTGCGGGTGAAGCTCTACAAGGGCAATGTCACGGTCATCGGCCGCACCAGCCCCTACTCGCTGTACGACCAGGACCTGGTCACCTTCGAGGAAGGCAAGGTCGCCTATGATCACCGCGACGCCGGCGGCTTCATCAAGCTGAACGCCCTGCGCCTGCGCGTCCTGGCCAAGCGCGACAAGCGCGGCTAGGCGCCAAGCATCGCCGAACGAGAGCGCCCCGGCCGACGGTCGGGGCGTTTTTCGTTTCGGGTCCGCCCATCACACCCGGTTGTACGGATAGCGATCCCGGATCATCCGCTGGAAGAACCGGCCCTTGGATGGGGCCCGGAAGAACGCCATGCCGACGCGTTCGGGCACGCCGACATAAACGTACTCGTCACCGTCGTGGAACGTGACGAAGAGCTTGCCGTGTTCGGGGGTGTAGTCGATCTCTCGGATCGCCGTGGATTCCACATGCATGGCTTTACGAAGCCTCCGCAAAAGGGATCGTTCAGTCCTAGGAGCGAACGAGCGCCCCGGCGGTTCCCAAGGCGGCGCTCGTTCCGAGAGCCGCGAACGCCTTTCTCGTATGGCCTTTCGCCGCGCGTGCATATTCCGGGCGAATACGGCTAGGGTTCGCCGCAAAGCGGCTGAAGTCCGCGGGAGGAACACGAAAGATGCATCAGTCCCACGCGCTCGTGGCCATCGTCACCCTGGTGTCGCTGCTGGTCTATGTCTGGATGATCGCGCGGATCGGCGGCGCGCGCCACCGGACCGGCATCGACGCCCCGGCCATGACCGGCCATCCGGAGCTGGAGCGCCATCTGCGCATCCAGGCGAACACCGTCGAGTGGCTGGTCATCTACCTGCCCTCGCTGTGGCTCTTCGCCGTCTACTGGAACGACCTGGTGGCCGCCGCCCTGGGCGTGGTCTGGATGATCGGCCGGATCATCTACGCCGTGGGCTACGCCGCCGATCCCAAGAAGCGCGAGCTGGGCTTCGTCATCCAGGCCCTGGCCACCGCCGCCCTGCTGCTCGGCGCCCTGGGCCGGGCGATCTACGTCCTCGTCGTCATCGGAAACTAGCTTCACCTTTGAGCGCATGGCGCGGAGGCTTATATCCGCGCCATGGACCACCTGCCCGTCGATCCCGCCCGCTACGGCGCCTTCCTGGTCGCCATGTTCGTGATGGCCATTACGCCGGGACCAGCCAACCTGTTCGCCATCGCCACCGGCATGGAGCGCGGCAAGGGGGCGGCCCTGATCAGCGTGGTCGGCATGAACACCGCCACCCTGGTCTGGTTCAGCGGCTCGGCCCTAGGCCTGGGCGCGCTGATCCTGGCCTTCCCCAAGGCCTTCCACCTCCTGGCCTTGGCCGGCGCGGCCTATCTGGTCTGGCTGGGGCTGAAGTCGCTGTGGGCGGGGGTCCGGAACGTCGAGAGCCACGCCTCGGCCACCGTGCGGGCCGGGAAATCGGCCTTCTTCGACGGTTTCATGGTCCAGATCGCCAATCCGAAGATCCTGCTGTTCTTCTCGGCCGTGCTGCCCCCGTTCCTGGACGTCGAGCGGCCGCTGGCCCCGCAGCTGGTGATGTTCGCCTGCGCCACCATCGGCATGGACCTGATCAGCATGTCCAGCTACGGCCTGGGCGGGGCGACGCTTTCGACCCGCATGAACGAGCCGGGTTTTCGGCGCGGCTTCGCGATCCTGGTCGGCGTCCTTCTGATCACGGCCGCCGTATTGATCGTGTCGCGAAGATGATTGATTGCAGCGTCGTTGCAAACTGCGCCTTGGCGAAACCACAAAGCCTCGCCAGAGTTGACTCCAAACACCGAGGACTCCGCTTGAAGGAGCAAGTCATGTCCATGAAGAAGGTCGCCATCGCCGCGACATTGGCGCTCGCCGCGACCTTATCGGCCTGCGCGACACCGACCCCTTACCAGCCGAAGGTCACCTCGGGCTCCGTCACTGGCGGGTTCTCCGAGCAGAAGCTGGAAGGCGACCGCTATCGGATCAGCTTCGCCGGCAACAGCCTGACCTCGCGCGAGACCGTCGAGCGCTACCTGCTCTACCGGTCGGCTGAGCTGACCGTGCAGCAGGGCTACGACTGGTTCGAGACCGCCGACCACCGCACCGACCGCACCGCCCGTTCTTATGTCGAGCCCGATCCGTTCGCCCGTCCGGGCTTCGGCTACGGCTATCCCTATGGCTACTGGCGCCCGTCCTGGCGCTATTTCGGCGGCGGCTATGGCTGGCGCACCTGGGACCCGTTCTGGGGTGACCCCTTCTTCGCCGACCGCGCCCAGATCCGCACGATCGAGAAGTTCGAGGCCGGCGCCGAGATCGTGATGCACAAGGGCAAGAAGCCGGAAGGCGACCCGCGCGCCTACGACGCCCGCGAGATCATGAGCAACCTGGCCAGCACGATCCAGCGGCCGGTGGCGAAGTAGAGACGACAAAAAAGGGGCCCCGACCGGGGCCCCTTTCCTTTTGCCGCCTTCCCCCGCGGTTAGCGCGGGGCCATGCGGATGCCGCCGTCCAGGCGTACGTCCTCGCCGTTGAAGTAGCCGCAGGTGATCATGGTGATCGCCAGTTGGGCATACTCTTCCGGATTGCCCAGGCGCTTGGGGAACGGCACCGAGGCGGCCAGGCCGGCCTTCACGGCTTCCGGCGCGCCGTTCATCAGCGGGGTGTTGAAGATGCCCGGCAGGATGGTGTTGACGCGGATGCCCTCGCCCATCAGGTCGCGAGCGATCGGCAGGGTCATGCCGACCACGCCGCCCTTGGACGCCGAATAGGCTGCCTGGCCCATCTGGCCGTCCTCGGCGGCGACGCTGGCGGTGTTGACGATTGCGCCACGCTCGCCGTCTTCCAGCGGCTCCAGGTCCAGCATGCCCTTGGCCGACTTGGCGATGCAGCGGAAGGTGCCGACCAGGTTGATCTGGATGATGCGGTCGAAGGCGTCGAGCGGGAAGTGCTTGGTCTCGCCCGTCTGCTTGTCGCGGCTGGCGGTCTTGGCGGCGTTGCCGGTGCCGGCGCAGTTGACCAGGATCCGCTCCTGGCCATGAGCCGCGCGGGCCTTCGTAAAGCCGGCGTCGACGTCGGCGTCGCTGGTCACATTGACCTTGCAGAACACCCCGCCGATCTCCTTGGCGACCTGCTGGCCGCGCTCCTCGTTCATGTCGAACAGGGCGACCTTGACGCCCTGGGCGGCCAGGGCGCGGGCCGTGGCCTCGCCGAGGCCCGAGGCGCCCCCGGTAACGACGGCGGCGACGGTGTTGTCGAGTTTCATGGACGTTTCCCCTTGGGTTCGCATTTTCAGCGTTTAGGATCGGCTTTGAGCAAGGGTGTAAACCGATGAGCCGCGACGCCAAACCGTCCCCCGACGTCAACGTCAACGAGGTGCTGGACCCGAAAAAGGCCCTGACTCCGGTCACCGTGCAGGTCAACGAGGAGCGGGTGCGCGAGGGCTTCCTGCCCAAGATCCGCAAGGTCGCCGCCAAGGTGCCGTTCGCCGCCGACGCCCTGTCGGTCTGGTGGTGCGCCCGCGATCCCGAGACCCCGACGGCGGCCAAGGGCATGATGCTGGCGGCCCTGGCCTATTTCGTCCTGCCGACCGACGCCCTGCCCGACATCCTGCCGGTGATCGGCTTCACCGACGACGCGGCCGTGATCGCGGCGCTGATGGCGATCCTGGGCAAGACCGTCAAGCCGCGCCACAAGGAGGCCGCCCAGGCCTTCCTGCGACGCCTCTCCGACGAGGCCTAGGATCGATGACGCCTGAGGCGCTGCTCTGGGCGATCGCGGCCGGCAGCGCCCTCGCCTATGGCCTGCTCTTTGTTGAGTCGCCGGTGTCCGTCCTCCGGACGGGCGTCAAGACCTGCGCGGTCGCCGCCCTGGTCGTGCTGGCCTATCTGGACGGCGGCTCGGCGCTGCTGGCCATCGCCCTGACCTTCTGCGCCCTGGGCGACGCCTTCCTGGCCCAGGACCCCAAGCGGTGGCTGCCGTTCGGCCTGGCCGCCTTCCTGGTCGGGCACCTGGTCTACATCCCGCTGTTCCTGGAGCGCGAGGGCGCGCCGCCGGCGTGGTTCTGGCCGGTCGCCGCCGCCGTCGGCGCGGCCGCCGGCCTGATGCTGCGAGCGCTGTGGGGATCGCTGGGCAAGCTGCGGATCCCCGTCGTCGTCTACGTCCTGGCCATCGTCGGCATGGTCGTCACCAGCCTGCTGCTGCCGGCTCGCGCCTGGCCGACCACCGCTGGAGCCCTGGCCTTCATGGCCTCGGACGCCATCCTCTCGTTCGACCTCTTCAAGAACGCCAAGCTGCTTGGCTCGCCGCGCCTGACCGCGTGGGCCGTCTGGTTCCTCTACTGGGGCGGCCAGGCCGGCATCACCCACGGCATGCTGAGCTGATGACCCGGAGACCGCCATGCTGCCCCTGCTGATCGCCGCCGCCCTCGCCGGCCAGGTCCCCGCCCCGCCGCCGGCGGCCGACCCCGAGGACAAGGCCGTGCTGGCCGCGGCCCAGGCCTTCTTCGACGGCATGGCCGCCGCCGACACCGAGGCGATGCGCGCCGCCGTCCTGCCCGGCGCCCAGTTCATGGGGGTCCGCGCCCAGCCCGACGGAAGCGTGACGGTCCGGCGCATCGCCTTCGAGGACAGCTATGGCAAGCGCGTGGATCCCGGCCTCAAGGAGTGGATGTGGTCGCCGGTCATCATCCGCCGCGGCGGCCTGGCCACGGTCACCGCGCCCTACGAGATCAGCCGCGACGGCAAGACCCTGCACTGCGGGATCGACGTCTTCACCCTCGCGAAACAGGACGGCGCCTGGAAGATCGCCAGCATCAGCTGGACGGCCGAACCGACCGCCTGCGAGGAACTGAGGAAGCTCTAGCCGACCCGGAACCGCAGCACCGCCCCGTCCCACTGGGCGTCGCGGCGGTCCTCCTCGACCAAGTCGCGAACGCCCGGATAGCTCTCGGCGGCCTGGCGCCAGAACGCGAGCGCTCCGGCGTTGCGGCGGACCACGGCGGCCTCCCAGACGCCCCAGGTCGAGCCGAACAGGGCGTGGGCGGCGGCGAGGCCCACGCCGCGCCGGCGGTGCTTGCGGACGACGAAGAACTCGGCCACCGCCCGGTCGACCGGGGTCGGGGCGTGGGCGACATCGTTGACAAGGGCGAAGCCCACGGGCCGTCCGTCGATCCGGAACAGCCACGGCTGGCGCGACGGATCGCTCCAATAGGTCTCCAGCCCCGGATAGTCCGAGAAGCGCCCGTCGGCTTCCAGCTCGGCTTCGGCGCGGTCGAACCACAGCGCCGAGAAGTCGTGGATGTAGAACTGCATCAGGTTGCCGATGATCGGCGCCTCCTCGGCGCGGGCGCGGCTGACGACGAGGCCGTCGATCGACATCGAAAAACTCTCCGTGTGCGACAGGTTGTCGCGGCCGAACTTGCGCTTAAGTTGGTCGGATGATCGAAGCCCTGCTCAGCAAAATGATCAAGACCGGCGACCTCACGGCGCATCTGCCCGGAGGTCGCGTCGTCAAGGCCGGAGACGGCACGGGACCGCCCGTGGTGATCCGGGTCAACAGCCGGGGCCTTCGCCGCCTGGCCAATCCCAGCCTGGGCCTGGGCGAGGCCTATATGGACGAGGACATCGTCTTCGAGCAGGGGACCCTGCCCCAGCTGCTGGCGATCGTCGGCGAGAGCGGCGGGCGCAAGCCCAAGCGCGGCTCGGCCCTGACCCGCTTCCGCAAGGCGCTGAAGCGGCGCATCCAGCAGGTTAACGGCCGCGTGGCCTCGCGCCGCAACGTCGCCCACCACTACGACCTGTCCAACGACCTCTACCGCCGGTTCCTCGATGAGGACATGCAGTACTCTTGCGCCTATTTCGAGCGTCCGGACATGACGCTGGAAGAGGCCCAGAAAGCCAAGAAGGCCCTGATCGGCCGCAAGCTGCTGATCCAGCCAGGCATGAAGACCCTGGACATCGGCTCGGGCTGGGGCGGCCTCTCCATGACCCTGGCCAAGGACTTCGGGGCCCGGATGACCGGGGTCACCCTGTCGACCGAGCAGCTGGCCCTGGCCAAGGAACGCGCCGCCAAGGCGGGCCTGGCCGACAGGACCGACTTCCGCCTGACCGACTATCGCGACCTGAACGAGACCTTCGACCGCATCGTCTCGGTCGGCATGCTGGAGCATGTCGGCGCGCCGAACTTCCGGACCTATTTCGAGACCATCGCCCGGCTGCTGGACGAGGACGGCGTGGCCCTGGTCCACTCGATCGGCAAGATGCACGGACCGGGCGCGACCAACGCCTTCACCCAGAAGTACATTTTCCCCGGCGGCTACATCCCGGGCCTGTCGGAGATCGTCACGGCGATCGAGCAGGCCGGCCTGTGGATCACCGACGTCGAGATCCTGCGGCTGCACTATGCCGAGACCTGCCGCATCTGGCGCGAGCGGTTCATGGCCGATCCGGACATTCCGACCATGTTCGACGGCCGCTTCCGGCGGATGTGGGAATTCTACCTGGCCGGGGCCGAGCTGGGCTTCCGCCATGGCGGCCACATGGTCTTCCAGATCCAGCTGGCCAAGAAGCGCGACGCGGTTCCACTGACGCGCGACTACCTGCTGAAGGCGGCCGGTTGACGGAGCGGTCGGCGGCGTCCATAGGCGCCGCCTGATCTTTCGCGAAGGAGCCGCCATGGCCCCGTTCCGCGCGGCCGACCTCCTGCGCCGCAAGCCCGTCGCCCAGGTGGAAGGCGAGCATCCGCCCGAGCACCTGCCCCGCACGATCGGTCTCTTCCAGCTGACCATGCTGGGCGTGGGCGCGACGATCGGCACCGGCATCTTCGTGGCCCTGACCACCGCCGTGCCGGCCGCTGGCCCGGCGGTGATCGTCTCGTTCGTGCTGGCCGGGATCACGGCGGCCCTGACGGCCCTGTGCTACGCCGAGCTGGCCTCGACCATCCCGGTGTCAGGCTCGTCCTATTCCTACGCCTACGCCACCCTGGGTGAGTTCGTCGCCTTCATCGTGGGGGCGTGCCTGCTGCTGGAATACGCCGTCTCGGCCTCGGCCATCGCCGTGGGCTGGGGCCAGTACCTGAACGAGATGCTGGTCGACCTGGTCGGCTGGAAGATGCCCGACGCCATCGCCAAGGCCCCCGGCGCCGGCGGCGTGTTCAACCTGCCGGCCGTGGTGCTGGTCGGGGCCTGCATGATCCTGCTGCTGCGCGGGGTGAAGGAGTCGACCACGGTCAACGCCGTGCTGGTGGTGCTGAAGCTGCTGGTCCTGCTGTTCTTCGTGGTCATAGCCTTCAGCGGCTTCCACGCCGGCAACCTCAAGCCCTTCATGCCGATGGGCGTGGCGGGCGTGGGGGCGGCGGCCTCGTCGATCTTCTTCTCGTACATCGGCATCGACGCGGTCTCGACGGCGGGGGAAGAGGTCAAGGACCCGCGCCGCACCCTGCCGCTGGGCATCGTGCTCTCGCTGCTGATCGTCACGGCCATCTACATCCTGGTCGCCCTCGCCGCCGTCGGGGCCCAGCCCTGGACTGCCTTCAAGGGCCAGGAGGCGGGGCTGGCGGTGATCCTGCGCAACCTGACCGGCCAGGCCTGGACGTCGCTGATCCTGTGCATCGGGGCGATCGTCTCGATCTTCTCGATCACCCTGGTGGTCATGTACGGCCAGACGCGGATCCTCTACGCCATGAGCCGCGACGGCCTGCTGCCCAAGCTGTTCCAGCGCCTGGATCCCAAGACCCGCAGCCCCGACCTCAACACCTATATCGTCGCGGCCTTCATCGGCGTGCTGGCGGCCTTCGTGCCGCTGGACGTGCTGGTCAACCTGACCAGCATGGGCACGCTGATCGCCTTCGCCATCGTCTCGCTGGGCGTGATCATCCTGCGCCGAAGCCAACCCGACCTGCCGCGCGGCTATCGGGTCCCGCTCTATCCGGTCGTGCCGGCGCTCAGCGTGGCGTTCTGTGGCTACCTGATCGTAGGGCTGCCGCTGGACACCTGGCTGCTGTTCGCGGTCTGGGTGGCGGGGGCGTGCGCAGTGTATTTCGGGTATTCGCGCAAGCACTCGCGGCTCAATTCACCCGCATAGAGACACTTGTCGTCCCGGCTCTCCGCTTCGCTGCGGCCGGGATGACACCGATTGTTTGGTGAGAGGGTGGATCACTCCACCGTCACCGACTTCGCCAGGTTGCGCGGCTGATCGACGTCCGCGCCCTTCACCACGGCGACGTGGTAGGCCAGGAGCTGGATCGGGGCCGACATCACCAGGGTCGAGACCAGCGGGTCGCTAGCCGGGGCCGTGACCACCACTTTCGCTCCCGCCGGCGCGTGCTTCACGCCCTCGGTGTCGGTGATGAAGATCACCTGGCCGCCACGGGCCATGACCTCGCTCATGTTCGAGGCCGATTTCTCGAAATAGCTGTCGTGCGGGGCCAGGATGACGATCGGGGTCTTGTCGTCCACGAGGGCGATCGGGCCGTGCTTCAGCTCGCCGGCGGCGTAGCCCTCGGCGTGGATGTAGCTGATCTCCTTCAGCTTCAACGCGCCTTCCAGGGCCAGGGCCGACATCGGGCCGCGGCCGAGGTAAAGCACGTCCCGCGCCTTGGCGACGTCGGTGGCGATCTCCTTGATGGCGTCTTCCAGGCCGATGGCCTCGGCGATCAGGCGCGGAGCCTCCAGCAGCACCTTGACCAGGCGTTGCTCCTCGGCGGCGTCGATCGTCCCGCGCGCCTTGGCCGCGGCGATGGCCAGGGCGATCATCACGCTGACCTGGGCGGTGAAGGCCTTGGTCGAGGCCACGCCGATCTCGGGGCCGCAGTGGATCGGCCAGACCACGTCGACCTCGCGGGCCATGGTCGACTCGGTGGCGTTGACGACCACCGCGCTCTTCATGCCCTTGGCCTTGCAGTAGCGCAGGGCCGCCAGGGTGTCGGCGGTCTCGCCCGACTGCGACATGGCCACGACCAGCGAGCCCGGCCGCAGGGCCGGCTGGCGGTAGCGGAACTCCGAGGCGATCTCGACGTCGACCGGCAGGTCGGCCAGCTGCTCGATCAGGTACTTGCCGACCATGCCGGCGATGTAGGAGGTGCCGCAGGCCACGATCTGGATGCGCTCGAGCCTGGCGAAGTCGATGTCGCCGGGGACCGAGGCCTTCGAGGTCAGGGTGTCGACATAGGCCGCGATGGTCCGCTGGCAGCCCTCGGGCTGGTCATGGATCTCCTTTTCCATGAAGTGCCGGTAGTTGCCCTTCTCCAGCATCACCGCCGAGGTCGGGACCACCCGCACGGGACGGGTCACGGCCGCGCCGGAGGCGTCGAAGATCCGGTAGCTGTCGTGGTCCAGGGCCACGTAGTCGCCCTCGTCCAGATAGACGACCCGGTTGGTGAAGGGGCCGACGGCCAGGGCGTCCGAGCCCAGGAACATCTCGCCCTGGCCCTCGCCTACGACCAGCGGGCTGCCGCGCCGGGCGCCCAGGATCAGGTCGTTCTCACCCTCGATCAGCACGGCCAGGGCGTAGGCGCCAGTCAGGCGGTCCAGAGTCGCCTTGAAGGCCTCGAGCGGGGCCAGGCCCGTGGCCAGCTCGGCGTCGATCAGGTGGGCGATCACCTCGGTGTCGGTGTCGCTGGAGAAGGTGCGGCCGGCGGCGGCCAGCTCGGCCTTCAGCTCGGCGAAGTTCTCGATGATGCCGTTATGGACCAGGGTGACGCGGCCAGCGGTGTGCGGGTGGGCGTTCTGGACGTTGGGCGCGCCGTGAGTGGCCCAGCGGGTGTGGCCAATGCCGGTGGTGGCGTTCAATGGCTGCTCGGCGACCACGGCCTCCAGGGCCTTGATCTTGCCCTGGGCCCGTCGGCGCTCGACCCTGTCTCCGACCACGCCCGCGATCCCGGCGGAATCATAGCCCCGGTACTCCAGGCGCTTGAGGCTCTCGATCAGACGGTCGGCGACGGGTTGCTTGCCGACGATGCCGATAATGCCGCACATGGGCCATGATCCCTTGTAGAACGCGCCGACAGGATTATCCCTAGCCGCGCGAGGATTTCGAGGTCGGCCTTTAGCACTCGCTCAAGGACGCCTCTCATAAATCTGCATTTCGGATCGTTTCGCGTCCGAAGCACGGCCCTAAAGAGACCAGACGAAGACATGAGCAAGCGCGCCTATTTCGGCACCGACGGCATCCGGGGCCAGGCCAACAAGCATCCGATGACGGCCGAGGTGGCCCTGCGCGTCGGCCTGGCCGCCGGCAAGCTGTTCCGCTCGCAGGACGACCGCCGCCACCTGGTGGTGATCGGCAAGGACACCCGCCTGTCGGGCTACATGATCGAGCCCGCCCTGGTCGCCGGCTTCACCAGCGTCGGCATGGACGTGCGCCTGTTCGGCCCCCTCCCCACGCCGGCCGTGGCCATGATGACCCGCTCGATGCGCGCCGACCTGGGCGTGATGATCAGCGCCAGCCACAACGACTTCGCCGACAACGGCATCAAGCTGTTCGGCCCCGATGGCTACAAGCTCTCCGACGAGCAGGAGCTGAAGATCGAGGCCCTGATGGACGAGGGCCTGCAGGAAGGCCTGGCGCCGCCGCGCGGCCTCGGGCGCGTCAAGCGCATCGACGACGCCCAGGCCCGCTATGTCGAGATCGTCAAGGCGACCTTCCCGCGTCATCGCAACCTGTCGGGCCTGCGCATCGTCATCGATTGCGCCAACGGTGCGGCCTACAAGGTCGCCCCGACCGCCCTCTACGAGCTGGGCGCCGAGGTCATCGCCCTGGGCGATACGCCGGACGGCACCAACATCAACGAGGAGTGCGGCTCGACCCATCCCGAGGCCATGGCCAAGATGGTCCGCGAGTACCGCGCCGACATCGGCATCGCCCTGGACGGCGACGCCGACCGCCTGGTGATCTGCGACGAGAAGGGCGTGGTCGTCGACGGCGACCAGATCATGGCCATCATCGCCGCCGCCTTCGCCAAGGCCGGGGCGTTGAAGGGCGGCGGCGTCGTCGCCACCGTGATGTCGAACCTGGGCCTCGAACGCCAGCTCCACGGCCTAGGCCTCAAGCTCGAGCGCACCGCCGTGGGCGACCGCTACGTCATGCAGCGCATGCGCGAAGGCGGCTTCAATGTCGGCGGCGAGCAGTCTGGCCACCTGATCCTGTCGGACTTCTCGACCACGGGCGACGGCCTGATCGCCGCCCTGCAGGTGCTGGCGGTGATGATCGAGACCGGCCAGCCGATGAGCGCCCTGGGCCGCCAGTTCGAACCCGTGCCGCAGCTCCTGGAAAACGTCCGCTTCGCCGGCGGCAAGCCGCTGGAGGCCAAGACCGTCAAGGAAGCCATCGCCGACGGCGAGAGCCAGTTGAACGGCGCCGGCCGCATCGTGGTCCGCGCCTCGGGCACCGAGCCGCTGATCCGCATCATGGCCGAGGGCGACGATCCCGCCTTGGTCAAGAAGGTGGTCAAGTCGATCGTCTCGGCGGTGAAGGCGGTCTGAGGCCGCCTCCGCCCCTCGCCATTCAGGGCTTTGCCTTTCCTCCGAAAAGACTCCATCATGTAGAAAACCGTCTCACATTTTGAGACGCGCGTGACGGAGGAAACCGAGATGGTCGCAGGCATGACGCGCGGCGAGGCGCGCCGATGATCGCCAATCCGCTTCTGGGCGTCCTCTTCCACTGGCTGGGCGGCCTGGCCTCCGCCAGCTTCTACGTTCCCTATCGCGGCGTGAAGCGCTGGTCGTGGGAGATCTACTGGCTGACCGGGGGGATCTTCTCCTGGCTGCTGGCCCCGTGGCTGTTCGCCTCGATCCGCACCCACGACCTCCTGGGCGTCATGGCCCAGGTGCCGTCGAACGTCGTCGGCCTGTGCGTGCTGTTCGGCGTCCTGTGGGGCTTCGGTGGCCTGACCTACGGCCTGACCATGCGCTATCTGGGCCTGTCGCTGGGCATGGCCGTGGTGCTGGGCCTGTGCACGGTGTTCGGCACCCTGATCCCGCCCCTCGTGCGCGGGACCTTCGCCCAGACCCTGCTGGGCTCGACCTCGGGCAAGATCATCCTGCTGGGCCTTCTGATGACCTTGGCCGGCATCGTCGTGGTGGCCCTGGCCGGCGCCAGGAAGGACGCCGACCTGTCGCCCGACCAGAAAGCCGAGGCCGTCGCCGAGTTCGACTTCAAGAAGGGGATCGCCGTGGCGGTCTTCTCGGGGATCATGTCGGCCTGCTTCGCCTTCGGCTTGGCGGCGGGCGAGCCGATCAAGGCCCTGTCGGCCGCGGCCGGCACCGGCCCGCTGTGGACCGGCTTGCCGGCCCTGTGCCTGGTGATGTTCGGCGGCCTGATCACCAACGGGATCTGGTGCGGCTATCTGATCGTCAAGAACCGCACCGCCGGCCAATGGCTGGGCCAAGGGGAGCTGGGCCAAACGGACGACGCGGACCTCAGGCCGCCGCTGCTGGCCAACTGGCTGCTGTGCGCCCTGGCCGGCACGGCCTGGTACTTCCAGTTCTTCTTCTACACCATGGGCGAGAGCCAGATGGGCAAGTTCGGCTTCTCCAGCTGGACCCTGCACATGGCCTCGATCATCATCTTCGGCACCCTGTGGGGCTTCGCCTTCAAGGAGTGGAAGGACGCCCGTCCGGCCGTGCGCAACATGGTCTGGAGCGGCGTGGCCCTGCTGGTCGGCGCCACCGTGGTGATCGGCTACGGCAATATGCTGGGCGGCTAGAGCCCGGCGTTTCACGCCGTACTCTAGCTCTTTCCTGGAGCGCGATGGCCGCCGAAACCGGCATCCACTTTCGGCTATCGCGCTCTAGAGCTCATCCAGAGCTTCAACGACGCTCCGCAGATACTCGACATGCGCCCGGAAGGCCTTGCGGCCTTCCGGCGTGAGCCTGGCCTGGGTCCTCGGGCGCTTGCCGACGAAGTCCTTCTCGATGGCCACGTAGCCGGCCTTCTCCAGCGTCGCCAGGTGGCTGCCCAGGTTGCCATCGGTGGCCTGGGTGATCGTCTTCAGGCGTGGGAAGTCCAGCGGCTGGCCCTTCTCGGCGGCCAGGGCCGCCATGATCTTCAGCCGCAGCGGCTGGTGGATCAGGTCGTCGAGCTCGGCCATTTTTACGCGCTCCGCAGCCACAGGCCGCCGAGGAACAGTCCGCCTCCGCCGACCAGGGCCAGCCATTCGGCCAGATGCTGGGGCCACAGGTAGTAGCCGGCCAGGGTGGCCACGAACACCGTCGCCCCGATCCAGACATAGCGCGGCGAGGCGTTCACCACGCCCAGCACCGTATAGAGGAAACCGACGAACAGGCCCGGCAGGGCGATGTAGGGCAGGAGCTCGGTCTTGGGGAACACCGCCACGATGGCCAGGATGAACGCCACGCAGGCGGCCATGCCCGCGACCATCCGCCAGGCCTTCACGACCGCCAGGCCGTCCTTGGCGCCCTTCGGCGCCAGGATCACCGACCCGATCGCGCCGGCGGTGTCCAGCACCAGCCACAGCCAGCCCCAGTAGTCCGGCGCCAGCCTGGCCATGCCCAGATAGCCCAGCCCCCAGACCACGCCCCACAGCATCAGGAACGGCCCGGCGTGCCGGTAGCCCTTCAGCGCCATGCCCCGGCGGGTGACGCTGTCGATCTCGGAAAGCGCGCTTCGCGCCTCGGACTTGGATACGCTCGTCATCACAGCCTCCATGCTCAGAGAACTCTGTGATTCAGAGTTAAGCGATATGGGCGAACTCTGTCAAGCAGAGTGATCCGCGTTCGATGAAGTTGAGTGTCATCCCGGAAGCCTCGCAGAGGCTATCCGGGACCCAGGGGCGGCGTTCACGGCGTTTCGTCACCCCCTGGGTCCCGGCTCTACGATGCGCTTCGGCCGGGATGACACGGTAGGGCGCGGGCTGGGATCACACCCCCAGCTTCGGCGACTTCATCCGCCGCTTGTTGACGTGGTGGCTGGGGGCCTCGGCCTTGATCTCTTCCGGGTACTCGCCCTTGAAGTAGAAGCGCTGCCAGGCCTCCTTGGTGGCCTCGGGGTCGCGCTTGAAGATCAGGGCGTTGAACTCGCTGCGCTTCTCGGCCCAGACGTCGTACTGGCGGCGCAGGTCCGGGTTGGAGTTCATCGAGCGGATCACCGGCTGGAAGGCCTCCATCGGCTTGTCCTGGATCGGCATGATGAAGCAGAAGGTCTCGCCCTTCTCGAACCGCACCGTGCCGGGCCGCGTGAACATCCAGTTCATCGTGAAGGGGAATGGCAGCCAGTCGGTTTCGATCACGCCCGCCAGCGGCTGGATGCCGTCCTTGACGTGGTTGGGCGGCCCCATGGCCATCAGCGACCAGCCCGGCGGCGTGCGGAAGAGATAGCCGGTGTGGAACGTCACCACCCCGCGCGTGAAGTGCGACTTCACGAAGTCGGTGAAGCCCGGATACGGGTGGTCGGGCTGGAACTTGATGCACTCCTGGTGCGCGCCGCCGTCCCAGGTCATTGAGAAGCCGACCGGGCAGATGATGTCCCAGCCGGTGGTGTTGGCCATGGTCAGCGGCAGGCAGCGATAGGGATGGCGCTCGGCGAACCGGTCCATCCAGGCGCGCTGCGGCCGGCCGGGCACGATTTCCGGCGGCCGGTTCTCGGTGGGATAGCACTCCAGTTCCATGCCGGTCCTTTGCTTGGTCTTCCTGCCCTTGTTGTTCAGGTCTAGCGCTCGCGCCCTCGCCCCGTCTAGTAGAGCCTCATGAAGACCAGAGCCGACCTGTTCGCCTTTTTCGAGGCCCACGGAATTCAAGCCTCGACCCTCGACCACCCGCCGGTGTTCCGCGTCGAGGAAGGCCTCGAAATCAAGAAGGCCCTGCCCGGCGGCCACACCAAGAACCTGTTCCTCAAGGACGCCAAGGGCCAGCTGTGGCTGATCTCGGCCCTGGGCGAGACCACGATCGACCTGAAGAAGCTGCACACCGTGATCGGTTCCGGCCGGCTGTCGTTCGGGCCCGAGGCGATGATGGTCGAGACCCTGGGCGTGACGCCGGGTTCGGTGACGGCGTTCGGGCTGATCAACGACACTGAAGGGCGGATCCGCTTCGTGCTGGACAAGGCCCTGGCGGACAGCGACCCGGTCAACTTTCACCCGCTGGGCAACGACGCCACGACGGCGGTGTCGCAGGCCGATTTCCGCAAGTTCCTCGCCGCGCTGGGCGTGGAGCCGATGATCGTCGACTTCGCGGCGATGGAAGTGGTGGGCTGACCCTCCCCTCCGGCGCGAACAGAAAGTTGCGCGTGGCCGCACGAAAGACCATCTTGCGCCTGACGCGTTCCCTGCCTTGAGTACACGAGAGACCCGATGTCCCTGATCGGCGAAAAGCCCGCGGCCCCGACCAAAAGCGAGCACATCAAGGACGGCACGGACGCCAGCTTCATGGCGGACGTCATCGAGGCCTCGAAGACCCAGCCGGTCATCGTCGATTTCTGGGCCACCTGGTGCGGCCCGTGCCGCCAGCTGACTCCGGCGCTCGAGAAGGTCGTTGGCGCGGCCAACGGCGCGGTGAAGCTGGTCAAGATCGACGTCGACGCCAATCCCGGCTTCGCCGGCCAGCTGCGCGTGCAGTCGATCCCGACCGTCTACGCCTTCGTCGACGGACGCCCGGTGGACGCGTTCCAGGGCGCCCTGCCCGAAAGCCAGGTCAAGGCCTTTGTCGAGAAGCTGACCGGTCCGGCCGGCCCCAGCGCCATCGACGACCTGATCGCGCTCGGCAAGGAATCGCTGGAGATCGGCGACGTCGGCGGCGCGGCCCAGGCCTTCGCCCAGGCCCTGCAGACCGACCCGACCAACATCAAGGCCCTGGGCGGCATGGCCCGCGCCTATCTGATGGGCGGCGACCTGGAAGGCGCGGCCGAGGTCGTGGCCATGGCCCCGGCCGACGCCAAGGATCCTGACCTGGACGCCGCCCGCGCCGCCCTGGCGCTGGCCGAGGACGCGCCGTCCGAGACCGCCGCCTTCGAAAAGCGCCTGGCCGCCGACGCCGACGACCACGAGGCCCGCTTCGAACTGGCGAAGGCCTTCGCCGGCATGGGCCGCCTGCAAGAGGCCGCCGACCATCTTCTGACCATCATCGCACGCGACCGTGCGTGGAACGACGAGGCCGCCCGCAAGCAGCTGCTGACGGTGTTCGAGGCGGCTGGCCCGACCTCGGAAGTGGCCAAGCAGGGCCGGCGAAAGCTGTCGACCATCCTCTTCAGCTAGGCCACTTCAAACAGGCCGAAACACGGGAGCAACGGATGCAGGGAACCTATCGCAAGCTTGGCGACCTGCCGCTGGTGATCCCGGTGTTTCCGCTCGACGGGGCCTTGCTGCTGCCCGGCGGCCAGCTGCCGTTGAACATCTTCGAGCCGCGCTACCTGAACATGCTGGACGACGCGATGTCGGGCGAGCGGATCATCGGCATGATCCAGACCCGGCCGCACCAGAACCCCGATACCCAGCGCCCGGCCCTGGCCCCAGTCGGGTGCGCGGGGCGGGTGACCAGCTTCGCTGAGACCAGCGACGGCCGCTATCTGATCACCCTGACCGGGGTCTGCCGCTTCCGGGCGGGCGAGGAGCTGCCGGTGCGCACGCCCTATCGCCAGGTCCGCGCCGACTTCACGCCGTTCGAGCCCGACCTGCGCGAGGACGGGTCCAGCGAACGCACCGCCGCCGACATCGACCGCCTGCTGGCCGCCCTGCGCCGCTACCTCGATCATCGGGGCCTGGCCATCGACTGGGGCGACGCCGAGAGCGCTCCGTCCGACGCCCTGATCAACAGCCTGGCCATGGCCCTGCCGTTCGATCCCCTTGAAAAGCAGGCCCTGCTGGAGGCCGAGACGATCTTCGAGCGCAAGGCGACCCTCACGGCGCTGCTGGAGATCGACGCGGCCGCCAGCGACGATGACGAACCGACCTCTATCCAATAGGAAAGAGGCCCAGTAGAGAGGGCCCATGACGCAAACCGTTCCGCCCCCCGTCGATGTCGATCCGCGCCTGCTGGAAGTACTGGTGTGCCCCGTGACCCGGGGTCCGCTGGAATACGACCGCGCCAAGGGCGAACTGATCAGCCGCGCGGCCAAGCTGGCCTACCCGATCCGCGACGGCGTGCCGATCATGCTGCCGGAAGAGGCGCGGGAACTGGACGGGTAGCACTCCATCCCTCCTCCCCATGAGGGGGAGGTGAATCGATGCGGATACGCATCGAGACGGAGGGGGTCCGCGCAAGCGGTTCCGAGCATGCCTCGCCCCAAAGCCCCCTCCACCGCCGTTCGGCGGTCCCCCTCCCCCAAAGGGGAGGAGAGAGAAACGCTTACAGGTTCACACCCCTCAACAATTTCGGCAGATCCCCCACGCCGCCGCCGGCCTCGTGCATGAAGAACCTTCTTGCCGGGGCGATGCGGTTGACCACCGCCAGGCCGGCGCCGCGCGCCAGGCGCAGCAGCGGGTTGTCGTTCGAGAAGATCCGCACGAAGGCGTCGAAGGCCAGGGCGTTGCTGACCGTGTCGAACCGCCGCCAGCGGGCGTAGCGCTCCAGCACCGCCTCGGCGCCGATGTCCTCGCCGTTGCGTAACGCCTCGACCAGCACCTCGGCCAGGGCGGCGGCGTCCTTGAGGCCCAGGTTCAGCCCTTGCCCGGCGATCGGGTGCACCCCGTGGGCGGCGTCGCCGATCAGGGCCAGGCGCGGCGCGACCATGCGTTCGGCCAGGGACAGCGACAGCGGATAGACGAAGGTCGGGCCCTCGATCGAGACCGCGCCCAGGAAGTCGCCGAACCGGCGCATCAGGTGGGCGTGGAAGGCCTCCGGGCTGGCGTCGCGCAGGGCCTCGCCGCGCGCGGTGCTCTCGGTCCAGACTAGGCTGGCGCGATTGTCGGTCAGCGGCAGGATGGCGAACGGGCCGCTGGGCAGGAAATATTCGTGGGCCACGCCCTCGTGCGGACGCTGCAGGCGCACGGTCGCCACCACGCCGCTCTGGCCGTAGCTCCAGCCGATGTCGCCGATACCCGCCGCCCGGCGCAGGACCGAGCCGCGCCCCTCGGCGCTGACCGCCAGCGGGGCCGACAGCACGCGGCCGTCGGAGAGGGTCAGCCGGGCGCCGCCGCCATCGACCTCGAGAGCCTTCGCCGCCATCGGGGCGATGACCGGGATCTGCTTGTCGATCACCGCCTTGGAGAGCGCCGCGCGGATCTGGCGGTTCTCGACCAGATAGCCGAGGGGCTCGCCCTCGATGCGGCCCGAGATCTCGCTGGAGTCGAAGCGCAGGAAGGCCGGGAGGGGCTTGCGGGCCGCCGCGCCGGGCGTGCGGCCGTCGGTGACCAGGATCTGCTCGATGCGCTGGGCGTGCGGGGCCAAGGCCTCGCCCGCGCCGATCGCCCGCCACTGGCGGAAGCTGGAATAGGCGATGGCCGAGCTGCGGCCGTCGAAGGTCGGGGCCAGCTGGGCCTCGAACGGCTGCGGATCGACCAGGAGCGGCCGGAGACCGCCCGAGGCGAGGGCCAGGGCCAGCGTCGAACCGGCCATGCCGGCGCCGGCGATGATCACGTCCGCGTCGTGGCCGTACGTGGGGGCGTGCGTGGAGGCGGGTGCGCGCATGGCCCGGATATGGGCCTCGCCGCCGCTCGGTGTCCAGAGCCGAAGCTACTTGGATTCCGCGTAAGGGGCCTGGGCGTCCTTGCGGATCAGGCCGCGCGTGGCGTCGCCCACGCCCATCAGCACGAACTGCACCGCCAGGGCGCACAGGATCAGGCCCAACACCCGCACGACGATGCTCATGCCGATCCGGCCCAGCACCTTGCTGATCAGCGGCGCGGCCCAGAAGGCGGCCACGACCACGGCCGAGACGGCGGCGATCACCGCCACCCCGATCCCCGCCCCCGCCAGGCCCAGGGGCTTGGCCTCGGCGGCGTAGATGATCACGGTCGAGATCGCCCCCGGCCCAATCAGCAGCGGCATGGCGAACGGCACGATCAGCCGCTCGAACCGCTGGCGGGCATAGGCGCGCGGCGACTGATCCTCCACGCCCTCGGCGGCGTCGGCGAACATGGTGGTGAAGTCGTCGCGCACCATGTCCAGGCCGAGAATGAACAGGATGATGCCGCCGGCGATGCGGAAGGCCTGCATCGAGATGCCGAAGAAGGCCAGCAGACCCACGCCCGTGAAGTAGAAGAAGATCAGGAACGCGGTCATGAACAGGCCGATATAGACGGCCACCATCCGCCGCCCCGCCGCGGCCGCGCCCAGGGTGGCGGCGGCGAACAGCGGCACGTTGCCGATCGGGTCGATCAGGGCGAACAGGGCGACGAAGAAGTTGACGGCGAGTTTGGCCTCGGTCATTCGACGTCCTTACCTTTTCGATGCGCCTGAACCTGCGCCCCATGTCCTAGGGGCTACGACGTCGCGCGCCAACCCCTGGGGGAAGACATGACCGCCGACCCGCGCCTGATCGTGCCGCTGGACCTGCCCACCGTCGACGACGCCCGCGACATGGTCGAGCGCCTGGGCGACGCGGTGTCGTTCTACAAGATCGGCCTGGAGCTCTTGGCCAGCGACGGCATGACCCTGGCCCGAGAGCTGAAGGCCAGCGGCAAGTCGATCTTCCTGGATTGGAAGCTGCACGACATCGGCGCGACCGTGGAGCGCTCGGCCCGCGTCCTGGCGACCAGCGGCTGCGACCTGCTGACCGTCCACGCCGAGCCGCAGGTGATGCGGGCCGCGGTGAAGGCGCGCGGCGACTCGTCCCTGAAGGATTCTGGCCTGAAGATCCTGGCCGTCACCGTGCTGACCAGCCTGACCGACGCGGACCTGTTGGAGATGGGCTACGCCTTCGGGGCCCGCGACCTGGTCGAGCGCCGCGTGCGTCAGGCCATCGAATGCGGCGTCGACGGCATCGTCTCCAGCCCGCACGAGGCCGCCCTGGCCCGCGAGATCGCCAAGGAGGCCGCGCGCCCCGACTTCCTGATCGTCACCCCCGGCGTGCGCCCCTTCTGGTCGGCCAAGAACGACCAGGCCCGCGCCGCCACCCCCGAGGCCGCCATTCGCGCCGGCGCCAGCCACCTCGTCTGCGGCCGCCCGATCACCGCCGCCAACGACCCCCGCGAGGCGGCGCTGAAGGTGGCGGCCGAGATCGCGGGGCTCTAGGGCTTCACCACCAGCGCCACGCCCCGCGCCCGGGGATCGGCCACCGGGACCGGCGTCCTGCCGACCACCTGGATGGCCTCGATGTCGCCGTTGTAGTCCTGGGTCACGGTCCTGTAGCCGCGCGCCGCCAGGGCCGCCTTCAGGGCGTCGGACGGCGGGGCGTAGGGCTCGTAGAAGATCGTGTTCTCGGGCAGCAGCTGGTGGTGAAAGCGCGGGGCCTTCTGGGCGGCCGGCAGGCTGAGGCCGAAGTCGTAGACGTCGGCCAGCACCTGGAACACCGAGGTGAAGATCCGCGAACCGCCCGGCGTGCCGATCACCATCGCCGCCCGCCCGTCCTTGACCAGGATGGTCGGGGTCATCGAGGACAACGGCCGCTTGCCCGGCGCGATGGCGTTGGCCGCCCCGCCTACGACACCGAACATGTTGGGCGCCCCCGGCTTGGCCGAGAAGTCGTCCATCTCGTCGTTCAGCAGGAAGCCAGCCCCCTCGACCACCACGCCCGAGCCGAACCAGCCGTTCAGGGTGTAGGTATTGGAGACCGCGTTGCCCCACCGATCCACCACAGAGAAGTGGGTGGTCTGCGGCTTCTCCAGGCCTGGGACCACGGCCTTGGTCGGCGAGGGTTTGTCGGGGTCCACCGCCCTGGCCCGCCGGGCCACATAGGCCGGATCGATCAGGGCCGAGACCGGGACCTTCCAGAAGTCCGGATCGCCCAGGTACTCGGCCCGGTCGGCGAACACCCGCTTTTCGATCTCCGAGACCAGATGGACGTACCGCGGGTCGTTCAGGGCGACGCCCCGGAAGCGGGGCGCCAGGTCCTGCTTCATCAGCAGCAGCTGCATCAGCGCGATCCCGCCCGAGCTGGGCGGCGGGGCGGTGATCACGTCGTGGCCGCGCCAGGTCGCCTTCAGCGGTTCGCGCCACACGGCCTTGTAGCCGGCGAGGTCGGCCTTGGTGATCAGCCCCTTGACCGGTCCGCGCGCCATCTGGGCGACCAGAAGCTCGGCGGTCCTGCCCTCGTAGAACGCCTTGTCGCCGCCCTGGGCGATCCGCTCCAGGGTCGCGGCCAGCTCCGGCTGCCGGAACATCGCTCCGGCCTTCAGCCCGCCGAAATGCGCCTCGAAATTGGTTTGGGCGAACGGCGCGCGGCTGCCGTCCAGGATGCCGATCAGCTGCGGCGTCACCAGGAAGCCGTCGCGGGCGTAGCGGATCGCCGGCGCCAGCACCCGCGCCCAGGGCAGCTTGCCGAAGCGCTTGTGGGCCATGGCCAGGCCGCGCACCGTCCCCGGCACGCCGACCGCCAGATTGCCGTACTGGCTGAGCGCGGCGACGGGCTCGCCGTCGGGACCCAGATACATGTCCGCCGTGGCCGCCGCCGGCGCGGTCTCGCGGTAGTCGAGGAAGTAGGGCTTGCCGTCGACATACAGGGTCATGAACCCGCCGCCGCCCAGATTGCCCGCCTCGGGATAGGTGACGGCCAGGGCGAAGCCCGTCGCCACCGCCGCGTCGACCGCGTTGCCGCCCGCCTTCAGGATCTCACGCGCCGCCAGCGCCCCATAGCGGTCGGGCGAGGCCACGGCCCCGGCGTCAAGGGCGCGGACGGCGGCGGCCTTGGACTTGGCGGGGGCGGCCAGGACCGGCGGGACGGCCAGCAGCAGGGCGGCCGACAGGCTCGCGGCGATCCGGGTGAGCAGGCGCAAGAGAAAAGTCCTCCGAGCGATGACACGGCCACGTTAGAGCGCGCCATCGCCCGAGGGGAGTCCGGCCCGAGCTTTCGCCCGGGCCGATCCGATGGACGCCTCTAGAAGCTCCAGTCGAAGCCCAGACGCACGGAACGCGGGGCCTGATAGGCCGTCGCCTTGCCGTAGTCGGTGTCGACCTCGCCCGAGTCGGTCTCGCCGTACTCGTAGGCCTCGCTCACGCCCTTGAAGTTGAAGACGTTGAAGATGTCGGCGCGCAGCACCAGCTCGCCCGGGATCCGCGTATACGGAACCGTGTAGCGGAACGACACGTCGATCTTCTTGGTCCAGTCGGTCTTGAACTGGGTCCCGCGCGCGGTCAGGTCCCCGCCGCAGTACCAGGCGGCCGCGCCGTAGTCGGCGTTCAGCAGCGTGTCCGTCGGGTGCAGGCCGATGCAGCCGTAGTGACGCGGCGAGATCAGCGACATGTTCGTGCCGATCAGCAGCTGCTCGTTCACCTGGTAGGAGCCCGTCAGCTTGAACTGATGCCCGTGGTGGTTAGGCAGCAGGCCATAGGCGCCTTCCATGACCGAGGCGAAGTCGTAGTCCTGGGTGATGCCGGTGTCGGACTGGCCGATGTCGGACTTCACCCCGCCCTCGTAGTTGCCCTTGGATTCTGACACCACGTACGAGCCCTGCAGGCCCCACTTGCCGTCGAAGGCGCGCTCGAAGGCCAGCTCCAGGCCGATATACTCGCGCTTGGCCTTGGGCAGGGCCAGATCCTCGCTGGTCAGGGTGATGGTCCGCGCCGTGGTCTCGCCCGGCAGGGCCTGGTTCAGCTTGACCACCGCCGAGCTGCCCGGATTGACCAGTAGGTAGTAGGTGTCGCCCGGCCACAGGCTGGCGCAGCCGGAATAGCCGTTGCGATTGCACCAGTTGACCACCGCGTCGTCCAGATAGGCGTCCTCGGCCGTGCGGCCCAGGTTGCGGTAGGTCAGCACCGCGCTGGCGGTCCACAGGGTGTTGAACCGGTGCTCGTAGCCCAGCACGAACTCGTCCTCGTAGGTCGACTTCAGGTTCTGGGCCGCGATGTTGTCCGAGGTCGGGGCGACGCCGTCCGCGCTGACCGCGCAGCCCACCGTGCCCGCCGCCGTCAGGCCGCCGGCCGGACAGGCCTTCAGCACCGCCGTCGGATTGGTCGTGGTGGTGATCTGGGTCGACAGGTTCGGCAGGTAGCTCGAGGCGTTGTAGCCGTTGAACAGGTAGTATTCCGAGAAGTAGGTCTCGGCCGCCGACATGCGGTAGGCGGTGTTGGCCGCAATCGGCTGGTAGTAGCGGCCGTACGAGCCGAACAGCTTGTCCTGGCGGTTGCCGAACGGGTCCCAGTTGAAGCCGAAGCGCGGACCGATCTCCTTGTCGAACTGGGCGAAGGTGTCACCCGAGCCGTTGCTCTGGGCCATGTTGTCCCAGCGCACGCCCAGTTGCAGGTTCAGGCGGGGCGTGACGTCCCACGAGTCCTGGATGTAGGCGGCCTTGTTGCGGCCCTCGAACATGCCACCCGAATTGTAGGTCAGGACCTGGACGTACTGGGTCCCGGTGGCCAGACCCAGCGTGTTGGTCGCCCCGGCGGTGCGGTAGTAGTACGAGTGCCCGCCCGTGCGGCGCGAGTACTTGGTGTAGGTGAGCTTCTCGTCCTCGTAGCCCAGGCGCACGTGGTGGTCGCCCAGCAGGCTGAAGAAGACGTCGGCGTCGGCCCGCCAGAACTCGCGGTCCATCTGCACGGGATAGGTCACGCTGCCGGTGGTCTGGGCGCCCACGCGCTGGTTGGTCGTACCCAGCGTCTTGTAGTCGTAGATGTAGGGCGTGGTGCTGTTGCTGGGCAGGATCGAGTTGCGGTCGCTGTTCTTGCCGTAGGCCGCCGAGATCGTCAGCCAGTCGGTCAGGGTGTTGGTGTACTTGCCCACCCAGCTGACGCCGCCGTACTCGTAGCGCGTGCGGGTCGGCGTAGAGCCCAGGACGCCGTTGCTGTAGCCCAGCGTCGTACGGTCGACGACTCGCGTGGTGTCGAACCAGGTGAACTCCAGGCGCTGGCGGTCGGTGATGTAGCCGTCAAGCTTCACGCCCCAGAACGGATCGTTCTGCTTTTCCTTGTAGCGGGCGCTGTTGACCAGCGAGTAGGTGGTCGAGGTCTTCTGCTGCTGCTGGTTCATCACGTAGAAGAACAAGCGATCCTCGATGATCGGGCCGCTGACCTCGAACGTCGTGCTGTTGGTCTCCTCGGCGTACTTGCTGTTCTCGTACTGGAAGGTGTCCGGCGACGTGCTGCGCAGGCCCGCCGGCGTGAAGTTCTGGTGGACGGCGAACTTGAACTGGTTCGAGCCCGACTTGGTGACCGCGTTGATCACGCCGCCGGTGGCGCGGCCGTACTCGGCCGGGATGCCGCCGGTCTTGACCTCGACGGTCTTGTAGAAGTCGAACGGGATCGTCGAGCCGCCGATGCCCGTCGCGAAGTTCGTGACGTTCAGGCCGTTGATGTAGAAGCTGTTTTCCGAGACCCCCGAGCCGGAGACCGACGGCTGGTTGCCAAAGGCCGTGTCACCGGCCACCGCGCCCGGCGTCAGCAACACCACCGAGGTGATGTCACGGCCGACCGGGACCTGCTTGACCAGGTCTTCCAGATCGACGGTCAGGCCCTTGGTGGTCTGCGAGAAGTCGAGCTGCGGATTGGCGGTCGCGGTGACCACCAGCTCGGCGACCTCGCCCTCGGCCGAGAGCGTGAAGGCGTAGTTGCTGGTCCCGCCCAGGGCGACGCGGACGTTCTGGTCGCCGCCCGGCTGATAGCCGTCCTTGGTGATAGTCACGGCATAGGCGCCGATCGGCACGGCCTGGGCGCGGAACTGCCCGTCCGTATCCGTGGTCAGCGTCCGTTCGAAGCCTTGGGCCAGCGACTTGACGACCACCTTGGCGCCGCCGACCGGAGCCCCGGCGCTGGAGACGACCCGGCCGACCAGGGCCCCCGAGCTGAAGTCCTGGGCCGAGGCCACCGTCGGCGTCAGGGCCGCGCCCGCGGAAAAGGCGGCGACACCGGCCAACAGGCTCGAAGCCAGGAGCCGACCGCGCAGGGCGCGGTGGGAAAGAGAGAAATGCATTGAACCCCTCGTGTGACATTTCGCTGTCTCGAGGTCCGCTTGCGTAATGAACCGAAATATCGGGCAATATTACCCTATATGGCGCTCATATCGGCAAGTTGATCCCGAAGGGTTCGGTTGAACTGGTTGGATTTGTCTCAGAAATTGCCGCTGGCCGATATCTTCTGTTATATGACGAAAAAGCAATGATGGTGTGTCGGGCGCACAACACCTTTTGCCGCGTGACTCTACTCTACGCGGTCGTTATTGCGCGGAACTCACGTCGAACGGCAGGGCCTGCCGACTTGAGGCGCATTTCGAGGATGGTTCGTCTACGCCAGCTCCAGCGCCCGCAGCACCGCGAACTGGTCGTAATAGGGTCGCTCGCAGATGATCCGGTCGCCGCCGGGCGGGAACTCGAAGCTGGCGGCCATGCGGATGCGGAACGGCTTGCCGGTCGGTTCGACCGTTCGCTCGCCCAGCCTCAGCGGACCCAGGTGCGTGCCCGTCAGCCAGAACTCGACCAGAACCGTGTCGCCCGCGTGGGCGATGGCGATGATCTCGTTGCCCTGGTCGGGGAATGGCGTGCGCGAGGCGGCGAAGTAGCCGCGCACCGCCGCCTCGCCGTCGAACACCGCGCCGCTCCCGTACATCTCATAACGGGGGTGGTCGAAGGTGGCGATCACCGCGTCCCAGTCATGCACGCACTCCAGGGCCATGTGGTCACGCACCACCTGCATGCGGCGTTCGGCGAGACTTTCCATCACGCTCCTCCCTTTGTTTGAGAAGAGCGTCGCCCGTTTGGCGCCGAAAGTCGCCCCCCCTGCCCGATCCCAGCGAACAGGCGCTAGCGCTTCGGAGTCAGATTCTGCAGCAGAAGGTTGGTCTGCAGGGTCCGCAGCCTTTGCACCGCGGCGGCGTTCGATACGGCGTCCGCCGCGGCCGCGCTCCGATCTTCCGCGCGCGCGACGTCGAGTTTCCGCCCGACATCCTTGATCTCGCCCTGCAGCTCACCGATTTCCCGGCTCACGTCGAGGGATTGCAGCTGAAACTCCAGAAGACCCTGGGCGCTTTTCGGCGCGCCGCTCTTCAGCTTTTCTCTCGCCGCCCGCTGCTCTCCGATCAGACGTTCGAGCTTCTCGTTGAGCGAGACCAACTGAGCCTCGACGTTCGCCGTCCTGTCAGGCGCCTTCGGCTTTTCCGGCTTCGCCGGCGTGAAGGTGAGCGTGATCGTGTTGGTATGGACGTCCTTGACCCTCGCCAGACCGTCCGAACCCGAGGGCAGCGCCCAATATTTCAGCGTCCAGGACGGCCCGCCGCCGATCTCGCGGGTCACGATGAACTCCACGACGCTCCCAAAGGAAGGCTGGGTCTCGTCGTCCCTGACCACGGCCTCGCGAGCGCCGGCCTCGAGGCCCCTCGCCACGATCTCTCCGATCCTGAGGTTGCCGGTCAGCGCATAGGGCCGTTCCTTTGGCGCGCCGTCCAGGTTCGCGTTCACCGTCGCGCAGACCTCATTGCTGATGGCCGGAGGAGTCGGCGGCTCGCCGCCAATTCCTGGCGGCGTTCCGGTAAGCGCCCGGGCGCTCAGGACATAGTCGGAGGTGAAGTTGCGCCGCCTCTGACGAGCGATCTCGCCCGACAAGCTCGTCACCAGCTTCGTGTCGGCCAGCTTCAAAGGTTCGGTATAGGCGACGGACGGCGTGAGGCTGAAGGCGTCCTCGATCTCGAACACGACGCCAACGCCGATCAGATAGTCGCTCTTCGCCAGCGCGCCTGGGTTGGCGTCATAGGCGCGCCTGATCTCGCAGGAGATGTGCTTCAGGACATCGTCGACGCTCGGAGACGTGTCGTCCGCCCCCGTCTTCGCGCCGAGCGCGGGCAAGCCCGGCACGGTGTGCATGCAACCCGCCAGCAACACGGCCGCCGGCAATAGCCCCAGCCCGATCCTCTTCATTGAAGCCCCCTCCAACAGAGACTTCAAGTATGGGTTGTTATTTTTGAGTTAGCAACAATGTCGTGCGTCAGAAGTCGACGGCGACGCCCTTCTTCTCCCAGTCGCCGAAGCGGGTCGGCTCGGGGCCGTCGCGGCCGCCCTTTTCGGGCGGCAGGGCCGCGGCCTGCTCGACCGCGCGGCGGGCGGCGGCCTCTTCCAGCGCGCGCCGGGCGGCGGGGGTCAGGTCCTTGCCGGGGGCGGCGCCCAAAGGGGCGCCCAGGGAGGCGTCCCCCTCGGTTTGCGACGAAGATTGCGACGAAGACGGCTGATCCTGCGACATGAATAAGGTTTAACATCATCGCGCTTGCGCGCGCCACCGTGTCAGTGTTGAACCCCCGGCTTCGAATATCGGCGTTCGTCGATCGGGGAGATATAGACATGAACACCAGTCGTTGGCCGTACGCCTTCTTCGGCATGGCCGCCTTCTACGCCATGGTCGGGGTATCCTGGGGCCTGGCCATGAGCATCAGCAAGCACCACGAGACCTATTCGGCGCACGCGCATCTCAATCTACTGGGATGGGTCAGCCTGGCCCTGATGGGAACCTTCTACGCCCTGCTGGGCCAGCGGGTCGCCAACTGGGTGAAGCTGACCAACTTCGTGCTGTCGAACGTCGGCGTCGTCTGCATGATCAGCGGCCTTTTCATGTATCTGGGCCAGACCGGCTCGCCCGCCGTCTACGGCCCGCTGCTGGCCGTTGGCGGGCTTTCGGTCATCGCTGGCTTCTTCGTGTTCGGCCTGACGGCGGTCACCACGGCCGTGCGCGGCCCCGTCGCCCCTATCTGACCTTCGGCGTGTGATCTCGGCGCCGGATTTCGTTCAAATCGCTTGCGCTCGCCGTCGCCTTTGGGCACGGCGAGGCGGTGACTCAAGAATTGAACGACGGCCTCCCCGCTCGGGAGGCCGCCTTGACCCTGATCGACGCGGCCCTGTCGCGTCGCGGCGGCATCGACGAAGCCGCCTCCGCCAACGGTTTCCGCTTCCTGGAGCCGCGTGAGCGCGCGTTCGCCCGCGCCCTGGCCATGGCCGTGCTGCGCCACCTGGGCCCCATCGACCGCGCCCTGGCCGCCAAGCTGCAGAAGGCCCCGCCCGACCGGGTGATGCACCTGCTGCGTCTGGGCGCCGCGCAAGCCTTCCACCTGGAGGTCCCGGCCTTCGCCGCCGTGGCGACCTCGGTGGAGCTGGCCGGCGCCAACAAGGCCAGCCGCCCGTTCAAGGGCCTGGTCAACGCCGTGCTGCGCGGCCTGCTGCGCGACGGCCCGCCCAGTGACGACCCGACCCTGCTGGCCCCGCCCTGGCTCTACGCCCGCTGGGTGGCCGCGTTCGGCGAGGCCACGGCCCGCGAGATCGCCGGCCAGATCGCCATCGAGCCGGCCACCGACCTCTCGCTGAAGCCCGGCGCCGACGTCGCCGCCCTGGCCGAGGCGCTCGAGGCCGAGGCCCTGGACGGCGGATCCTTGCGCCTGCGCCGCAAGGGCGACGTGGCCGCCTGGCCCGGCTTCGAGGACGGGACCTGGTGGGTGCAGGACGCCGCCGCCGCCGTCCCCGCCCGCCTGCTGGCCATCAAGCCCGGCGACAAGGTCCTGGACCTGTGCGCCGCGCCGGGCGGCAAGACCCTGCAGCTGGCCGCGACCGGCGTCGAGGTCGTGGCCCTGGACCGCTCGGCCGCCCGCCTCAAGCGCGTGACCGAGAACCTGGCCCGCACCCATCTCGAGGCCGAGATCGTCGCCGCCGACGCCGCCGTCTGGGAGGACGACCGGACCTTCGACGCCATCCTGCTGGACGCCCCGTGCAGCGCCACCGGCACCTTCCGCCGCCATCCGGACGTGCTGTGGGCCGCCCGCCCCGGCGACGTCGCCAGCCTGGCGACCGTCCAGGCCCGCATCCTCGACAGCGCCGCCGACCGCCTGAAGCCCGGCGGCCAGCTGGTCTATTGCGTCTGCTCGCTGGAGCCCGAGGAGGGCGAGGCCCAGGTCGAGGCCTTCCTCGCCCGCCGCGCGGACATGGCGCTGGACCCGATCGCGGCCGGCGAAGGCGGGTCGGCGGGGTTCCCCGAGGCCAGCCTGACCCCGCGCGGGACCCTGCGCCTGCTGCCGCATCACCGCGACGGCGGCCAGGACGGCTTCTTCGCGGCCCGATTCCGCAAGGTTTAGAGGGCGAGCCTGTTTATCCGCTTCCGATGTTCCATCGAAAACGGACAGGCTGCTAAAGGGCTGACAGCGGGGCGCGACGCGGTTATCCCAGGACCATGACCGCGCCGATCATCGCCCCGTCCATCCTCGCCTCCGACTTCGCCCGCCTGGGCGAGGAGGTCGCCGCCATCGAGGCGGCCGGCGCCGACTGGGTGCATGTCGACGTGATGGACGGCCATTTCGTTCCCAACATCACGCTCGGCCCCGACATCGTCAAAGCCATCCGGCCGCACGCCAGCATCCCGTTCGACGTGCACCTGATGATCAGCCCGGCGGACCCCTACCTCGAAGCCTTCCGCGCCGCGGGCGCGGACATCATCAGCATCCATCCCGAGGCTGGCCCGCACCTGCATCGCTCGCTGAAGCGGATCCGCGAGCTGGGGGCCAAGGCCGGCGTGGTGTTCAACCCTTCGACCGGCCTCGACCACGTCGAGTGGATCCTGGAGGACGTCGACCTCCTGCTGGTGATGTCGGTCAATCCCGGCTTCGGCGGCCAGAGCTTCATCCCCGGCCAGCTGCGCAAGGTCGAGGCGCTGAGGAAGCTGGTCGACAAGGCGGGCCTCGACGTCATCATCGAGGTCGACGGCGGCGTCACCCCGGTCACCGCCCCGCAGTGCGTGGACGCCGGCGCCACCGCCCTCGTGGCCGGCTCGGCGGTGTTCAAGGGCGGCCCCGCGGCCTATGCCGACAACATCCGCGCGCTGAAGGGCGGCTGATCCTTGAGCCCAGCCGTCAAGCGTTCCGCCAACGGCTTCAAGTTTCCCGCGCGACCGCGCGGCGGCGTCCTATGGAAAGCGCTTAAGGCAGAGCTTGCCGCCCACGCCGAGCGCGAGTGGTTCGGCTCGGGCCCCCACCGCCTGCTGCTGGCCCTGCCCCGGCCCGAGGGCCTGGCCGCCCGTCCCCACGACCCGCGCCCCACCGCCCCCGCCCACGGCAAGAAGATCCTGGCCGGCGCCCTGGCCCTGGACGGCGGGTCCCTGCGGCTGGGTCCCGACGGCGACCCGTTCGACACGGCCAGCCCCTCGCGCCGCTTCGCCGTCAGCCTGCACCGCTTCGACTGGCTGCCCGACCTGGTCGCCGCCGGCCCTGAGGGCGCCCGCCGGGCCCTGCGGCTGCTGGACGACTGGCGGCGGGTGTTCGGCAAGTGGAACGCCTTCTCCTGGAGCCCCGAATGCGTCGAGCGCCGGGTCTTCCACCTGGCCTGCGTCGCCAAGACCCTGGCCGCCGAGGCCAGCGACGCCGAGATCGCCGACCTGACCCGCGACCTGGCCCGCCAGGCCCGCCACCTGCTGGAGATCAAGCGCGCCCCCGAGCGCGTCCTGGAGCGCGCCGCCGCCGCCACGGTCGCCGGCTGCGCCCTGGCCGGCAAGCCCGGCGAGCGGCTGATCGACCGAGGCCTCAAGGCGGTCGCCCGCCACATCGACCGCATGGTCCTGGCCGACGGCGGCCACGCCACCCGCTCGCCCGAGGCCGGGGTCGAGCTCTTGTTCGACCTCTTAACCCTGGACGACGCCCTGGGCCAGCGCGGCCGGCCCAGCCCCGAGGCCCTCTCGCGCGCCATCGACCGCCTGTCGACCGCCGCGCGGTTCTTCACCCTGGACGACGGGCACCTGGCGGCCTTCCACGGCGGCGAGGCCATCGGCCCCAAGCGCGTCGCCGCCGCCCTGGCCCATGACGACGCCGGCCCGCGCCCCTTAAGCGCCGCCCCGCACAGCGGCTACCAGAAGATGGCCGGCGGCAGCCTGGAGGTGATCGCCGACTGCGGCCGCCCGCCGCTGGGCCCGCTCAGCGTCCACGCCTGCGCCCAGCCGGCCGCCGTCGAGATCGTCTGCGCCAAGGACCGCCTGATCACCAGCTGCGGCTGGAGCCCCGAGGCCGCCGGCGCCCACGCCTTCCGCCTGTCCGCCGCCGCCTCGACCGTCTCGGTCGGCGACGGCTCGGCCGGCCGCCCCCTGTCGGGCTTCCGCGCCAAGGCCCTGGGCCCCTGGCTGGTCGACGGCGCGACCAAGGTGGAGGCCCAGCGCCACGACGACGTCGGCGGCACCTGGCTGGACATCGTCCACGACGGCTGGCGCCATGTCGGCCTGACCCATTCCCGCCGCCTCTTCCTGGACGCCGTCGCCGACGAGCTGCGCGGCGAGGACAGCCTGACCCCGATCGCCGCCGAGCCCGGCGCGGCGGAAGGTCCCCGGCGCTACCTGCCCTTCGCCGTCCGCTTCCACCTGCACCCCGAGGCCCGCGCCTCGATCGCCCGCGACGGCAAGAGCGTGCTGATCCGAGGCCCCAACACCATCGGCTGGTGGCTGCGCAACGACGCCGTCGATGTCGAGATCGCCCCCAGCGCCCACTTCGACCACGGCCAGGCCCGCAAGGCCGGCCAGATCGTGCTCAAGAGCCAGGTCCGGCCCGAGGTGGGGGCGAAGATCCGCTGGAAGCTGACGCGGGCGGAGGGGTAGGGCCATGGGCTTCACCCGCAGGCCGCCGATCGACCCAGGCCGGGCGCGACACGTTCCCGAGTACACGGACGAGGAGATCTCCGAGGTCGTCGCCGCCCTGACGGCGGACGCGCCGGACCTGCTGGCTGTGCTGGAACGCCAGGCGCGCGAGCCGGGCAGCGTGCCGATGGCGGACTATGACGACGCCTACGACCGGATGCTGACCTACCTGTTCGAGCGCGGGTACGTGCACACGCATATCGAGATGGCGATGGTGTTTCGGGGGGTGCGGGAGAGGGTTGGGAAGCGGTGAGCGTTTTGGAGCGCAAAGCTTAGCTACGGCTTGCACGATTCAACCTTTTCATGCTGCGATTAATCCTCACCCGTCAACATGGTTGATACGCCGTGGCTACCAATTTCTCCGATCTTATATTTAACCCAACCATCGATGGCATTGTTCCACCCGGAACAACAGGATCAATAAATATACTCACCGGAATGAATAATTCTGGAAAGTCCGCCTACTTAAAACAAACTATAGACAATAAGGATAAGCTTTATATTGGTGTAAATAGATTTTACTCATTCCATCATCTTCAATTTTACAATGGCAACAACAATGAATTGGATGATTTTTACAATAGTATGTTTCACACCAAGCGGCAGCCATTTCAAAATTTCGAAGGCGCGTTCTTCAATGCTGCAACAGCGTTAACAAGACTTACCAATCATAGACGAAAGGCCTTGTTTAAAACCTTCAAAGAATTGTTTGGTCACGAAATAGAGGTGAAAGCAGAAGACCCAAATAATGAGTTCTCAAACAGATACGTGTCAGTTGATGGAGATAGCTTAAGCGTAACGTCGAGCGGAACGAGGTTATTTCTAGGAATTCTCGCGGCGATAATGGATGAAAGATTTAGCACGATCGCCATTGATGAGCCGGAACTTGGGTTATCACCAATATTGCAGCGCAGACTTTCTGAAGTCATTATGGGACCAAGATATTCATCAAATCTTTTCCCCCACAATCCGAATATCATCATAAGTACACATTCACATCTATTTCTTGATAAGATAAATCCTAGCAATAATTGGATTGTATCCAGAGAAAATAACAATATATCAGCTCGGCGGTGTATAGATTTTTCAGAGCTTCACGATATTCAATTAAGACTTTTGGGAAATGATCTTGGAGATTTATTTCTTCCTCACGCGGTAATATTTGTTGAGGGGGAAACTGATAAAATGTACCTTGAAAAGGTCATCAGAATTTTATTCCCAAAAACACGGGCAGTAGTACAAGACTGTGGCGGAGATATCGCCCAGAGATTGAATTACTGGGCTCAATCAATTGGGGATATTCAAACTAGCCCGTATAGGGAACGCACATTTGCGATATACGACAAAGTTGAACAAGCAGGTCTAGATAGAATCTGCAACCGCCTCGGACTACCCGACAATAATAAAATAAAGTGGTCCGGAAATGGTATAGAGTACATGTATCCGGAATCCTCTATTAGAGAGGTTTTTAAAACCACCTCCATCAACTCATCAAGTATCACAATTGATGGAGATTATGTTAGATGCGGAACTATATCATATAAAAAAATGGAACTTTGCAGAATGATCTGCGATACCATTGACAAATCAACGATATATCCCAAAGAATTCGAAGAAAAATTCCTATCTACATTCTTAAATATTGCAGCAATTTCTGCATAAACTAAACTCTCTCATCCTGGCGGAGCCGTCCTTACATCTCTCGAAGGCTGGAGCGTGCTGGGCTGACCGGGTTGGTCAAGGACGGCGCTCCGCGCCGCCGCCGCGCGGTCGCCCTGCGGGCGGTCCTTGAGCAACCCGGGCAGCCCAGCGATCGTCTCGCCGTGAGATGAAGGGGGTGTCTCCCTTCCGGGGCGGAAGGGATGTTGTGACTTCCACTGGACACAACGAAATGATGGTAGGCAGGGGCTTGCCATAGGTCTTTTTAGGCGACGGCCGCGTTTTTGCGGTCGTTACAGAAGGGCCTGCGCATGGCCGACCTCATCACCGCCGTTCCCGTCATTTTGCTGATCGTCGCCCTGACCAGTCTCATCAAGGTCATGAAGCGCTGAGCGTACCAAACCCCTCTCTCATAGAGAGAGGGAGGGGCCCGCCGCGAAGCGGTGGGAGGGTGAGTGGTTACGAGGTTTGACGGCGTGCCGGCACGCCGGCCGGCGGTGAAACCCCTCACCCGACCCGCTTCGCGGGCCACCCTCTCCCTCTGGGAGAGGGATTACGCCGCCGGATGCCCCGCCAGGCTGAACAGCCGCGCCGTCTCGGCGTCCCCCGCCTTGCCCAGCAGGCGATCGGCCACGTACTCGCCGACCATCGGCCCGTGCTTGAAGCCGTGCCCGCCGCCGCCGAAGGCCAGCCAGACGTTGTCGAAGTCGGGGTGACGGTCGATCACGAAGTGGCTGTTTGCGGTATTGTCCACCTGGCAGACCCGCGCCTCCATCACCGGCGCGTCGCGCATCGGCGGGAAGCGGCGGCCCATGTAGTCGCGGCCCTTCTTCAGCAGGTAGTCGGTCGGCAGGCGCTCGGCCGTGTCCGGGTCCTGGGTGACGCGGCCGCCCGCCTCGGGCGAGTATTTCAGGCCGCGCTCCAGGCTGCCGAAGCCGTAGCCGCCGGCGATGTGGTCGTGCCAGGCCGGCTGTTTGGGCCACGAGAAGCGGTCGTCGCCGGCCGGCGTGCCGAAATAGAAGTACTCGCTGCGCCAGACCGAGACGCGCGGGGCGGCCAGGGCCGGGAACAGCTTGGACGCCCACGGCCCGCAGGCGAACACGAACTGGCCCGCCGCCACGGCCTCGCCGCCGTCCAGGGTCAGCGACAGCAGGCGCCGTCCCTGGGCCTGGCCCGGAACCGCGCGGGCGAAGCGGAAGGCTCCGCCCTTTTTGGCGAAGGCTTCCATGGTCGCCAGCACCGCCTCGCGCGCCTTGATCACCGCCGCGCTGGCCGTCGTCTCGACGAAGGCGAAGTCGACGTCGTCGAAGGCCATCTGCGGATAGCGGCGCTTGAGCTCGGCCTGGGGCGCGACCTCGTAGGGCAGCTTGAGGGCCTCGAAGATCGCCTTCTGGGCCGTTAGGCCCGGCGTCCAGCGGTCGGCCAGCTCGATGCGGGCGTTGGGATAGAGCAGGGTGCGGCCATATTCGGCCTCGCGCGCCTTCCACATCGCCAGGGCCTTCATCGCCCACGCCGAATAGAAGCCCTGGTCGCCATAGCCGGCCCGGATCGAGCGGGTCTCGCCCGAGGACGAGGCGCGCGGGCTGACCGGGCCGTACTGGTCCAGCGACAGCACCGACAGGCCGCGTTCGCGCAGGGACAGGGCCGTGAACGCCCCGAACACCCCCGCCCCGACCACGGCGACGTCGGGGGCGCCGGGCTTGGGCTGGGCGCCGGCGGCGGACGCGGCCAGGGTCGCCGCCCCGCCGGCCGTCAGGTTCAGGAAACCGCGCCGATCGATCATGCCCCGCCCCCGTGGTGGTGTTCGGCCTTTGTTATGAAGCCGGCCGGTGGCGGCGCGGAGGGAAAAGCGGGCCCGCGGCGTGCGCGGCGGCGAGATGCGCGGGGATTGGGCAGGGGCTTTGAATCCCTCTCTCATGGAGAGAGGGAGGGGCCCGCCGCGTAGCGGTGGGAGGGTGAGAGGGTAGGCGAAGCCCCTGGACGACCTTGGCGCGGTTGGGGACGATGTGCCGGCACGCCGGTTGAGGGTGTAACCACTCACCCTCCCAAGCTTCGCTTGGGCCCCTCCCCCTCTCTAAGAGAGAGGGATTCACGGGGATTGAGCGCGCTCTGTCCTCGGAATTCGCGAGATCGACTCCCGCAAAATCAATCGCTTGTCGATTTTAGGCGCCGCTGAATGATCCGCGTTGAATCCCGCCCCCATACTAACTGCACCTGATGGCGCGGAAGGGACGTCCGGCCGGCGATCGAGACGGCTGTCAGGGGTGGTCGAGCGGGTAGCGCTCGCCGGTCTTTCTTCGGGAAGGCGTCTTCGCGACGGATCCAGCACGGGCTCCCTGAAACATCGGGACGAAAGGCTGGCGGCGAGGATTTCGGCGGCGCGACAGGTCCGGGCTGAAATCGCCCGGGCGTTCCGGGACCGGGGTCGTCGCCCCGGCCCGCCCGTCGGGGGCCTCTCGTGAGAGCGGGTTAAGACCCCGCGCCTCGTGGGCTCATCGGATAACGCGCCACGCGGAGCGTCCTGGCTTCGTCGAAACGGTATCAAACTGCTCATCCTCCGGGCGAGACCCGGCGCTCCGCGTCCCTTTCCATCCCTTCAGCGGTCTCCGCGTGAAGCGGCGGTGGCATGCCCGCGCCGCATTGACTCCCCCGCTCGCCCCCGTATTTTCCGGCCCGTTCGAGTGACTGGCGTTGAAGGTGGGAAACCACCGGGGAGCTCGATACGCATAAGCCGCGCGCCTGGGCTCCTTTCCGAACACGAAACCTGGAGTCCGCCGTGCCCGCCGCCCCCGACTATCCGTCCGCCCCCGATCTCGTCGCTCCCAAGCGCGCCCTGCTGTCGGTCTCCGACAAGACCGGCCTGGTCGAAGCCGCCCAGGTCCTGCACGCCGCCGGCGTCGAGCTGGTCTCGACCGGCGGCACCAAGGCCGCGATCGCCGCCGCCGGCATCCCGGTCAAGGACGTCTCGGACCTGACGGGCTTCCCCGAGATGATGGACGGCCGGGTCAAGACCCTGCACCCGGTGGTGCACGGCGGGCTTCTCGGCGTTCGGGATGCTCCCGAACATGCGCAAGCCATGGCCGACCACGGCATCGGCGGCATCGATATCCTGTATGTGAACCTCTATCCGTTCGAGGCGACCGTCGCGAAGGGCGGGTCCTACGCCGAGTGCGTCGAGAACATCGACATCGGCGGCCCGGCCATGATCCGCTCCGCGGCCAAGAACCACGGCTATGTCGCCGTCTGCACCGATCCGTCGGACGTCGCCGAAGTGCTGGAGGCCCTGAAGGCCGGCGGGACGACCCTCGCTTTGCGCCAGCAGCTGGCGGCCCGCGCCTATGCCCGCACGGCGGCCTATGACGCCGCCATCTCGGCCTGGTTCGCCCAGGCCCTGGGCCAGGACTTCCCGGCCCGCAAGTCGATCGCCGGCGCGCTGCGCCAGACCATGCGCTACGGCGAGAACCCGCACCAGAAGGCGGCCTTCTACACCTTCCCCAACCCGCGCACCGGGGTGGCCACGGCCACCCAGCTGCAGGGCAAGGAGCTCAGCTACAACAACATCAACGACACCGACGCGGCCTTCGAGCTGATCGCCGAGTTCGACCCCGCGGCCGGCCCGGCCGTGGCGATCATCAAGCACGCCAACCCGTGCGGCGTGGCCGTCGGCGCCAGCCAGCGCGAGGCCTATGAGCGGGCCCTGGCCTGCGACCCGACCTCGGCCTTCGGCGGCATCGTGGCGGTGAACTCGCGCCTGACCCGCGAGGCGGCCGAAGCCATGGTCGAGATCTTCACCGAGGTGGTCATCGCCCCCGAGGCCGACGACGACGCCGTCGCCGTATTCGCGGCCAAGAAGAACCTGCGCCTGCTGGTGACGGGCGGCCTGCCCGACCCGCTGTCGACCGGCGACACCTTCAAGAGCGTGGCCGGCGGCTTCCTGGTTCAATCCCGTGATGACGCGCGTATCAAGGCCTCGGACCTGAAGATCGTCACCAAGCGCCAGCCGACCGACGAGGAAGTCCGCGACATGCTGTTCGCCTTCACGGTGGGCAAGCACGTCAAGTCCAACGCCATCGTCTATGCCCGCGCCGGCCAGACCCTCGGCGTCGGGGCCGGCCAGATGAACCGCAAGGACTCGGCCCGCATCGCGGCGCTGCGCGCCGCCGACTTCGGCCTGGACCTCAAGGGCTGCGCCTGCGCCTCGGAAGCCTTCTTCCCGTTCGCGGACGGCCTGATCCAGGCGGCGGAGGCGGGGGCGACGGCGATCATCCAGCCGGGCGGCTCGATGCGCGATCCGGAGGTCATCGAGGCGGCCGACAAGCTCGGCCTTACAATGGCCTTCACCGGCGTGCGAGTGTTCCGGCACTAGTCGCGCTTAAGAGGTATCCATGGACAGCGCCGCCTGGGGCGAACAGGTCGCCCGACACTCCCGGGTGTTCAAGCCGGCGGGCCTGGGGCCTTTCCCGGTGGCGCTGATCCTGCACGGCTGCGGCGGCAAGACCCCGTTCCTCGAGGACTACGCCCGGACGGCCGTCGCGGCCGGCTGGGCGGCCGTGGTGGTCGACTCGCTCAAACCCCGCGGCATGTCGACCCTGGACGCCAAGCTGTTCGTCTGCACGGGCGTGGCCCTGGGCGGGCTGAAGCGCTCGGCCGACCTCTTCGCCATGCTGGCGTGGCTGGAGGGCCAGAGCTGGGCCGACCCGGGCAAGGTCTTCTTGGCCGGCTGGAGCCACGGGGGCTGGACGATCATGGACGGCTACGCGGTGGGCGTGAACGCGGCGCGGGCCACGGGCGTGGCCGACGCCGACCCGGTCAAGCTGCGCGAGCGGGTCAAGGGCGCGCTGCTGGTCTACCCCTATGCCGGCTACCCCTCCCTGACCTCGGCCCGGGGCTGGGGAGAGTGGGCGCCGCCGGTCTGGTCGGTGCTGGGCGGCAAGGACCAGGTGGTCGGCCACAAGCTGCCGGCCAAGGCCCTGGACCGGCTGAGCCGCGACGGGCTGAAGGTCGACCGGGTCTTCTATCCCGACGCCACCCACGCCTTCGACGACAACAAGGCCAACGATCCCCGGGCCCGCTACCGGCCCGACCTGTTCGAGAGCGTCAGGACCTATTTCGCCGGAGCCCTCAAGGCCTGCGCCTAGGGCGCCTTGCGCGGGGCCCGGGTCAGGACCAGGGCGCCCAGGGCCATGAAGGCGGCCGAGACGACCACGGCGATGCGCTGGTCGCCGACCAGGCGGGTGCCGACGGCGATGACCAGCGGGGCCATGAAGGCCGTGGCCTTGCCCGACAGGGCGTAGAGCCCGAACCACCGCCCCGTCTCGCCCGCCGGGGCCAGCTCGGCCATCCAGGCGCGCAGCGACGACTGGGCCGGCCCGAAGGTCAGGCCGACGAACAGGCTGAAGAACAGGAACATCCGCTCGGGCGTGCTCGAGAACAGCGCCCCGCCGGGCCGGGCGGGATCGACGGGGATCAGGAAGAAGATCGTGTCCCTACCGACCAGCCCCACCCCGACCGCGCCGAACAGGATGACGGCCGTGGCGACCAGCACCGTGGCCTTCGAGCCAATCCTCTGGTCGACCCGTCCGCCGATGAAGGTCCCGATCCCGGCGGCCACCGACAGCAGGATCGCGTACAGCCCCAGCTGCGTCGTCGTCCACCCGAACAGGCCCGCCGCCAGCACCCCGCCAAAGGCGATGAAGCTGGAGATGCCATCGCCCAGCAGCATGCGGCCGATCAGGAAGCGCGCCATGTGCGGGCGGCTGGGCAGGCCTTGGATCGTCTCCCACAGCTGGGCCAGCGGCCTCTTGTCGCCGCTCTCGGGCGGCCGGGGCGCGATCAGCATCAGTGGCCAGGCGAAGGCCAGGAACCATAGGGCCACCATCGGGCCGACGATGCGGTCCGGTTCGTGCAGCGCCTTGGACAGGCCCAGCATCGGGACCTTGGGCAGCGAGAAGCAGAAGAGGACGATGAACAGGGTCAACAGGGCGCCGACATACGCTAGCGCCCAAGCGCTGCCGGACAGGCGTCCCACCTGGCCCGGCTTGGCCACCACCGGCAGCAGGGCGTTCATCACCGTGCCCCCCAGCTCGGTCACGACGCCAGCCACGACCAGGCAGCCCAGGATCAGCGGGATGCGGCCCGTCTCGCCCGGAACCGCCAGCCAGAGCGCGGCGCTGGCGATCACGAACGGAAAGGCCAGGCCGACCAGCCAGGCTCGGGGATTGCGCCGCGCGTCGACGCTGGCCCCGACCAGGGGCGATAGAACCGCGATGGCCAGGCCGGACACGGCCCCGGCATAGCCCAGCAGGGTCTGCCCCCGGGCCGCGTCGCCGACGAAGCCGGCGGCGAAATAGGGCGTGAAGATGAAGGTCGCGATCAGCGCCCAGTACGGCTGCTGCGCCCATTCGTAGAGCGCCCAAGCCGCGCGTCGGCGATCACCCTGATCCATGCGCTCACGCTCCCTCTTCGCCTCCACCCCTAAGGGAGCGGAGGCGAAGGAGCCAGCCTTTAAGCCGCCGTCGAGAGCTCGCGCAGCGCCGCGTTGGCGATGGTCAGTTTGGCGAAGGTCCAGCCGCCGCCAGCCTGCTCGATGTCCTCGATCGTGCGCTTGACCGTTCGGGGACGATCGCCGCGCAGGGCGGCCCAGGACGAGATGGCGGACTTGGCCGCGGCCTCGTCCTCGCCGGCCTGGGCGTTGGCGGCGAATTTGAGCACCGCCTCGGTGATCGCGGTCTGCTCGGTCAGCATGTCCTCGATCAGGCGGCGCACCGCCAGGCGCTCGAAGCCGTCGCCGCCGACGAAGGAGCCGGCCGCGCCGCGCAGGCGGTCGAAGCCGAAGGCCGCGCCGACCTGATGGTACAGGCGGGCGACGTTCTCGACGCTCCAGCTGGAGGCGCTGGCCAGGTCGACCAGGTCGGCCGCCGTGGTCAGCGGCTGCAGGGCCGCGACGGCCTGGGCCAGGGCTTCCGGCGCGCCATCGGCGACATAGGCCTTCACCCGCTTGGCGACGGTCTTCTGCTCGAACGGAGACAGGATGGCCGGCGCCATGCCGGTCAGCGTCTTCACCGAAGGACCGTAGGCCTCGACCAGCTGCCTGACCGTCGACTTGTCACGATGGGCCCGGCGGGCCAGCCAGAAGCTGAGGCTGCGCAGGGCGTAGGCCAGGGCCTTGTAGAGCGCGGTCTGACCATCGGCCGAGGCCTTGTTGTCGAGCGCTCCCACCTGGTCCCACAGCCCGTCGATCCCGAGGATCTCGCGGGCGGCGGTGAAGCCCACCACCACCGCGCCGATGTCCGAACCGGCGGCGGCCTTCAGGCGGCTGGCGAAGGTCGGGCCGCACATGTTGACCATCTGGTTGCCGACCACCGTGGCGATGATCTCGCGCTTCAGCCGGTGCTTCTGCATGGCGTCGGCGTAGCGGCCCAGGCCCTTGGGGAAGTAGCCGCGCAGGGTGGCCTCGAACCACGGATCGTCCGGCGCCTGGCTGGCGACGATCTCGTCGAACAGATCCAGCTTGCCGTAGGCCAGCAGCACCGCCAGCTCCGGACGGGTCAGGCCCTTGCCGGCGGCCTTGCGCTCCAGCAGCGCCGTATTGGTCGGCAGGCCCTCGACGCGCCGATCCAGACGGCCGCGCTGTTCCAGGTCGACCATGTAGCGGATCTGGGCGTCGACCTCCGAGACCGCGTCGCTCTCCAGCAGGGTCAGGGCCAGGGTCTGGTCGTAATTGTGCTCCAGCACATGGTGGGCCACGTCGTCGGTCATCGAGGCCAGCAGCTGGTTGCGGTCGGGCCGGGTCAGCTCGCCGCCACGCTCCAGGATCCCGGTCAGGATCTTGATGTTCACCTCGTGGTCGGAGCTGTCGACGCCGGCCGAGTTGTCGATGGCGTCGGTGTTCAGATGACCGCCCGCCCCTCCCGAGCCCATTTGGGCGAACTCGATCCGGCCCGCCTGAGTCAGACCCAGGTTCGCGCCCTCGCCCACGACCTTGACCCGCAGGTCCGCGCCGTTGATGCGGATGGCGTCGTTGGCCTTGTCGCCAGCGTCGGCGTTGCTCTCGCCCCGAGCCTTCACATAGGTGCCGATGCCGCCGAGATAGAGCAGCTCGGCCTTGGATTTCAGGATCGCGGTCATCAGCTCGGCCGGCGAGACGGCCTCGGCCTTGATCTCGAACAGGGTCCGGACTTCCGGCGACAGCGGGATGCTCTTCAGGCTGCGGGCGAAGACGCCGCCGCCCTGCGAGATCTTGGTCTTGTCGTAATCGTCCCAAGACGAACGCGGCAGCTTGAACATCCGGTCGCGCTCGGCCCACGACACGGCCGGATCCGGGTTCGGGTCGAGGAAGATGTGGCGGTGGTCGAAGGCGGCCAAGAGCTTGGTCTGCTTGGACAGCAGCATGCCGTTGCCGAACACGTCACCCGACATGTCGCCCACGCCGACGGCGGTGAAGGTCTCGGTCTGGATGTCCTTGCCCAGCTCGCGGAAGTGACGCTTGACCGCTTCCCAGGCGCCGCGGGCGGTGATGCCCATGACCTTGTGATCGTAGCCGACCGAGCCGCCGGAGGCGAAGGCGTCGCCCAGCCAGAAGCCGTAGTCCTCGGCCACGCCGTTGGCGATGTCGGAGAAGGTCGCCGTGCCCTTGTCGGCGGCGACGACCAGATAGGGATCCTCGCCGTCATGCACGACGACCGAGGCCGGCGGCACGACATTGTTCTCGGCGTCGAGATTGTCGGTCAGGTCCAACAGGCCCGACAGGAAGGTCTTGTAGGCGCGGATCGCCTCCGTCTGGATGGCGTCACGATCGCCGCCGCGCGGCAGCTGCTTGGGATAGAAGCCGCCCTTGCTGCCGACCGGCACGATGACGGCGTTCTTGACCTGCTGCGCCTTCACCAGGCCCAGCACCTCGGTGCGGAAGTCGTCGCGGCGGTCGGACCAGCGCAAGCCGCCCCGGGCGACCGGGCCAAAGCGCAGGTGCACGCCCTCGACGTGCGGGGCCGAGACGTAGATCTCGCGGAAGGGCTTGGGGGCCGGCAGGTCTTCCAGCTCGCGCGAGGCGATCTTGAAGCTGATGTAGGGCTTGGGCCCGCCGTCGGCGGCCGGCTGGTAGAAGTTGGTCCGCTGGATCGCGCCGACCAGCGCGGCCAGGCGACGCAGGACGCGGTCGGCGTCCAGGCTTTCCACCGCCTGCAGGGCCTCGACGATCTTGGTCTCGACGGCCTTGGCCTGGGCCTGGCGGCCGGCGAGGTCGGCGCGGACGGCCGGGTCGAACTTGGTCTGGAACAGATCCAGGATCAGACGGGTGACGCCCGGATGGTCCGCCAGCGCCTGCTCCTGAACGCCCTGGCTGGGATCCAGGCCCGACTGCTGGCGATAGCGGGCCAGGGCGCGGATCAGCGCGGCCTCGCGCCAGCCGATGCCCAGTTCCAGAACCATGCGGTTGAAGCCGTCGCTCTCGGCCCGGCCCGTCCAGATGGCGACGAAGGCGGCCTCGAAGGCCTGCTTGATGTCGGCGAAGACCAGGTGCTCGCCGGCCTCGTCGCGCAGCACGAACTCGTGCACCCAGATCGGCTTCCCGTCGGGCGAGACCTTGAAGCCATCCTCGATCAGGGCCTTCAGGCCCATGTGCTCCAGGATCGGCAGCACGTCGGCCAGGGGGGCGGCGGCGCCCGGGCGATAGAGCTTGAAGCGGAAGGTCACGGCGCTGTCGCCGGGACGGCGGAAGGCGCGGACCCGGACGGCCTCGCCCTGCGCCAGGTCGTCGATCACCTGGATGTCGGCCAGGGCTTCTTCGGCGTCGTACTGGTCGCGATAGCCGGGCGGGAAGGCGCCGGCGTAGCGGTTCAGGATCTGGACGACACGGCCTGTCTGCCCTTCGCGGACGGCGGCCTCGAAGCGGTCGTCCCAGGTGCGGGCGGTCTCGGCGATGGCGGCCTCGACGGCGGCCAGGTCCGGCTCGCCGTGATCGCCGGGCGTGACGCCCAAGATGTAGTGCACGCGCGCCAGCGGCGCGTCGGAGAAGCTGGGATAGTAGGCCGACACCCGGCCCCGGAAGGCCTGCGCCAGGATAGCGCCGGCCCGGGCCCGGACGCCCGAGTCGTAGCGGTCGCGCGGCACGAACAGCAGCACCGAGATGAAGCGGTCGAACGGGTCGCGGCGGGTGAACAGCTTGACGCGCGGACGGTCATAGAGATGCAGCACGCCCAGGGCCGTGGTCAGCAGTTCGGCCTCGTCGGTCTGGAACAGCTCGTCGCGCGGCCAGGTCTCGAGGATGTTGCGCAGACGCTTGCCGTTGTGGCTGTTCGGATCCTTGCCCGCGCGCTCCAGGATGTGCACGACCTTGCGGCGAACCAGCGGCACCTCGTGGGCGGGGGTTTCGTAGGCCTCGGCGGTGAACAGGCCCACGAAACGGACCTCGCCCGAGGCCTTGCCGTCGGCGCCGTACCGGCGCACCCCGACATAGTCCATGTAGCCGCGACGGTGGACGCGCGAGCGCAGGTTGGACTTGGCCACCACGATCGGGTCGCCGATGTCGATGTGGGTGCGGATCTGCGCCGACAGAATGGCCGGCTCGCTGCCCCGGCGCAGCACGGTGCGGGCCTGGTCGCGCAGCACGCCCAGGCTGCCCTCGGGCTGATACAGCGGCTCCTCGGCCGCGTAGCCGCCGTCGGCGGTGCGGGGATATTCGTATACGCGGGCGCCCAGGAACACGAAGTGGTCGCTCTCGAGCCAGTCGAGGAAGTCGAGGTCCTCGGCCTTCTCCTCGGTCGAGACCGGGGTCGTCGCGGCCTGCAGCTCACTGATCGTGCGGCGCATCAGGGCGCGCATGGGCTCGAAGTCCTGCACGGCCAGGGCCACGTCGGAGAGCGCTTCGCGGACGCCCGTCACCAGGGCCGTCTCGCGGTCCTCGCCCACCGGGGCCAGCCAGATCTGGATCATCGAACGGCGCACGCCGCCGCAGTCGGCCACGGGGTGGAACATGGCCCGGACCGAGAAGCCGGCCTCGGACACCTCGCCCATGATGCTGTCGACCAGGAACGGACGGTCGGGCTGGACGATCTCGAGGAGGTCGGAAGGGGTTTCGCCGCCCTCGGCGCGACGCACGCGGATGGCGGGTTCGGACAGGTCCTTGGCGCTCTCGCCGAAACGCCAGAAGTCGGCCAGGGCGCGGGCCACGTCGGCGACGTCCAGGCCGGGCAGCTCCTCGGCGGACCAGTCGTCCTGGGCCTGGGCGGCGAAGCCGCGCGCGGCCGGCGACAGCGCCTCGACGGACATCCCCAGAGCCTGGGCGAAGGCGCCGACCAACGGGCCGATCGGAGCCTCAATCGACTTGAGGTCGTTTTTTTCACCGATCATGGGAGTTCCTCGCGAATTTTTGGCCGCAACCTAGCCCCATCGGGCGCTACTTCAACCGCTAACTCGGAAATCTGAAAGAATTCGTGCCGTCTCCGAACCACGCGCGCGAGACGGAAACGCCGCCGGCTGGGGGGGGAGCCGGCGGCGCGGGCCCGCTTGGGGTAAGGCGGGCGTCTTCCGCTTCGATCACGGCGGCCAGGCCTTCCGGGATCGGCGGTTTGTCCGGGTGGGGGAAGCCGGACAGAGCATAGATAGGGACCAAGATCGGCGGTTTAAGGGGCGCCTGCATTTCTTTCGCGCCTACTTCTTTCGCGCCGGAGATTCGTCGGGCGCGGGCCCGTGGCCGCCCTTGCCGGGGAGCATCCGCTCGCCCTGCGGATCGCCGTCCTCGGACAGCAGGATGGCGATCCAGCGCGAGCCCTCGAACTGGGCCAGGATCAGCATGACCGCCACCGTCAGGGGCGTGGACAGGAACATGCCCGGCACGCCCCACAGCGCGCCCCACACCGCCAGCGACAGCAGCACCACCGTCGGGTCCATGTTCAGGCTGTCGCCCTGCATGCGCGGCAGGATGACGTTGCCGACCACGAAGAAGATCCCCTGCAGGGCCGCGAACAGGATGATCGCGGGCCACAGGCTGTCGGGGAACTGCACCAGGGCGAACAGCGGCGGCAGGAAGCAGCCGATCGCGCCGCCCAGGATCGGGATGTAGGCCGCCAGGAAGATCAGGAAGGCCCAGAAGAAGGCGTTGTCCAGCCGCACCAGCATCATCACCACCCAGGCGGCGGCGGCGATCATCAGGCCAGTGACCGTCTGGATCCACAGATACTGCTCCACCCCGTCGCGGATGCGCTGGAACAGCTTCATGTTCTGCTCGCGCTCAGGATGATGGGGGAACAACGCGACGATCTTGCGCGCGAACCCCCGCCGCGACGCGATGATGAAGCCGAAATAGATCAGCACCAGGACAGCGCTGGAGGCGAAGTTGCCGAACGACTGCGCCGCCTGGCCGATGAAGGCCTTGGGATTGAGCTGGTTGATCAGCCCGTCCAGCGTCGGGGCGATCCTGATGCCGACCGCGTGCGCCACCTTGGCGATGATCCCGTTCAGGCGCGGGGCGTAGTCCTTCAGCTGGTCGAAGAACCCCCGGCCGTTGTCGATCACCACCCAGAAGGAGATGCCGAACAGGAGGATCGAGAGCACCACCGCCGCCGGCAGGGCCGCGCGCTTGGGAAAGCCCGGCACGCGCAGCAGCAGCACCCGGGCGAAGCTGTCGACCATCACCGCCAGGAACACCGCCAGGGCCAGCGGCGTCAGGATGTCCTGCGCCCAGTAGAGCGCCGCGCCCCCCGCGATGACGGCCAAGAACACCACCGCGTTGCGGGTGGTGATGGGGGGCGGGGCGGGGGCCGGCATTTGTAAGACTTCTCCAGAAGCGCGCCAGAAACGCACCCGACATTGACCGCGCCGATTGGCGCGACGCAAGGCCCCGGTTAGGGTCGAACGAGCTTTGACGGAGTTTGTGCCATGCCGCTGTCGATTGGCGAGAACGAGATCCTAGTGGGTCTGGGCGAAGGCCCCGTGACGCAGCGGCTCGACCGCTCCAACCGCCACGGCGTGGTGGCCGGCGCAACCGGCACTGGCAAGACCGTGACCCTGCAGGTGCTGGCCCAGGCCTTCTCGGACGCCGGCGTCCCCGTCTTCGCCGCCGACGTGAAGGGCGACCTGTCGGGCGTCGCCATGCCCGGGACGCCGAACGAGAAGATGCTGGCCCGCGCCGATTCGATGCAGATCACCCTGACGCCGGCCGCGCCGCCGGTGGTGTTCTGGGACCTGTTCGGCCAGAAGGGCCACCCGATCCGCACCACCATCTCCGAGATGGGCCCGCTGCTGCTGTCGCGCCTGCTGGAGCTGAACGACGTGCAGGAGGGCGTGCTGACCATCGCCTTCCACGTCGCCGACCAGGACGGCCTGCTGCTGCTGGACCTGAAGGATCTGCAGGCGGCGCTGAAATACGTGGCCGACCACGCCGACGAGATCGGCACGCAATACGGCAACGTCGCCCCCGCCACGGTCGGCGCGATCCAGCGCAAGCTGCTGACCCTGCAAACCCAGGGCGCCGAGCACTTCTTCGGCGAACCGGCTCTGGACCTCGCCGACCTGATGCGCACCGACGCGGCGGGGCGCGGCTACGTCAACCTGCTGGCCGCCGACCGCCTGATCCAGTCGCCCAAGCTGTATTCGACCTTCCTGCTCTGGCTGCTGTCCGAGCTGTTCGAGGAGCTGCCCGAGGTGGGCGATCCCGAGAAGCCGAAGCTGGTCTTCTTCTTCGACGAGGCCCACCTGCTCTTCAACGATGCGCCCAAGGCGTTGCTGGAGAAGATCGAGCAGGTCGTGCGCCTGATCCGCTCCAAGGGCGTGGGCGTCTACTTCGTCACCCAGAACCCGGCCGACATTCCCGACGCGGTGCTGGGCCAGCTGGGCGCCCGGGTGCAGCACGCCCTGCGCGCCTACACCCCCGCCGACCAGAAGGGCCTGAAGGCGGCCGCCCAGTCCTTCCGGGTCAATCCCAGCTTCGACACCGCCGAGACCATCCAGGCCCTGGGCGTGGGCGAGGCCCTGGTCTCGACTCTCGACGAAAAGGGCGCGCCTCGCGTAGTGCAGAAGACCCTGATCCGCCCGCCGGCCTCGCGCCTGGGCCCCGTCACCCCCGAGGAGCGCGCGGCGCTGCAGGCCAAGAGCCCGGTCGCCGGCCAGTACGACCAGCTCAAGGATCGCGACTCCGCCTATGAGATCCTGCAGGGCCGGGCCCAGCAGGCCCAACGCCAGGCCGACGAGGCCCGCGAACAGGCCGAGGAGGACAAGCGGGAGGCCGCAGAGGCCAAGATCCGTGAGCGCGAGGCGGCGCGCGAGGCCCGACCCCGCGCGTCCAACCGCCAGACCATGACCGAGGCCTTCGCCGTCACCCTGGTCCGCACGGTGGCCTCCACCGCCGGACGCGAATTGATGCGCGGCCTGCTGGGGGGCCTCACCGGTCGGCGGCGACGCTGACCCCTCGCCGACCGCGCGCGACCGCTTCGCGTTCAGTCAGCAGCGCCGAGGCCACCTCGGCCAGCTGGTCCACCTGGAACGGCTTGCGCAGCACCGGCCAGGGCAGGTCGGCCGGCGCGACGTCCATCCGCTCGCCGGCATAGCCGGTGGTCAGCAGGACGGCCATGTCGGGCCGGTGCGCCGAGGCGGACCGCGCCAGGTCCACCCCACTGACGCCGCCGGGCATGACGATGTCCGACATCAGCAGGTCGAACGCCACGCCCTGCTCCAGCGTCTCGAGGGCGGAGACGCCGTTCTCGGCGGTGGTCACCGCGCAACCGAGGTCGCGGAGCAGGCCGCCGGCGATCTCGCGCACCGCCGCGTCGTCCTCGACCAGCAGCACGCGCACGCCGTCCAGACGGCCCGGCGGCGGCGTGACGGCGCCGTTCGCCGCAACGACGGTGGCCGGCGCGTCGGTGGCGGGCAGATAGAGGGCGACCGAGGTGCCGCGTCCCTCGACGCTGTCGATGCTGACCCCGCCGCCGCACTGACGCAAAAAGCCGTAGACCTGGGCCAGGCCCAGCCCCGTGCCCTTGCCGACCTCCTTGGTCGTGAAGAACGGCTCGAACACCCGGGCCAGCACCTCGGGCGGCATGCCCGCGCCGGTGTCGCTGACCGCGACGCGGACATAGTCGCCCGGCGCGGTGTCCAGGACCTGACCGGCGGCCAGGGTCACCGGCTCGACCACGATGCTGATCTCGCCGCCGGTGGCGGTGGCGTCGCTGGCGTTGACCACCAGGTTCAGCAGCGCCGCCTCGAACTGAGCCGCGTCGACGCGCGAGCGCACCCCGGCGTCTCCGCGCCGGATCGCCAGGGTCATGGCCTCGCCGGCCGCGCGCCGCAGCAGCGGCTCGGCCTGGTCCAACAGGGCGCCGACGTCGACGACCTCCAGCTTGAGCTCCTGGTTTCGCGAGAAGGCCAGCAACTGGCGGGTCAGCCGCTCGCCCCGCTGGCCGGCCGCCAAGGCCGCCTCGGCCAGGCGCTTCACCCGCGCCGTGTCGTCCGGCCGCCGCAGGATCATGTCGAGCCCCCCGACGATGACCGTCAGCAGATTGTTGAAGTCGTGCGCCACCCCGCCGGTCAGCCGGCCGACCGTCTCCAGCCGCTGGGCCTGGGCCAGCGCCGCCTGGGCGCGGGCGGTCTCGGCCATGCTGGCCTGCAGGGCGGCGGTGCGCTCGGCGACCCGATCCTCGAGGTCCTTGCGGGCCTCGACCGTCTCGGTGAAGTCGAAGCAGCTGCCGATATAGCCGCGATAGTCCCCGGACTCGTCGAAACGCGGCGCGCCGACGCTGTTGATCCATCGCCAGGCCCCGTCCGCGCGCCGAAGCCGGAAGGCGACGTTGAAAGGCTCGCGCCTGGCCGCGGCTCCATCGGCCGCCTCCAGGCCGCTTTCGCGATCCTCGGGATGCACGCCGCTGAGCCAGCCCTCGCCCAGCTCCTGCTCCAGTGTGCGGCCCCGGAAGTCGAGCCAGGCCTGGTTGAACCAGTCCGCCTGGCCGCGCGCCGACGTCGCCCAGATCAGCACCGGCGCCGAATTGGCCACGCCCCGGAACAGCTCCTCGCTGCTGCGCAAGGCCGCCGCCGCGCGACGCTCCTGGGTCACGTCCCGGAACGTCACCGCCAGGTCGCCGCCCAGTCGCACGCCGCTGGAACGGATCAACCGCTCCTCGCCGTCGATCACCCGCCGCACATCGATGTCGTCGGGACCGCCGGTCTCGAGCAGACGCACCATGCGCTGGACCATGTCCCGGCCCGTCTCGTCGGGAAACACGTCCATCACCCGCCGCCCCACCAGGCTGGACGTCCCCAGCGGCCGCATCGTGTCGGCCATCGGGTTGGCGTAGGTCCAGCGGAAGTCGATGACCTCGCCCGCCTCGCGCACGGGCTCCAGGATCACGAAGGCGTCCAGCGACACTTCCTGGGCCGAACGAAAGCGCTCCTCGGCGGCCAGGCCCGATCGAACGGCGATCCGCATGGCCTCGACCAGAACGACGATCAGCCCGCCGCACAGCACGAACATGCCCAGCTGCACGCTCTCGCGCGTGTGCAGCAGCCAGGAACCGTCGGCCGACATCCAGAACCGCCAGGCGATGCCGGCGCTGAGCCCCAGGGCCAGGAATCCCGGCCCTAGGCCGCCGACCATGGCCGCGACCAGCACGGCGACGAAGAAGGTGGGGAAATTCAGCGGCACGTCGGTGACCAGCACCGCGGCGATGCGCGCGGCCAAGGCCACGAGGACGGCCAGCAGCGCCAGCCCGTAACGCAGCTCGCGCCGATCGGCCGCCGTTACGAACCTGATCGCCGTCCGTCCCAGCACGCTCGTTACGTCCCCGCCCTACCGACACGCCGCGGAGCCTTATGGCTCCGCTCGGCCTCCGCCTAACGTGTCATGCAATACGGAGTTCCAGCCCCACGCAATCCGTCCCGCGCGGGATCGGGGTCATGCGGGGCGTTTGGCCTTGCGACGAGACTGGCTCGGCGCCTCGGTGAACGCCGAAACGGCGTTGGTCATGGTCCAGGAATCGAGCGCGTCCACCGGCGCCGGGCGGCCGATGGCGTAGCCTTGCAGCTCGGTGCAGTTCTCGCCCCGCAGGAACAGGATCTGCTCGTCGGTCTCGACGCCCTCGGCCACGACCGGGATTTCCAGGCTGCGGCCCAGACCCAGCACGGCGCGCACGATGACGGTGGCGCGATCGTGACGATGGATGTTCTCGACGAAGCTCTTGTCGATCTTGATCTTGTCGAACGGGAACGACTGCAGGGTCGACAGCGACGAGAAGCCGGTGCCGAAGTCGTCCATGGCGATCCGCACGCCCAGGGCCTTCAGGCGCCGCAGGTTGTCCAGCGCGCGCTGATAGTCCTTGAACAGGGCGCTCTCGGTGATCTCCAGCTCCAGGCGCGAGGGCGACAGGCCGGAGGTGATCAGCACCTCGTGCACCAGGCTGGGCAGGGCCGGATTGTGCAGCTGGATGGGCGAGAGGTTCACCGCGATGCGCAGCGGCCTCTCCCACGAGACGGCGTCAGCGCAGGCGCGGCGCAGGACCCAGTCGCCCAGCGCGCCGATCAGGCCGTTCTCCTCGGCCACCGGAATGAACTCCAGCGGCGGGATCATGCCGCGCGTCGGGTGCTTCCAGCGGACCAGGGCCTCGAAGCCGCAGACCTCGCCGTCGGTGGCGCGGGCCAGCGGCTGGTAGTGCACCACCAGCTCCCCGTCGGCGATGCCCTGGCGCAGGTCGCGGGCCAGGTTGCGACGCTCGCGGATGGTGTCGTCCATCTCGCGCTTGAAGAAGCGATAAACGCCTCGGCCGCTTTCCTTGGCGCGGTACAGCGCCATGTCGGCATTGGCCATCAGGGCCTCGGCGGTGCGTCCATCGTCCGGATAGAGGCTGACGCCGAGGCTGGAGCCGAGGCTCAGTTCCTGGCCGTCGAACGGGACCGGAACCGACAGCATCTCGATCAGGCGGCCCGCCAGCTCGGCGGCCGCGGTCGGCTGGTCGCCGCCGGCCACCTGCACGACGATGAATTCGTCGCCGCCCAGGCGCGCGGCGAAGGACGGAGCCTGGACCACCGACTGCAGGCGACGGGCCGTCTCGACCAGGAGCGCGTCGCCGGCCTGGTGGCCGTGCTGATCATTGGCTTCCTTGAAGTGGTCCAGGTCGATGCAGATCACCGACAGGCTCTCGCCCGAGGCCTCGACGCGCTCCACGGCGGCGACCAGGCGCGACTGCAGCGAGTTGCGGTTGGGCAGGCCGGTCAGGCCGTCGTGTTCCGCGAGATAGCGGATCTTCTCCTCGGCCGCGCGGCGTTCGCGCAGGTCGCGGATGGCCAGGACGGTCAGGCCCGTGGTCTCGATGCGCGCGCCGTCGTCCATCAGGCGCGAGAACACCTCGACCGGGATCTCGCGGCCTCCAGCGACCGGCTGCAGCTTGCCCTCGCGACGGACGCCCTCGCGATTGGGATTGGTGTCGTCGAAGGTCAGGATCGCGCCCAGCAGCGGACGGCCGACCAGCTCCGCCAAGGGCGCGCCCGCCAGCTCGCAGAAGGCGGCGTTGGCGTCGTTGATCTTGCCGGACTGGACGACGACCAGGCCCTCGTAGGCGGCGTTGGCCAGGCGACGGATGCGCTCGAGGGCCGAGCGGGAGGTCTGGGATTCGATCGCGACTGCGCCCAGGCCGCCCAGGATGATCATGCCGGTGATCGACACCACCGCCAGGGTCAGCATGGCGCCCGACAGCAGTTGGTCGGGCACGGCGATGGTGGCGTCGGGCACGATGGTGATCGCCGACATGCCGGTGAAGTGCAGAGCCACGATGCCCAGGCACAGCAGACCGCCGCCCAGCGCCTGCCGGCGCATCGTGCGGGCCGAGCCCGCCACGACCAGGGCCGCGGTGGCGCCGGCGACGCCGAGGATCGCCGAGAGGCCGACCGTGGCGTGCTCCCAGACCAGCTGGCCCTGGGTCACGAAGGCCGACATGCCGGTGTAGTGCATGGCCGCCACGCCCAGGCCCAGAAGCACGCCGCCGGCGAAGTCATTGGTGGTCGAGCGCTGGGCCGAGGCGACGGCGAAGCCGCTGGCCATGAACAGCGCGGCGATCATCAGCGACAGCAGGGTGCCGGTCGGGCTGTAGCCGGTCTTCAGGCCGGGGGTGTAGGCGACCATGGCGATGAAGTGGGTAGCCCAGACGCTGGAGCCGGCGACAAGGCCGGTCAGCAGCAGCCAGGCGGAGCGCACGACGCCCCGGGCGCCGCGCATCCGCGAATACAGGCGGAACGTGGTGAAGCACCCCGCGATACAGACCAGACCAGCAACAAGCACCAGGCGCAGATCATGCTGCGTCGTCAGGCAGGTCAGAAACTTGAGCACGCACGCCCCCAAGGGTCACATCCCCTCGGAGCTACAGCGAGAGTTGCAAATAATCCGTTTCACTGCTCGCGATCGCGACATAACGCCCGGCCGCGCCCACCTTCACGGGAATATTCTTCCCTTCACGACCCTCGATCGGCGAGCGCTTGGTGCCAACGCCAGGCGCTGGAGAGGATGGCGTCGAGATCGCGCTTCGGCCTCCAGCCCAGTTGCTCGCGGGCCTTGGCGCTGTCGCTGACCAGCGCCGGCGCATCGCCCGGCCGGCGCGGCGCCATCCGGACTGGTATCGGCGCGCCCGCCACGCGACCGACCCCGTCGACCAACTCGCGCACCGTCGTGCCCGCCCCGGCCCCGAAATTGTAGGATTCCGACGTCCCGCCGGCGATGAGCCGCCGCAGGGCCGAAACATGGGCGTCGGCCAAGTCCAGCACGTGGACATAGTCGCGCTCGGCCGTGCCATCTCGGGTGTCGTAGTCGTCGCCGAAGATCGTGAACGCCGGCCGCTGGCCCAGGGCCGCCTGGATCGCCAGCGGAATGGCGTGGGTCTCGGGCTCGTGCCACTCGCCGATACGCCCCTCGGGGTCAGCGCCGGCGGCGTTGAAATAGCGCATCACCATGCTTCTGAAGCCGACATGGCGGTCGTAATCGGCCAGAGCCTGCTCGACCATCAGCTTGGTGCGGCCGTATGGGTTCAGCGGCGCCTGTGGGTGGCGCTCGTTCATCGGCAGCTGCACCGGCTCGCCGAAGGTGGCGCAGGTCGAGGAGAAGACCAGCTTGTCGACGCCCGCCCGACGGGCCGCCTCGATCAGGGTGATCGTTCCGCCGACATTGATGTCGAAGAAGGCGCCGGGATCCTTGACCGATTCACCGACCTCGATCCGCGCAGCGAAGTGCGCCACGGCCACGGGGCGGTGCGCGGCGAACACCACGTCCAGGCGGGCGGCGTCGCGGATGTCACCGACCTCCAGCGGCCCCCACCGGACGTGCTCGCGATGGCCGTTGGACAGGTCGTCGAACACCACCGGCCGAAACCCCGCCTCGGCCAGCGCCAGGCAAGTATGCGAACCGACATAGCCGGCGCCGCCGGTCACCAGAACCGTCTGCATTCGAGATCCCCGCGCGAAAACCGCCACTGGCTAGCGAGTCTGACCGCCGCTTGAAAGTCACGGTCACCGCCTGACGCGACTCTTGGTCTTTTACCCCCTTTTGCGGTTTAGCTCTTGGCGTTTTCTTGGAGCGCGGCTTGCCTCGGCGTCGCGATTGCTGGAAGACGCGCAGAGCGCCGCACAAGGCGCGCCCTTTGATTTGACGATCAGCCGGATCAGGATCTTTCGATGCGCGTAGCGATGATTGGCACGGGTTATGTGGGTCTGGTGTCGGGGGCGTGTTTCGCCGACTTCGGTCATGTGGTGACGTGCATCGACAAGGACCCGAGCAAGATCGAGCGGCTGGAGAAGGGTGAGATCCCGATCTTCGAGCCGGGGCTGGACGACCTGGTGGCGCGCAACGTGCGCGAGGGGCGGCTGTTCTTCACCCTGGACGGCGCCCAGGCGATCAAGGAGGCCGACGCGGTGTTCATCGCGGTGGGCACGCCGACGCGTCGCGGCGACGGTCACGCCGACCTGTCGTACGTCTACGCCGCGGCCGAGGAGATCGCCGGCCTGATCGACGGCTTCACGGTGGTGGTCACCAAGTCGACCGTGCCGGTGGGCACCGGCGACGAGGTCGAGGCGATCATCAAGAAGGTCCGCCCCGACGCCCAGTTCGCGGTCGTGTCCAACCCCGAGTTCCTGCGCGAGGGGGCGGCGATCGAGGACTTCAAGCGCCCCGACCGCGTGGTGGTCGGCGCCGAGGACGAGCGCGCCCAGGCGGTGATGCGCGACCTCTATCGTCCGCTGAGCCTGAACGAGACGCCGATCATCTTCACCGGCCGCCGCACCAGCGAGCTGATCAAGTACGCGGCCAACGCCTTCCTGGCGATGAAGATCACCTTCATCAACGAGATGGCCGACCTGTGCGAAAAGGTCGGGGCGGACGTCCAGCAGGTGGCCAAGGGCATCGGCCTGGACAAGCGCATCGGGTCGAAGTTCCTCAACGCCGGCCCCGGCTACGGCGGCAGCTGCTTCCCCAAGGACACCATCGCCCTGGTGCGCACGGCCCAGCAGTACGGCGCGCCGACCCGGCTGATCGAGACGACGGTCGAGGTCAACACCACCCGCAAGAAGGCCATGGCCGAGAAGGTGGCCGACGCCATCGGCTCCAGTGACCTGTCGGGCAAGACGATCGGGGTGCTGGGCGTGACCTTCAAGCCCAACACCGACGACATGCGCGACGCCCCGAGCCTGGACATCCTGCCGGCCCTGCAGGCCATGGGCGCCAAGGTCCAGGCCTTCGACCCGGAAGGCGCCAAGGAAGCCGCCCACATGCTCGCCGGCGTCGACTTCAAGGCCGGGGCCTACGAGGCGGCCGAGGGCGCCGACGCCCTGGTCATCCTGACCGAGTGGGACCAGTTCCGGGCCCTGGACCTTGGTCGGATCAAGGGTCTGCTCAAGGCTCCCGTCGTGGTCGACCTGCGCAACGTCTACAAGGCCGCCGAGATGGTCCGCCACGGCTTCACCTACGCCTCTATCGGTCGGGGTTGAGACATGGCGTCTCCGGTCATTGTCACCGGGGCGGCGGGCTTCATCGGCATGCACGTGGTCGAGCGTTTGCTCGAGCGTGGCGAGGCGGTGGTAGGCGTTGACGTCTTCAATGCCTACTACGATCCGGCCCTAAAGGAAGCTCGCGCGGCACGACTGCAGGGTCGCGAGGGTTTCCGCATGGTCCGGATGGACATCGCTGACCACGAGGCCCTCGCCGACTTGGTGAAGACCTCGGGCGCCAGGCGGGTGATCCACCTGGCCGCCCAGGCGGGCGTGCGCTACTCGATCGAGAACCCCTTCGCCTATGAGCGCAGCAACCTGGCCGGCCACCTGTCGGTGCTGGAGGCCTGCCGCCACGCCGGCGTCGAGCACCTGGTCTACGCCTCCTCGTCCAGCGTCTACGGTGACCGGCCGCTGAACGGCGACGGCTTCAAGGAGAGCGACCCGGCCGAGAGCCCGGTGTCGCTCTACGCCGCCACCAAGCGCTCGTGCGAGCTCTTGAGCCAGAGCTACGCCAAGCTCTACGGCTTCCCGCAGTCGGGCCTGCGGTTCTTCACCGTCTACGGCCCCTGGGGCCGACCGGACATGGCCTATTACGGCTTCACCGAGAAGATGCTGAAGGGCGAGACGATCGAGGTCTATGGCGAGGGCAGGATGGCCCGCGACTTCACCTATATCGACGACATCGTCGATGGCGTCCTGGGCGTGCTCGACAATCCGCCGGCCCAGGGCGGACACGAGGTCTACAACATCGGCGACAACGATCCGGTCGGCCTGATGGACATGATCACCACCCTCGAAGCCGCGCTGGGGATTGAGGCGAGCAAGGTCTTCCGGCCCATGCAGCCCGGCGACGTCACCGCCACCTTCGCCAATATCGACAAGCTCAAGGCCCTCTGCGGCTACAAGCCCAAGGTCAAACTGGCTGAGGGCCTGCAGCGCTTTGTCGCGTGGCGGCGGGGCTACGCGGGCTGAACCGCCGCCTGGCGGGCCACCTGATGCTCGCGCCAAGAAATGAACAGGGTCGAGACCACGACGATCGCCGCGCCGATCAGGACCGCTGGCTTGGGAACCTCGTGGAACAGCAGGAAGCCCGCGCCCACGGCGAACACCAGCCGCGTGTAATCGATCGGCGCCATGACCGCCGCCTCCCCGGCCTGCATGCCCTTGATGTAGGCCCCTTGGGTAAAGGTGCCGATCACGCCCATGGCCGCCAGCAGACCCAGATCCGGCCAGGTCGGCCAGCGCCAGACGAACAGCGCCGGGGGAATAGCGAAGACCAGGCCCAGCACGGCCGCGTAGACCAGCAGGACGAACGGGCTGTGGTCGCGCGTCATCACCTTCATACCGGTGATAGTCAGAGCGAACAGGAAGGCCGAGATCAGGGCGCAGGCCTGGGGCCAGCCGATCCAGGCGCCGACACCGCCGGCGCCGGGCCGCAGCATGATCAGCACGCCGACAAAGCCGACGAGGGCCGCGCCGATCCTTAGAGGTCCGATCGGTTCGCGCAGCACGAAGGCGGCCAGGGGGACCAGCCACAGGGTCCGGGTGAACGACAGGGCGTTGGCGTCGGCCAGGGGCAGCTTCTGATAGGCGTAGAAGCCCATGATCAGCGCCAGGACTCCCGCGCTGGAGCGGAAGATCAGGATGCCCGGCCGCGTCGTCCGGAACGCCCCGCGCCAGTCGCGCGCCATCAGCGGCAGGAGCACGATCACCCCCGCCAGCTGGCGGTAGAAGGTCTGCAGGGCGGCCGGATAGCCCGGCCCCAGAAACTTGATCAGGGTGGTCATCGCCGTGAACCCGACTGCCGAGGCCAGCATCCACAGCGCGCCGCGCAGGTTCGGCGTGAGGGTCACCCCGCCGCGCCGGCGGCGACCAGCTGCGCGCGCATCTGCTCGGCCTGTTCGGGTGTGATGCCCATGGCCGCCAGGATCGGCGAGGGCGTATTCTTGTCCCAGGCGCTGCGCGGGCCAACCGTGATGCCGCCATCGACGACGATGTGCGTGCCGGTCACGAACCGCGAGTCGTCGCTGGCCAGGTAGAGGGCGGCGGCGGCGATGTCCTCGGGCAGGCCGGACTTGGGGATCGGCTGGATCTTGGGGCCGATCGAAGCGATCTGCGCGGCCATCTGATCGGCGACCTCGCGTGGCAAGCCCATCGAGGCGCCGAAGATCGAGGTAGCGATCAGGCCGGGGCAGATGGCGTTGACCCGGATCTTCAGCGGCGACAGCTCGGCCGCCGCGCACCGGCTCATGTGGATCACCGCCGACTTGGCCGCCGAATAGGCCAGGGGGCCGAAGCCCGCCTGCAGGCCGGCGATCGAGGCGGTGTTGATGATCGAGCCGCCGCCCCGCTTCAGCATCAGCGGCAGGGCGTGCTTCATGCCGACGGCCGGGCCGCGCACCAAGAGGGCGAAGGTCTTGTCCCAGCCCTCGACGGTGAGCTCAGACACCGCCGCCGGCGTGCCGCCGTGGCCGGCGTTGTTGAACAGGATGTCCAGGCCGCCGAACGCGCTCTGCGCCAAGGCCATGGTCTTGGCCAGATCGTCTTCCGAAGTGACGTCGCAGCGGGAGAACCGGACCTTGTCGGGGAAACGCCTCTCCAGCATTTCGCCCTTCTCGGCCTGCAGGTCGGCGGCGACGACGCACGCCCCCTCGGCCACGAACAGTTCGACCGCGCCCAGCCCGATGCCCGAGCAGCCTCCGGTGACGACGGCGACCTTGCCGTCCAGACGTCCGACCATCGATTTTCCTCCGCGTCTCCGACCTCTCGCGGGTCAGTGATCAATGATCATATTCGCGAAGCAAACGGAGGTTGGCTAGGGGCTTTCGTCCCTGGCCAACCTCCGATCGTCGGACCTGTCGGTCCCGAGCCCCAGTTTCGGATCGCGAACCTCGCGACCCCGCCGCACGCGGCCCCCACGGGGGTGACAGCGCCCTTGTCACGTCCCGATGAGGCGGCACTCTGGGGGAAGGTCCTGTTCCCTTTGCTAAGAAGGATGACTAGCGGGACTTAACCACGCGGGACGCCAGTCTAGTCGACCGTGATCACGACCTTGCCCATCGCCTTGCGGCTGGAGAGATGGGCGATCGCCTCGCCGGCGCGGGCCAGCGGGAAGCGCTCGGACACATATGGCCGAATCTTGCCGGCGGCGTAGAGGTCCATCAGCTCGCGGAGGTTCTGCGCGTGCCCCTTGGGATCGCGCGCCACGGCCGCGCCCCAGAACACTCCGACGATGTCGCAGGACTTGAGCAGCGTGAGGTTCAAGGGGATCTTCGGAATCCCCGACGGGAAGCCGATGACCAGGAAGCGGCCGTTCCAGCCCGCCGCGCGGATCGTCGCCTCCGAATAGTCGCCGCCCACCGCGTCATAGGCCACATCCCAGCCGTTCGGGCCGCAGGCGCCCTTGATCAGGTCGGCCAGCGCCTTCTGGCCCTCCTTGTCGAATGGTCCGCGCGGATAGACCACGCCACTGTCGGCGCCGTGCTTGATGGCCAGGTCGACCTTCTCCTGGCTCGAGGCGGCGGCGATGACGCGCGCGCCCGCGGCCTTGCCCAGTTCGACGGCGGCCAGGCCGACCCCGCCGGCGGCGCCCAGGACGAGCAAGGTCTCGCCGGCCTTCAAGCCGCCGCGATCCTTCAGGGCGTAGTACGAGGTGCCATAGGTCAGGACGAAGGCGGCCGCCTCGTCGAAGGGCATGTTGTCGGGAATGGGCGTGCAGCGCTGCTCTTCCAGAGCCAGCTTCTCGGCGTAGCCGCCCCAGCCGGTCGAGGCCAGGACGCGGTCGCCGACCTTGAAGCGGGTGACGCCCTCGCCCACAGCCGAGATCACGCCCGACACCTCGCCGCCCGGCGCGAACGGACGCGGCGGCTTGAACTGGTACTTGTCCTCGATGATCAGGACGTCGGGATAGTTCACACCGCAGGCCCTGACGTCGATCAGCACCTGGCCGGGCCCGGCGACGGGATCGGGCAGCTCCTCCAGCACCAGGGTCTCGGGACCGCCGACTTCCTTGCTGAGCACCGCCTTCATCTCGCCTCTCCCGGGATTTGTCTTTATGAGCCGCGGACGCTGGAGCGGGGAAAGCCGAATGTCAAACACATGTTTTAGTCTCGCCCTACACGGCGGCGCCGGAGCCAAGCGCGGCCACGACTATACCGTCGAGATCGCCCACATGCGCGGCCTGGTCGAAGCGGCCCGCGATCGGCTGGCCGCCGGGGCCAGCGCCCTGGACGTCGCCGTCGAGACCGTGGTCGGCTTGGAGGCTAGCGGCCTCTACATCGCCGGCAAGGGCGCCTCGCCCAACGCCGAGGGCGAGTACGAGCTGGACGCCAGCCTGATGGACGGCGCGACGCTCCGCGCCGGCTCCGTCGCGGCGCTGCAGGGTTTCAAGAGCCCGATCCTGGCAGCCCGCGCCGTGATGGAGCAGACCCCGCATGTGATGCTGGCCGGCCAGGGCGCGATCGATTTCGCGCGCGAACTGGGCCTGGAGACGGTCGAGGATCCGCGGACTTGGTTCACCCACGCGGGCGCCTTCGAGGACAATCATCCGCCGGACACCCTGCCCACCGGCACGGTCGGCTGCGTGGTGCGCGACGCGCAGGGCCGCCTGGCCGCCGCCACCTCGACGGCCGGGGTGTTCGGCAAGCGGCCGGGCCGGGTCGGGGATTCGCCAATCATCGGCGCCGGCGCCTGGGCCGACGGCCATGCGGCGGTCTCGTGCACGGGCCAGGGCGAGTACTTCATCCGCACCGCCGTCGCCGCCCAGATCGCCCACCGGGTGCGGTTCGGCGGCCAGACGCTGGAGGAGGCCGCCCGCGCGGCGATCCAGGGCGTCGCCGATCTCGGCGGCCACGGCGGCCTGGTGTCGGTGGATCGCGATGGCCATGTCGCCATGCCGTTCGCCTCGAGCGGCCTGAAACGCGCCGCCCTGCTGCTCGACGGAACGATCGTCAGCGAAGCCTTCTAGTCTTCGCCGCCACGCTTCAGTATCCGCGCACCGACATCGGCGCGAAGTGGGCGCGATAGGCGGTGGGCGTCATGCCGGTGCCGCGCTTGAACAGCCGGCGGAAGAAGGCGACGTCGTCGTAGCCGACCGCCATGCTGATCGACTGCACCGGTCCGGTGTCGCGCTCCAGCATCGCCTTGGCCGCCTCGATGCGCAGGGCCCGCAGATAATCGGCGGGCAGCCGGCCCGTCGCCGCCTTGAACCGTCGCACGAAGGTCCGGTCGCTGAGGCCCGCCTGGTCGGCCAGGACCTTGACCGAAAGGTCGTGGCGGAAGTTCGCCTGGAGAAAACCCTCGACGCCCCGGATGCGCTCGTCGGCGTGCGCCTGGGAGACCGGCAGCATCGCATAGCCGGATTGGTGAACGCGCGGCATCGGCAGCAGCAGAGCCTTGGCGCACTGCAGGGCCACCTCGCGGCCGCAGAACTTCTCGACGAGGTACAGGCTGATGTCCATCGACGCGCAGACGCCCCCGCTGCACAGGAGCCGGCTGTCCTCGGTGACGAACAGCTCGGGCCGCCATCGAACCTTCGGATAGCGCGCGGCCAGCTTGTCGCAGACCGCCCAGTGCGACGTCGCCACCCGGCCATCCAGCAGGCCGGCCTCGGCCAGGTAGGCGGCGCCCATGCAGACGCCGGCGATATGCGCGCCCTGCTCGTAATGTCGACGCAGCCAGGGCAGCAGCGCGCTGTTCTCGACCATCTTCAGATCAAGATCGAGCCCCGAGGTCGGCACGATGATGATGTCGGTGCGCTCGACGGCGTCGATCGAGTCCTGCGGCCCCAGGGTCAGGCCGTAGGGGCTGCGGACCGGACGTCCCGTCGGCGAGACGGTGCGGACCTGGAACGCCGGCCGGGCGGTCTCGCCCAGCAGGTCGTTCCATAGCACGCCGGCGGAGTGGAAGATTTCCATCGGCATGATCGCGGTCGACGACAGACCGTCATCCAGCACCACAACGGTCGCATCGAGCATCGCGGTCTCCTCCGAGAGGTCCAGACTGGAGGGCGGGGCCTCGTTCGCCAAGGCCCCGCCTCCGGCTCAGCTGGCGGTCACCGGGCTGATGACGCCGGCCACCTCGGTGATGCGCGACGCCGGAAAGCCGCTGAGATCGGCATGCTCGCGGATCACCGCCTCGTCCTCGGCCAGATAGACGCAGAAGGTCTTGTCCTTGGTCACGAAGGACTCCACCCACTGGACGCGCGGGGCCAGCTTGGCCAGGGCGGCGTTGGACGTCGCCGCCGCGCCCTTCAGCTGCTCGGCGTCCAGTTGGTCGACGCCGGGGATCTCGCGCTCGATCACATACTTCTTCACGGGGTTCTCTCCACCTCTATCGGGGGCGGGAACCTGCCGAACAACGTTCTTCCGGATAAGGGGGCGATCCGGACAATCAGCGGTGGCGATCGCGTCGCGACCAAGCGCCGGTGATCACACGCCTATTTTTCCTCGGCCGCCATCGTCCGCACCAGATCCAGGATCTGTCGGCGCACGCGGCCGCTGGCGATGCGCGGGAAGATCTCGGCCAACTCCACGCCCTCCGAGGTCTGCAGGAACGCCTGCATCACCTGGTGGACATGCGATGTCGCGCCGTCGGGAGCCCCGCCTTCTATCGGATCAGGCAAGCCATCGAAAAAATAAGAAACGTCGACGGCCAGGATCTCGGCGATCCGGAACAGCTTGCTGGCGCTGATCCGGTTGGCGCCGCGCTCGTACTTCTGGACCTGCTGAAACGTCAGGCCCAGGCTGTCGGCCAGTTGATCCTGGCTGACGCCGAGCAGCTTGCGCCTCATACGGACCCGCCCACCGACATGCGTGTCGACGGCGCTCGTGCGGCGTCCTTCGGTCGTCTCGTAGGTCACTTCGCGTTCGCCTTTCGCGTCCGGTCGACAGCCGAGATTCGCCTTCAGGTTACAATCTCTCGGCGAATATTCCACGTTGTACTGTCGACTAGACGTCACCCGCGCGCTTCAGCCGCACCCCGGGCGACAAAAAATTCTCGATTTCGGACCGGGCGCGTTCCGCCGAAAACTCGCCCTAGAAAACGGCGGCGTCCGCATCTTGCTCTCGATCCGAAGATACTTAGTGAAATCGACACGGAACCTGACTAGGGAAGTGACCCATTCCGCTCCCGACGACGAACATTCACCAGGTGTCTTGATGCATAGCCGTGCCGGCCTTCGCGCTCTTCCCGAAGATCTGATCGACCTGGATGCGCTGGTCGGAGCCTATTACGAGATCTCTCCCGACGTTTCGAACCCGGCCCAGAAGGTCGTGTTCGGCACCTCGGGACACCGCGGGTCCAGCCTGGACGGCGGCTTCAACGAAAAGCACATCTTGGCCATCACCCAGGCCGTCGTGGAGCATCGCGCCGCCCAGGGCGTGACCGGCCCGATCTTCATCGGCCGCGACACCCACGGCCTTTCGGAGCCGGCCTGGCGTTCGGTGCTTGAGGTCCTGGCCGGCAACGGCGTCCAGGCGCTGATCGACGCCCAGGACGGCTACACCCCGACTCCGGCGGTCTCGCACGCGATCCTGAGCCACAACCGCCAGAACGCCGCGCAAGCCGACGGCCTGCTGCTGACGCCCTCGCACAATCCGCCGCGCGACGGCGGCATCAAGTACAATCCGCCCAGCGGCGGTCCCGCCGACGGCGGCGCGACCTCGGCGATCGCCGCCCGCGCCAACGAACTGCTGGCGCAGAACCTGGCCGGGGTGAAGCGCGTGGGCTTCGACGAGGCCTTGAAGGCGGCCGGCCGCTACGACTTCCTGGGCCGCTATGTCGACGATCTGCCCAGCGTCATCGACCTGGAGACCATCCGCGCGGCCGGCGTGCGCATCGGCGCCGATCCGCTAGGCGGCGCGGCCGTCGCCTACTGGGGCGCGATCGCCGAGCGCCACAAGCTGAACCTGACCGTGGTCAACGAGGCCGTCGACCCGCGCTGGGCGTTCATGCCGCTCGATACCGACGGCAAGATCCGCATGGACTGCTCGTCCGCCTCGGCCATGGCCAACCTGATCCAGATCATGAAGGGCGGCGCGGCCTATGACGTGGCCACCGGCAATGACGCCGACGCCGATCGCCACGGCATCGTCACGCCCGATGGCGGGCTGATGAACCCGAACCACTACCTGGCCGCGGCCATCTCGTACCTGTTTACCCACCGCCCGAACTGGAGCGCGGACGTCGCGGTCGGCAAGACCCTCGTCTCGTCGTCGATGATCGATCGCGTGGTGGCGGGCCTGGGCCGCCGCCTGCTGGAGGTGCCCGTCGGCTTCAAGTACTTCGTGCCCGGCCTGCTGGACGGCTCGGTCGGCTTCGGCGGCGAGGAATCGGCCGGCGCGGCCTTCCTGCGCCACGATGGAAGCGTCTGGACCACCGACAAGGACGGCATCCAGCTGGCTCTGCTGGCCGCCGAGATCCAGGGCCGCACCGGCAAGAGCGCCAGCCAGCTCTATGCCGACCTGACCGTCCAGTACGACGCGCCGGCCTACGCCCGGGTCGACGCCCCGGCCAGCCGCGAGGAGAAGGCCCGCCTCTCCAAGCTCAGCCCCAGCGACGTCAGCGCCAAGACCCTGGCCGGCGAGCCGATCACCGACATCCTGACCAACGCCCCAGGCAACGGCGAGGCGATCGGCGGGCTGAAGGTCTGCACCCAGAACGCCTGGTTCGCCGCGCGTCCGTCCGGCACCGAGGACGTCTACAAGGTCTATGCGGAATCGTTCCTGGGCCCCGACCACCTCAAGCAGGTCCAGGCCGAGGCGCGCGAGGTCGTGGCCGGCGCGCTGGCGTCCTGAGGCCACAGGCGGCCCTCGAACCGACGGATAGGGCCGCCGCGCCCTAGCCCTCTGGCGCTACAGCGTCTATACGCCGCGCCATGTTTGAAGGCCTCTCCCCCCTCGCCCGCGAAGCCCGCTCCTGGCCGTTCGAGCAGGCGCGCGCCACCATCGCCCGCGTCCTGCGCGTGCGTCTTCCCGACCGCGCCGACCAGGAAGCCGCCAAGGCCCTGATCGACGCCGGCAAATCGGGCGAGGCGGTGAAAGCCTATCCGGCCCTGTCCAAGGCCGTAATCTTCGAGACGGGCTATGGCCCGTCGGGCCTGCCGCACCTGGGCACCTTCGGCGAGGTGGCGCGCACGACCATGGTGCGCCAGGCCTTCCGCGCGCTCACGGATGACGCCATCCCGACCCGCCTGATCGCCTTCAGCGACGACATGGACGGCCTGCGGAAGGTTCCCGACAACATCGAGAACAAGCAGCCGCTGATCGAAGACCTGGGTAAGCCGCTGACGGTCGTCCGCGACCCGTTCGGCACCCATGACAGCTTCGGCGCCCACAACAACGCCCGCCTGCGCGCGTTCCTGGACGGCTTCGGCTTCGAGTACGAGTTCGTCTCGTCGACCGACTGCTACAAGGGCGGCCTGTTCGACGCGACCCTGCTGACCGCGCTCGAGCGCTTCGACGCCATCCAGAAGGTCATGCTGCCGACCCTGGGCGAGGAACGCCGCGCCACCTATTCGCCGTTCCTGCCGGTCAGCCCGACCACGGGCAAGGTGCTGCAGGTCCCGACCCTGGAGCGCAACGTCGAGAAGGGCACGATCGTCTTCGAGGACGAGGACGGCTCGAAGGTCGAGGTCCCGGTCACCGGCGGCCACGTGAAGATGCAGTGGAAGCCCGACTGGGCCATGCGCTGGACGGCGCTGGGCGTCGACTACGAGATGTCGGGCAAGGACCTGATCGACTCGGTCAAGGCCTCGGGCGCGATCTGCAAGGCTCTGGGCGGGGTCCCGCCGGAAGGCTTCAACTACGAACTCTTCCTGGACGAGAACAACCAGAAGATCTCCAAGTCCAAGGGCAACGGCCTGTCGATGGAGGATTGGCTGCGGTACGGCGCGCCCGAGAGCCTGTCGTACTACATGTTCCAGAGCCCAAAGTCGGCCAAGAAGCTCTATTTCGACGTCATCCCCAAGGCGACGGACGAGTATCTGCAGCAGCTGGACGCCTATCAGCGCCAGGAGCCGGCCAAACAGCTGGACAATCCAGTCTGGCACATCCACTCGGGCCGCCCGCCGCAATACGGCTCACCGGTGTCCTTCAGCCTGATGCTGAACCTGGTCTCGGCCGCCGACGCCTCGACCAAGGAGATCCTCTGGGGCTTCCTGTCGCGCTACATCCCCGGCGCCAGCGCCGAGACCCAGCCGCTGCTGGACCGCCTGGCCGGCTACGCGATCAACTACTACGAGGACTTCGTCAAACCGACGAAGACCTTCCGCGCGCCGACCGACCAGGAACGCGCGGCGATGCTGGACCTGCTGGCCAAGCTGAAGGCGATGCCGGCCGGGACCCAGGACGCCGAGCTGATCCAGAACGAGGTGTTCGAGGTCGGCAAGACGCATGGCTTCGACCCGCTGCGCGCCTGGTTCCAGGCGCTGTACGAGGTCCTGCTGGGCCAGAGCCAAGGCCCGCGCTTCGGCTCGTTCGCGGCCATCTTCGGCATCGACCGCACGATCGCCCTGATCGAAGAGAAGCTGGCCTGACGATCCTGTCATCCCGCGCGGGCGCGGGATGACGATGGCCCTTCCCACGTCTGCGGAACACTTCCGGCGCCGATCGGCCGTCGAGGACGGGTTCTCGCGGCCTGCGACACCATGTCTCCACAAATGAACGAAGCCTGAATTCGCTATTAAGGGTCTGACCACATTTCGGAGTCTAGAGTCGGACCATCAGAACCCAGAGTAGTCATCAAGGTTAGTCCAATGGCTTCGTTCACACTCCGCCCTACCGACCGCCAGGAATTCGATTCCCTGCTGGGCGGCATCGTCCAACAGTTCCCCGACGCTCATGTCGAGGCCGCGCACAACGACACCTGGAGCTCGTACCGTCTCGACGTGTCGTGCGAGGATCCGTCGGCCGGTCCGCTGATCGCCTGGCTGCTCGACACCCACGCCAACTGCCCGCGCACGTAGCGCCGCTTCCGGGTCGGCCTACTGGCTGACCCAGACGATCCGCGCGATCCAGGCGACCTCGTCCCGCGACAGCAGACGATCGTCGCCGGATCGGTCCAGCGGCAGCAGTTCGATGGTCCGGGCCGTCACGCGGCCCATTTCGCGCACCAGCACCTCGCCGGCCGCCGTTCGCGCCACCACTCGATCGCCCTTGCGCGGCTCGACCGTGGGCGAGACCAGCAGGCGGTCACCGTCGCGATAGACCGGCGCCAGCCCGTCCCCCGACACCTCCAGGGCAAACAGCCCCTCGCCGAGATCAGGCGCGGGCGCCTCGTCCCAGCCCTTTCCGACCGGCATGCCCGCCTCGTCGAAGAAGCCGTCCTGCGCTGCCTGGGCCAGACCCAGCAGCGGCGCGCTCGGCCGCCCCGGCGCGCGCACCGGCGCCTGTTCGGTCAAGGCCGCGAACTCCGAGAAATTGACCCCCGTCGCCTCCAGCAACTTGGCCAGACTCTCGGTCGAGGGCCAGCGTGGGCGGCTGTCGGCCTGGGTCGAGCCGCGCTTGGAGCGGTTGAAGCTGGTGGGATCCAGCCCGGCCATCCTGGCCATGGCCGACGGCGTCATGTCGAAACGTTCGGCCAGGGCGTCGATCGCCCGCCAGATTTCGCCGTGAGAAAGCGTCGCCATGCCGGCGTCTCCTGAGCGTCTGGCCTTCATCGATGAAAATACGCCTCCCGCCCTAGGAAAGTAAACCTATCGACCACTGCTAAGTTGACGTTTACGTAAGCGTTGACGGTCGGCCGATATCGGGTTTAGGGTGATCGACGATAACCAAGCGGCCCGGCCGCAGTAGCCGGGCCCAATTTCCGGGAGGTTTCAACCCATGGCCGACCTGCGACGCCCAGAGCGGACCTTCACGATCCGCCAGCTCTGCAACGAATTCAAAGCCACGCCGCGCGCCCTGCGCTTCTACGAGGACAAGGGCCTGCTCAATCCGGCCCGCGAGGGCCTGAACCGCGTCTATTCCCACAAGGACCGCGTCCGCCTGCAGCTGATCCTGCGCGGCAAGCGCGTGGGCCTGTCGCTCTCGGAGATCCGCGAGCTGCTGGACCTCTATGACGAGAACGACGAGGGCGCGGCGCAGATGGCCCGCTCGCTGAAGAAGTTCCGTGAACGCGCCACCGCCCTCGAGCAGCAGCGCGACGACATCGACAACGCCCTGATCGAGCTGCGCGAGGCCTGCAACCGCCTCGAAAAGCGCCTCGCCGAGATCCGTCCCGACCTGCTGCCGCGCGCGGCCGACTACGAGCAGGTGCTGCGCGCCCGCCTCGACGGTCACGCCGAAGCGATGCTGGGCAAGTAAGACCTTTCGCGACGCCGATCCCGGGCCGAAGACGCTCGGGACGGCGTTCGCCTATCCGTTCCCTCTCCGATCCCTCTTCTTAGTTTCCTTGGCAGGACCGTTTCATGACCTACCAGCCGCCCGTTCGCGATCACGCTTTCATCCTGCGCGACGTGCTCAACATCGATCAGCACGGGGATCTGCCCGGCTTCTCGGACGCGCCGTTCGACGTGGTCGAACAGATCCTGGACGCCGCCGCCCAGTTCACCGGCGAGGTGCTGGCCCCGCTGAACACGGTCGGCGACAAGAACGGCTGCAAGCTGGATCCGGTCACCAACGTCGTCACCACCCCGCCGGGCTTCAAGGACGCCTACAAGCAGCTGTGCGAAGGCGGCTGGACCGGCCTGGGTTCGGACCCGACCTATGGCGGCCAGGGCCTGCCGCATGTCGTCAACCTGGCCTTCAGCGAGATGTCGAGTTCGGCCAACATGGCCTTCTCGATGTATCCGGGCCTGGCCCACGGCGCCTATTCGGCTATCCACACCGGCGGCACCGACGAGCAGAAACAGACCTACCTGCCCAAGATGGTCACCGGCGAATGGACCGGCACCATGAACCTGACCGAGCCGCACTGCGGCACGGACCTGGGCCTGCTGCGCACCAAGGCGGTCCCGCAGGCCGACGGCAGCTACCGCATCACCGGCCAGAAGATCTGGATCTCGGCCGGCGAGCACGACATGTCGGATAATATCGTCCACCTGGTGCTGGCCCGCATCGAGGGCGCCCCGGCCGGCGTGAAGGGCATCAGCCTGTTCATCGTGCCGAAGTTCTTCCCCAAGGCAGACGGCTCGGTCGGCGAGCGTAACCAGGGCGTCAAGTGCGTGGGCCTGGAAGAGAAGATGGGCATCCACGGCAACGCCACCTGCGTCATGCAGTACGACGACGCCGAGGGCTATCTGATCGGCGAGGAGAACGCCGGCCTAAAGATCATGTTCGTCATGATGAACGAAGCCCGCCTGGGCGTCGGCATGCAGGGCGTGGCCCAGGGCGAGGCCGCCTACCAGGCCGCCGTCGCCTTCGCCAAGGATCGTCTGCAAGGCCGCTCGCTCACCGGCCCCAAGAACGCCGAGGGGCCGGCCGACCCGATCATCGTCCATCCGGACGTCCGCCGCATGCTGCTGGAAAGCAAGGCCCTGATCGAAGGCGGCCGCGCCTTCCTGTTCTGGACCGCCCTGCACGGCGACCTGTCGCACGTCCACCCGGACGCCGCGGTCCGCGAGAAGTCGGCGGACTACATGGGCCTGATGACCCCGGTGCTGAAGGGCTACCTCACCGACAAGGGCTTCGAGGTCTGCTCGAACGCGGTGCAGGTCCACGGCGGCAGCGGCTTCACCGAGCACTTCCCGGTTAGCCAGTTCATGCGCGACTGCCGTATCGCCCTAATCTACGAGGGCACCAACGGCGTGCAGGCTCTGGACCTGGTCGGCCGCAAGCTGGCGGCCAAGGGCGGCCGCGCGGTCATGACCTTCTTCCAGGAAGTCGACCAGTTCATCGGCGAGAACGACGCCGACGCCGAGCTGAAGCCGTTCATCGAGGCCCTGGCCGGCGTGAAGGCCCAGCTGCAGGACGGCACCATGTGGCTGATGCAGAACGGCTTGCAGAACCCCGACAACGCCGGCGCGGCCTCGACCGACTACATGCACCTCTTCGGCCTGACCGGCCTGGCGTACATGTGGGCGCTGATGGCCAAGGCCGCCAACGCCAAGATCGCGGCCGGCTCGTCCGACCCGTTCTTCACGACCAAGCTGACCACCGGCCGCTATTTCATCGAGCGCATCTTGCCTGACGCCGGGGCACATCTGGCCAAGCTCAAGACCGGTTCAGCGACCCTGATGGCGCTGCCCGCGGAGGCTTTCTGATCATGAGCGTGCTCGCCGTCGAAAAACCCGCCTTCATGGCCGAAGAGGACATCGCGATCTTCGAGGACGCGGTGGGCAAGTTCTTCGACGAGCACGCCCCCGAGGCGACCGTCGCGAAATGGCGCAAGAACCACTGCGTCGATCGCGACATGTGGACCAAGGCGGGAGCGGCCGGCTTGCTCGGCCTCTCAACGCCCGACCAGTACGGCGGGGCCGGCGGCGACTATCGCCACGAGGTCGTGCTGATGGAACAGCTGGGCCTGAAGGGCGTCGACGGCTTCGGCGCCAGCCTGCACAACGCCATCGTCATGCCGTACATCTTCCACTACGGCACCGAAGAGCAGAAACAGCGCTGGCTGCCGCGCCTGGCCACCGGCGAGCTGGTCGGCGCCATCGCCATGACCGAGCCCGGCGCCGGTTCCGACCTGCAAGGCATCAAGACCACCGCCAAGAAGGCCGGCAACGGCTACGTCATCAACGGCTCGAAGACCTTCATCACCAATGGCCAGACGGCCAACCTGATCATCGTCGTCGCCAAGACCGACCCAGCGGGCGGCGCCCGCGGCACGTCGCTGATGATCGTCGAGACCGACGGCGCCGAGGGCTTCGAGCGCGGCCGCAACCTCGACAAGCTGGGCCATGAGGCCCAGGACACGTCCGAGCTGTTCTTCAACGACGTGAAGATCCCGACCGAGAACCTGCTGGGGACCGACGAGGGCCAGGGCTTCTTCCAGCTGATGGGCCAACTGCCGCAGGAGCGGCTGAACATCGCGGTGCAGGGCATGGCGACCATCGAACGGGCGCTGGAGCTGACCATCGCCTACGTCAAGGACCGCAAGGCGTTCGGCAAGGCGATCATCGACTTCCAGAACACCCAGTTCGTCCTGGCCGAGTGCAAGACCGAGGCGACCGTGGCCAAGGTCTTCGTCAACCACTGCATCGGCCAGCACCTGGAGGGCAAGCTCGATGCGGCCACCGCCTCGATGGCCAAGTACTGGGTCTCGGATCTGGAGAACAAGATCGTCGACCGCTGCCTGCAGCTGTTTGGCGGCTATGGCTTCATGAACGAGTACCCGATCGCGCGCATGTACAAGGACAGCCGCATCCAGCGCATCTATGGCGGCACCAACGAGATCATGAAACTCCTGATCGCGAGGACGTTGTGATCATCCTGCCGCTCATCGCGCTTCTGGCCGGCCCCGCCGCCGCCCAGCCCGCGGACGCCCGCTCAGCCGTCGTCTGCGTGCGCGCCGTCCAGGGCCCGCGCCCCCTCACCTATTCCGGCGAGCTGGTCGGCAAGCGGCCCCAGCCGGGCGCCTTCAAGCTGCCGCTGCAGCCCGCGGGCAAGGACATCTGCCAGACCCTGCTGCGCTCCAAGATCGCCGAGTGGAAGCTGGAGGTGACGACCTCGGGCTTCACCGCCTGCTCGCTGCCGCCGCCGCAGTTCGGCAAGCGCGTCTACTACCGCGCCAAGGCCTCGGCTCGAGGCCTGTCGTGCGAACCGATCGGCACATACCCGATCGGCAACTGGAAACCATAACGACCGCCGACCCCAACGGCGCGTCCGACAACACGAACACCGCTTCGCAGGAAGGAGCCATTCCATGGCTGACGCTTACATCTTCGACGCCGTGCGCACGCCGCGCGGCAAGGGCAAGAAGGACGGGTCTCTGCACGAGATCACCGCCCTGTCGCTGGCCACTCAGGTCCTGGAAGCCATCCGCGACCGTAACAACCTCGACACCTCCAAGGTCGACGACGTCGTCCTGGGCTGCGTCGCCCCCGTCGGCGAGCAGGGCAGCGACATCGCCCGCACCGCCGTCCTGACCGCCGACTACGCCGAGAGCGTCGCCGGCGTGCAGATCAATCGCTTCTGCGCCTCGGGCCTGGAAGCCGTGAACATGGCCGCCGCCAAGGTCGCCTCGGGCGAAGCCAACCTCGCCATCGGCGGCGGCGTCGAGAGCATGAGCCGCGTGCCGATGGGCAGCGACGGCGGCGCCTGGCCCACCGACCCGTCCTCGGCCTTCAAGACCTATTTCGCCCCGCAAGGCGTCTCGGCCGACCTGATCGCCTCGCTGTACGGCTTCAGCCGCGACGACGTCGACGCCTATGCCGTCGAGAGCCAGAAGCGCGCCGCGGCCGCCTGGGCTGACGGTCGCTTCAAGAAGTCGGTCGTGGGCGTCAAGGACCAGTTGGGCCTGACCATCCTCGACCACGACGAGACCGTCCGCGGCTCGACCACCATGCAGACCCTGGCCTCGCTGAACCCCTCGTTCACGGGCATGGGCGAGATGGCCTTCGACGCGGTCGTCACCCAGCGCTATCCGCAGGTGGAGAAGGTCAACCACGTCCACCACGCCGGCAACAGCTCGGGCATCGTCGACGGCGCCGCCGGCGTGCTGATCGGCACCAAGGAAATGGGCGAGGCCCTGGGCCTGAAGGCCCGCGCTCGCATCAAGGGCGCGGCCTCGATCGGCTCGGAGCCCTCGATCATGCTGACCGGCCCCTCGCTGGTCACCGAGAAGCTGCTCAAGAAGTTGAAGATGGAGGTCTCCGACATCGACCTCTACGAGCTGAACGAAGCCTTCGCCGCCGTCGTCCTGCGCATGATGCAGGCGCTGGATATCCCGCACGACAAGATGAACGTGAACGGCGGCGCCATCGCCATGGGCCACCCGCTGGGCGCCACCGGCGCCATGATCCTGGGCACCATGGTCGACGAGCTGGAGCGCTCGGACAAGGAAACCGCCCTGATCACCCTGTGCGTCGGCGCCGGCATGGGCACCGCCACCGTCATCGAACGCGTCTAAGACTAAGGACCTGACTCCTATGGAAAACTTCAAGATCGAGGTCGATTCCGACGGCGTGGCCCTGGTCACCTTCGACGTGCCCGGCCGCTCGATGAACACCCTGACCGCTTCGGTCATCAAGGAAATCGGCGAGGTGGTCGAGACCATCAAGTCGGACGCGGCCATCAAGGGCGCGGTCATCACCTCGGGCAAGACGACCGGCTTCTGCGCCGGCGCCGACCTGGGCGAACTGGGCGGCAGCGGCGGTCTCGCCGGCGGCGCGGCGGGCGGTGAAGCGGGCCTGAAGGCCGCCTTCGACGCCGGCTTCGCCCTGAACAAGGCCTTCCGCGCCCTGGAAACCTGCGGCAAGCCGGTCGCCGCCGCGATCAATGGCCTGGCCATGGGCGGTGGTCTCGAGATCACCCTGGCCTGCCACTATCGCGTGGTCGCTGACAATCCGAAGATCCAGCTGGCCCTGCCGGAAGCCAAGGTCGGCCTGCTGCCGGGGGCCGGCGGCACCCAGCGCCTGCCGCGCCTGATGGGCGTGATGGCCGCCGCGCCGTACCTGCTGGAAGGCAAGTCGATGAAGCCGGCCGAGGCCCTGGCCAACAAGGTCGTGCACGAGGTCGTCCCGGCCGGGACCGAAGTCGAGGCCGCCAAGACCTGGGTCAAGACCAAGGGCGACCCGGTCGCGCCTTGGGACAAGAAGGACTTCAAGCTCCCCGGCGGCGGTCCCTACAGCCCGACCGGCAGCCAGGTCTTCATCATGGGCAACGCCATGCTGCGCAAGCAGACCTACGGCAACTATCCCGCCCAGCTGAACATCCTGAAGGCGGTCTATGAAGGCCTGCAGGTGCCGCTCGACGCGGCCATCCGCATCGAGACCCGCTACTTCCTGAAGACGATGATGTCGCCCCAGGCCAAGGGCATGATCCGCACCCTGTTCCTCAGCTTGCAAGAGCTGGGCAAGGGCTCGGGCCGTCCGGCCAACGTGCCGCCGTCGGAAGCCAAGAAGGTCGCCGTGCTGGGCGCCGGCATGATGGGCGCGGGCATCGCCTACGTCCAAGCCATGGCCGGCATCGAGACCGTCCTGATCGACCAGACCCAGGAAGCCGCCGACAAGGGCAAGGGCTATGCCGAAGGCCTGGTCAAGAAGGCCGTCTCGCGCGGCAAGCTGACGGCCGAGAAGGGCGAGGCCATCCTGGCGCTCATCCACCCGACCGCCGACTACGATCAGGTCAAGGGCAGCGACCTCGTCATCGAGGCCGTGTTCGAGAACCGTGAGGTCAAGGCCGGCGTGACCAAGCTGGCCGAGGCCCAGCTGGCCGAGGACGCCATCTTCGGCTCCAATACCTCGACCCTGCCGATCACCGGCCTGGCCAAGGCCTCGGTGCGTCCGAAGAACTTCATCGGCATCCACTTCTTCTCGCCGGTCGACAAGATGGGCCTGGTCGAGATCATCATGGGCGCGGAGACCAGCCAGGAAGCCCTGGCCAAGTCGATCGACTATGTCCTGAAGATCAAGAAGACGCCGATCGTCGTCAACGACAGCCGCGGCTTCTACACCTCGCGCTGCTTCGGCACCTTCGTGCAGGAAGGCCTGGAGATGCTGGCCGACGGCATCGCGCCGGCCATCATCGACAATGTTGGTCGCGCCACCGGCATGCCGCGCGGTCCGCTGGAGATGAACGACGACGTCGCCCTGGACCTTGGCTACAAGGTCACCCAGCAGACCAAGAAGGACCTCGGCGACAAGTTCGAGGACCGTCCGTTCGCCCCGATCATCGAGAAGATGGTGGTCGAACTGCAGCGCTTCGGCCGCAAGAACGGCAAGGGCTTCTATGACTATCCGGAGAATGGTCCCAAGACCCTGTGGAAGGGCCTCTCGGACCTGGCCCCGGTGAAGATCGCCGAGGCCGACCAGGCGCTGATCCAGGAGATCCGCACCCGGCTGCTGTACCGCCAGGCCGTCGAAGCCGCCCGCTGCTTCGAGGAAGGCGTCATCGTCGACCCGCGCGAGGCCGATGTCGGCGCCATCCTGGGCTGGGGTTTCGCGCCCTGGACCGGTGGCCCGATCAGCCTGATCGACGGCGTCGGCGCCAAGGCCTTCGTCGAGACCTGCGACCGCCTGGCCCAGCAGTACGGCAAGCGCTTCGCGCCGCCGGCCCTGCTGCGCGAGATGGCCGAAAAGGGTGAGACCTTCTACGGCCGCTTCGGCGTCAAGGCGAAGGCGGCGGCCTAACGGTCGCCCTTCATCGCTGAAACACGGAAAGGCCCGGCGGCGACGCCGGGCCTTTTTGTCGTCTCATACGGCCACGCTCGCGCCGTATCGCCGGCCTAACCCTGTCCGGCGCCGCAGCGCCTGGAGAGACCATGAGCACGGCGATCGCCATCGGAACCTGGCGACGGCCGACCTCACGGCGGGATCTGCGGCGCAACCTCGTGATCCTGGCGCTGGCGCTCGCCGCCCACGCCCTAGTGCTGCTGGGCCTGATCTCGGGCGCGCACTGGACGCCCCAGCTGGTCGAGCCGCCGGTCATTGAGGCCGAGCTTCTGGACGCGCCTTCGCCCCCCGCCGACACGCCGACGCCCGCGCCGATCACGCCGACCCATGTCCGCCCCAGCATGGCGGCCCCCTCGCCGCCACTCGCCAGCATCCCGGCCCCGGCGGTCGCCAAGCCTTCGGGCCCGCCAGCCATCGTGGTCCCGCCCGGTTTCACCGCCCGCAAGCTGGTCGAGCAGAGCGACCAGACCCGCGACAGCCTGCGCGAGAGCCTGGGCTGCCGGCACGAGAAGGTGGCGGGCCTGAACCGCGATCAGAAGGCCGCCTGCGCCGAGGCCGACGGCCAGCGCTCGCGCACCGCGCCGATGTACGCGGCCATCGATCCGGACAAGAAGGCCTTCTTCGACGGCGACTGCGCCAAGGACGACGAGTGGTGCCTCTACCGCGTCGGCAAGGGCCCCTATCCGGGCATCTTCGCCCTGGGCAAGAAGAAGAAGCGCAAGGGCTGGGACGACTAGTCGCTCGCCCTAGGACTTGCCGACGTTCATGCCCAGGGTCGGGCCGATCCCGTCGGGATGGTCGCCGAAATAGGAGCCGCCCCGATCACGGACCACCGCCTCCAGGCGATGCCGGAACGTATCGTCCAGCCGCAAGGTCGGCCCGTCCTCGGGATCCTCGCCCTCGTCCAGCGGGATCGACGCGGCGATGACCTGTCGCAGCCGCTCCCCGAACCGATCGTCATCAGCGCTGCCCGGCTCGGGCGGCGAGTCGAGGAAGGTCATGACCTCCTCGAGGGCGGTGTCATTGTCGACGGACCTGGGCGCGTGATCAGACATGCGAGATCCGAACGGAGCCCTGGCGCTTCAAGTTCCGAATTCAGAAAGAGAAGAGAAGTGGTGCCGCCTAGGTGACTCGAACACCTGACCTACGCATTACGAATGCGCCGCTCTACCGGCTGAGCTAAGGCGGCCCACGGACCCCGAAGCAGTTCCTCGGGGCGAAGGGAGCGCCTATTTAGCGGCGCGCGAGCCACTTGCCAAGCGCCGTCTTGCACCTGAATTGCGACGGGGCGCTGGACCGCCTTCCGGCGGGTCCGGAATCGGCGGCGCGTCGAACACGCCGGGGTCGTCCGGAATGGGCATCATGGCGCCGCCGGTCTCGGCCGCGCGGATGAACGGGGTCGACTCCGCATAGTCCGAATAGGCCGAGGGCAGCTCGGGCAGGTCGTTCATCGTCCGCTCGCGGCGCTCGTGGCGCGGATGGATCAGCTGGCCGGTCTCGCCGTAGCTGCCCACCAGCCGGGCCCAGTCCTCGCGCTGATAGGCGAAGGCGCGGCCCTCGGGGTCGAGATCGGACCAGTCGGGCTCCTGCGGGGCGTCGATGCCTCTGGCGATCCAGGCGCGAGCCTCGTCGGCCTCGCCATTGGCCGCCGCGACGCGGGCCATCAGGCCGGCGAAGCGGGCGGTCGGGGCGTCCTGGTCCAGCAGGCGGGCGGCGGCGCGGGCGGCGATGGGGTCGCCGCCGATCAGGGCGCTCTCGACCCGCAGCATGCGGCTCTCCCGCGCCTCGGGCTTCAGCGCGGCCAGGGCGGCCAGGCGCTGAGCGCGGGCCTTGGGCAGCTCGTTGGTCTTCAGGTCGCGATAGGCCAGCCACAGGGCCGGATGCGGCTCGGCCTTCCAGGCGCTCTCGATCAACTGACCGGCCTTGGCGGCCTTGCCGTCGTCGGCCAGCAGGCGGGCGGCCATGGCTACGCCGGGGGCGAAGTCGGGCTTCAGCTTCACCGACTGGGTGGCGAAGTCCAGCGCCTGGGCGCGGGCCTTGGGATCGGCCGACTCTTCCAGGCTGGCGGCGGAGGCGGCCAGCAGGGCCGCGCGGCTGCGCTCGGCCACGACCGGCGAGACGATCTTGCGCTCCAGGGCGCCTTGGACGAGATCCAGGGCGGCGGCCCAGTCCCCGACCTCCAGCCGCGCCTCCAGCAGGGCCCGCCAGGCCCAGCGGGCGGTGCGAGCCAGGCCGTAGGCGGTCTCGGCGTGGCGGACGGCCGTGAGCTTGTCACCCTCAGCCTGGGCCGCCTGCATCAGGCCGCGCAGACCAGCCAGACGCATCTCCGGAAAGCCCAGCATGGCGTTGTAGGCGCTCTTAGCCGCGCCCCGATCGCCGGCGGCCTCGGCGGCCTGGGCGGCGAGCACCCGGACCAGGGCCGGCGCGTCCTCGGCCAGCTCCGCCGACTTCTGGGCCAGGCGGCGAGCCTCGGAGCCGTCGCCGGCGGCGACCGCCAGGAAGCCGCGCGACAGGGCCTCGATCGCCTGCTTGCGCTTGGCCTCGGCCCGCGCGCGGGCGGCGCGGCGCGGGGCCTCGACGATCCAGATCACGCCCCGCCAGACCAGGGTGAACAGCAGGGCCGAGAACAGGGTCAGCAGGGCGGCGGCGGCGGCCGTCATCTCGATGCGCCAGCCCATCCATTCCAAAGCGGCGCGACCGGGCTCGCCCGTCAGGGCCAGGACGCTGACGGCGACGGCCGCGACCAGAAAGAGGGCGAAGGCGACGCGGGTCATGGCGCGACCTGGGGCGCGACCACCTGGGGCGCGGTGCGCGAGACGCGCGACAGGCCGGCCAGGGCGTCGGCGCGGATGGCGGCGACGTGGCGGTCGATCTCGATGCGCCGGTTCGCGGCGTTGAACCAGGGCGCCAGGACCTCGCGCGCGGTGTCGGGCAGCGAATCCAGCGCCTGGACCGCGCCCTCGACGTCGCCGTCGTCCAGCAGGGCCTGGGCGCGGGCCAGCATGGCGTCGGGCGTCGAGCCCGTAGTCGAGCCGACGTGGCGGATCGAGACGATCCTGGAGAGGGCGTAGCGGATTCGCGAAAACAGGTCGGCTTCCGGCCCCGGATCACGCGCGGCGCTGGCCGCGCGGCCGGCCAGGTTGACGAACTGCACGGCCAGGCCCGCTCGCGTCGGCGCCCCGCGCTGGGACAGGGTCTCCAGCGCCCGCAGGTCCGGCGAGGGCGGCAGGACGCGTTGCAGACCCGCCAGTTCCTGGTCGAACGGACGCGAGGTGTCTGCGGTCTCGGCCAGGGCCGACACGGCCAGGGCGGCGGTGGCGGCGTCCGTCACGCCCTTCTGGCTGCTTTCCAGCGCGCTGATTCGGCCGTCCAGGCGCTCGACATCGGCGGCCGGCGGGGCTTCGGCGGTCTCGCCGCGCTCGACCGGCAGAGCCGAGCCCGTGGCGACGCGGTCGGCGACCGAACGCGGGCTGGGCGTGGCCGAGATCGCGCCTGCGACGGGACGGGCCTTCGGCGCGAAAAGGGTCGGGCCGTAGTGGGCGACGGCGGCCCCCAGGCCGATGCACAGCACGCAGAGCAACAGCCAGATCCAGACGCCCGGTCCCATCACTCGTCGGCGGGCGTAGAGCGCCGGATCGCTGGGCGCGACGATTTCAGCGGGATCGGGAGCGGCGTTCATGGTCCATTCGTGCCCCACGCCGCCGCGCTTCGCAACGCCGTGCTTAGCCGTTGAGCAGATCCAGCAGCGCGGATTCGTCCGGACGCGGCGCGCAGGCCACAGACCCGGGTTCGACGAAACCGGCCAGGGGCGAGGCGACCGCCTCGGATAGGCACAGAACGCGCAGGCCTGGCGTGCTTCTGCCATCCAGGAGCTTCGCCAGGGCTCGGCCGGCGCGCGGCGAGTGGAGAAGCACCGTGAGCGGAGCGCCGAGGCGCGCCAGCATCTCGGCCGAAGGGAGCCGCTCGATCGTCTCGTAGACGCTCACGCCCCTCGCCATCACGCCACGACCGCGCAGCATGCCGACGAGGTCGCCCGCAGGCTCCCTGGCCCCGGCCCAGAGCACCGGCCCCGGGGCTCCGGCGGCGATCAGGTCGCACAGGTCCTCGACGTCGCCGTCGGCGCTGGAGACGCTGACGAAGCCGGCGTCCTGGGCCGCCTTGGCCGTCGCCCGTCCCACGGCGAAGACCGGCGGGCTCCGCTCGGCCGACAGTCGCACGAAGGCCTCGACGCCATTGGCGCTGGTGAAGGCCAGGGCCGCGACGTGGGAGAGGTCGAGTTCGGCGTCCAGGAACGCGACCGCCAGCAGCGGCTCGATGATCGGCGTGAAGCCCAGGGCCGCGACGCGCTCGGCCGTGGCCAGGGCGCCGGGGCGGGCGCGGGTGATCCAGACCGGCGCGCCCTCGTCCATGACCCTATTCCGGCAACAGGATCGCGTCGCCGCCCTCGGCCCGCACCTCGGCGCCGAGCTTCAAGCCCAGGGCCCGGGCCTCGGTCACGTCGTCGGCGCCGGTCAGCGTCACCTCGCCCTGACGGCGGAAGCGCTGCGCACCGTTCGGGGTCAGGGCCTCAACGATCATGGAGAGCCGCGCGCCGTCCAGCACCGCGCGGGCGCCGATGGCCGTGCGGCACGAACCTTCCAGGGCGAACAGAGCCCCGCGCTCGGCGGCCACGGCGATGGTGGTCTCGCGGCAGCGGACGGCGTCCAGCCACGGAGCGTTCACGTCCTCGGCGCGGGTTTCGATGACCAGCGCGCCCTGACCTGGCGCCGGCGGCGCAGCGTCGGGATCCAGCCAGCTTCTGGTCAGATGACCCAGGCCCAGGCGGTTCAGGCCCGACTGAGCCAGCAGGATGGCGTCTGCCTCGCCGCGCTCCAGCTTGGCCAGCCGGGTGTCGACATTGCCGCGCAGCATGACGATCTCGAGGTCGGGCCGCACATGGAGAGCCTGGGCCTGGCGACGCAGGCTGGCGGTGCCCAGGCGCGCGCCCTTGGGCAGGTCCTCCAGCCGCTCGCACACATGGCTGATGAAGGCGTCGCGCGGATCCTCGCGCTCGGGCGTGGCGGCCAGCACCAGGCCCGGCGGCAGTTCGGCCGGCATGTCCTTCAGCGAGTGGACGGCGCAATCGATGCGGCCGTCCAGCAGGGCTTCCTCGATCTCCTTGGTGAAGAGGCCCTTGCCGCCGATCTCCATCAGGCGGCGGTCCTGGATGCGGTCGCCGCTGGTGACGATCGGGATCAGGGGCGCGGCGGCCTCGATTTCTTCCCTGCTGGCCCCGACCGGAACCCCCAGGGCGGCGGCGATACGGGCCTGCATAAGGCCCGATTGCGCCAGGGAGAGCTTGGAGCCGCGCGCGCCAATGCGGATGGGAGGTTGCCGGGACACGGTCGGAACGTTACCTGCGGTGATGAAATTCCGTCTTCGCTGCTACAGGAGCGGCGGGAAGCCCGCAACCGAATGACCGTCCCTACGTATTTTGGCCCTACGCAATCCGCCCTGGTGGTCCTCGGCCTGGAGACCAGCTGCGACGAGACCGCGGCATCGGTCGTGCGCCGCGACCGGGACGGAACGGTCACGGTGCTGTCCTCGGTCATCGGCACCCAGTTCGAGCAGCATGCCCCGTTCGGCGGCGTGGTGCCCGAGATCGCCGCCCGCGCCCATGTGGAATCCATCGACGCCATCGCCGCCGAAGCCATCCGCGCCTCGGGCGTCGGCTTCGACGGCCTGGATGGCGTGGCCGCCACGGCCGGCCCTGGCCTGGTCGGCGGGGTGATGGTCGGCCTGGCGTTCGGCAAGGCCGTGTCGCTGGCCCGCGGCGTGCCGCTAGTGGCGGTGAACCATCTGGAAGGCCACGCGGTCTCGGCCCGCCTGGGCGCCGACATCGCCTATCCCTTCCTGCTGCTGCTGGTCTCCGGCGGTCATTGCCAGTTGCTGGAAGTGGCCGGAGTCGGCGCCTGCAAGCGCCTGGGCACCACGATCGACGATGCGGCCGGCGAGGCCTTCGACAAGATCGCCAAGTCCCTGGGCCTGCCCTATCCGGGCGGCCCGGCCCTCGAGAAGCTGGCGGTCGGCGGCGACGCGAGCCGCTACACGCTGCCGCGCGCCCTCCTAGGCCGCAAGGACTGCGACTTCTCGTTCTCAGGCCTGAAGACCGCCGCCGCGCGGATCGCCGAGACCCTGACCACCGACGACGAGCGCCGCGACCTGGCCGCCGGAGTCCAGGCCGCCATCGCGCGCCAGCTCTCCGAGCGGGTCGATCGGGCGATGAAGCTCTACAAGGAAAGCCACGCCTCGGACGATCTGCGCTTCGTCGTCGCCGGCGGCGTGGCCGCCAATGGCGCGGTGCGGGCAGCCCTGCTGGCCGACTGCGAGAAGAACGGTTTTTCCTTCGCCGCCCCGCCGCTGGCCTATTGCACCGACAACGCCGCCATGATCGCCCTGGCCGGGGCCGAGCGGCTGGCCCTGGGGATTTCCGACGACCTCGACGCCGTCGCCCGTCCGCGCTGGCCGCTGGACGAAGCCGCGGCGCTGGCCAACCCCGCCAACGCATACGGCCGCAAGGGAGCCAAGGCATGAGCTTTCAGCACGCAGGCGTGATCGGCGGGGGCGCTTGGGGCACGGCCCTGGCCCAGGTCTGCGCCCGGGCCGGTCTCCAGGTCACCCTCCAGGCCCGCGAGCCCGAGGTCGTGGCCTCGGTCAACGACGGCCACGAGAATACGCTGTTCCTGCCCGGCGTCGCCCTGGAGCCTGGGATCAAGGCGGTTCCGGATCTGGCCGGCCTGGCCGACTGCGACCTGATCCTGGCCGTCGCCCCGGCCCAGCACCTGCGGGCGGCCCTGACCGCCTTCGCCCCGCACCACAAGGCCGGCGCGCCGATCGTGCTGTGCTCGAAAGGCGTCGAGCAGGGCTCGTTGAAGCTGATGACCGAGGTGGCGGCCGAGAGCCTGCCGGGCGCGCCGATCGCGGTGCTGTCGGGACCCAGCTTCGCCGGCGAAGTGGCCCGCAACCTGCCCGCCGCCGTCACCCTGGCCTGCGCGGACGAGGCCCTGGGCCGCGCCATCGCCGAGGCCATCGCCATCCCGACCTTCCGGCCCTACACGGCCAGCGACCTGATCGGGGCCGAGGCCGGCGGGGCGGTTAAGAACGTCCTGGCCATCGCCTGCGGCATCGTCGAGGGCAAGGGCCTGGGCCGCAACGCCCACGCCACGGTGATCACCCGCGGCTTCGCCGAACTGACCCGCCTGGCCGTCGCCCTGGGCGCCAAGCCCGAGACCGTTGTCGGCCTGTGCGGCCTCGGCGATCTGGTGCTGACCTGCTCCAGCCCGCAGTCGCGCAACATGAGCGTCGGCCTGGCCTTGGGCCAGGGCCTGACCCTGGAGCAGGCCCTGGCCGGCAAGGTCTCGGTGGCCGAAGGCGTCGCCTCAGCCCCCGCTGTCCGCGCCCTGGCCCGCAAGGTGGGCGTCGAGGCGCCGATCAGCGAGGCCGTCGCCGCCATCCTGGCCGGCGAGGTCGAGGTCGACGCCGCCATCGCCAGGCTGCTGTCGCGCCCCCTGAAGTCCGAAGTTTGAAAGTCAGCCAGCAAGGACCCCGCATGGCCCTCTTCGTCATCGTCTGCAAGGACAAGCCCGGCGCGCTCGAGACCCGCCTGGCCACCCGCCCGGTTCACCTGGACTATCTGAACGCCTCGGGCCTGGTGAAGGCCGCCGGCCCCCTGTTGGACGAGGCCGGAAGCCCGATCGGCTCGCTGCTGATCATCGAGGCCGAGGACAAGGCCGCCGTCCAGGCCCTGGCCGACAACGATCCCTACACCCTGGCCGGCCTGTTCGAGAGCGTCGAGATCCAGGGCTGGCGCGTCGGCGTCGGCTCGATCAACGGCTGAGCTCAAGGCTGCATCGTGCGCACGGACCCGGACAACCCCGCCCGCCCCGCGCCCGGGACGGTGCTCTGCGCGCTGGACGAGGTCCCCTCGCCCGGCTCGAAGGGTTTCCGCTGGCGCGAGGGCGACGCGATGTTCGCCGGGTTCGTGGTCCGCAAGGACGAACTGGTGGTCGGCTATCTGGACAGCTGCCCGCACGCCGGCTGGCCGCTGGCCGGGTTCGCCGGCCGCTACCTGACCCGCGAGAACGACCTGATCCTGTGCGCCGGCCACGCGGCCCTGTTCAAGATCGAGGACGGAGCCTGCGTCGCCGGCCCCTGTCCCGGCGACAAGCTGTTCCCCTGGCCCGTCGAGGTCCGCGACGGCCAGATCGTCGTCGCCTAGAGCCTCGGCCCGGGCGGCGCGCGACGTTATGTCGCCCGGCTGACGCGGTCACGGTTAAGAGCCGTTAGACACCTCCCCCGGCATCCTTCCCCCCGAGATTTGCGGCGGGCCGCGCGGGGAGAGATCGACATGGCGTCCTTGGGTCAGAAGGTCATGGGAGCGGCCGCTGGCGCGGCGCTGCTGTGCGCGGCCACGGCCGGCACGGGCTTGTGGGTGGCGGTGAGCCTCGACAACGCCCTGACCCGCGCCGAGGATTCGGCCAAGATCCTTCGCCTGCACATGCACGCCGACATGATGCACGACGCCCTGCGCGCCGACGTCATGGGCGCGATCATGTCCGCCGACCCCTCCCTTGGCGTCGATCTGAAGACCGTGCGCGCGGACCTCGCCGAACACACCCAGGCCTTCAAGGACGACATCGCCTCCAGCGGCAAGCTGGCCGAAGACCCCTCGGTCAAGTCCGCCCTCGCCGAGGTCGAAGCGCCGCTGACCACCTATATCGCGGCCGCCGGCCATATCGGCGCGATCGCCGACACCGACCCGGCCGGGGCCCGCGGCAAACTGCCGGACTTCGCCAAGCAGTTCTCGGCGCTCGAGGACAGGATGGAGGGCGCCTCGGTCAAGATCGAGGCCGCCGCCACCCGCGACGCCAACACCGCCAAGTCGCTGGGCCTCCTGGGCCAGGTGTTGATGGGCGCCCTGCTGCTGACCGCCGCCGCCTTCGCCGCCGTGCTGATGTTCGCCGCCCAGAAGGGCCTGGTCGCGCCGTTGGTCGAGATCACCCGCGCCCTGCGCCGCCTGTCGGCCGGTGACCTCTCGGTCGTGCTGCCCAAGAAGCGCGGCGAGGACGAGATCGGCCAGATGACCGACGCCCTGCGGACCTTCCATGAGACGGTCGAAGCGCGCCGCAAGGAGCTGGAGGCCGCCGACGTCCGCGACGCCCTGGAGATCGAACGCCGCGAGGCCGAGACGCGCCGCGACGAGGCCGAGGCCACCCAGAAGGCCGTCGTCGACAGCCTGGCCCAGGCCCTGAAGTCGATGTCCGAGGGCGACCTCTCCCACCGGCTGGAACGCCCCTTCCCGGCCGGCTACGAGAAGCTGCGAGTCGACTTCAATGTCGCGGTCGAGAAGCTGTCCGGCGTCATCGCCGCCTCGCTGGAGGCCGTGAAGGCGATCCACGGCGGCACGGCCGAGATCACCGATGCCGCCGACGACCTGTCGGGCCGCACCGAACGCCAGGCCGCCAGCCTGGAAGAGGCCGTGGCCGCCCTCGACGAGATCACCAGCACCGTGCGCGTCACCGCCGAGGGCGCCAGCCGCGCCCGCCAGGTCGTCGAGCGCGCACGCAGCGCCGCCAACGCCTCGGGCTCGATCGTCAGTCAGGCCGTCGAGGCCATGGGCGCCATCGAGAAGTCCTCGGCCCAGATCGGCCAGATCATCGGCGTCATCGACGAGATCGCCTTCCAGACCAACCTCCTGGCTCTTAATGCGGGCGTCGAGGCGGCTCGGGCCGGTGAAGCGGGTCGCGGCTTCGCGGTCGTCGCCCAGGAAGTCCGCGCCCTGGCCCAGCGCTCGGCCGAGGCCGCCCGCGAGATCAAGACCCTGATCAGCACCAGCACGGTCGAGGTCGGACAGGGCGTCGAATATGTCGGCAAGGCCGGCGAGGCCCTGCGCGCCATCGCCAGCGAGGTCGACCAGATCGACGGCCTGGTCGGCGAGATGGCCGCCTCGACCCAGGAACAGGCGCGCGGCCTGGCCGAGGTCAACACGACCATGAACCAGATGGATCAGGTCACCCAGCGCAACGCCGCCATGGTCGAGGAGACCACCGCCGCCAGCCACGCCCTGGCCCAGGAGGCCACGCGCCTGGCCCAGCGGATGGGCGAGCTGCGGATCGGCGGCGAGGCCCAGCGCCGAGCGGCTTAAGCCTTCCAGTCCCCCGACTTGCCGCCGGTCTTCTCCAGGAGCCGGACGGCCTCGATGACCATGCCCTTCTCGGCGGCCTTGAGCATGTCGTAGATCGTCAGGCAGGCCACCGAGGCGGCGGTCAGCGCCTCCATCTCGACCCCGGTCGGACCTGTTGTCTTGACCCGCGCGGTGACCGCGAGGCCGCCCTCGGCCGGCTCGACCTCGACGACCACCTTGGACAGCGCCAGCGGGTGGCATAGCGGGATCAGGTCGGACGTCTTCTTGGCGGCCATGACGCCGGCCAGTTCCGCCACGGCGCGGACGTCGCCCTTGCGGCCCGAGCCCGATACGGCCAGGGCCAGGGTGTCGGGGCTCATCCGCACGAAGCCCGTGGCGACCGCCTCGCGGGCCGTCGCCGGCTTGTCCGAGACGTCGACCATACGGGCCCGGCCCTCGTCGTCGATGTGCGTGAGCTTGCTCACCGTTCCAGAAGCCTCGGCATCAGCTCGACCATGTTGCAGGGCTTGTGGCGGCTGTCGAGCTGGGCGGCGATCACCTTGTCCCAGCCATCCTTCACCGCCCCGTTGCTGCCCGGCAGGCAGAAGACGAAGACGCCGTCGATCAGTCCCGCCGTCGCCCGCGACTGCAGGGTCGAGAGACCCACCGAGGCGTAGGAGACCAAGTGGAAGACCACCGAGAAGCCGTCGATCTTCTTGTCGAACAGCGGCTCCAGCGCCTCGACCGTGACGTCGCGGCCGGTCAGACCGGTGCCGCCGGTGGTGACGATTGCGTCGACGGCCTTGCTGTCGATCCAGTCGCGGACCTGTTGGCGGATCTTCTCGACGTCATCACGGATCACGGCGCGACCGGCCAGCTCGTGGCCGGCGTCGCGGACACGGTCGATCAGCAGCTGGCCCGAGGTGTCGGTGCTTTCGTCACGGGTGTCGGAGACGGTGAGGATCGCGATGCGCACCGGCTTGAACGGCAGCTCCAACTTGATCCCGCCGCCCGGCTTCAGGCCCGTTTCCGACATGGCGCTCTCCTCAGTCCCAGCGTTCGGCGTCGGTCCTATCGCGGTCCGTCGGCTCGATCCAGCGCGCGCCGTCCGGCCCGTGCTCTTTCTTCCAGAAGGGCGCGCGGCTCTTCAGATAGTCCATCAGGAAGTCGCAGGCCTCGAACGCCTCGCGGCGATGCCCGGCGGCCGTGGCCACGAAGACGATCGCCTCGCCCGGCGCGATGCGGCCCGTCCGGTGGACGATATGGACGTCCTGCAGCTTGAACCGGCCGATCGCATCACGGGCGATCTCGCCGATCGCCGTGTCGGTGAAGCCCGGATAGGCCTCGAGCTCCAGCGCGGCGGCCGCGCCTCTTTCGGCCCGCGCCAGGCCCACGAAGGTCGCCACCGCGCCCGTCTCCTCGCGCCCCGCGCAGAAGGCCGTGACGAGCGCGCCCGGCTCGAACGGCTGGTCGGTCAAGGTCACCGTGGGCGTGACGGTCATCCGCCGCTCATGGGCGGCAGGAAGGCCACTTCGGTCGCGGCGGTCAGCGCCGCCTCGCCCCGGACGATGGCCTTGTCGATGGCGACCTGGACGCCCGGCCCGGCCAGGGCCTCGCCCAGGTCCGGATCGTCGGCGGCCAACGCCGCGCGCAGGGCCGAGAGGTCGCCGGCCTCGATTCGGCGATCACGCCAGCCGGCCTGGTCGGCCAAGCGTCCGAACAGCAGCACCCTGGCCATCTCAGCTGACCCCCATCATCCGCCTGTCGTCGACATGTGGCGGGCGACAGCCGGGCGGGGGGCGGCGATCTGGAAGTCGTGGCCCTGGGGCTTGGCCCCGATCGCCGCGAAGATCGCCTGGTGCAGCTGGATATCGGTCGCCCCGCCTCGGATCACCGCCCGCAGGTCGCTGGCGTCGTCGCGGCCCAGGCAGGTGTGCAGCGTTCCGGTGCAGGTCAGACGCACCCGGTTGCAGGTGTCGCAGAAGTGGTTGCTCAGCGGGGTGATGAATCCCAGCCGCCCGCCCGTCTCAACCACCCGCGTGTAACGCGCCGGGCCGCCGGTGGCGTAGTGGCTGTCTTCCAGCGTCCAGAACGAGGCGAGGTCGCGGCGGACGTCCTTCAGCGACAGATACTGGTCCGTGCGGTCCTGGTCGACCTCGCCCAGGGGCATGGTCTCGATCAGGGTGATGTCGCAGCCGCGCGCGTGGGCCCACTGGATCAGCTCGGGCAGTTCGGCGGCGTTGTCGGTCTTCAGGGCCACGGCGTTGATCTTCACCTGGATCCCCGCCGCCAGGGCCGCGTCGATCCCGGCGATCACGCGCGCCAGATCGCCGCCACGCGTCAGGGTGCGGAAGAGATCGGGCTTAAGCGTGTCGAGCGAGACGTTGATCCGCCGCACGCCGTGCCGGGCCAGGTCGGCGGCGTAGCGCTCCAGCTGGGTGCCGTTGGTGGTCAGGGTCAGCTCGTCCAACGCGCCCGAGCGCAGGTGGCGCGACAGGCTGGCGACCAGGTCCATGAAGCCCTTGCGCACCAGCGGCTCGCCGCCGGTCAGCCGCAGCTTGCGCACGCCCAGGCCCACGAAGGTCGAAGCCAGGCGGTCCAGTTCCTCCAGCGTCAGCACCTCGGCCTTCGGCAGGAAGGTCATGTGCTCGGACATGCAGTAGAGGCAGCGCAGGTCGCAGCGGTCGGTGACGGAGACACGCAGATAGGTGACGGCGCGTCCGAAACCGTCGATCAGACGGGTCGGGGCAAGGACCGCTTGCGCGGGGCTGTCATCGTAGGGCGTCATGTCCGTCTGTTAGAATAGGCGCTGGAGCCCATGACGCAAAGGGATACGACGTCACTGGACGCCATCGTCCTGGCCGCCGGTCGGGGCGCGCGCTTCGGCGGCGGCAAGCTGACGGCTCCGCTGAACGGCGCGCCGCTGGTGGCCGGCGCCCTGCTGACCGCGTTCCTGTCGCCGGCGCGGCGGGTCTTCGTGGCGATCGGGCCGGATCCCGCCGTGCGCAAGGCGGTCGAGGCCACCGCCTCACGGATCGCCGCTGCCGATCGCCTGACCCTGGTCCATGTCGAGGACCCGGCCGAGGGCATGGGCGCCTCGCTGCGGACCGCCGCCCAGGCCCTGCCGAACGACGCGGCCGGCGTCTTCGTGCTGCTGGGCGACATGCCGGCCATCGACCCCGCGACGCTCCAACGGCTGACCCTGGCCTTCAGAGGCCCCCTCGACCTCATCGCCCCGACCTATCTGGGCCGACGCGGCCACCCCGTCCTGTTCGGCGCGACCTGGTTTCCGGCGTTGCGCCAGCTCTCTGGAGACGAAGGCGCCCGCGCCCTCCTGGAGAGCGCGGGCGCCCAGCTGACGCGGATTCCCGTCGAGGATCCCGGGATCCATCTTGATGTGGATCGTCCCGAGGATCTCGTCCGCGCCGTCGAAGGCCGCTAAGAGCCCTAGCCCTCCCGCCCCGGGCGGACCCGGCGACGGCCTTCACCCAGCCGATCGTGTTCAGTGCGGGGGTACGTGCTCCTTCAAAATGACCTGCTTGATCTCGGCGATCAGCCGCAGGGCGGCGGCGGAATCGCCACGCTCCTGCAGCGCCGCCAGCTTGGGCAGCAGGATCGTCAGGATCCGGCGGTGATCCTCGCCGATCGTCGCGAAAGCGCGTCGGAACTCGGCGATGTCCTCCTCGTCGGCGATCGCGTCGAGGTCAGGGCTGAAGAGCTCCTTCATCGGCCCGTCTCCGGGCGCGGAAGGCCCGCTGGATGGCCACGACCATGACCATGAGCTGCAGAACGGCCACGATGTTGTTGGACGCCATCTGATTGTAGCGATGGATGTCGCGGTCGAAGAAGGCCACCAGCGGAATAATGACCTCGACGATCGTCAAGGCCGCAAGCACCGCGCACCATATCCGTCGCCACCGAACGGAAATCCAGACGAAGGCCAGCGCGCAGTTGGTGTCGATGATCGTCACCGGGTAGTTCATGCCGTACTTGTCGCGATGGCCGGTCAGCGCCGACAGCGTCCAGCCGGCGATCAGGACAAGGGCCGCCAACCTTGCCGGTCGATCTCCTTTCCAGATCGCCATGCCGCAGATGGCCATGGCGATCAGATAGGCGGCGTAAGCAATCAGCTGGATGGAGAAGAGTTCGCCCAAGCCCGGGTTCCAACAAGAACAATCGCATGCTCGACATGCGTCGAGACGCGCCCCATCCCGACGATTTAACGCACGCTCGTTTCATGCAAAGGAAATCCTATCGCGCGGCGCATGCCGCCCGTTCCAGACGCTACGATCTTGGTGATGATGGCGACGGCCCCGAGGGCCGTCAGAGACCGGTTATCCGCTGGATCGCCAGAATGAATGTGTGGACCGCGATCACGGTAACGGCCAGGAGCATGGCGGTCAGCGCCGTGACGCCGGCCACGAGGCCAAGCCACTGCAAGTTGCTCATGTCATGACGCCAGTCCCGGCCGGCGGCCGGCGGCTCACCCGGCCCGATGAGGTCCTGAAGTGCGGCTTGCCACTGACCGGCTTGGCCATGCCTGGCGGAAGCGGGACCGCCAGATAAGTCGGGTGCTGCTCGTTCATCGCCGCCTCCAATCTCCCGATCAGGAAGCGACGGGCCAGCAAGCGTCGCCATCCCGTCTGGTCGCCTACGGTAGTCATTACCGGGGTCCTCGCCCTCCCAGGCCACGAAGGCCAGGGCGGCGTCACGGCGGCTCATGCCGGACAGGCGGCGGCGCGCGCTGAGCACGTGCATCTCGACGGTCTTGGGCGACAGGCCCAGGGCCCGCGCGATCTCCTTGGACTGGAGATGCGCGGCGATCAGCCGGAGGATTTCCCGTTCCCGGGGCGTAAGCTTGTCGAAAGCGGCACTGACGCTCTGCACCATGCCGCTAAGATGATCGGCGAACTTGTTCCCGTCTAGCGAGCAGGACGGAACTTTTGACGATCAGGTTTCGGAGCGGACGAACGGCAGGCGCGTGGTCGGCGTCTTGTTCAGGGCGAACAGGGCGTTGGCGACGGCCGGACCGATCACCGGCGTGCCGGGTTCGCCGACGCCGCTAGGCGGATTGCCGGACGGGACGATGTTGGTCTCCACGCTCGGCGCCTCGTTGATCCGCAGCACGCGGTAGCGGTCGAAGTTGCTCTGGTCGACCTTGCCGTCGGTCAGGGTCACCTCGCCGAACAACACGCCCGACAAGCCAAAGCAGGTCCCGCCTTCCATCTGGGCGGCGATCTGGTCAGGCGAGATGGCGACGCCGCAGTCCACGGCCGTGACCACCCGGCCGACGCGCGGGATCCCGTTCTCCAGCTTGACCTCGGCGACCTGGGCGACGACCGAGCCGAAGCTCTCGTGCACCGCCACGCCGCGCGTCCAGCCGGCCGTCACCGTGGGCCCGGCCTTCTCGACGGCCAGGTTCAAGGCCGCCAGATGCCGATCGGCGCCGGCCTTGGCGTAGAGCGCGCGACGATAGTCGACGGGATCCTTGCCGGCCTTGGCCGCCAGCTGGTCGATCGTGTGCTCCATAACGAAGGCGGTGTGGGTCGCGCCCACCGAGCGCCACCACAGGACCGGAACCCCGACGTCGGGCAGGGCCACCTGGGCGTCGACGATCGGCGTCGCCTTGAGGTACGGCGAGCCGGCCGCGCCCTCGATCGCCGTCTGATCCGGCCCCTTGCCCATCGGCATGGGCGAGCCCTTCATGATCGACTGGGTGACGATGCGGTGGCGCCAGCCGGCCGGATAGCCGTCCTTGTCCAGCTGGACCTTCACGGCGTGGATCACGATCGGCCGGAAATAGCCGGCCCGCATGTCGTCCTCGCGGGTCCAGACCAGCTTCACCGGCCGGCCCTTGCCGACCTTCTTGGCGATGTGGACGCACTCGGCGGCGTAGTCCGACTGGAAGTTGGCGCGCCGGCCGAACGAGCCGCCGGCGAACAGGGTCTCGATCTCGACCGAACCCGGCAGGCAACCGACGATCTTGGCCGCGTTCAGCTGGTCCAGGGTCTGGCCCTGCGAGCCGAACACCATCCTGACCTTGTTGCCGTCCACGGACGCCACGCAGTTCATCGGCTCCATGGCGGCGTGGGCCAGATAGGGGAACTCGTAGGTGGTCTCGAACACGCGCTCGCCCTTGGCCGAGTTGAGCGACGTGGCGTCGCCGCGCTGGTCGAACGGCTCCCACTTGGGCTCGGTGGTCTTGCCGGCGGCGACGTCCTTGAACAGCTGGGCGATGGCCGCCGAACCGCGTTTCTCGGCCTTGTCCTCGTTCCACTCGATCTTCAGCGCCTCTCGGCCCATGCGGGCGGCGTAGGTATTCTGCGCCACCACCGCCACGCCGGTCGGAATCTCGAAGACGTCGACCACGCCGGGGACCTTCTTGGCCTCGGCCGCGTCGAAACTCTTCACCTTGGCGCCGAACAGCGGCGGGTGGGCGACCACCGCCGTCAGCATGTCGGGCAGGCGGACGTCCTGGGTGTAGCGGGCCGTGCCGTCGCTCTTGGCCTGGGCGTCCTTGCGACGCACCCGGTCGGTGCCGATCAGGGTGAAGGTCTTGGGGTCCTTCAGCTTGACGTCGGTCGGCGGCGGGACCTTGGCCGCGTCGGCCAACAGTTCGCCGAAGGTCGCCGTCTTGCCGGACGCATGGGTCAGGACGCTGTCCTTGACCGTGATCTCGCCCACCGGGACGTTCCACCGGTTGGCGGCGGTCTGCACGAACATGGCGCGCGCCCCGGCGCCGGCCTTGCGCAACTGCTCCCACGAGTTGGCGATCGCCGACGAGCCGCCGGTCAGCTGCGCGCCCAGCGCGCCATTGGCGTAGAGCTTGGCGTTGGCCGGGGCCTGCTCGACCCGGACCCTGGTCCAGTCGGCGTCCAGCTCCTCGGCGACGATGGCGGCGAGGCCGGCGTGATTGCCCTGGCCGAACTCGATGTGCTTGGAGATCACTGTGACGGCGCCGTCCGGCGCGATCTTGATGAAGGGTCCGAAGGCCCCGACCTCGACCTTGGAGCCGGCGCTCATCAGGTCGGCCGGCGAGCAGCCGACCAGCAACGCGCCGCCGACCAAGGCGGAGGCGACGACCACGTCGCGGCGGCTGGGCCCTTCCACGGGCTTGAAGGGGGCGTTCATCGGCCGGCTCCCCGATGCGTCGCGCCCGAGGCGGCGACGATGGCCTCGTCGATGTCGGCGTGCGGCGCACCCTGAGGCGGACCGGTCTCGGCCGCCTCCTTGATCGCCGCGCGGATGCGCTGATAGGCACCGCAGCGGCAGATGTTTCCGGACATGGCGCTGTCGATGTCCTCGTCCGAGGGCTTGGCCTTCTGGGCCAGCAGGGCGCAGGCCGACATGATCTGGCCCGACTGGCAGTAGCCGCACTGGGGCACGTCATGGCGCACCCAGGCCTGCTGCACCGGATGCTGGCCGCCCAGCCCCTCGATGGTGGTGATCTTGGCGGTTCCGACCGCCTGGATCGGCGTGACGCACGAGCGGATAGGCTGGCCGTCCAGGTGGACCGTGCAGGCCCCGCACTGGGCGACGCCGCAGCCGAACTTGGTGCCGGTCAGGCCCAGCTCGTCGCGCAGCACCCACAGCAAGGGCGTCTCCGGCGCGGCTTGAACCGAGGTCGGTTTGCCATTGATGTCCAGGGTCACGGCCATGCGCCCTCGCCTCCCAACGAAAGAAGGGGCGCGTCGCGCCCCGCCGATATTCGAACCTAACACCGTTCACACTGGCCTTGACCAGAGGATTTCGAGCGGGGGCGGGCGCCGTCCGCGAAACCCGCTATGCTGCATTCGCCATCGCTTCGGAGACCTCGCCTTGCGCCGCCTCCTCGTCCCTCTCGCCGTCCTGGCCGTGACCGTCGCCGGCTGCGCCACCGTCGCCCCGATGGATTCCACGGACGCGCCGATCCGCTACGCCTGCAAGGCCGGCAAGCGGTTCACCGCCGCCTACGCCCTGCACGGCAAGCGCGTCGTGGTCAGCGCCGGCGGGGCGACACGCACGCTGAAGCTGGCCCGCTCGGCCTCCGGGGCCCGCTACACGGCCGGCGACGCCGAGATCTGGAGCAAGGGCGCGGACGCCACGCTCAAGGGCTTCCCCGGCGGCCCCTACGCCGATTGCCGATCACAGTAAGCCTCGAGGACGACGCGTTGGATTCCTTTCCCGCCTACTTCCCCCTGACCGGCCGCGTCGTGGTCATCGCCGGCTCGGGCGACGCCGCCGAGGCCAAGGCCCGTCTGTTCCAGGGCTCGCCCGCCACGGTGATCCGGCTGGACGGCACCGAGGCCCATCTGCCCAGCGCCTATGCCGGCGCGATCCTGGCCTTCATCGCCAGCCCCGACGAGACCTTCGTCCGGGCCGCCGCCAGCGCGGCGCGGGCGGCGCGGGTGCTGGTCAATGTCGTCGACCGGCCCGAGTTCTGCGACTTCAACACCCCGGCCGTGATCGACCGCGGCGAGGTGGTGGCGGCCGTCGGCACCGGCGGCTCGGCCCCGGTGCTGGCGACCATGCTGCGCAACGACATCGAGGCCCAGGTGCCCGAGGGCACGGGTCGCGTCGCCGCCCTGCTGCGCAAGTTCCAGGCGGAGGTGCGCGAGACCCTGCCGATCCTGCACGAGCGCCGCGCCTTCCTGCGGGACGCGGTGACGGGCGAGGCCGCCGAGGCCGCCCGCGCCGGCGACATGGACCGCGCCGCCCAGCTGTTCCGTGAGGCTTTATCCCGGGGCTCGGCCCGCAAGGGGGGCGTGCGCTTCGTCGCCGGCCAGGGACCGGTCGACCTGCTGACCCTGCGCGCCGTCCGGGCCCTGGGCGCGGCGGACGTTCTGGTCCTGGACGGCGACGCCGATCCGGAAGTCGTGAGGATGGCCCGCCGCGACGTCGAGCATGTCGACGCCGGCCAGATCGACGCCGACCGCCTGGTCCAGCTGGCTCGCGAGGGCCGCCAGATCGTCCGGCTGATCACGGAAGCAGCGGACCCGGCCCTGATCGACGCCCTGAACGAGGCCCAGGTGGCCGTCGAGATCTTGCCGATCGCCCGCTAGGTCAGCGACCGGTTCTTGGTCTCGGGCAGCAGGAAGGCCGTGGTCAGCACGCTGATCAGGGTGAAGGCCACCGGGTACCAGAGGCCGGCATAGATATCGCCGACCGCCGTCACGATGGCGAAGGCGAAGAACGGCACGAAGCCGCCCACCCAGCCCGTGCCGATGTGATAGGGCAGCGACAGGGCCGTGTAGCGCACCCGGGTCGGGAACAGCTCGACCAAGCAGGCGGCCAAGGGTCCGAACAGGGCCGTCGCGGCGATCACGAAGACCAGCAGCACGCCCAGGATCAGCGGCTTGTTCATCCGCGCCGGATCGGCCTTGGCCGGATAGCCGGCCTTGGTGAGGGCGGCCTTGATCTCGCCTTCGACGGCGGTCTTCACGGCCTTGACCTCGGCCTTGGGCAGGCCGGTGGCGCTCCGAGAGACGACCTCGACGCCGCCCAGCTTCATCACCGCCGTCGCCCCGGCCGGCGCCGTCTGGTTGGCGTAGGAGACGCCGGCGTTGGCCAGGGCGCTCTTGACGATGTCGCACGAGGTGACGAACGCGGCCTTGCCGACGGGGTCGAACTGCAGCGAGCAGTCCTTGGGATCGGCGACGACCACGACGGGCGCCTTGGCCGAGGCCTCGGCGAGGGCGGGGTTGGCCGCCTTCTCCAGCAGATGGAAGCCGGGGAAGTAGAACAGCAGCGCCAGGGTCATGCCGCCCAGCATCACCGGCTTGCGGCCGATGCGGTCCGACAGCCAGCCGAAGACGACGTAGAAGACGGCGCTGATCGCCGTCGCGGTCATCATGAGTTCGTTGATGGTGACCGGATCGACCTTCAGGAACTTCTCCATGAAGGTCTGGACGTAGAAGAAGGTCGTGTACCAGACCGCCCCCTGGGCGCACATCATGGACAGGAAGGCCAGGATCACCAGCTTCAGGTTCTTCCATTGGCCGAACGCCTCGGCATAGGGCGCCTTGGAGGCCTGGCCCTCTTCCTTCATGGCGGCGAAGGCGGGACTCTCGGTCAGCTTCATCCGCATCCAGACCGAGACGCCCAGGAGGCCGATGGAGACCGCGAACGGAATGCGCCAGCCCCAGGCGTCGAAGGCCTCGATCCCGACGGCGGCGCGGGTGATCAGGATGACCATGAGCGCTCCGAACAGGCCGAAGGCGGCCGAGGTCTGCACCCACGAGGTCGACCAGCCGCGCCGGTTCGCCGGCGAGTGCTCGGCGACATAGATCGCCGCCCCGCCGTACTCGCCGCCCAGGGCGAAGCCCTGCACGCAGCGCATGACGATCAGCAGGATCGGCGAGATGATCCCGGCCTGCTGGTAGGTGGGCAGGAAGGCGATGGCGAAGGTCGCCCCGCCCATCAGCAGCACCGTGGCCAGGAACGCGCCCTTGCGCCCCGCCTGGTCGCCGATCTTGCCGAACACCAACGCGCCCAGCGGCCGGAAGGCGAAGCCGACCCCGAACAGGGCCAGGGCGGCGATGTAGCCGGCGGCGTCGGGCAGGCCGGTGAAGAAGGTCTTGGAGATGACCTGGGCCAGGCTGCCGAAAATGAAGAAGTCGTACCATTCGAAGGCCGTGCCGGCCGACGAGGCCGCGACCACGGTGCGCATCGAGGCGCTCTGCTGACGTTCGCCGGCCATGTTTCTCCCCCGTTCTTGAGCCCTGCTTAGCGTGGTTCAGGAGCCAAGGGGAGGGCTCTTGGAACGGGGTTAGGCGACGGCGCCGCGCGTGTCCGGCCCGGCCTGCGACAGGCGGACGATCTCGGCGACCAGGGCGGCCGGGGAAATCGGCTTGGCGGCCACGCCGTCCATGCCGGCGGCGCGATACGAGGCCCGCTGGTGGGCCATGACGTTGGCGGTCAGGGCAATGATCGGGGCGCGGGCGGCGGGACCCGGCAGGGCGCGGATGCGGCGGGCCGCCTCCAGGCCGTCCATGCCGGGCATCTGCACGTCCATCAGGATGAGGTCGAAGGCCCCGTCGCGGGCGGCGGCCACGCCCGAGACGCCGTCGTCGGCCACGCTGACGGCCGCGCCCAACTGCTCCAGGATCCGGCGGGCGACCAGCTGGTTGGTGGGATTGTCCTCGACGACCAGCACCTTGAGGCCGTCCAGCAGATCCTCGGCGTGGGTCGGCGCCGCGTCCGGGGCCGCCGCCGGCGGCGCGGCGATCGTCAGGGTGAAGGTCGAGCCCTGGCCCGGCGTCGAGGTGAACGAGACCTCGCCGCCCAGCATCTGGGCCAGCTTGCGGGTGATGGCCAGGCCCAGGCCCGAGCCGCCGAAGCGCCGCGTGGTGCTGGCGTCGGCCTGCTGGAAGCGCTCGAACAGCTTGTCCTGGGCCTCCAGCGGCACGCCCACGCCGGTGTCGACGACGTCGAAGACCAGGCGGGGCTTCCGGGCGCCAGGCTCCTTGCGGAGCCTAACGGTCACCGAGCCCTTCAGGGTGAACTTCACCGCGTTGCCGATCAGGTTGAACAGCGCCTGGCGGACGCGGGTCGGGTCGGTCTGGATCCAGCCCAGGTCGTCGGCCAGGTCCAGCTCCAGGCGCAAGCCCTTGTGCGTGGCCTGGCCGGCCAGCAGGCGGGCGACGCCCCTGACGAGGTCGCGCGGATCGACGGCCTCGCGGTTCAGGTCCAGCCGCCCGGCCTCGATGCGCGAGATGTCGATGACGTCGTCCAGCAGGGTCGACAGCATCTGGCCAGCGGCCAGGGCCTCTCCCAAGAGGTCGGCGCTGTCGCCGGCGGGCAGCTCACGCTTGAGCACGTGCATCACGCCCAGCACCCCGTTCATCGGCGTGCGGATCTCGTGGCTCATATTGGCCAGGAACTGGGCCTTGGCCTCGTTGGCCGCCTGGGCCGCGCGCTCGGCGGCGACCAGGGCCAGCTCGGCCTTCTTCTTCTCGTCGATGTCCAGCACCAGGCCGAACGCCTTGCGGGCCCGGCCGGCGGCGTCGCGGCGCACGTCGTGGAACACCCGCACCCAGCGCGCCTCGCCGCTGGGCGACAGCACCCGGACGTCGCATTCATGCGCGCCCCACTCGCCCGTCTCCCGCCATTCGGCGGCGGCGGCGTAGAGCTGGTCGCGATCCTCGGGGTGGATCATGGGCCAGACGGCCTCGCGGACGTCCTCGTAGCCGACCCGACGGCCCAGCATCCGGTGCAGCTCGGGCGAGCCCCAGAAGCTCTGGCCCTCGTGGTCGATCTCGTAGACCCCGGCCCGCGCCGCCCCCAGGGCGACCTTCAGCCGGCGGGCGTTGATCCGCGCCTCGCGCCGCGCCTTCGCCAGGGCGGTGACGTCGTCCATGTAGGTGATGACGCCGACGATCTGGCCGGAGACGTCGCGCCAGGGGCGGGCCTCCCAGCGGTACGAGCGTTCGACGCCGTCGGCGTCCTGAAGACGGTCCTCGCGGCGGGCGACGACCTCGCCCGTCAGCGCCCGGCTGACGGCGGCCACGAAGCGGCGACGGCCGCCATGGGTCAGTTCGGAGAGGGTCTTGCCGATCACCTGGACCTCGGTGGACCGGAAGATCTCCAGGAAGCGCGGACTGACCAGCCGCAGCCGCATGTCCAGGTCGTAGACCGCCACGGCGAACGGCGCGTCCTCGATCAGGCGGCGGGCCCGGCGCTCGCTCCAGATGGCCTTGTCGCGGCTGCGGGCCACCTCGGTGATGTTCTGCGAGATGCCTTTCAGCGCGAACAGCTGACCCGGCCGCGCCTCGGCGCGATAGGTGCTGCGGAACGTCAGCCAGCGGCCGTCGTCGGCGCGCAGCCGGAACTCGACCGTGCCGCCCTCGCCCGTCCGGCTGGCCTGGACGAAGGCGTCGTTCACCTTCTGCCGTTGCTCGTCCGGCAGCCGGGCCAGGAACTTCGCGCCGCTGTCGACATCGGCCGGCGACAGGCCCAGCAGCGCCAGCGCGTCCGGCGACCAGTCGATGCGCTCGCCCTCGGGCTCGTAGCTCCAGACCCCGACGCCGGCCGCCTCGGCCAGCAGCTCGCGGGTGCGGCGGGCCCCTTCCAGCTCGGCGCGGGCCTCGACCTCGGCCGAGACGTCGTGCAACACGCCGACCAGCTCGCCATTGGGACCCAGGCGTCCCCGGCCCTGCAGCCAGACCCAGTGCCCGTCCTTGCGAAGGATCTTGAGTTCGCTCGCCGCTGCGCCCGTCTCGTTGAGACGTCGGGGAATGTCGATCAGCTCGGCTTGGCTGTCGGGATGGACGAACTTGATCGTCGCCTGCCCCACCAGGTCCTCGGGCGTCCAGCCGGTGACGGCCGTCCAGGCGGCGTTGACCGTGACGAACCGACCCTTGGCCGAGACGACCACGAAGAGGTCGCAGGCGTTGTCGAAGAACCATTGCGCCGCCTCGGCCCCGCCGAACGGCTTGGGCGCGTCAGAGGTCGCATCGGGGATCGACGCCTTGGACATCCGGTCTCCGCTAAGTTGGGCGGATCGTGGGACACAACCGTAAACTTATGGTTCCAGGCGAGCGACGTTCCGTGAACGCGCTATCCGAATCCGTCACACCTCGGACCATTGCCGCAGCAGGTTGTGATAGACGCCCGTGAGCGACAGGATCCCCTGCTCGTCCGGCTCCAGCTTGCGGGCCAGGTGCTGGATGGCGACATCCATGTCCAGCAGGATGGTGCGCTTGGCGTCGTCGCGGATCAGGCTCTGGATCCAGAAGAAGCTGGCCGTGCGCATGCCCCGGGTCACCGGAGTGACGTGGTGCAGGCTGGTGCTGGGGTAGAGGATCATGTCCCCCGCCGCCAGCTTGACGACATGGTCGCCATAGAGGTCGTTCACGACCAGCTCCCCGCCGTCGTAGTCCTCGGGCTCCTCCAGGAAGAGGGTCGCCGACAGGTCGGTGCGCAGGGTGCGGCCGCTGACCGGATCGCGGCGGATGGCGTTGTCGACATGGTCCCGAAAGCCCATGCCCTCGCCGTAGCGGTTGAACATCGGCGGCAGGATGAAGTTGGGCAGGGCCGCCGAGACGAACAGCGGATTACCCTCCAGCGCCTTGAGGATCGCCGCCCCGACCGCGCGGGCCGCCTCGCTCTCCTGCGGCAGCTGCTGGTTGGTCTTGGCCCGCGCCGCCTGGAAGCCCGAGGTGATGTTGCCGTCGACCCAGGGGCCGGCGTCCAGGATCGCCCGGCACTCAGCCACCTGGGCCTTGGTCAGCACTTCCGGGATCTGCAGCATCATCGGGACCGCTCCTTGTTGCGACTCGCTCTTAGCGCGACGAGCCGCCTCCGCCCTTGATCCGGATCAGTACTTCACATTGAACGTCAGGATCGCCTGGCGACCCGGCGCCGGATCGGCGTGGTGCACCCCGTTGGTCCGGGCGATGTAGCGCTCGTCCGTCAGGTTCTGGACGTTCAGTTGCAGGTCGACCTTGGGGCTGATGGTCCACGAGGCGAAGGCGTCATAGCGCCAGTAGGACGGGGCGTAGATCTTGTTGGCGCCGCCGCCGGCGCCGCCCTGGTTGCCGCCGAAGCTCTTCGACACATAGTAGGCGCCGCCGCCCAGCGAGATCGCCCGGGTGACGCGATAGGTCGAGAAGCTGGAGAAGCTGTGCTTGGGCGTATTGGCCAGCGGGTCGCCCTGGTTGACGTTGGCGACCACCGTCCCGTTCGAGATGGTGATGGCGCCGCGGACCAGTTCGCTGTCCATGTAGGTGTAGCCGCCGAACACCTGCCACTTCGGGGTGAGGTTGCCCGAGAAGCCGAGCTCGAAGCCCTTCACCTCGACCTCGCCGACCTGGGCGTAGTCGTTGGCGCCCGGGCCGACCAGGATCTGGGCGTTCTGGCGGGTGGTTTTGAACACCGCGCCCGACAGGGCCAGCGTGTTGTTGAAGACATTGGCCTTGGCGCCGGCCTCGAAGCTCTCGCTGTCCTCGGGGATCAGCTGGCTCGTGGCGAGGTTGCCCGTGCCGGTCGAGGTGTTGCTGTTCTGGTCGCCGCCCGAGATGCCCGGCGGGGTCGAGGACGTGCCGTACGAGACGTACAGGCTGGAGCTCTCGGTCGGCTTGTAGACCAGGCCGGCCTGGTAGTTGGTGAACTCCCACGAGCCCTTGCGCGGCGTGTAGGTCACCGAGGTGAAGACGCCGTTGGCCTGGGTGGTGGCGACGTCGACGCCCGCGCTGTCGTAGCTGTCGTGGCGCAGGCCCAGGTTCAGCAGCAGCTTGTCGCTGAACTTGATGGTGTCGAAGCCGTAGATCGCCGCCGTCTTGGCCACGTTGCGGGCGGCCGGGCTGCGGTTGATGACGCCCGTCCAGGCGTCCTTGTCGTTCGGGGCGTAGACTAGGGTGCAGTCGCCGGCGCCCAGGCTGGTCAGGGTCGCGGCGGCGATCGTGAAGCCCGTCGGGCAGGCCGAGCCCGAGGTGGTGAAGGTCGAGTAGGTGGCGTTGAGGTTTTCCTCGCGGCTCAGCTCGATGCCGACGTCGAAGCTGTTTTCCAGGCCGAGGAACGTCTTCTTGCCGTGGATGTCGGACACCGCGGCGATGGTCTTGGTCGGGTTCCAGCGGGTCTTGGTGCCGCGCTTCATCCACCATTGGCCCTGGACGAACTGGGCCGCGCCGCCGTCGCCCGGATTGGTGACGATGTAGTCGTTCAGCGATTTCGAATAGCGGACCACCTGGCGAACGTTCAGGTCGTCGCTGATCGCGTGGTCGATGGCGAAGGTGGCGATGTCCGACTTGGTCTTCTGGTAGTCGCGCGACTCGATGCCGTAGAAGCTGCGGCGGTCGACGGCCAGGATGCCCGAGGCGGTGCGCGGCTGGGTCGTCTTGGTCGTCAGCGGGATGCCGTAGTCGGGCGTCTGGTCGGTGTCGAGATGGTAGTAGCTGAGCGTCAGCTGGGTGTCGCCGTTCAGGCCCACGGCCAGCGACGGGGCCACGCCCCAGCGGCTGAAGTCGACGGCCTTGCGGCCCGGCGTATTGCCCTGCGTGCCCAGCACGTTCACCCGCACCGCGACATTGTCGTTGAAGGCGTGGTTCAGGTCGGCCGTCGCGCGGATGTATTCGTCCGTGCCCACCCCCACCGAGCCGCGCGCGAAGCTCTCGGCCTTCGGGGTCTTGGACGACAGGTTGATGCTGCCGCCGCCCGAGCCGCGGCCGCTGTAGGCGCTGTCGGGGCCCTTCACGACCTCGACCTGCTCGAGGTTGAAGATCTCGCGGGTCTGGCCGCCGCTGTCGCGGACGCCGTCGACGAAGATGTTGTTGCCCGAGCTGGAGCCGCGGATGAACGGACGGTCGGCCAGCGGCTGGCCGCCTTCGCCGGCGCCGAAGGTGATGCCCGGCGAGGTGCGCAGGATGTCCGTCAGCGAGGTGGCGGCGGTCTGCTCGATGATCTTGGACGGGATGACCGTCACCGACTTGGGCGTGTCGACCAGCGGGGCGGTGAACTTGCTCGACGACGGATCGGCCACGCGCTTGGCATTGATGCTGACGCCGGCGACCTCGTTGGTCTCGGCGGTCGCGGGCGCGGTGGCGACGGGCGCGGCGGCGTCGGCTTCCGCCGCCACGGCGACGTGGGCCAGGCCCAGGCCGGCCAGGCCGGCGACGCCGGAGGCGCTCAGCGCGCGGCGAGGCCGGCTGACGACGCCGGCCGCGTTGGCGGCGGCGGAGTTCGGATTACGCATTGTCGGTCCTGTCCCCAGGGGCGCCGTCGAGGGCGCGCCGTCTCGAATTCGCGGGCGTCTTATCGCTGTTGCAATGCACTCGCAATGATAATCGCTCGCAATCGCGGCTTATGGGGCGAAAAGGCGACGCTTTGTTGCGGAAAGGCGCGGCAGAGCCGCTTCACGCGGAGACCGCTGAAGGGATGGAAAGGGACGCGGAGCGCCGGGTCTCGCCCGGAGGATGAGCAGTTTGATACCGTTTCGACGAAGCCAGGACGCTCCGCGTGGCGCGTTATCCGATGAGCCCACGAGGCGCGGGGTCTTAACCCGCTCTCACGAGAGGCCCCCGACGGGCGGGCCGGGGCGACGACCCCGGTCCCGGAACGCCCGGGCGATTTCAGCCCGGACCTGTCGCGCCGCCGAAATCCTCGCCGCCAGCCTTTCGTCCCGATGTTTCAGGGAGCCCGTGCTGGAGCCGTCGCGAAGACGCCTTCCCGAAGGAAGACCGGCGAGCGCTTCCCGCTCGACCACCCCTGACAGCCGTCACGATCGCCGGCCGGACGTCCCTTCCGCGCCATCAGGTGAGAAGCAGTATGGGGGCGGTTCTGAACGCGGATCATTCAGCGGCGTCTAAAATCGACAAGCCATTGATTTCGCGGGACTCGATCTTGCGAATTCCGAGGATAGAGCGCCGTGTATCCCCTCTCTCTTAGAGAGAGGGATTCAATCGCCGCTCCGGCTTCCTCATGCTAAAGCTTCACCCGTTCGCGCGACTGGCGTTCGGAGGGAAGCGACCCTCGGGAAGCGCGGGCCTCATGCATGCCGTTCGCCTGGGCGCTTGAACCTTCGAAGACGGAGACCGCGCCCATGCCCGACGCCAAGACCTGGATCGCCTTCACGCTCGTCTGCCTGGGGATGGCCCTGACCCCCGGCCCGAACATGCTGTACCTGGTCAGTCGCTCGATCTGCCAGGGCCGCTGGGCCGGGATCGTGTCGCTGATCGGCACGGCCGCCGGCTTCGTCGTCTACCTGCTATGCGCGGCGCTGGGCATCACCGCCCTGCTGATGGCCGCCCCGATCGCCTATGACGTCCTGCGCTTCGGCGGGGCTCTCTACCTGGCCTGGCTGGCCTGGCAGGCGATCCGGCCCGGCGGCGCCTCGCCGTTCCAGGTGCGCGAACTGCCCAAGGACAGTCCCGCCAAGCTGATCACCATGGGCTTCGTGACCAACATCCTGAACCCCAAGGCCGCGATGCTGTACCTGTCGCTGCTGCCGCAGTTCATCAGGCCCGAGCATGGCGGGGTTTTCACCCAGTCCCTGGCCCTGGGCCTGAGCCAGATCGCCGTCTCGCTGAGCGTCAACGGGACCATCTGCTTCATGGCCGGCGGGATCGCGACCTTCCTGGCCACGCGGCCCAGCTTCGCCATCGTCCAGCGCTGGCTGATGGCCACGGTCCTGGGCGGCCTGGCCGTGCGCATGGCCACCGAGGCGCGCCGCTGAGGCTCGCTTGACGCCGGACGCGGCGCGGGTCCCTATCCGCGCCGCAGTCTGGAGCCAGAGATGAAAACCGCCCGCGCCGCCGCTTTCGCCGCCCTCGCCGCCCTCGCCGCCCTTGGTCTCGGGACGACCGGCGCCCAGGCCTCCAGCCTGAAGGCCTGCGCGGTCCCGCCGGTGGTCACCCCGGCCCCGGCCGAGATTCCGCCGGTGAGCGAGATCCACGCCGACGTGCCGATCGCGGCCTATCTGCTGGCCCTGTTCTGGTCGCCCGAGGCCTGCCGCGCCGGCATCCCGGAGTCGGACAAGGTCATCCAGTGCCAGAACAACAGCTTCGGTTTCACGGTACATGGCCTGTGGCCCAACGGTCCGGACAAGGTCCATCCCCGCTACTGCCGACCCAGCCCGCCGATGAGCCCGGCGACGGTGAAGGCCAATCTGTGCATGACGCCCTCGCCCTGGCTGCTGCAGCACGAATGGCAGGCGCACGGGACCTGTAACTGGGCCACGCCCGAGGCCTATTTCAAGAAGGCCCAGAAGATCCGCAAAGGCCTGAACGTCCCCGACCTGGATCCCGGTCCTGACCAGACGATGACGGCCGGCGAGATCCGCCAGGCGTTCCTGAAGCGCAATCGCGACCTCCGGGCCGAGGGCCTGAACGTCCGCGTCAAGGATGGCCGGCTGACCGAGGTCTGGGTCTGCATGGACCTGAAGTTCAAGTCCGCGGCGTGCCGCGGCGGGAATGGCGCGCCGGACGCGGCGGTGGTGCGGGTGACGCCAAAGAGCTAGGGCCGCGTCCCGAGAGACGCGGCCCGTTCAGCCTCAGCCCTCGATGAAGGCCAGCAGGTCCTTGTTGATCGTCTCGGCTTGCGTCGTGGCCATGCCGTGCGGGAAGCCCGGATAGGTGATCAGCTTGCCGTTCTTCAGCAGCTTGATCGCCTGGCGGGCCGAGGCGTCGATCGGCACGACCTGGTCGTCCTCGCCGTGCAGCACCAGCACGGGGACGTCGATCGTCTTCAGGTCCTGCGTGAAATCGGTCTCCGAGAAGGCCGCGACACAGTCGTAGAGCGCCTTGACGCCGGCCATCATGCCCTGGCGCCACCAGTTGTCGATCACGCCCTGGCTGACCTTGGCGCCGTCGCGGTTGAAGCCGTAGAACGGCCCGGCGGCGACGTCGCGGAAGAACTGGGCCCGGTCGAAGGCCGTGCCGTTGCGGAAGCCGTCGAACACCTCCAGCGGCAGGCCGCCCGGATTGGCGTCGGTCTTCAGCATCAGCGGCGTCACGGCGCCGACCAGCACGGCCTTGGCGACGCGGCCGGGCTCGGCGCGGGCCACGTAGTGGGCGACCTCGCCGCCGCCGGTCGAGTGACCGATGTGGATGGCGTTCTTCAGGTCCAGGTGACGCGCCAGGGCGATCACGTCGGCGGCGTAGGTGTCCATCTCGTTGCCGGTGTCGGTCTGGCTCGAGCGCCCATGGCCACGACGGTCATGGGCGATGACGCGATAGCCCCGGCCCAGGAAGAACATCATCTGGGCGTCCCAGTCGTCCGACGACAACGGCCAGCCATGGTGGAAGACGATCGGCTGAGCGTCCTTGGGACCCCAGTCCTTGAAGAAGATCTGGGCGCCGTCGTTGGTGGTGAAGAAGCCGCTGCTCATGTCCGTCATTCCCTGTTCGGAAGGCCGTCTGGCCCGTCCCGTTGTTCCGATGACCAGAAGATGCCCGCGACCGATCGTCGCGGATATGGAAATGATTGAAACCTATTGTTTCCAATATTGCCCTTGAGACGGCGCGGCGGCAGGCTCCGCAAACGCAAAGCGGGCGGTCCCTTTCGGAACCGCCCGCTCGCTAACCTCTCACTTCGGAGAGCCGGTCACCCTCAGGTGTTGACGGCGTCTTCCGGAGCCAGTTCGGCCTTCTTCGACAGGTCTTCGCCGGTCTCTTGGTCGACGACCTTCATCGACAGCTTGGTCTTGCCGCGATCGTCGAAGCCCAGGAGCTTCACCTTGACGATCTGGCCTTCCTTCAGCACGTCCGACGGCTTGGCGACGCGTTCGTTGCTGATCTGGCTGACGTGGACGAGGCCGTCCTTGGCGCCGAAGAAGTTCACGAAGGCGCCGAAATCGACGACCTTCACGACCTTGCCGTCGTAGATCTTGCCCACTTCGGCTTCGTCGGTGATCGACTTGATCCAGTCGATCGCGGCCTTGATCTTGGCGCCGTCCGAGGCCGAGACCTTCACGGTGCCTTCGTCGTTGATGTCGACCTTGGCGCCGGTGGTGGCGACGATCTCACGGATCACCTTGCCGCCCGAACCGATCACTTCGCGGATCTTGTCGGTCGGGATGGTGATGGTCTCGATCTTCGGGGCGTAGTCGCCGACGTCTTCACGCGGGGCGTCCATGGCCTTGTTCATTTCGCCGAGGATGTGAGCGCGGCCTTCCTTCGCCTGAGCGAGGGCCTGCTCCATGATCGCGGGCGTGATGCCGGCGATCTTGATGTCCATCTGCAGCGAGGTCAGGCCTTCGCTGGTGCCGGCGACCTTGAAGTCCATGTCGCCCAGGTGATCTTCGTCACCCAGGATGTCCGACAGAACCGCGAAGCCGTCCTTTTCCAGGATCAGGCCCATGGCGATGCCCGAGACCGGACGGACCAGCGGCACGCCGGCGTCCATCATGGCCAGCGACGAACCGCAGACCGTGGCCATCGAGGACGAGCCGTTCGACTCGGTGATCTCGGAGACCAGGCGGATCGTGTAGGGGAAGTCTTCCTTGGCCGGCAGCATCGGGCGCAGGGCGCGCCAGGCCAGCTTGCCGTGGCCGATTTCGCGGCGGCCCGGGCTGCCCATACGGCCGGTTTCACCGACGCTGTAGGGAGGGAAGTTGTAGTGCAGCAGGAAGGATTCCTTGTAGGTGCCTTCCAGGGCGTCGATGAACTGCTCGTCGTCGCCGGTGCCCAGGGTGGCGACCACGATCGCCTGGGTCTCGCCGCGGGTGAACAGGGCCGAGCCGTGGGTGCGCGGCAGGATGCCGACTTCACCCAGGATCGGACGCACGGTGCGAACGTCGCGGCCGTCGATGCGCAGGCCGGTGTCCAGGATGCCGCGACGCACGACGTCGGCTTCCAGTTCCTTGAAGATCGCGCCCAGCTTCAGCGGGTCGTAACCGGCCGGGTTGGTGTCCGACAGGCCGAGGGCCGCGATGGCCTTCTTCTTGGCGGCGCCGATCGCTTCGTAGCGATCCTGCTTCTTGGTGATCTTGTAGCCAGCGGCGATGTCGGCGCCGACCAGGCCCTTCATCTCGGCCTTGATCGCGTCGGTGTCTTCCGGCTCGAACGCGAAGGGCTCCTTGGCGGCGTGCTCGGCCAGGTCGATGATCGCGTCGATCACGGCCTGCATTTCCTTGTGGGCGAAGTTGACGCCGCCCAGCACGATCTCTTCCGAGAGCTCCTGGATTTCCGATTCAACCATCATCACGGCGTCGGCGGTGCCGGCCACGACGAGGTCCATCTTGCTTTCCTTCAGCTCGTCGAGCGTCGGGTTCAGCACGTAGGCGCCGTCGACCCAGCCCACGCGGGCGGCGCCGATGGGGCCCATGAAGGGGGCGCCCGACAGGGTCAGGGCGGCCGAGGCGGCGACCATGCCCAGGATGTCGGGATCGTTCTCGAGGTCGTGCTGCAGCACGGTGACGACGACCTGGACTTCGTTCTTGAAGCCCTTGACGAATAGCGGGCGGATCGGACGGTCGATCAGGCGGGAGACCAGGGTCTCCTTTTCCGACGGACGGCCTTCACGCTTGAAGAAGCCGCCGGGGATCTTGCCGGCCGCGAAGGTCTTTTCCTGATAGTTGACCGTCAGCGGGAAGAAGTCCTGGCCCGGCTTCTGGGACTTGGCGAACACGGCGGTGGCCAGGACGACGGTTTCGCCCATGGTGGCCAGAACGGCGCCGTCGGCTTGACGGGCGATGCGACCGGTCTCGAGGACCAGCGTCTTGCCGCCCCACTCGATCGTCTTGCGCTTGATATCGAACATTTTTGCTTCTTTCGGTTCCGAAGGACCCATTTCCTTCAGGACGGACAGGGGCGGGCGGCCGAAGGGCGGTCCCGAGATTTCCTCATCCAGTTCGACAGGCGCCCGAAGATCGTGATCTCCGGCTTACGTGTCCGGATCACGCTTAGAGCGGATCCGCGACAACCTCGCGTTTCGGCCTGTCTCGAAACGAAGGTTGGAAAAACGTTCGGCCGCCCTACCGAAGCGGGGCGGCCGAATTGTGCCTTAGCGACGCAGACCCAGCTTTTCGATCAGGGACTGATAGCGGCCGGCGTCGGACTTCTTCAGGTGGTCGAGGAGCCGGCGACGCTGGGAAACCAGCTTCAGCAGGCCACGACGGCTGTGGTTGTCCTTCTTGTGCGTCTTGAAGTGCTCGGTCAGGTTCGAAATGCGTTCCGAGAGGATCGCGACCTGGACTTCAGCGCTGCCGGTGTCGCCAGTGGTGCGGGCGTGTTCGGCGATGAGCGCGGCCTTGCGCTCGATGGTGATCGACATCGGGTTGTCTCCGCTCAGGTGAGTTGGAAGACCCGCACCGGATTGAGCCGCCCGGCGCGCATCTCGCACAGGGCCACCAACCTGTCGCCGGACATGGCGGAAACGGTGCGATCGCCGGGCGGAAGCTCGGCTTTCAACGTTTCCACCTGACGCGGAAGCAGGACGATGGCGCGTCCCTGTGCAAGCCGGAAGGCGTCTTCATCGGTCACGGCCAACGCCGGGATGTCGTCCAGCGCGGTCTCGACCGGAAGCAATGCCTCCGACAGCCGGGCCTCATAGCTCAAATTCTCGAGAGTTTCCAGCGATATCGAGGTCGCCTCGGTAAACCCGCCCACCCGCGTCCGGCGCAGCTCGGCGACGTGGCCGCAGGTTCCCAGCGCCTTGGCCAGGTCGCGGACCACGGCCCGGACATAGGTGCCCTTGCCGCATTCCATCTCGAGGGTGACGTGGTCGGCGTCGGCCTGCGCCACGACCTTCAGGTCGTGGATGACGACCTTGCGGGTCGGCAGCTCGAACTCGACCCCGTCGCGGGCCAGGTCATAGGCGCGTTCACCATCGACCTTGATGGCCGAGAAGTTCGGCGGGACCTGATCGACCTCGCCGATGAAGGCGGGCAAGGCCGCCTCGACCTGCTCGCGGGTCGGCCGCACGTCCGAGGTTCCGGTCGTCTCGCCCTCGCGGTCCAGGGTGGTGGTGTCACGGCCCCAGGCGATGGTGAAGCGATAGGCCTTGTCGGCGTCCATCAGGAACGGAACGGTCTTGGTCGCCTCGCCCAGGGCGATCGGCAGGATCCCGGTCGCCAGCGGGTCCAGCGTGCCGGCATGGCCGCCCTTCTGGGCGTTGAACGCCCGGCGCACCCGGGAGACCGCCGTGGTCGAGGTCAGATCGTAGGGCTTGTCCAGGCACAGCCAGCCCGAAACCGCGTCGCCCTTCTTGCGGCGGGCCATGGCCTAGTCCTCGTCTTCTTCGTCGAGAACGTCGGACAGCCGGCGGGTGTCCTGCTGAACCTTCGGATCCAGGAACAGCTTGTCCATATAGGCGGCGGTCCCGAAGCTCTCGTCGTGGATGAACTTCAGGTCCGGCGTGAACTTCATGTCGATCGAGCGTCCCAGACGGCCGCGCAGGAACTTCGAGACCCGGTTCAGGCCCTTGATGATGTCCGTCGTGTCCTGGCCCGTCAGCCCCGCGCCCAGCGGCTCGACGAAGCAGATGGCGTGCTTCAGGTCGGGGCTCATCCGCACCTCGGAGACCGTGACCGAGACGTTGTGCAGCGCTTCGTCGGCCAGCTCCTCCTCGCGGAGGATCTCGACCAGGGCGTGGCGGATCAGTTCGCCGGCGCGGAGCTGGCGTTGCGAGGGGCCCGCCGGGGCGCCCTTCTTGTTGTCGGTATGGCGCTTCATGGCGCGGTCGTCCTTGCGGCCCGGCCGGCGGATCGAACGCCGGTGCGCGGGGAAAATCGGAAGGCGGGGTCTCTAGGCCTGTCGGAGGCGGAAGTCCAGCCTCAGGCCCCCACCCTCGCCTTGAAGAACGCGATCACCTTGTCGCGCGCCCTCATGCTGCCGCTGTCGGGGATCGAGCGGTGCAGGTGCAGGGTCAGCACCGAGTGCGGGGCCATCGGCTGGCCCGGGGCGGCGTCTTCGTCGGCCAGTTCCACCACCTCGACCTTGTCGCCGAACTCGGCCTTGAGGCGCGCGATGCGGGCGTCGGGCACCAGCTTGTCGGAGGAAAAGCGCAGGGCCAGCAGCGACAGGTCCTCGTCCTTGAACCGCCGCTGGGCGCAGGCCAGTTCCGAGGCCGAGCAGTCCAGGCCGCCGGGCCTGTTCAGCGGCAGCGAGGGTTGGGACAGCACCGGGGCCACCACGGCCGGCTCGGTCATCATCGCCAAGGCGAAGCCGCCGGTGAAGCACATGCCCACCGCCCCCACGCCCTTGCCGCCGCACTCGGCGTGAGCCTGGCGGGCCAGGGCCCGCAACCAGTCGACGATCGGGCTGGAACGGCCGTCCTTCAGGGCGACGAACTCCCGCCGCACGCAGACGTTCTTGAAGATCTCGCCGATCGCGTAGCCGCGCCCGACCGGCTTGCCCGGCTGGCCGAACAGGCTGGGGCAAAAGGCGGTCATACCGGCGTCCGCCAGATCGCGGGCGAAGGCCAGGACGCCTGGATGCAGGCCCGGGACCTCGTGGATGACGATCACCGCCGGACCGGACCCGATGCGGAACACCTCCCGCGTCCAGCGCCCGTCGTCGAATTCGAAACGCTCAAACCCCGCCAGAACGTCGCCGTCGGCCATGGTCGCCCCCCTCGTTTCGACAACGCTAGACCGGACCCGCGCCGCTGACGAGGGCGTCAGTTGGAGGTGTCGGGGTGCTGCGGACTGTCGGTCCAGTCGACCATCGGGTCGGGCGCGCGGTTCTTGGGCAGCCGCCACTCGCCGCGATACGAAAAGTCCAGCGTGCCGCAGAGCCGCGCCTTCCCAGCGCTCTTCGGGTCGTCGCCGAACGCCTGGATGCGCAGGTCGCGGCGGATGACGATGGTGCTGAACGACAGCCACAGGCGCGTCGAACCGGGGCAGAAGGCGCGCGCGTAGATCTTGCCCTGGGCGGCCTTGGCGTCGACCTCGAACAGCATGGCGTCGGCGTCAACGCCCTGCATGGCGCCCAGACCGCCGGGCCCGAGATCCTTCTGGCGGCCGTCCATCAGCCGCGCTTCGGCCGGCACGCCGGTGGCCAGCACCTTGATCGGCCGGCCCGCGCCCAGCATGCCCTGGTTGAACAGGATGGTCACGCCCGCGCCGGTCAGCCGCTTGGCGTCCGGCGAGATCGGGTCGTACGAGAACATCCGCGTCTCGGCCCCGGCGGTGTTCGCCGCCAGCAGGGCCAGGGCCGCGCCCCCGACAATGGCCGTCTTCATCGCTTGAAGTGCAGGTTCGCGGCTTGCGGGTCGAAGCCCGACAGGCGCCAGGTCGAGCCTTCCTGCGTGAAGGTCAGCATGCACGGCCCGTCCTTCCTGGCCGCGCAGACCCGGCCGTCGCCCACGGGCCGCAGGGTCGAGGCGATCGCCACCCGGCCCGGGATCGGCCGGTCGGGCGTGTAGCCGTAGTAGTTGGCGGCGGCGTGGAAGGTCTCGGGCCGGATCAGGGCCTCTCCCGCGACATCGGCGATCGGGCCGGCCGCGATGGCGGCCAGGGCCGAGAGGCCACTGTTCTGCCCGCCGCGCTGGCGGGCTTCGTCCACGAGCCGCGCCTCGATCTGCGCCTTCAGCGCCCGACGGTCGACATGGGCGTCGAACCGCGCCCGGTCGTTGTCGCGGATGGCGACCAGCAGGTCGTGCACGTCGCCGGCGGCGTCATAGCGGGTCGCGGTCGCGCAGGCGCTCAAGCTGGCGGCGACGGCGGTCAGAGCGAGAAGGGCCTTGATACGCATGGCGAATGGGTAGCCCCGGATTGGGGCGATTTCCAGTCTGGTCGTGTAACGCGAAAGACAAAGGGCGCGGACCTTTCGATCCGCGCCCCTGGCATTTTCGATCGCGAGGTCAGCCCTTAGTCGAGCTGACGCTTGATCTCTTCGACGGTGAAGCACTCGATCACGTCGCCGACCTTGATGTCCTGGAAGCCGGCGAACAGCATGCCGCATTCCTGGCCGACAGGGACTTCGTTGACCTCGTCCTTGAAGCGCTTGAGCGTCTGCAGGGTGCCCAGTTCCAGGACCACGATGTCCTGACGGACGATCCGGACCTTGGCGCCCTTGCGGACCACGCCTTCGGTGACCTTACAGCCGGCGACCTTGCCGATCTTCGAGATGTCGAAGGCCTGCAGGACCTCGGCGTTGCCGAGGAAGGTTTCGCGCTGGATCGGGGCCAGCATGCCCGAGAGCACGCCTTTGATGTCGTCCAGCAGGTCGTAGATGATCGCGTAGTAGCGGATCTCGACCCCTTCGCGTTCGGCCAGGGCTCGCGCCTGGGCCGAGGCCCGGACGTTGAAGCCGATGACCGGCGCGCCGGCGCCCTTGGCCAGCATGACGTCGCTTTCGCTGATCGCGCCGGCGCCCGACAGGATGATCCGCGCGCGGACCTCGTCGGTCGACATCTTGTCCAGCGAACCGATGATCGCCTCGGCCGAACCCTGCACGTCGGCCTTGATGACCAGCGGCAGTTCTTTCAGCTTCTTGTCCTGCAGCTTGGCCATCATGTCGGCCATCGAAGCGCCGGCGCCCACCGGGGCCAGCGTCTTCTCGCGCTTCAGGCGGATGCGGTACTCGGTCAGCTCGCGGGCGCGGGCCTCGCTCTCGACCACGGCGATCGCGTCGCCCGGCGAGGGTACGCCGTCCAGGCCGAGGATCTCGACCGGGGTGGCCGGACCGGCTTCGGTCAGCTGCTCGTTTCGCTCATTGAGCAGAGCGCGGACCTTGCCCCACTGGCTGCCGGCCACGACGATGTCGCCGCGCTTCAGCGTGCCGCGGTTGACCAGCACCGTCGAGACGGCGCCGCGACCCTTGTCCAGCTTGGCCTCGATCACCACGCCGTCGGCGGTGCGGTCGGGGTTGGCCTTCAGGTCGAGCACTTCGGCCTGCAGCAGGATGGCTTCCAGCAGGTCGTCCAGGCCCGTGCGGGCCTTGGCCGAGACCTCAATCAGCTGGGTGTCGCCACCCAGGCTCTCGACGACGATCTCGTGCTGCAGCAGCTCGTTGACCACGCGGGTCGAGTCCGAGCCCGGCTTGTCCATCTTGTTGACGGCGACGATGATCGGCACCTCGGCGGCCTTGGCGTGTTTGATCGCCTCGATCGTCTGGGGCATCACGCCGTCGTCGCCGGCCACGACCAGCACCACGATGTCAGTGATGTTGGCGCCGCGGGCGCGCATCGACGAGAACGCGGCGTGGCCGGGCGTGTCGAGGAACGTCACGCGCTGGCCGTCCTTCAGGCGAACCTGATAGGCGCCGATGTGCTGAGTGATGCCGCCGGCTTCGCCCGCCGCCACGTCGGTGGAGCGCAGGGCGTCGAGCAGGCTGGTCTTGCCGTGGTCGACGTGACCCATGATCGTCACGACCGGGGGTCGCGGCTCCATGTGATCGTCGATGTCCTCGGCGCCGATGAAGCCTTCTTCGACGTCGGCTTCCGACACGCGCTTGACGGTGTGGCCGAACTCGGTGGCCACCAGCTCGGCGGTGTCGTTGTCGATGACGTCGTTGATCTTCAGCATCACGCCCTGACGCATCAGGAACTTGATGATGTCCACGCCACGCACGGCCATCCGGTTGGACAGCTCCTGCACGGTGATGACGTCGGGGATGACCACTTCACGTGCGACACGGGCCTGTTCGGCCACGCCGCCGCGGCGCTTTTCCTTTTCGCGTTCGCGAGCCCGGCGGACCGAGGCGAGCGAGCGCATGCGGTCGGCGGAATCCCCGTCGCCGGCCACGGCCTGGATGGTCAGGCGCCCTTCGCGGCGTTGCGGCGCGCCCTTGACGCGCGACACGGCCTTGTTGGGGGCGGCGGCCTTGCGGCGATCGTCGTCCTCGTCCGGACGGCGGCTGACTTCGCCGCCGGGACGCGGCGCCGAACGCATGGCGCGCTGGATTTCGGGCGTGGCCGGAGCCGAAGCCGGGACACCGGGACGCGGGCCGCGCGGCGGACCGCCGGGACCACGCGGGCCGCCGGGCGCCGGGCGCGGGGCCAGGGCCGAGTAGCGGACGGTCTGCTGCGGGCGGTCGCCTTGCGGACGATCACCCTGCGGACGGTCGCCACGATAGCCGCCGCGGTCGCCCTGCGGACGGTCGCCATCGGGACGCGGGCCGCGCGGGCGGTCGCCTTCCGGTCGCGGCGCGCGCTGGCCGAAATTCGCGCCGGCGTCGGGACGCGGCGAACGCTGGTTGAACGGGCGATCCCCCTGCGGAGCCGGGCGATAGGTCGTCGTGGTCGGACGATCGTCGCGGCGCTCGCGGCTGGGCTCGTAGGTGCGGGTCTGGCCCGCGCTCGGCGCGGCGCGCGAGGCGTCCTGGCGGGGCGCGTCCTGACGCGCGTCGTGGCGCGGAGCCTCGACGCGGGGAGCGACCGGAGCCTGGGCCACGGGCTGGACCGGAGCGGCGGCGACGGGCGGCGGCGGCGGAGTCACCGGCGCGGCCGGCGTCGGCGCGGGGGCCGGCGCCTGGGCGGCGCGCTCGGCGGCGGCCTTGGCGGCCGCGTCGCGTTGAGCGGCTTCCTGGGCGGCGCGGGCGCGGGACTCGGCGGCGGCCTGGTCGGCCTGCTGGCGAGCCTGGGCTTCGCGCGCGGCGTCGACGACGCGTTGGCGAGCGCGCAGCTCTTCCTGCGAGAGACCGCCGGCCGAACCGCCGCCACCCGTCGGCGCGCCGCCTTGCGGCTGCGACGGACGGGGCGCCGGGGCGTCGTGACGACGCTCGGCCGAGGACGGCGCGGCGAGATTGCCGGTCGCGGGCGCATGCGGACGCGTGCGCTTGGTTTCGACCACCACCGTCTTGGTCCGGCCGTGGCTGAAGCTCTGCTTCACGACCCCCGCGCTCACCGAGCCTTGACGGGGCTTCAGGGTGATCGGAGCTCGTCCGCCGGGTCGGCCGTTTTCGTTCTCGTCGCTCATGCGCTCGCTTGTACTTCCGCCAGGCGGTACCTGGCTAAAAAACCGTCGTTCCATGTGAGAAAGGGGCCTGGACGTACCTCCAAAAAGGAAGCGCGTTTCCCGACCCTTCACTCACGAGCGCGACCCGAATAGCCGCGCCCGACCTCAAAGATTCTAGAGCTTTTCCATCGCACTGAAGCGGATCCAGTGGGATGCAAAAGCCCTAGCTCTCCTCACGTCCGTTCGCCGACCATTCGGGAGGCAAAAGCGGGCGAAAGCCTGACAAACGCTCGACATCCTGTGTCCAGCGATCGATGCCGCGCCCGGCGAGGAGAGCGGTGTGTATCACATTCTCCCCGCCCAAGGCCAAACCCAATTCGTCCGAATTGAATGCGCCCAGCAAACGGGGCGCTGTCGGGGCCTTTCGGGCGGCGGCTAAAATCTTGCGGCGACCATCCTCGGCGCCATCGGACGCCTCGATCAGCCAGGCGACCTTGCCCGTCCCCAGGGCGGCGACCACCTTTTCGTATCCCGAGATAATGCTCCCGGCCTTCCGCGCAAGGCCCAGGCTGTCCAGAACCCGCCGCGCCAGCAGGATCTCGACCTGGTCGGCCAGGTCCGGCGGCGCGGTCAGCTTGGTCTTGGCCGCCCGCGAGAACAGGCCCTTCTTGGAGGCCGTCACGACCGAGTCCCGATCGGCGCCAACCCAGATCCCCCGCCCCGGCAGCTTGCGCGCCAGGTCCGGAACCACCGACCCGTCCGGCCCCGCCACGAAGCGTATCAGGCGCGCCTCGTCCATCGCCTCGCCCAGGACGATGTCCTTGCGCAGGCGATTGGCTTCGGCGTGGGTCTTGGGCTCGGCGGGTTCGGTCATCAACTCTTCGGCTTGGGTCTAGTCGAACGAACGGCCCCGCGGATCGCTCCGCGAGGCCGTCACGCGTCGCTCAGAGGCCCTTAGGCTTCTTCTTCCGAGGCGGCTTCGTCCTGGACGTTCTCGTCGGCGACGACTTCGCCTTCGGTCTCGCCCTCGACTTCACCCTCGTATTCGCCTTCGGCCTCGTACTCGGCCTCCGGCTCGTATTCCGGCTCCGGCGGAGCCTCGACCCAGCCCATGGCGACACGGGCGCGCATGATCAGCGCCTCGGCGTCTTCCGGCGACAGGTTGAAGCTTTCCAGGATGCCCGGCTCGCGCACGCGCTCGCCGTTCTTGGTCTCGAACCAGCCGCGCATGTCGTCGGGCACCAGACCGGCCAGGTCCTCGACCGTCTTCACATCGCCTTCGCCCAGGGCGACGGCCATGGGCAGGGTCACGCCCTCGATGGCGAGGACTTCGTCCTGGACGCCCAGTTCCAGACGCTTGGCGTCCAGGGCGGCGGCTTCCTTGTCGAGGAATTCGCGGGCCCGGGCCTGCAGTTCCTCGGCGGTTTCCTCGTCGAAGCCCTCGATCGAGGCGATCTCGTGCGGCTCGACGAAAGCGACGTCTTCCACCGCGGCGAAGCCTTCGGTGACCAGCAGCTGGGCGATGACCTCGTCGACGTCCAGGGCTTCCTGGAACAGGGTGGTGCGCTCGGCGAACTCGCGCTGACGGCGCTCGCTCTCCTGGCTTTCGGTCATGATGTCGATCTGCCAGCCGGTCAGCTGCGAGGCCAGGCGGACGTTCTGGCCGCGACGGCCGATGGCCAGCGACAGCTGCTCGTCCGGCACCACGACTTCGACGCGCTCGTCTTCCTCGTCCATGACGACCTTGGAGACTTCGGCCGGGGCCAGGGCGTTGACGATGAAGGTGGCTTCGTCTTCCGACCACTGGATGATGTCGATCTTCTCGCCCTGCAGCTCGGCCACGACCGCCTGCACGCGCGAGCCGCGCATGCCGACGCAGGCGCCGACGGGATCGATCGAGCTGTCGTTCGAGATAACGGCCATCTTGGCGCGCGAACCCGGGTCGCGGGCCACGGCGCGGATCTCGATGACGCCGTCGTAGACTTCCGGCACTTCCTGGGCGAACAGCTTGGCCATGAAGCCGCCGTGCGCGCGGCTCAGCATGATCTGCGGGCCCTTGGTCTCGCGACGGACGTCGTAGATGTAGCCGCGGATGCGGTCGCCGACGTTGAAGTTCTCGCGCGGGATCGACTGGTCGCGGCGCATGATGCCTTCGCCGCGGCCCAGATCGACGATGACGTTGCCGTATTCGACGCGCTTGACGCTGCCGTTGACGATCTCGCCGACGCGATCCTTGTACTCGTCGTACTGACGCTCGCGCTCGGCCTCGCGGACCTTATGCATGACGACCTGGCGGGCCATCTGGGTCTGGACGCGGCCGATCTCGAACGGCGGCAGGGCCTCTTCGTAGACCTTGCCGACCTCGGCGTCGCGCCAGCTGCGCTTGGCGATCGAAAGCTGGACCTTGCCGATCTCGCCTTCCAGTTCGGCGTCGTCCGAAACGACCTCGATCACGCGCTTCTGCGTCGTCTCGCCGGTGCGCGGGTCGATCTTGACGCGAATGTCGTGCTCGGCGCCGTAGCGGGCGCGGGCGGCCTTCTGCAGCGCGTCCTCGATGGCCTCGATGACGACTTCCTTCTCGATGCCCTTTTCACGGGCGACCGCGTCGGCGATCTGCAGGAGTTCAAGCCGGTTGGCGGCGATGCCGATGGCCATGGTCAGTCCTCTTCACTTTCGGACAGGTCTTCGTTGTCGGATTTGATGCGGGCGGCGCGCTGTTCGGCGCCCCGCTTCATCAGGGTGTCGGTCATGACGAGCTTGGCGTCGATGATCCAGGCGAAGGGGAAGTAGACGGTGACGTCGTCCTCGCCCTCGATGTTCAGGCCCACCTGGTCGTCCTCGACCCCGGCCAGCTCGCCCTTGAAACGCTTGCGGCCCTCGGCCACGCGGTCCAGCTCGATGCGGGCCTCGAGACCCGCATAGTCCTCGAAGTCCTTCAGGCGGGTCAGCGGACGGTCGATGCCGGGGCTGGAGACTTCCAGCGTGTACTCGCCGGTGATCGGGTCGGCGGCGTCCAGGATCTCGGACACGCCGCGCGACAAACGGGCGCAGTCCTCGACGTTCATGTCGCCGCCGCTGCCGTCTTCCTGCAGCGGATGCTCGGCCATGATCTGCAGGCGACGCTGCTCGGCGCCGCCCATCAGGCGCAGGCGGACGATCTCGTAGCCGAGGGCCTCGGCGACGGGATCGAGCATCTCGATCAGGTCTCGGTCTTCCTGCGTCTTACCGCGCACGTGCTTCTCAACTCGATGCGGCCAGCCAGGGCGACTCCCCGTTCGGCCAAACAAAAAGCGGCAGCCTTTCGGGCCGCCGCTCGAAAGCGCCATCTAGCGCTAACGGACGATGTGGGATGGTTTATAGGCGAATGGACCATGGTTGTCGACTCGAACTCGGGAAATCTCCCAAGTCCTGCTTCCGCGCCGCAGCAATTTTGGCCTATAAGCCAGCCCGCGCAGGCCGCCTCCCCGCGGACCTCATAAGATGAAGAGTCACAATGGACCTCTCAAAGATCCCGACCGGCCTGAACCCGCCCTACGATCTGAACGCCATCATCGAGATCCCGCAGGGCGGTGAGCCGGTGAAATACGAGATCGACAAGGAAAGCGGCGCCCTGATGGTCGATCGCTTCCTGCACACGGCGATGTTCTATCCGGCCAACTACGGCTTCATCCCGCACACCCTGGCCGACGATGGCGACCCGGCCGACATCATGGTCGTGGGCCCGACCCCGGTGGTGCCGGGCGCGATCATCCGCTGCCGCCCGATCGGCACCCTGATGATGGTCGACGAGGCCGGCTCGGACGAGAAGATCCTGGCCGTGCCGGTCGACAAGCTGCACCCGTTCTACACGGGCGTGTCCAGCTGGCGCGACCTGCCGACCATCCTGACCGAGCAGATCGCCCACTTCTTCCAGCACTACAAGGACCTGGAAAAGGGCAAGTCGACCAAGATCAGCGGCTGGGCCGACATCGAGGAGACCGCCGACATCATCCGTACGGCGATCAAGCGCTACAACGAGACGTACTAGACGACGCTCATGGCCAGGATCGATCCGACGCTTCGGATCGTCCTGGCCGACCCGCGTCACGCCGCGATGACGCCCGGGCAGGCCGGAGCCGCGTCGCGCGCCCCCAGGCTGAGCCGCGCCTGCACCGCCTTCACGTAGCTGGGCCCCACCGGCACCGCGACGCCGTCGCGCAGCACCAGCGAGATCAGTCCCCGGCCCGGACGATTGACCGCCTCGACCCGGTCGGGATTGACGAAGGCCGAGCGGTGCACGCGCAGCATCCGGCGGGGATTCAGCTCCCGCTCCAGCGCATTCATGGTGACCCGGTGGATGTGTCGGCGCGTGGCCGTGTGCAGCAGGACATAGTCCCGGTCCGCCTCGATCCAGTCGATCTCGTTCAGCGCCACCCGCACCTGGCCGTGGCGGCTGGCGACCCAGATGCCGTCGAGGTCATCGTCGCGGCCGGGCGCGAGGTCCGCGGGGGCCAGGGTCAGGATCATCGGGGCGCGCAGGTCGGCCAGCAGGATCGCCAGGCCCCGCTGATGGGCGACGTCCGCCAGGCCATGCCCCGCCATCAGCCGCGAAAGGGCGTCGCGCAGGTCCCGGTAGACCGGGTCCCGCAGGTCGTGGGCGGCGACCGGGTTGAGGAACGGAGCGGAAGACATGGGATCTCCTTTCGGCGCTCGCCTGAGAGCGTCGACGGCGGGGTTGATGGGCGGCCTGGATCGCAGCGCGCCCGACCGACGGACAGGACGCCGAACCGATGATTGCCTGATGAAACGCCGATCACGGCGCGCAACGGGGCGTCCGGATAGAGCCTGGGGCGTGAACTCGGCAATCAGCGTTCTTGCAACGCCGCTATGCGAAACCGCATAATGGCCGGATGTTCGACTGGAACGATCTGCGCCATTTCCTGGCCACGGCTCGAGCCGGCAGCACGCTGGGCGCCTCGCGCGGCCTGGGCGTCAATCAGAGCACCGTGGCCCGGAGGCTCGACGCCCTGGAGGCGGCCTGCGGGGCCAAGCTGTTCGAGCGCGATCGCAACGGCGCGAGCCTGACCGCCCTCGGCGCCGACCTGCTGCCCCACGCCGAGGCCATGGAGAAGGCCGCGGAAAGCCTGGAGCATCGGCTGAACGCCCATCACCGCGGCATGGCGGGCGTGGTGCGGCTGACCTGCTCGGAGCTGATGGCCACGATCGGCGTGATCCCTGCCATGGGCGATTTCCGCCGGCTCTATCCGGAGATCCGCGTGGAGCTGGCCCTGGCCGACGCCTTCCTCGACCTCGAGAAGGGCGAGGCCGACGTGGCGATACGGGCGTCGTTCGCCCTGCCGTCATCGAACCTGATCGCCCGCAAGATCCGCGAGGAAAGCTGGGCGCTGTACTGCAGCCACGCCTACGCCCAGGCGCACGGCGCGCCCACGCGGGAGAGCGACCTGAGCCGCCACGCGATCATCGGAAGCGAGGGCGCCATGGAGAACCTGCCGCCCACCGCCTGGCTCCGGGAAAAGGCCGGGCCCGACGCGGCCCCGGCCATCCGGTGCAGCACGCTGCACAACGTGCTGAGCGCCGTCCTGGCCGATCTGGGCGTCGCGGCGCTGCCCAACGCCCTGGGCGGCCGCTATCCCGAACTGCGCTACTGCCTGCCGATCCCGCACAACGGCGGCGTCTGGGTGATGACGACGGCCGAGCTGCGCAACACGCCGCGCATCCGGGCCTTCATCGACTTCATCGCGCCCCATCTGGCGGCCATGGCGCGCCCGGCGCCCGCCAGCGCGCCTACGCCCTGACGAAATCCAGGAACACCGGGGCGCAGTCGCCCAGCTTCTTTTCCTCATAGCGTGTGGTGACGTGGTCGGCCGGGATCGCGTTGCGGTCGGCGGCCGCGTCGGCGAAGCGGAAGTTCGGGTCGGCCAGCACCCGCTCGGTCGTCCACTCGGCGTAGTCGGCCCAGTCGGTGGCGAAGCGCAGGGCCGCGCCCGGCTTCATGACCCGGGCCAGCCTGGCGACGAACACCGGCTGGATCAGGCGTCGCTTGTTGTGGCGGGCCTTGTGCCAGGGGTCGGGGAACATGATGAACACCCGGTCCAGGCACGCGTCGGGCAGCCAGTCGACGACGTCACGGGCGTCGCCCTCGTGGATGCGGACGTTCTTCAGCGCCTGCTCCTCGACATGGCGGACGGCGCTGGCGACGCCGTTCACGAACGGCTCGGCGCCGATCACCAACGTCTCGGGCGCGCGGCCAGCCTGGGCGGCCATGTGCTCGCCGCCGCCGAAACCGATCTCCAGCCACACGGCCTTGGCCCCGGGCATCAGGTCCAGCGGCTGGAACGGGCCGTTGGGAACCGCGATCTCGGGCAGCAGGGTGTCGAGCAGGGCCTGCTGGCGCGGCTTCACCGGGCGCGACTTCAGACGGCCGAACGAGCGCAGCGGCCCGTGAGGTTGTTGCGGGTTGGTCATGGGGCGGCGTCTTAGAGCGTCGAGCAGGAAATGAAAACGGGCTCCGACCCGCAAGGATCGGAGCCCGCCTCGAAGTTCGGGGCGTGAAGCTTACGCCAGGCCCTTCAGCTCGCTGACCAGGTCGGTCTTTTCCCACGAGAAGCCGCCCTCGTTGTCCGGCGTGCGGCCGAAGTGGCCGTAGGCGGCGGTGCGGGCGTAGATCGGGCGGTTCAGCTGCAGGTGCTCGCGGATCGAGCGCGGGGTGGCGCCGCCGATCAGCTGCGGCAGGATCTTTTCCAGCACGGCCGGATCGACCTTGCCCGTACGGTGCAGGTCGACGTGGAACGAGACCGGCTGGGCCACGCCGATGGCGTAGGCGATCTGGATGGTGCAGCGGTCGGCCAAGCCCGCGGCCACGACGTTCTTGGCCAGGTAGCGGCAGGCATAGGCGGCCGAGCGGTCGACCTTGGTCGGATCCTTGCCCGAGAACGCGCCGCCGCCGTGCGGCGAAGCGCCGCCATAGGTGTCGACGATGATCTTGCGGCCGGTCACGCCGGCGTCGCCGTCCGGGCCGCCGATCTCGAAGCGGCCGGTCGGGTTGACCAGCCACTGGGTCTTCTTGGTGATCAGGCCGTCCGGGAACACCGGCAGGATGTGCGGCTTGATCAGGTCCAGCACGCGCTTGGAAGTCGCGGCCTTGCCGTCGATCTTCTTCTTGTGCTGGTGGCTCACGACGATCGAGACGACGCGGACCGGACGGCCGTTACCGTCGTATTCCAGGGTCACCTGGCTCTTGGCGTCGGGCTCCAGCTCGGACAGCTCGCCCGAATGGCGCAGCTCGGCCAGGCGCTTCAGGACGTTGTGGCTGTACTGCAGGGTGGCCGGCATCAGTTCCGGGGTCTCGGTGCTGGCGTAGCCGAACATGATGCCCTGGTCGCCGGCGCCCTCGTCCTTCTTGTCGGTGGCGTCCACACCCTGGGCGATGTGCGCCGACTGGCCGTGCAGGTAGTTCGAGTACTTCGCCTTCTGCCAGTGGAAGCCCTTCTGCTCGTAGCCGATGTCCTTGATCGCCGCGCGAACCTTGGGCTCCAGCGAGGCGATGATGTCCTTGGTGAGCTGCTTGTTGGCCTTCTTGTCGCCGTCCGGCTTGCCGGCGCGAACCTCGCCGGCCAGCACGACGCGGTTGGTCGTGACCAGGGTCTCGCAGGCGACGCGCGCCTCGGGATCGACCGACAGGAAGGCGTCGACGACGGTGTCGCTGATGCGGTCGGCGACCTTGTCGGGATGGCCCTCGGAGACGCTCTCGCTGGTGAAAATGTAGGACGAACGGTTCAAGAGACAGCTCCGGCCTTGAGGATGCGCGCGGGCGGGCATGCGCCCGGTTCGGCGTCCAGTTAGACCAGGACCATATAAAGATATGTTTATGCGAGCAAGGCGAGAGAACCTGCGACGACTTTTAGCAGGGCGGAAAGCGGCCTAGTCGGTCTCGGCCGCCTCTTCCTCGGCCATCGACCGGACCAGCTCCAGGATCCGGCGACGAACCTTGGGACGGGTGATCCTGGGGAACAGCGCCGCCAGCTCCAGCCCCTCGGAGGTCATCAGGAAGTCGTGGACGAACGGCTCGCCGCCCTCGGCCACGCCTTCGCGGGTGGTGTCGGCCAGGCCCTCGAAGAAATAGGCCACCGACGACTGCAGGCTCTTGGCGATCTCGTAGAGCTTGCTGGCGCTGACGCGATTGGCGCCACGCTCGTACTTCTGGATCTGCTGGAAGGTCAGGCCCAGGTCCTCGGCCAGACGTTCCTGGCTGACGCCCAGGATCTTGCGACGCATGCGGATGCGGGCGCCCACATGTAGGTCGACGGGATTGGGGTGACGCTCGGCGTCCGACGACTCGCTCATGCCAACGCTTGATAGCTGAAATTGCGGTTTTAATTCAGCCCAAGTCTTTCAAGCGCGCAATAGAGGATTAGATTTTACCCGCCAACGGGCGAGCTGACGCAACCGCAGATATCAATAGAAGGGCGAGAAACGCCAGGTCACCGAAGTCGTCGAAGGGTGTAACCTCACCCATTCCTGGTATAGCCGCATCGATCACTCCGCTTTTTCCTAGATCCAGACGCGTTCCAGGGACCACTCGACCACGGGCGTCAATGACAGCGCTGACACCGGTGGGCGTGGCGCGTAGGATCGGCTTGGCGCTCTCGATGGCGCGGTAGCTGGCCAGGTTCAGGTGCTGCAGCGGCCCCGAGGTGACGCCGAACCAGGCGTCGTTCGAGACATTGATCAGGATCCGGACGTTCCTGTCGCGGCGGGCCAGGCCCGGAAACAGGCTCTCGTAGCAGATCAGCGGCTGGGTCAGCAGGTCGGGCGCGACCCGCAGCGGCGCCGGACGCGGACCGGTGGCGAAGCCGTCGCCCAGGTGCGCCAGGCTCTTGAAGCCGATCGCGGTCAGGAATTTCTCGGCCGGCAGGTATTCGCCGAACGGCACCAGCCGATGCTTGTCGTAGACGCCGACCACCTCGAGATCGGTCGCGGTGCGCTTCAGGGCGATCAGGCTGTTGTAGTAGGTCGGCTTGTCGATCGGGCCCTCGTAGCGATAGCCGCCGATCAGCAGGGTCTGGCCGGGCCGGACGCTGTCGAGGATCGCCTGTCGCACCCAGGTCCCGGGCGCGAGATAGTCGTCGATCGCCGCCGGCAGGGCGCCCTCGGGCCAGATCACCAGGTCGGCGGGCCGGTCGGCATAGGGCCGGGCGGTCAGCGAGACATAGGCCTGGACGATCTGGGCGAAGCGGGCGGCGTCCCACTTGGCGTCCTGCTGGATGTCGGCCTGGACGATGCGCACAGTGGTCGGCGGTCCCTTGGCCAGCGGGCGCGACTGGACCAGCGCGCCATGGCCGTACAGCGCCACGAGGCCCGCGCAAGCCGCGCCCACGGCGATCCGGCCGCCCTTCCCTTCGCGCCAGACGGCCGGCGCGGCGGCGATGGCCAGGGTGATCCAGGTCAGGCCGTAGGCGCCGACCAGGGCGGCGGCCTGCGAGGGCCACGAGCCGGCCCGCCAGGTCTCGCCCGGCAGGTTCCAGGGAAAGCCGGTCAGCACATGGCCCCGCGCCCACTCCAGGGCCGCAAAGACGCCGGCGAAGGTCAGCACGCGCCAGGCCGTTCTCGGACGGGCGAGACGGTAGAGCAGCCCCGCCAGGCCCCAGAACAGCGCCAGCCCCCCGGCCATGGCGGCCACGGCGAACGGGGCCATCCAGCCCTGGTTGGCCGCGTCGACCATGAAGGCCTCGCCGATCCACCAGGTGCCGAGACCGAAATAGCCCAGGCCGGCCAGCCAGCCGCGCCAGAAGGCCGAGCGCAGCGGCTTCTCGGCGTTCGCGTCGTCCAGAAGGAAAAGCAGGCCCGCATAGCCCAGCAGGCCCGGCAGCACGCCGAATGGCGGATGGGCCAGGGCGGCCGCGAGGCCGGCCAGCAACGCCAGCAGCGGCCCGCTCCAGACCTTCTCGCGGAAACGCGTCCAGGCGGTCACGAGGCGGCGGCGTCCTGCGGAACGGCCTCGGGCGAGGCGGCGCGCGACGGGCCGCCGCGCACCCGCACCCGGCGGACCCGGCGGGGATCGGCCTCGACCACCTCGAACTCGTAGCCGTCGGGATGGGCGATCACCTCGCCCCGCTGCGGCACGCGACCGGCCAGGGCGACCACCAGGCCGGCGACCGTGTCGATGTCCTCTTCCATGTCGGAGGGGGCCAGTTCGCGCCCGAGAACCGCTTCCAGCTCCTCCAGCGGCGCGCGAGCGTCGGCGTCGTAGACGCCGCCGGGCCGGGCCACGATGGCGGCGGCGGCGGCGTCGTCATGCTCGTCGTCGATCTCGCCGACCACCGCCTCGATCAGGTCCTCCATCGAGACCAGGCCGTCGGTGCCGCCGAACTCGTCGATGACCAGGGCCATGTGGATGCGGCTGGTGCGCATGCGCAGCAGGAGGTCGGCGGCCTTCATCGAGGCGGGTACGTACAGGGCGTCGCGGCGCAGCTTGTGCAGCACCGGGTCGCCCGGCGCCGGTCGCCTGGCGTCGTCGGACAGCAGGCGGAAGATGTCCTTGACGTGGACGACGCCGACCGGGTCATCCAGCGTCTCGCGATAGATCGGCATCCGCGAGTGCTCGGCCTCGGTGAACTGGGCCACCACCGCCTCGAACGGCGCGGAAAGTTCGACGGCCACGATGTCGGCGCGCGGGGTCATCACGTCGGCGACCCGCAGGGTCTGGAAGGCTTCGGCCTGGTCGACGATGTCGACCGCGCCGGTCGCGGGCGGCGGCTCGGGCGGCCGCGCGGCCTCGCCGCCGCCGGTCAGCTGCCTGCGCATGCGTCGGAGGAACGCCCGCACGCCCCGGCTTCTTCGGACCGGAACGGCGGGCTGTTGACTAGGCTCGTCGCTGGGCATGGCCCGTGTCAGCGCCCCTCTTGATCGCCGGCGTATGGGTCGGGAACGTCCAGACCCGCCAGGATTTCGCGTTCGAGCGCCTCCATGGCTTCCGCCTCGTCGTCGCTCTCGTGGTCGTATCCTAGGAGATGAAGCACGCCGTGCGCCACCAGATGTTGCAGATGGTGGGCGAGCGGCTTGCCCTGCTCGGCCGCCTCGCGGGCGCAGACGCCGTAGGCCAGGGCGATGTCGCCGATCTGGCCCTCCGGGTTCGCCTCGGGATTTTGCGGCGAGGGAAAGGACAGGACGTTGGTCGCGTAGTCCTTCTGGCGGAAGTCGCGATTGAGGGCCTGGACGCTGTCGTCGTCGGTCAGCAGGATCACGATCCCCTGGCCCTCGATGTCCTCATGGGCGTCCAGCACGGCCTGGGCCGCGCGCCAGACCAGGGCCTCGGCGTCCTCGGCCGCCGTGGTCCAGGCCTCGTCCTCGATCTCGATGTCTACGGTGATGGTCATTTAACGCGGAGTACTCATTTAGCGGGGCGTGCTTTGGGCCGCGTCCGCGTCATAGGCCTTCACGATCCGCTCGACCAGCGGATGGCGCACGACGTCGGCCGAGGTGAAGCGCGAGACCGCCACCCCCTCGACCCCTTCCAGGATCGAGACGGCATGAGCCAGGCCCGAGTCGCGCGGATTGAGCAAATCGACCTGGGTCGGGTCGCCGGTGACGACCATGCGAGCGCCCTCGCCGATGCGGGTCAGGACCATCTTCATCTGCAGGCGCGAGCAGTTCTGGGCCTCGTCGACGATGACGAAGGCGTGGCTCAGGGTGCGGCCGCGCATGAAGGCGATCGGGGCGACCTCGATCTCCAGCTTCTCGCGACGGCGACGCAGCTGGTCGGCGCCCATGATGTCGGTCAGGGCTTCCCAGACCGGGGCCATGTAGGGATCGACCTTCTCGTTCAGGTCGCCCGGCAGGAAGCCCAACTTCTCGCCGGCCTCGACGGCGGGACGGGTGACGATCAGGCGGTCGACCTCGCCACGCAAGAGCATTCCAGCCCCGTGGGCCACGGCCAGGAAGGTCTTGCCGGTGCCGGCCGGACCCAGGCCGAAGCTCAGGGGATGGGTGGCCATGGCCTCCATGTAGCGCGCCTGGCCCTTGGTCTTGGGCGAGACGCTGCCCTTGCGCACCGCGCGGGGCGAGGCCTGGCCGCCCGTCTCGTGGGCGCCGCCGATGGCGATGCGCACGTCGGCCTCGACCACCTCCTCGCCGGCGTCGGCGCGGGCGGCCAGGGCGTTCAGGGCGCGCTTGGCGTTGGTCCGGCCGCGCGCGTCGCCGGTGATGGTGACGCCGCCGCCGGGCGTCTCGATCAGCACCTTGAAGGCGTCCTCGATCAGCGCGGCGTGACGGCCGGACGGACCGGAAACGGCGTGGACCGCGTCGTCGGACAGCGGCAGGAACTCAGGGGTGCGGCTCAAGCGGTCTCCAGAACAGGTTCGAGCACGCCCGCCAGGCTCATCTTGGCGGCGCTCTCTATACGGACGGGAACGATCTTCCCGATCAGATGCTCCCCGCCCTCGGCGTGGACGGCCTGCAGATATGGGCTGCGCCCCACGACCTGGCCAGGGTGGCGGCCGGCCTTCTCGAACAGCACCGGCAGCACCTTGCCGACCTGGCTGGCGTTGAAGGCGCGCTGCTGGTCGTCCAGCAGCTGGTTCAGGCGCTCCAGGCGCTCGGCCTTGACCGCCTCGTCGACCTGGCCGGGCATGGCCGAGGCCGGCGTCCCAGGACGCCGCGAGTATTTGAACGAGAAGGCGGAGGCGAAACCGACCTCGCGGACCAGGTCCAGGGTCTTCTCGAAGTCGCCGTCGCGCTCGCCGGGGAAGCCGACGATGAAGTCGCCGCTCATGGCGATGTCGGGCCGCGCGGCGCGGATCTTCTCGATCAGCTTCACATAGCTCTCGGCCGTGTGGTCGCGGTTCATGGCCTTGAGGATCTTGTCCGACCCCGCCTGCACCGGCAGGTGGAGGTAGGGCATCAGCTCGGGCAGCTCGCCATGGGCCTCGATCAGGTCCTCGCCCATGTCGCGCGGGTGACTGGTCGTGTAGCGGATGCGGTCCAGGCCATCGATCCTGGCCAGCTGGCGGACCAGCTTGGCCAGTGTGGAGCCGTCGCCGTCATAGGCGTTGACGTTCTGGCCCAGCAGGGTGACCTCGCGCACGCCCTGGTCGGCCAGGCGCTTGGCCTCTTCCACGATGTCATTCACCGGCCGCGACCACTCGCCGCCGCGGGTATAGGGCACCACGCAGAAGGTGCAGAACTTGTCGCAGCCCTCCTGCACGGTCAGGAACGCGGTGACTCCGGTCACGTGGCGCTCGGCCGGCAGGGCGTCGAACTTCTCGTCGGCGGCGAAGTCGGCGGCCAGGCGCTCGCCGCTGGCCCGGTGGGCGCGGGCGATCAGCTCGGGCAGCTGGTGATAGGCCTGCGGACCGACGACCAGATCGACCGCCTTCTGGCGGTTCATGATCTCCTTGCCCTCGGCCTGGGCCACGCAGCCGGCCACGGCGATGGTCATGCGACCGCCGGCCTGCGCCTTCCGATCCTTCATCTGCTTGATGTAGCCGAGCTCGGAATAGACCTTCTCGGTCGCCTTCTCGCGGATGTGGCAGGTGTTCAGCACCACCAGGTCCGCGCCCTCCGGATCATCGACCATCCCATAGCCCAGCGGGCGCAGGACATCGGCCATGCGCTCGCTGTCATAGACGTTCATCTGACAGCCGTAGGTCTTGATAAAGAGGCGCTTTTGCGGGGTCTCGCTCATCCGGCGAGGTTATGGGGTCGAGAGGCCCATTCCGCAAGGGCGGCGGGGTCGCAGCCCCCGCCCCTACTCCTCCAGCGGCACCCCGTAGAGCTCCAGCCGGTGGTCCACCAGCTTGTAGCCCAGCTTGCGCGCGATGGCGTTCTGCAGGGCCTCGATCTCCTCGTCCACGAACTCGACGACCTTGCCGGTCTTCATGTCGATCAGGTGGTCGTGGTGGTGGTCAGGCGTCTCTTCGTAGCGCGAACGGCCGTCGCGGAAGTCGTGGCGCTCGATGATGCCGCTTTCCTCGAACAGGCGGACGGTGCGGTAGACCGTGGCGATCGAGATATGCGGGTCGATGGCGTGGGCGCGGCGATGCAGCTCTTCCACGTCCGGATGGTCATCGGCCGACGACAGCACGCGCGCGATCACGCGGCGCTGGTCCGTCATGCGCATGCCCTTTTCGATACAGGCCTTTTCGAGTCGATCCACGGCGGAACCTCCGTCTGAGTCGCCGCAAGATAGGCGGTCGCTCCCTAAGTGTTAAGCGCCCGGCGCATGACAAGCGCGTCCTTGGCGCCATCCGGATGGGGATAATAGCCCTTGCGCAGGCCGACCTTGGCGAAACCGGTCGCCTGGTAGAGCCCGATGGCCGCCAGATTGTCGACGGCGACCTCCAGGAACAGGGCCTCGGAACCGGTCTCGGCGGCGATCCCGGCGGCGACCTCGACCAGGGCCGCGCCCCAGCCGCGACGGCGGGCGGCGGGGTCGACGGCGATGGTCAGGATCTCGGCCTCGCCGGCGATCGAGCGGCACAGGACGAAGCCCTTGGCCTGAACGGGTTCGCCCGCCTCGCCCAGGATCGCGAAGGCGCCGGGGGATTTCAGCAGGTCGTCGAATTCCAGCGCCGTCCAGGGCCGGTCGAAGGCCTTGTCGTGGATGTCGGCGAGATCGAAGGCGGCCTCGGGCCCAACGGGACGCAGGTTCATGGCGGACTAGGCGGCGGGCAGGGTGGCGTAGGGCGCGCGCAGATACAGCGGCCGGGGCGAATGGGCCGGAGCGGGCCGGGCGGCGGCCAGGCGCGCGACGGCGACGGGATCGGGCGCGGCCGGGGTCAGGACGCTCGCGCCCGGCAGCGCCTCGGCCAGCAGCGGCGCGCCCGAGCCGACCAGGGTCGCCGGACCGCCCGAATAGAGCTCGGCCAGCCGCGCGGCGGCCTCGCCCAGGTCCAGGGCGTCGGGGGCCATCAGCGACACCCCGTCGGCGAAGACCTGGATATAGACCTGGCTCATCCGCGCATCGATGACGGCGGCGACGAAGCCCTTGTGGCCGAACGCCAGGCTCTCCAGCGTGTTGACGCCCACGCAGGGGATCGACAGCGCCGTGGCCAGACCCTTGGCGAAGGCCAGGCCCACGCGCAGGCCGGTGAACGAGCCCGGCCCGACCGTGACGCCGATCCGCGTGAGGTCGGCGAAGGCCACGCCCGCCTCGGCGGCTGCCTCGCGGGCCAGGACGCCGATGCGCTCCTGGTGGCCGCGGGTCATGGGCTCGCTCCTGGCGGCCAGCACGCGCTCGCCGTCCAGCACGGCGACCGAACTGGCGCCGAGACAGGTGTCGATCGACAGGATCATAGGTTTCAGGCCGAACCGACCGCCGCGCCCTCGGCGGGGCGCCAGATCAGCTCGTTCAGCTGGCCCTTGGCCTTCAGCGTCGCCTCGGGCGGCACGCCGCCCTGGGTCCAGCCGGGAACGCCGAACACGTAGGAGACGGTCGGCGCCTCGGGACGCACGCAGACCACGGCGTTGACCTCGCGGCCCTCACCGGCGCGGCACTGGTCGACGGTGAAGCCGAGGTCAGCCCACTTGGCCAGCAGCCGCTCGTCCTTGGGACCGCGCGCATCGCCGGCGGCGACGCGGACATAGGCGATCTCACCTTCGTCGGTCTTGCCGATCTCGGCCAGCGGGACGCTGTCCTGCTCGATCGTGATGATCGGCTGGGCCGGACCCTCGCTGAAGTGCAGGAAGGCGCTGTCGACCTTGGCCTTGGGGAACAGGGCCTTCAGCGTGGCCAGGTCGAAGGCGGTCGAGGCGTTGATCGGCCCGACGCCGTCCTTGCCGATCTTCAGCGGCCCGCCGGCATAGGGCGCGATGGCGACGGTGACCGGGCCCTTGCTCGCGGCCTCGGGCGGGGCCTCGGCCTTCTTGGCGGGCCCGCAGGCGGCCAGCAGCACGAGCGGCAGGGCGATGAGGGTATGGCGGAGGGTCATGGGCGCTTTGTATCCCGACGCCCCTCCGCCGTCACCGGGTCAGAGAATCTTCGCGGCCTCGTCGAAGTCCAGGCGCGGGTTGCGAGGGAACAGCCCTTCGTCGGTGCCATGGCCGATCGAGACGATGAAGTTGCTCTTGATGTTGGTGCCCGCGAAGAACTCGGCGTCGACGCCGGCGTTGTCGAAGCCCGACATCGGGCCGACGTCCAGGCCCAGGGCCCGGGCGGCGAGGATGAAATAGCCGCCCTGCAGCGAGCTGTTGCGCAGCGCGCCCCACTCCTTGGCCACCGGATCGGGGAACCAGTCCTTGGCGCCCGGAGCGTGCGGGAACAGCTTGGGCAGGGTTTGCGGGAAATCCAGGTCGTAGCCGACGATCACCGTCACCGGCGCCTGGCGAATCTTCACGCCGTTCGAGCCCGACGACAGCTTGGCCAGGCGCTCCTTGGCCTCCGGCGAGGTCAGGAAATAGAAGCGGGCCGGCGTCGAATTGGCCGCCGTGGGGCCGAACTTGGTCAGGTCATAGAGCTCGCGCAGCACGCTCTCCGGCAGCGGCGTCGGATCCCAGCCGTTGCGGGTGCGGGCTTCGGTGAACAGCTGGGCGAGCGTGTCGTCTTCGAGCTTGGCCATGGGCGATCCTTATAAGGGCTATTCGCAACTCTTGTGGTTACAGTATAGCCGCGTGACCGCGACGGGCAACACCCGCGCGGGCCGGATCGCGGAAAATCAGAGCGTCTGCTCGACCCGGGTCACTTCGGGCACGTAGTGCTTGAGCATGTTCTCGACGCCGGACTTCAGGGTCGCCGACGACGAGGGGCAGCCCGAGCAGGCGCCGCGCATGTGCAGCCACACGACGCCCGTCTTCGGTTCGAAGCGCGAGAAGACGATGTCGCCGCCATCCTGGGCCACGGCCGGGCGGATGCGGGTGTCCAGCAGTTCCTTGATCTCGGCGACGATCTGGCTGGCTTCCTCGTCATAGACGCCGTCCTCGTCGTGGCCGCCATCCTGCGTCGCGTCCAGCAGCAGCGGGCGACCACTGGTGAAGTGGTCCATGATGGCCGCCAGGATCGGCGCCTTCAGGTGCGGCCACTGGGCGTCCTCGCCCTTGGTGACGGTCAGGAAGTCGGGACCGAAGAACACCCGTGTCACGTCGCCCAGATCGAACAACGCCCGGGCCAGCGGCGAGGCGTCGCCTTCCTCGGACGTACGGAATTCCCGCGCGCCCTCTCCCAGCACTTCACGGCCGGGCAGGAACTTCAGGACCTCGGGGTTCGGAGTGGTTTCGGTCTGAATGAACATGCGTCTGAAATGGACCTCGCGAAGCCGTGACGCAAGACCGGCCGGCGCTCTCGTGCAAAGACCATTTGGCGCATTTTGAAAGTGACACAGGCGTCATTTTCTGGCGGTATGGTCGCAGAACAACGATCCGCGGGAGGATCCAAGATGAGCGACGGTTCGGTGGACCTGAAGGACGCGGCGCGCGCGAAGGCCTATTCCATCCCTCTCGATGACTATCACGTCGCCGACCCGGCCCTGTTCCAGGCCGACGCGATGTGGCCCTATTTCGAGCGCCTGCGGAAGGAAGAGCCTGTCCACTGGTCGAAGGGCGACGAGGAGATCGGGCCGTACTGGTCGATCACCCGCTACAACGACATCATGACCGTCGACACGACCCACCAGGTCTTCTCGTCGGATGCGCACCTCGGCGGCATCACCATCCGCGACTTCGACGAGGACTTCGTCCTGCCGATGTTCATCGCCATGGACCCGCCCAAGCACGACATCCAGCGCAAGACGGTCAGCCCGATCGTCTCGCCGCCGAACCTGGCCAAGTTGGAGGGCGTCATCCGCGGACGGGTCTGCGAGATCCTCGACGCCCTGCCGATCGGCGAGCCGTTCGACTGGGTCGACAAGGTCTCGATCGAGCTGACCACCCAGATGCTGGCCACCCTGTTCGACTTCCCCTGGGAGGAGCGCCGCAAGCTGACCCGCTGGTCCGACGTGGCGACGGCGTCTCCGGAGAGCGGCATCGTCGAGAGCGAAGACGCCCGCCGCGCGGAGCTCCTGGAGTGCCTGGGCTATTTCACCAATCTGTGGAACGAGCGGGTGAACCAGACCGAGCCGGGCAACGACCTGATCTCGATGCTGGCCCATGGCGAGGCCACCCGCGACATGCCGCCGATGGAGTATCTGGGCAACGTCATCCTGCTGATCGTCGGCGGCAACGACACGACACGCAACTCGATCACCGGCGGCCTCTACGCCCTGAGCAAGAACCCGGCCGAAGAAGCCAAGCTGCGCGCCGACCCCAGCCTGATCCCGAACATGGTCTCGGAGATCATCCGCTGGCAGACCCCGCTGGCCCACATGCGCCGCACGGCGCTGGAGGACTTCGAGCTGGGCGGCAAGACGATCAAGAAGGGCGACAAGGTCGTCATGTGGTACGTCTCGGGCAACCGCGACGACACGGTGATCGAGGACGCAGACGCCTTCATCATCGACCGGCCCAATGCCCGCCGCCACCTGTCGTTCGGCTTCGGCATCCACCGCTGCGTGGGCAACCGCCTGGCCGAGATGCAGCTGAAGATCGTCTGGGAAGAGGTGCTCAAGCGCTTCCCGAAGATCGAGGTCCTGGAAGAGCCCAAGCGCGTCTTCTCGACCTTCGTGAAGGGCTACGAGCGGATGATGGTGCGGATTCCGGAGCGGGTCTGACGCTCACTCGCCCCCTCCGCGCTTCGCGCTCCTCCCCCGGAGGGGGAAGAAGGACGGCGATCTCCTTCCGCCCGCCTTTGGGGGCGGACGACCCGCGAAGCGGGTCAGGTGGGGGGAGATGCTGAACCTTACGCCAACTCCTCGATCTCGGTATCCGTCAGGTCGCCCGGCACCACGGTGACGGGCAACTTGCGGCCGCTGAACCCGACGCCCTCCTTGGCGATGGCCGAGATCAGGGGGCCCGGGCCCCGCCCCGCCGTGGAGGTCGCCAGGATCAGGATCTTGATGCTGGGATCGGCGGCGACCACCGCCTTCAGGGCCGTGCGGACGCTGTCGGCGTGCTTGATGATGAACTCGGGCGGCAGGCCGGTCTCGGCCACGACCTGGGCGGCCAGGCTCTGCAGCAGGACCTCGGCCTCCTCGCGCTCCTGGCGCTCGATCTCCTCGCGCACGCCGCTCCAGTGCTCGAACTCGGCGGGCGAGATCACCTTCAGCATGGCCACGTGGCCGCCGGTCGAGCGGGCCCGTCGGCAGGCGTATTTGAGCGCCGCCGAGAATTCCGGCGTGTCGTCGGCGACGACCAGGAACTTGCGGCGGCTTTGCGAGGCGGCGGTTGAAGCGGCGTCGGTCATCGCGCGAGATGACGCCGCTTCAGCCTGAACCTCAAGCCTCGTTTCTAGGCCCCCCAGAAGCCGACCAGCTTCTTGACCTCGGCCAGGGTCGGGGCGGCGGCCTCGCGGGCCTTTTCCGCGCCCTTGGCCAGGATGGCGTCCAGCACCGCCGGGTCGCCCAGCAGGCCGCGCATGCGCTCGCCCACCGGGGCCAGCTTCTCGACCGCCAGCTCGGCCAGGGCCGGCTTGAAGGTTCCAAAGCCCTTGCCAGCGTACTCGGCCAGCACCTCGGCCTTGGTCCGGCCCGACAGGGCCGCGAAGATGCCCACCAGGTTGTCGGCCTCGGCGCGGCCGGCCAGCTCCTCGAGGGTTTCCGGCAGCGGCTCCGGGTCGGTGCGGGCCTTGCGGACCTTGGCGGCGATGTCATCGGCCGTGTCGGTCAGGTTGATGCGCGAATAGTCGGACGGATCGGACTTGCTCATCTTGGCCGCGCCGTCGCGCAGGGACATGACCCGCGCGCCCGGCCCCTGGATCAGCGGCTCGGGCTGCGGGAAGAAGCCCTGGACCCCGAAGTCGTGGTTGAACTTGCCAGCGATGTCGCGGGTCAGCTCCAGGTGCTGCTTCTGGTCCTCACCGACCGGCACGTGGGTGGCCTTGTAGACCAGGATGTCGGCCGCCTGCAGCACCGGGTAGGTGTAGAGGCCCACCGAGCTGCGCTCCTTGTGCTTGCCGCTCTTCTCCTTGAACTGGGTCATGCGGTCCAGCCAGCCCAAGCGGGCGACGCACTGGAAGATCCAGGCCAGCTCGGCGTGCTCGCGCACCGCCGATTGCGGAAAGATCGTCGCCTTGTCCGGGTCCAGGCCCGAGGCGATGTAGGCCGCCGCGATCTCGCGGGTCTGCTGGGCCAGGGCCGCCGGGTCCTGCCAGACGGTGATGGCGTGAAGGTCGGCCACGAAGATGAAGGTGTCGATCTCGTGCTGCAGGCGGGCGAACTTCACCAGCGCGCCGAGATAGTTGCCCAGGTGCAGGGCGCCCGAGGGCTGGACGCCCGAGAGCACGCGGGCGGGGCCCGCATAGGGGACGGGAGCTTGGTCGGTCATGGCCTTAAGCCTTGCTGTCGAATTTTGGACTGGTGGCGGGCGTACGGAAGCGCCCATCGCGTCGAGACGCGATGATCGAAGTCAGAAAGAGCCGCGCCATCGCGGCGCGAGGAGACCGATCGGAGCCATGGCCCGCTGGTTAGCCTCCCCGCCGCCACGGATCAAGCCTTGCCCCGGCGCAGCGCCGCCTTCAGCTCGGCCGGCTTGACCCCGCCGAACAGGAACAGCAGCGGCGGATAGACCGCGACGCCGGCCAGGCAGGTGAGCGCCAGGGCGAACTCCTTGGCCCCGATCGCGTGGCCCGTCAGGCCGAGGCCGCGCAGCGGGGCCTCGATCAGGTCGCGCCAGTGCGAGGCGGCGGCCATCAGGAGGCCCATGCCCAGGCTGGCGACCAGGATCCGGGCCAGGCGCGACCAGGTCTGCAGCGACGGGCTGTAGTCCTTCTTGGCCGACAGGCCCCAGGCCATCTGGCCGACATTGATCCACGAGGCGATCGCCGTGGCCGCCGCGATGCCCTTGACCCCCACCAGCTGGAACAGGGCCACGCCGAAGGCGATGTTCACCGCCACAGAGATCAAAGCAAAGCGCATCGGGCTCTTGGTGTCGCCGCGCGCGAAGAAGGCCCGCGAGTAGAGCTGCTGCAGCACGAAGGCCGGGGTGCCCAGGCCGTAGAAGAACAGCGCCGCCGCCGTCTGGCTGGCGTCGAAGGCGGTGAACTGGCCGCGCGTGTAGAGGCCGTCCGACAGGAAGCCCGGCATGGCGACCAGGGCAGCGGCGGCCGGCAGGGTCAGGGCCATGGCCAGGGTCACGCCCTGGTCCATGGCGCTCTGAGCGTCGTCACGGTCGCCCGAGTGCACGGCGCGCGACAGGCGCGGCAGCAAGGCGACGCCGATGGCCACGCCCACCAGGCCCAGCGGCAGCTGGTAGAGGCGGTCGGCGGTGGCCAGCCAGGTGCGGCCGCCCGGAACGTGGCTGGCCAGGTTGCCCGAGATGAAGATGTTGACCTGGGTGGCGCTGGCCGCCAGGGCGCCGGGGATGGCCTTGCCGATCAGCTCGCGCACCTCCGGCGTCAGGCGCGGCAGCCGCCAGTGGACCTTGGCCCCCGACTTGTTGACGCCCCAGGTCAGCAGGGCCGCCTGGGCGACGCCCGCGACCACCACGCCGATCGAGCCCCAGGTGGCCGCGCCGACGGCGCTGGTCTGGGGCAGGATGAAGGCCAGGGTGAAGATGTTCAGCAGGATCGGCGCGCCCGCCGACAGGATGAAGCGGTCGCGGGCGTTCAAGACGCCCGACAGGTGCGCGACGATGGCCATGCACGGCAGGTACGGCATGGTGATCTGGGTCAGCAGCACCGCCAGCTTGTACTTCTCGGTGCCCCAGCCGAAGCCTGGGCTGATCAGCATCATCAGCCAGGGCATGGCCAGCTGGCAGACGACGGTGATCAGGATGGTCGAGGCCGCCAGGGTCGCCATGGCGTCGGCGGCCAGGATGTCGGCCTTCTCCTCGCCGTCGCGCTGCAGCGACTTGGCGTAGGCCGGCACGAAGGCCGCGGCGAAGGCGCCCTCGGCGAAGAACCGGCGGAACAGGTTCGGGAAGGCCAGGGCCGCGTTGTAGGCGTCGGCGGCCGGCGTGGCGCTGGCCCCCATCCGGTACGAGACCGCCAGGTCCCGCGCGAACCCCATGAACCGGCTGACCAGGGTCAGGCCGGAATAGATCATCGACGACTTGAGCAGCCCCCCGCCCTTCTTGGCGGGCGGCGCGGGCTGGTCGGCGGAAGCGGGAGGAACGGCGTCGGTCACGCGCGGCTTCTGGGCGTTTGGCGGGAGGGCGTCAAGGGCGGTGAAGCGACACGCCGCCACCGCACCCCTGGGTCCCGGATCACGCCTTCGGCGCGTCCGGGATGACACGGATTGGTTCGCCATTCCTCTCCCTCGGAGAAGGAGCCTTCCTTACATCTCACGGCGAGTAAGGATCGCACCGACCCAGAAGGTCGGGCTTCGACCCGTACTTGCCCCCTCCGCGCCTGCGGCGCTCCTCCCCCGGAGGGGGAAGAAGGGAGCCGGGCGCCTTCCGCCCCCGCTGGGGGCGGACGACCGCGAAGCGGTCAGGTGGGGGCCTGCGGCGTCGGCCGATTGGCTAATGCCAGAGGCCCGCTCCCCACCCTTCTCAGACGCTCAGCCCACTCGCTTCCGAGCGCCTCGGCCCGCGCTATTTGGGCGCGAGGTCCGGGCGGGAGGCCAGGAACGCCGCGCGTTCTTCGTCGGTCAGCACCTTGGCGGTCTTGCGGCGCGCCACTTTCGGGGTGGGCCGCGCATAGGCCGTGGCGCTGGCGGCGGCGGGCTTGAGGTCGGCCAGGCGCTTGATCGGCGGCTTCATGTCTTCTTCCTCGACGGCTGAACCGGAACTGTGACGAAGACCCCTATCGCGCCACGCTGGCCCGCGCCCGGCGCAAGCCCGCGCGGGCCGCCGGGGCCGTCGCCTCGTTCTGCTCCAGGGCGGCCAGCAGGTCGGCCTTGAGGGCGTTGACCTTGCGGGTGTCGGTGACCTTCTCGCCCTGCGACGTCTGGACGTAGAAGGCGTCGACCGCCCGCTCGCCATAGCCGTCGATGTGGGCCGACTGGATGGAAAGGCCGCTCTCGGCCAGGGTCTTGGCCAGGGCGTGCAGCAGGCCCGGACGGTCGCGGCCCGAGGCTTCGACCACCGTGGCGTCGTTGGAGGCGTCGTTGTCGACCACCACGGTCGGCGCGATCGCGAAGGCGGCGGCGCGCGACTGCTCGGCGCCCCGGCGCGGCTCGACCGCCAGGGTCTCGCCCCGGCCGGCGGCCTCCAGGGCGTCGGCCAGGCGGCGGAGGGCGCGCGGGTTCTCGCAGCCCAAAGGCGCGCCGGTCACGTCCTGCACATAGAAGACGTCCAGGGCCTGGCCTTGGCGCGAGGTGAAGACCCGCGCCCCGACGACGTTGCCGCCCAGCGACGAGATGGCCAGGGCCAGGTCGGCGAACAGGCCGCGCCGGTCCTTGGCGGCGACCACGATCTCGGCGGCGTTCTGGCCCGAGCGCACGCGGCCCTCGGCGGCCGCCCCGCCCTGGATGGCCGCCCGGCGCGCCAGGGCGGCGTGCTCGAACAGGTCTTCCTGGCTGAAGGCGCTGAAATAGGCGTTCTCCATCGCCGTGGCCCAGCCCATGGCGGCCGGATCGGTCTCCAGCAGCGCCGCGCGGGCGGCCTCGGCGGCGCTCTCCTGGTGGCGCAGGACATTGGCGGCGGCGTCGCTGCCGCGCCCGCCCCGGAACACCGCCTCGGTGGCGTTGTAGAGCTCACGCAGCAGCTGGCCCTTCCAGCCGTTCCAGACGCCGGGGCCGACGGCGCGGATGTCGGCGACGGTGATGACCAGCAGGAGGCGCAGGCGCTCGGGGTTCTCGACGATCCGCGCGAAGGCGGCCACCGTGCCGGGATCGGAGACGTCGCGCTTCTGGGCGAAGTCGCTCATGACGAGATGGTTCTCGACCAGCCAGGCGACCAGCTCGACCTTGGTGCGCTCCAGGCCCAGGCGCTCGCAGGCGCTGCGGGCGCTGCGGGCTCCGGCCTTCTCCTGACCGCCCACCCCGCCCTTGCCGGTGTCGTGCAGCAGCATGGCCAGGAACAGGGCCTCGCGGTCCTCGATCAGCGGCATGATCGAGACCGCCAGCGGGTGGTCGTCGCTCAGGCGGCCGGCGGCCATGTCGCCGATCACGCCGACGGCCCGCAGGGTGTGCTCGTCCACCGTGTACGAGTGGTACATGTTGAACTGCATTTGGGCCACGACCCGGCCGAACTCCGGCACGAAGCGGCCCAGCACCCCGGCGTCGTTCATCAGGGTCAGGGTGCGGTAGCTGCGCTTGCCGCGGGCCAGCAAGTCCAGGAAGGTCCGGCAGGCGTCGGGGTCACGGCGCACGCGCGAGGTGATCAAGGAAAGCGACCGGGTCACCGCCGTGAAGGCGTCCGGGTGCAGGTCGAGGTCGCGTTCGTCGGCGATCTTGAAAAGGCGGATCAGGTTGACTGGATCGGCCTCGAAGACCGCCTGGCCCTCGATGTTCAGGCGCCCCCCGTCCTCGTAGAAGCCCTCGACGTCCAGCGCCTTGCGCTTGGGCCGGCCGCCCTGCAGGAACCGCGAGATGCCCTTGGGCTCGTTCTTGAAGTGCTCGGCTTCCAGCTTGGCCGAGAAGGCGCGGGTCAGGGCCCCGACCTCCTTGGCGATCAGGAAGTAGCGGCGCATGAACCGCTCGACCGCCGGCGCGTCGCCCCGGTCGCCATAGCCCATGCGGCGGGCGATCTCGGGCTGCAGGTCGAAGGTCAGCCGCTCCTCGGGCCGGCCGGTCGTGAAGTGCAGGTGGGCCCGCACGGCGTGCAGGAAGTCGAAGGCGCGGATGAAGGCCTTGGTCTCGCGGCTGGAGAACACCTCCATCTTGAAGACGTCCTCGGGCCGATCGACCGGGTGCAGGTACTCGGCGATCCACATCAGGGTGTGGAGGTCGCGCAGGCCGCCCTTGCCTTCCTTGACGTTGGGCTCGACCATGTAGCGGCTGGTCCCGGCCCGGGCTTGGCGGTCGTCGCGCTCCTTCAGCTTGGCGGCGACGAATTGGGCGCCGGTGCCCTTCATGACGTCGTCGCGGAAGCGCTTCTTCAGGTCCTCGGCCAGGCGCTCGTCGCCGGTCAGGCGGCGGGCCTCCAGGATCGAGGTGCGGATCGTGAAATCCTCCTTCGAGAGGCGCACGCACTCCTCGATGGTCCGCGAGGCGTGGCCGACCTTGAAGCCCAGATCCCACAGCGCATAGAGCATGAACTCGATCACGCTTTCGGCGTGCGGCGTCTGCTTGTAGGGCCGCAGGAACAGCAGATCGATGTCCGAGAAGGGCGCCAGGGTGCCGCGCCCGTAGCCGCCGACGGCCAGCAGGCACAGGCGCTCGCCCTCGGTCGGGTTGCGGGCCCGGAACACGTGCACCGTCGTGAAGTCGTAGAGGGCGGTGATCACCTCGTCGGTGACGCCGCTGATCAGCCGGGCGGTCTCGACGCCGCTGGCCCCGTTCTCCAGTCGCTCCTTGGCGATCATCCGGCCGCGAAACAGCGCTTGCTTGAGGATCTCGATGGCGCGCGCGCGCTGCTCGGCCTCGTTGCCGATGGAATCGAGGGCGGCGGCCGAAAGGCGGGCGCGCAGGGCGTGACCGTCGACGACATGTTCCAGGCGGGTGGGGCGAAGGCGACGGGGCATGTTGAGTATATGGGTACCACAGCGTGACAGCGAAAAGTGGAAGCCGGTTTTGGCGACCGTCACGCTGACACTAAGGACTCTAGGTCTTCAGCAGACCCTTAAGACGATAGAGGGCTTCCAAGGCCTCGCGCGGGCTCATGCCGTCAACGTCGAGGTCGGCCAGGGTGTGCTCCACCGCGCTGGGCGCCGCTTTGGCGGGCGCCTGGGCCTGGACCGCCGCCTGGCTGACGGCGAACAGCGGCAGGTCGTCCAGCTTGGCCGGCGACTGGTCCTTGCTTTCCAGGCGGTCCAGCACCTCGCGGGCGCGGACGACCACCGGACCGGGCACGCCGGCCAGCTTGGCCACCTGCACGCCGTACGAGCGGTCGGCCGGGCCGGGCGCGGCCTCGTGCAGGAAGACGAGGTCGCCGTTCCACTCCTTGGCCCGCAGGCTGAGGTTGGAGACGTGGGCCATCCGCTCCTCCAGCGTCGCCAGCTCATGATAGTGCGTGGCGAACAGAGCGCGGCTCTTGTTGGTGTCGTGCAGGGCCTCGGCGCAGGCCCAGGCGATGGCCAGGCCGTCATAGGTGGCCGTGCCCCGGCCGATCTCGTCCAGGATCACCAGGCTGCGCGGGCCGGCCTGGGTCAGGATGGCGGCGGTCTCGACCATCTCCATCATGAAGGTCGAGCGGCCCCGGGCCAGGTCGTCGCCGGCCCCGACGCGGCTGAACAGGCGGTCGACGACACCCAGGCGGAACGAGGCGGCCGGCACGTAGCAGCCCGACTGGGCCAGGATCGCCAGCAGGGCGTTCTGGCGCAGGAAGGTCGACTTACCCGCCATGTTCGGACCGGTGACGATCGACAGCCGGGCCCCGGTCTCGCCCGAGGCGTCCAGGCAACAGTCGTTGGGCGTATAGGGGTCGCCGGCGCGCTTGACAGCCGCCTCGACCACCGGGTGGCGGGCGCCCTTGGCGTCGAAGGCGTAGGAGGTGTCGACGATCGGGCGCACCGCGCCGGCGTCCTCGGCCCATTCGGCCAGGGCGGAGGCGACGTCCAGGCGGGCCAGGGCCTCGGCGGCGATCTGGATGGCGTCGGCCAGCATCCGGGCCTGCTCGCGCCAGTCCTCGAAGGCGGCGACCTCCATGGCCAGGGCGCGCTCGGCGGCCTGGGCGATGCGGGCGTCCAGGTCGGCCAGCTCCACCGTGGTGAAGCGCACCTGGTTGGCCAGGGTCTGACGGTGGATGAAGGTGGCGTTCAGCGGCGGCTGGAACAGCGGATCGGCCTTGCCGGCCGTGGACTCGACGAAATAGCCGAGCACGCCGTTGTGGCGGATCTTCAGCGGCACGCCGCTTTCCGCCATCAGCTGGGCTTCCAGGGCGATGATGACCTTGCGGCTGTCGTCGCGCAGGCCGCGGGCCTGGTCCAGCTCCGGCCGGACGCCGGCGGCGACGAAGCCGCCGTCGCGGGCCAGGGCCGGCAGGTCGGGGCCCAGGCCCTGTTCCAGCACGTTGAGGAACTGAGACAGGCCCTCGTGCAGCGACGGGGTCAGGGCCTTGAAGGCGTGCTCCAGCTCGAACGGCGGCGGCGACAGCGGATCGGGCGAACCGCCCGCCATGCCGGCCAGGCGTTCGCCCACCTTCAGGGTGTCGCGCAGGCAGCCCAGGTCGCGCGGTCCGCCCCGGCCGAGGGCGAGACGAGACAGCGCGCGGGCCATGTCGCCGGCCCCCTTGAGCACTTCGCGCAGGCGCTGGCGCAGCTGGCGGTGCTCGACGAACCACTCGACCGCGTCCAGGCGCTGGTCGATGGCGGCGACGTCCAGCAGCGGCCGGGCCAGGCGCGAGGCCAGCATCCGGGCGCCGCCGGCGGTCACCGTGCGGTCGATGGTGGCGAGGAGCGAGCCGTTGCGGTCGCCAGTCTGGGTGCGGTCGATCTCCAGGCTGCCGCGCGTGGCCGGGTCGATGGCCATGACGTCGGCGTCCGCCGCCCGTCGGGGCGCGCGCAGCGCCGGCAGCTTGCCGGCCTGGGTCATCTCCAGGTGGGCGGCGATCAGGCCCAGGGCCCCGATCTCGGCCGGCGTCAGCCCGCCGAAGCCGTCCAGGGTCTCGACACCGTAGAGGCGCTTGACCCGCGCTTCCGAGGCCTGAGGCTCGGACAGGGCCGAGGGCATGGGCTGCACCAGGCCGCCGCAGATCTTCAGGGTCTGGGACAGGCTCTCGTCCGACAGCAGGCGATCGGCGACCAGGGTCTCGGACGGCGCCAGGGCGGCCAGGATCGGCGCTACGGCCTCCTTGGCCAGGGCGAAGACCTCGACCTCGCCGGTGGAGAGCTCGACCGAGGCCACGGCGGCCTGTCCGGCGCGGATGGCCACGGCCGCCAGGCGGTTGGCCCCGCGCGCATCCAGCAGGCCGTCCTCGGTCAGGGTGCCGGGCGTGACCACCCGGACGATGTCGCGGCGGACCACCGACTTGGAGCCGCGCTTCTTGGCCTCGGCCGGGTCTTCCATCTGCTCGCAGACGGCGACCTTGAAGCCCATGCGGATCAGCTTGGAGAGATAGGCTTCCGCCGCGTGCTGCGGCACGCCCGCCATCGGGATCGGCTGGCCCGCATGCGTGCCCCGGAAGGTCTGGCTGATGCCTAAGGCGGCGGCGGCCTTGTACGCATCCTCGAAGAACAGCTCGTAGAAGTCGCCCATGCGGAAGAAGATCAACGCATCGGGCTGCCGCGCCTTCATCTCGAAGAACTGCTGCATCACCGGCGTCGCGCCGGTGGGGTCGAGCTGGGCTGCGGGCGTGGGCGTCGTGTGCGCGTTCATGACGCCCGAAACTACAGAGCGTCGCGGGTTGCGTTAAGGGGCGGCGTTAAGGAATTCCGGGGATGAACGGACCTCGGCCCCCTTGACGCCCGCTCGCGCCAGAGTCGAGCTAGCGGCATGACCACGGCCGCCGACCAGACGCCAACGCCTCGCCCCGCCGTCATGGGGCCCTACAGGCCGGACTGGCTGGAGAAGCCGACGGTCGAGGATATGTCCCGGTACTATCCCGACCACGCCGCGCGCCACGACATCTCCGGTCGGGCGATGATGGCCTGCGACGTAAGGGCGGACGGCCGCCTCGACCGCTGCGAAATCAGGGACGAGACGCCGGCCGGCGAGGGCTTCGGGCAAGCGGCCCTCAGGATCGCGCCGAAATTTCGGATGATCCCGCCCGACGACCCGAATGCGCGGCCCGCCAAGGTGGTCGTGCCTCTGGTGTTCAAGGCGTCCGCCCATCGGGCGACGAGCCTTCAACCCGAAACCGAGCGCGAGCTCAGAATCCTGGCGAATTTGGGTGTCAGGCTCGCCGTCGGAGGGGGCCTGCTGCTCGTTTTCGTGCTCATGGTGGCGGGTCGCTATCGACTGACCGCCCAGCGATGGTCACGGGAACCCTAGTTCCCCGTGACCTCTTCCCAGAAGCGCTTGGCCTTGCCGACGAAGTTGGCGGACTTGGGGTTCTGCTTTTCGCCGCACAGGCCGGCCAGTTCGCGCATCAGTTCCTTCTGACGGGCGGACAGGTGGGTCGGGGTTTCGACGAACAGCTCGACCACCAGGTCGCCGCGCTGGCGGCTGCGCAGGGACGGCATGCCCTTGCCCTTGAGGCGGACGGTCTTGCCGGTCTGAGCGCCTTCGGGCACCGAGACGCTGATCTTGCAGTTGCCGTCGCAGTTCTCGCCGCCCAGCAGGCAGGGGGCCTCGATTTCGCCGCCCAGGGCGGCGGTGGTCATCGGCACCGGCACGGTGCAGAGCAGGTCCAGACCGTCGCGCTCGAACAGCTCGTGCGGGGTCACCGACAGGAAGATGTAGAGGTCGCCGCGCGGACCGCCGCGCGCGCCCGCGTCGCCCTCGCCCGCCAGGCGGATGCGGGCGCCGTCGTCGACGCCGGCCGGGATGCGCACCGACAGGATGCGCTCGCGGCGCACCTGGCCGTGGCCGTTGCAGTTCTGGCAGGGATCGAGGACCAGACGGCCCGAGCCGCCGCAGCGCGGGCAGCCGCGCTCGACCGCGAAGAAGCCTTGCGTGGCGCGGACCCGGCCGGCGCCGCCGCAGGTGCCGCAGACGGTGGGGCTGGTGCCCGGCTTGGCGCCCGAGCCCTCGCAGACCTCGCAGGTCATGGCGGCCGGCACCTTGATCTCGACCTCGGCGCCCGCATAGGCCTGCTCGAGGGAGATCTCCAGGTCGTAGCGCAGGTCCTGGCCGCGTTGGGGGCCGTTCGACTGGCGACGACCGCCGCCGAACATTTCCCCGAACACGTCGCCAAAGACGTCGTTGAAGATGTCGCTGGCGTCGAAGCCCTGGCCGCCGAAGCCGCCGGCGCCGCCTTGCGGACCGTTGACGCCCGCGTGACCGAAACGGTCATAGGCCGCGCGCTTCTGCGGATCGGAGAGGACCGAATAGGCCTCGTTGATTTCCTTGAACCGACCGGTCGCGTTCTCGCAGCCGCCGTTGCGGTCGGGGTGGTGTTCCATCGCCAGTTTGCGGAACGCGGACTTCAGACCAGCCTCGTCGATGGTCCGGGTCACGCCGAGAATTTCGTAATAGTCGCGCATCGTCAGCGTCTGGCGCCCAAAAGGCCCACGAAAGTGGCGTTGATAGGAGAAGAGGTGGGATAGCACGCGGCCCGGCGCAAGGCGTCCTCGGGCGGCGAGACAAGAGGTCGCGGCCGCGGAACGATCTTATGGCGAAGGTTCCGCGGCGCGCGCATGGCGGTGCTTAGGCCGCCGGCTTGTTGTCGTCGACTTCTTCGAACTCGGCGTCGACGACGCCGTCGTCCGCGGCCTCGGCGCCGTCAGCGCCTTCGGCCGAGCCTTGCTGAGCGGCGTACATGGCCTCGCCCAGCTTCATCGAAGCCTGGATCAGGGCTTGGGTCTTGGCCTGGATAGCCTCGACGTCCTCGCCTTCCAGGGCGGTCTTCAGCTCGGTGATCCCGGTTTCGATCGCGCCCTTCTCGGCCGCGCCGACCTTGTCGCCGTGCTCGGCCAGGGCCTTCTCGGTCGAGTGCAGGATCGCCTCGCCCTGGTTCTTGGCCTCGACCAGCTGCTTCTTCTTCTCGTCCGCGGCCTTGTTGGCCTCGGCTTCCTTGACCATGCGCTCAATGTCGCTGTCCGAAAGGCCGCCATTGGCCTGGATGCGGATCGAGTGCTCCTTGTTGGTCGCCTTGTCCTTGGCGTGGACCTGGACGATGCCGTTGGCGTCGATGTCGAAGGTGACCTCGATCTGCGGCACGCCGCGCGGCGCCGGCGGGATGCCGACCAGGTCGAACTGACCCAGGATCTTGTTGTCGACCGCCATCGGGCGTTCGCCCTGGAACACGCGGATCGTCACGGCCGACTGGTTGTCGTCGGCGGTCGAGAAGGTCTGCGAGCGCTTGGTCGGGATGGTGGTGTTGCGTTCGATCAGCGGGGTGAACACACCGCCCAGGGTCTCGATGCCCAGGGTCAGCGGGGTCACGTCCAGCAGCAGCACGTCCTTGACGTCGCCTTGCAGCACGCCGGCCTGGACAGCCGCGCCCAGCGCCACGACTTCATCGGGGTTCACGCCCTTGTGGGGCTCGCGACCGAAGAAGTCCTGCACCGCCTGCTGGACCTTGGGCATGCGGCTCATGCCGCCGACCAGGATCACTTCGTCGATGTCGCTCTTCTTCAGGCCGGCGTCCTTGAGGGCCTGTTCGCACGGACCGATGGTGCGGGCGATCAGGTCGTCGACCAGGGCTTCCAGCTTGGCGCGCGACAGCTTGATGTTCAGGTGCAGCGGACCCGAGGCGTTCATGCTGATGAACGGCAGGTTCACTTCGTACTGGGCCGTGCTCGACAGTTCCTTCTTGGCCTTTTCGGCCTCTTCACGAAGGCGCTGCAGGGCCAGCTTGTCCTTGCGCAGGTCGACGCCCTGCTCCTTCTTGAACTCGTCGGCCAGGTAGTCGACGATCCGAAGGTCGAAGTCCTCGCCGCCCAGGAAGGTGTCGCCGTTGGTCGACTTCACCTCGAAGACGCCGTCGCCGATTTCCAGGATCGAGACGTCGAACGTGCCGCCGCCCAGGTCATAGACCGCGATCTTCTTGCCGTCGTTCTTGTCCAGGCCGTAGGCCAGGGCCGCCGCGGTCGGCTCGTTGATGATGCGCAGGACTTCCAGGCCGGCGATCTTGCCGGCGTCCTTGGTCGCCTGACGCTGGGCGTCGTTGAAGTAGGCCGGAACGGTGATGACCGCCTTGGTCACGGGCTCGCCCAGGTGGGCTTCGGCGGCTTCCTTCATCTTCTGCAGGATGAAGGCCGAGACTTCCTGCGGGCTGTAGTCCTTGCCGTGGGCCTTGACCCAGGCGTCGCCGGTCGGGCCCTTGACGATCTCGTAGGGCACCATGCCCTTGTCCTTCTCGACCACCGGATCGCTCGCGTTGCGGCCGATCAGGCGCTTGATCGCGAAGAGGGTGTTGGTCGGGTTGGTCACGGCCTGACGCTTGGCGGGTTGGCCGACCAGGCGCTCGCCGTCTTCCAGGAAGGCCACGACCGATGGCGTGGTCCGAGCGCCCTCGGCGTTCTCGATCACCTTCGGGTTCTTGCCGTCCATGATGGCCACGCACGAATTCGTGGTGCCAAGGTCGATGCCGATAATCTTGCTCATCTTCGTACCTGTCGCTCCTTTAGGCGGACGGCGGTGACAAGGGCCTTCTCGGAAGCGCCCCGGTTTTTCTCGTACCGTCCCCGTGGTTCGCACTCTCTCGGGTTTACGTTCCACATCCTGTTCCGCCGACGAAAGTCGAGCGGGCAAAATGCGTTGTGCGAAGTTGACGAGCCCGTCAACCCCGCTTCGAAGCCGGATATGGGGGATAGCGATCTGGGCGCAAGGCCATAACCCCTCGGAGGAAGGGGGAATCTGGCGTCGCGACCCAGAAAAATGGCCGCACCCCCTGGGAGCGCGGCCATTGAAAGGACTGGACTATTTGAGAACTAGCCGGCCTTGGCCACCCAGGCCGTGATCGCCGGGAGGCGCTGCTGGCGGATCTGGGCGCGGTTCAGCACGGCGGCGGCGGCCTTGTCGGCTTCCTTGCGCGACCCTTCGGCCAGATTGGCCGCGGCGTAGGCCTTGATCTTCTCGGCCGTGGCCGGGTTCGACGAGGCCTGGCCCAGGCCCGGGATGAACCGGGTGCGCGAGCTGGAGTCGACCTTGTCGTTGACCGCGTCCTTGTTGGCCACGGCCCAGTCGAAGGTCAGGTCCGGATGCAGTCCGGCGACCCTGGAGATCATGGTGCTGGACAGGGTCTCGCCCGGCTCGGGGGTCAGGGCCAGGGCCAGGGCCTTGCGGGCCAGGGCCTCGTCTTCGGCTCCCGCCAGCAGGGTGTAGAGCTGGTTGCGGACCAGCGGGGTCTTCTCGGCCTGGGCCTGGGCGTGGATGGCGTCCCAGGTCGCCTGGTCGGCGTGCTTGGCCACGACGCCCAGGACGGTCTTGCGCAGCGGGCCGGGGATGGCCGACGGGTCGGTCTTGTCGGCGGCGAACCGGCGCGTGGCCTCGGCCACGACCTCGGCGTCGCCCAGGCCGCCCAGGGCCCCGATCAGGTCGGCGCGCAGGATGGCGACATTGTCGGCCTCGCCCGGCTTGGCGGTCCAGCCCACCTTGGCCAGCAGCGGCCGCAGCTGGGCGATCGCCAGCTTGCGGAACGCGGCGCGCTCGGTCGGCATGCCTTCGTAGTAGCCGTCGATGGCCGAGAAGGTGCTGGCCACCTTCGACAGCACCTGCGGATCGGTGTCGGCGGGCGTGGCCTTGGCCAGCTCGAGGAAGTCGGTGGCGGGCTGGTAGCCGGCCAGACCCATAGACCAGGCGTCGCTGATCACGCCCAGCTGGTCGATGGCCGGCAGCTTGGCGAAGTTCTGGACGACGCCCGCGAAGCGCTCGGGACCATACTGGACGCGGAAATAGCCGTTCTGGCCGGCGTTGACCACGACCGGACCGCAGCCGTCGACCGTGACCGAACCCTTGCCGCCCGTAACCAGGGTCTTGGCCGTCCCGCCGCCCAGGGCCTGGACGGTGACGGGCGTGCGCCAGGTCAGCGGCGTCTTGCCCGGCGCGTCCTTGCTGAACTCGGTCTGGGTCAAGGCCAGGGTGGTCTTGCCGGCCGCGCAGGTCGCGCTGTCGACCGTGATCAGCGGCACGCCCGGCTGCAGGGTGAAGTCGTGGGCGATGGCCTTGATCGGCTTGCCCGCCGCCGTCTCGACGGCGCTCCACAGGTCGTCGCTAACCGTGTTGCCGTGGGCGTGCTGCTTCATGTAGGCGCGCACGCCGTCGCGCCAGGCGTCGTGGCCGACATAGCTTTCCAGCATGCGGATCACGGCCTCGCCCTTCTGATAGGTGATGGCGTCGAAGGCCTGGCTGGCCTGTTCCACGGTCTCGACGTGCTGCACCACGGGGTGCGTGGTCGAGAGCGCGTCCAGGCTCATCGCGTATTCACGGCCGCCCACGGCGTTGAGCGCCGCGTTCCACTCGGGGTGGAAGTGCTCGGTCGCCCGGCCCTCCATCCATGAGGCGAAGCCCTCGTTCAGCCACAGGTCGTCCCACCAGGCCATGGTGACCAGGTCGCCGAACCACTGGTGGGCCATCTCGTGGGCCACGGTCGTGAAGACGTTCTGCTTGTCGGTCTCGGTCGAGATCTTCGGGTCCAGCAGCAGGGCGTATTCGAAATAGAAGATCGCGCCCCAGTTCTCCATGGCGCTGAAGAACTGGCTGCGGCCCGGGGCGGCGATGTTGTCCAGAACCGGCAGCGGATAGGGCGTGCCGAAATAGTCGTTGTACCAGGGCAGGATGTCGGCGGCCGCCTTCAGGGCGAAATCGGCCTTGGCGGTGTCGCCCTTCTTGGTGACCACGCCGACGTCGGCGCCGGCCGACTTGACCGAGGCGCGGTCGAACTCGCCCAGGCCGAAGAACAGCAGGTAGGTCGACATCTTCGGCGAAGTGGCGAACTTCACCAGGGTCTTGCCGTTCCCCAGGTCCTTGGACGAGGCGATCGGCATGTTGCCCAGGGCCATCTGGCCGGTCGGGATCGTCGCCTCGACGCTGTAGGTGGCCTTGTAGAACGGCTCGTCCCACGAGGGGATGAAGCGGCGGGCGTCGGAGTTCTCGAACTGGGTGTAGATCGCCCGCTTCTTGCCCGCCTCGGTCTCGTAGTCGAGGGCGAACAGGCCGGCGGCCTGCTTGTAGATCTTGCCGGCGTAGTCGATCGACAGGACGTACTTGCCCTTCGGCAGCACCTTGCCGAACGTGAAGGCGGCGGTCTGGGCCTCGTCGTCGACCTTGATGCTGGCCGCGCCGATCCCGGCGATCTCCGCCTTCGAGAACGTCAGGTCGGCGGCCTGCAGGGTCACCGTGGCGGTCGGCTCGACCACCTCGATGGCGATCTTGACCTTGGCGTCGAAGGTCAGCTTGTCGGCGTCCGGCGTGAAGGCCACATCATAGTGCGAGGGACGGACGTTGCGGGGCAGCTGGGTCGTCACGGTCGCGAAGGTCGCGCCCTTGGAGCCCGCCGAAGCCGCCGCCGCAACGGGCTTCGGTTTGGCCTTGGCGGCCGGGGCGGCGGAAACGCTCCCGGCGGCGAACAACATCACGGCCACGGCCGCAGAGGACATAAGACGACGCATGTTCGACCCTAGTATGGAAAATTCATCCGGCCCCCTCAGCCGGCGGCGCAAACCAACACCTTCCGCTCCTAAGGCGCGCGTTAAGTTTCAGTAATGTTTCAGCCCCTGACCGTCATTCCGGGTTTCGACCTTTGGCCGGGCCTGCTGGACCTCGCCGCCCAGCGGGATCTGATCGCGGCGGTGATGGCGGCCGCCGAGAGCGCGCCCTTCGCCCAGTACGAGGCGGCTTATGGTAAGCCGATGAGCGTAGCGATGACCGCGTTCGGCCCGCTGGGCTGGACCAGCGACGCGGCGGGATACCGCTACGCCGAACGTCATCCGGGCACGGACCAGATCTGGCCCGCCATGCCCTCGGCGCTGCTGAACCTGTGGACCCGGCTGGGCGACGCGGAGACGCCGCCGGACTCGTGTCTGGTCAACCTCTATCGCGACGGCGCCCGCATGGGCCTGCACCAGGACCGCGACGAGGCCGACCCGCGCTTTCCGGTGCTGTCGATCTCGCTGGGCGACACGGCGGTGTTCCGCATCGGCGGGACCTCGCGCAAGGACCCGACGCGCAGCCTGAAACTGAGCTCCGGAGATGTGTGTCGCCTGTCCGGGCCGGCCCGGCTGGCCTTCCACGGCGTGGACCGGATCCTGCCGGGCTCTTCGAGCCTGGTCCCGGACGGCGGGCGGATCAATCTGACGCTGCGGCGCGCGCGGCCGGCGCCTGACGCCCCTATTTGAGCGGCAGGAACAGCTCGACGACCACCGGGTGGACCGGCGCGGCCGGGGGCGCCGAAAAGCGCCGCTGGCAGTAGATCGGGAAGTCCCGCGCCTCCTCGCCGCTGGCGGGAAGCCAGTCGCGGTAGAGGTAGAGCGCGGCCGGCTCCAGATTGTGGGTGTCGTGGACGACACGCAGCACCGCGCAACGGCCGCCAGGGATCACGCCGGCCTTCATCCGCTCGTCATCGGGCGCGATCGGCCGGTCGGTCCCGACGCACAGGTCCATGCTGTAGTCGGCCGGGTCTTCGGGCATCCGCTCCGACCGGAAGATGTTGAAGGTCGAACTCGTCTCGGGCGACAGGCCGGCGGCCTTGCGCCAGGCGATGAACCGCTCGATCGTGGCGGGCAGGGTCGCCCGGTCGCCCCGGTGCTCCATGATCGCCACCGGCGTCGGGGGGACGTCACGGATCGTCACGTCGGCGGGTTCGTAGGTTATGCGCATCAGCTTGCTCCTCGCATTGTCGAGAGGCCCGAAGGCCGCGAGCCACGGCGCCCAGTCGGGCGATTTCCGGAAAGACGAAGGCGACTGTCCGAACCGGCGCCGAAAGGCGCGGGCGAAGGCGTCCGGCGCGTCATAACCGGCCTCCATCGCGATCTCCGTGACGCTCTGGGCGTCCTTGGAAGCCAGCCGCTGCGACGCGCGCTTCAGGCGGGACAGCTGGACATAGCGATGCACGGACAGCCCGAAGGTCGCCGCGAACTGGCGGTGGAAATGGAACTTGGAGAAGGCGGCCACGCGGCTCACCGTTTCCAGGTCCAGGTCACCGTCCAGATGCTGGTCGACATAGTCCAGCACCCGCTGCATCCGGGCCTGGTAGTTGGGAAGCGCCGCCTTCATCGTCACCCTTTTCCGTGGCGGGGCCCAGTTAGGCGCTCGCCGCCGGGTCGCGCTCGACCGATCTTGCGGTTTAGCCCGGCTGAGGGCCGGAAACGGCTCATGACCGTCCAATGAAAAAGGGCCGCCCCTTCCGGAACGGCCCTTCTTCTTGAAGCCTTGAGGAAACCGGTGTCCCGGTCCCGCCCGGATCAGCCGCGCAGCTTGCGCGTGATGGTCTCCAGGTCGTGGCTCAGGGCGTTGTCCTCGGCGCGCAGGGCCTCGATGCGGCGCACGGCGTGCAAGACGGTGGTGTGGTCGCGGCCCCCGAAGCGACGGCCGATATCCGGCAGCGACCGGGTGGTCAGCTGCTTGGCCAGCCACATGGCGGCCTGGCGCGGACGGGCGATGGCGCGGTTGCGGCGCTCGCTGAGCAGGTCGGCCTGTTTCATGCCGTAGTGGTCGGCGGTGGCCTTCTGGATGTCGTCGATGGTGATGCGCTTCTCGCCCGTCCGCAGGTGCGGGCGCAGGATCGCCTGCACCTCGTCCAGAGTCAGGCGCGACAGGCCCTCGCCGGCGCGGGCCGACAGGGTGTTCAGCGCGCCTTCCAGCTCGCGGACGCTGTCGGTGAAGCGGTCGGCCAGGAACTGCAGAACGTCCGGACGCATGGTCGGGTCGAAGCCCTGGGCGCCCGACAGGGTCTGGATCTTGCGCTCCAGGATGCCCAAGCGCAGCGAGCGGTCGGCCGGCTCCAGGCCGCAGACCAGGCCCGCCGACAGGTGCGAGCGCAGGTGCGGGTCCATCTCGGTCATGGCCGACGGCGGACGGTCCGCCGAGAACACCACGCGGCCGCCTTCGCCCACGAGGGCGGTCAGGGTGTGGAACAGCTCTTCCTGGGTCGACTGCTTGCCCGCGATGAAGTGGACGTCGTCGATGATCAAGAGGTCGGCCGCGCGCAGCTCTTCCTTGAAGGCCGCCGTCTGGCGATCCATCAGGGCGCGCACGAAGGTCGACAGGAAGCGCTCGGCGGTCAGGTAGACCACGCGCTTTTCCGGCGCGTTGCGCATGGCTTCCCAGGCCAGGGCGTTCAGCAGGTGCGTCTTGCCGAAACCGTAGGGGCCGTGGAACAGCACGGGATTGAAGTGGCCGTCGGCCCAGTTGGCGATCCGGCGCGCCACGGCGTGGGCGAACTCGTTGGCCGGACCCGGGACGAAGGTCTCGAAGGTGAAGCGTTCCTGCAGCCCTTGGGTGCGGGGCGACTTCGCGCTCGGGGCCACGACGGCCGGCGCGTCGGTCGACACGGGCAGGACGATCTCGATCGGCTCGGCCGACACGGCCTTCGGGGCGGCCTCGACATAGGCGCCGGCCGAAGCCTCGAATTCCAGGCGCGACTTCAGGTCGATACGGCGACCGGTGGCGTCGTTGGCGGCCCACAGCTCGCCGATGCGGCGCCAGGCGCTGCGACGGATCCAGTCGCGGGCGATGCCCGTCGGCGTGACCAGCACGACATCGCCGGTCGCGGCCTCGCGCAGCATCGCCGGGGCGATCCAGGAGCCGAACGCCGCGTCGCCCAATTCGCGTTTCAGGGCCACGGTCACCTTCGACCACACGCCCGCCGCCGGCTCGCAAGCCGTCGCGATCGCCGCCGAGAAGTCCTGGCTGGCCACCCCACCCTTCATCGTCATTCGTCCACCGCCTCGCACAAAAACAACCGCCGCAACCATTCTCAGCCGCCCGCCCCCCATGGCGTACGGCCGGTCTTCTCAACGCACACAGGTTCTTACCCGGCGAACACGTTCGGTCCGCCGCCGCCTTGTTTTTTCCAAGACTGGAGAAGCGCTGAGACGCTTAAACTAGCCAGCGCAGGGGGCCGGTCAAACGGAAAACTTGCGTCCGATCGCGGATATTTCTGTTGACTCGCGAGAGCCCCTCGCCCCGCAAGGGAATAGTAAAGCCAACCGCTCAG